>CAIUMD010000025.1 GCA_903900155.1 uncultured Caulobacterales bacterium | reverse complement strand
GTGGTTTCTGCTTTCCACCCACCTCTCCGCACAACGAATGCTCGACGTCGCCAGGACCCATTGGACCATCGAAAACCAACTCCACTGGGTTCTCGATGTGGCCTTCGACGAAGACGCCGTGCGCAGCCGCGCCGGCTATGCCCCTCAGAACCTCGCCCTCATGCGAAAGCTCGCCCTCAACACCCTGCGACTGCATCCCGACAAAGGATCCATCAAGGGCAAGATCAAGCGCGCCGGATGGAACGACCAGTTCCTCCGCTCACTCCTCAGTCATATGCGATAGCCCTGCCCGCTGGGGGGAGGAGAAGTCTAAGTCTACGCCTTCAGGGCCGCTTCCACGGCCGCACGGGCCGCGGCGCCCAGGTCCGAGCGTTTCAGCGCCAGGGCCACGTTCGCCTTCAACAGGCCGATCTTGTCGCCGCAGTCGTGGGTGACGCCTTCATAGACGTAGGCGTGGAAGTCCTGGACCTTCATCAGCTTGGCCATCGAGTCCGTCAGCTGGATCTCGTTGCCAGCGCCCTTTTCCTGCTCGGCCAGCAGGTCGAAGATCTCGGGCTGCAGGATGTAGCGGCCGGCGATCGACCAGTTCGAAGGAGCCGTGCCCTGGGCGGGCTTCTCGACCATGCCGGTCATGGTGGCCAGGCGGCCGTTCACGTCGCCCGGGGCGACGATGCCGTACTTGTGGGTCTCGCTGGCCGGGACTTCTTCCACGCCGATGACGTTGCCGCCGCCGACCTTGTCATAGACCTCGATCAGTTGGCCCAGCGCCGACGGATCGGCGTCGACGATGACGTCGGGCAGCATGACCGCGAACGGCTCGTCGCCGATGATGTCGCGGGCGCACCACACCGCGTGACCCAGGCCTAGCGGAGCCATCTGGCGCACGAAGCTCATCTCGCCCGGCTTGGGAAGCTCGTCGCGCAGCTGCTTGAGGATGTCGAGCTTGCCCTTGGCTTCCAGCTGGGCTTCCAGCTCGACCTGGTGGTCGAAATAGTCCTCGATCGCGCCCTTGCCACGGCCGGTGACGAAGACGAAGTGCTCGATGCCGGCCTTGCGGCCTTCCTCGACGATGTAGGACAGGATCGGCCGGTCGACGACGTTCAGCAGCTCCTTCGGGGTCGTCTTGGTGCCGGGCAGCACGCGGGTGCCCAGGCCGGCGACGGGGAGGACGGCTTTACGGACGGGTTTCATGAGCAGCTCGTCTGAATATTGGGACGCTGTTTCTAGAAAAGCTCGCGGGCGAAAGCCACCACTGTTCCGTGAAAAGTATGCATCGGCCCGTCGGTGTTCATCCGGAGATGGATTCCGGGGCTCTTCGTGCTAGCTGAACGGCCTGATTGTTCGAGGTTCTTCATGCATCGTCGCGCCCTGCTTCTCACCCTGGCCGCCGCCGGCCTGACCCTGGCCGCGTGCGGTCCCAGCAAGAAGGCCCAGGAGAACCTGTCGATCGCCGACGCCTTCATGGCCAAGAACGCCAAGGAGCCGGGCGTCGTCACCCTGCCCGAGGGTCTGCAGTACAAGGTCATTCGCGAGGGGGCCAACGGCGGCATGCACCCGACCAAGGCCGACGAGGTCAAGGTTCACTACGAGGGCAAGCTGATCGACGGCACGATTTTCGACTCGAGCTACGAGCGCGGCGTGCCGGCGGTGTTCCCGCTGGACGGCCTGGTGCCGGCCTGGATCATCGCCCTGCAGCGCATGAAGGCCGGCGACGAATGGATGCTCTACGTGCCGCCGGCCCTGGGCTATGGCGCTCAGGACAAGGGCCCGATCCCGGCCAACAGCGTGATGATCTTCCGCATCGAGCTCTTGGACGTGAACCGCATCGGGTCAGGCAAGCCGAAACAGTAGGTAGATGCTCCCCTGTGATACGGGAGAGCTGTCGCCCCCGGGTCCGGCGTCGCCGGCCCGAGGATAAACTCCGCGACAGAGGGGGCGAACTGGACGCCTGCCGCATTAGCCCGCTCCGGCCCTCTGGGCCGCCTCCCCCGCATCGCGGGGGAGGATCTAGGTGTCGTTTCCAAGAAGGTTGTTCACCCGGAGTGGTGCTCGGCGCGATGTGGTTGCAGGCGTTCCATGGCGGCCGCTCGGAACGGCAGGGAAATTTGCCGAGGCTTCGAGGGAGCTAGAATCACGGTTCACGCATCGCGGCCTCGACGAAGGCCCGAGTGCTCGGCGAGGCGCCGTCCGATCGCCAGGCCGCCGCCAACTGTACGCGGTCGGTAAAATCCGACGCCTCCCGGAAAACGAGGCCGCCGATGGCGAACCGCTCCATCGAAGCCGGACCCAGGACGACGCCATAACCGCCCGCGGCCATGCTGAGCGCGGTTATGAAATCGCCCACGCGATGGACGGTGTGTGTCTCGAAGCCGCCCACCTGAGCCAAGTGCAAAAGATGGCCGGCGAAGCCCTCGTCCTCGGCGAATTGCGGGATAATGAACGCTTGTCCTTCGAGCGCCGCCGCCGTCAGCTGCGCATGGGCGGTCAGCGGATGGCCGGTCGCCAGGGCGATACTCAGTCGCTCCTCATGGAACACCTGCGTCACTAGGCCGGCCGGATAGTCCAGGCGCGGCCGGATCAAGCCCACGTCTATGCGCCCCTGGGCCAGGGCGGCCAACTGCGAGGGCGTGTCCATGGGCGTCACCCTTAGTTCGACCAAGGGGTGCGACAGTCGAAACTGCCGGAGAATTCGGGCGAGTGAACCGGTCATGGCGACGGACGCCACATAGGCGATCTCGACCCGGCCGACCTCTCCGCGTCCCGCCAGGCGGCCGATCTGTTCCGCGCGCTCGAGCGACTGCAACGCTGCCTTGGCTTCGGTCAGGAAGAGACGGCCAGCCTCCGTAAGACCGACGGCGGCGCGCTTGCCCCGGGTCAGCAGCCGCACGCCGAAACGATCCTCGAGCTGGCTGATCTGGGCGCTGACGGCGGACTGGACGACGTTCAAGCTGTCTGCGGCGCGACCAAAATGCCGATGTTCCGCGACCGCGACGAAATAACGAAGTTGGCGCGCCTCAAGCATGTTATGATCACTCTATTAGATTAAAATATCCAAATATCTTATTTGATCAGATTAAACGAGTTGAGGCAAATGAACCGGCGTCAAATCTGGAACCGCCGACATGAACGCCCCAAGCGCCATCTCTCCTCCGTTCAGCCAGGCTGAAGAAACCGCCTTCGTGGTTGGACCGCATCCGCATCACCCGCGCCTGCGTCACATCGAGCTGAAGCCGTCGGTCTTGGCGGCGTTTGTCGAGAGTGTCGCCCAGGTCGACGTCCAGAACCTGCAGTACGTGCCGTTCATGCGTTACAAGGTGGCGGAAGAACTGCAGAAAGCTTTCGGGGGGCGCTTCGCCTCGACGTTGCGTCAGCTGACGGCGGATCGCGAAACGGGCGGTTTCACCCTGGGCGTCGGGGCGGTTACCGATCGGCGCGATGACTATGTCAGAATGGGCACGGCCATCGGACACCTGCTGGGTCCGAGCAATCACGATGCGATGTCGGGGACCTACTTCGCCCGCTTCCTGGTCAAGGACACCGACAATAGCGATTCCTATCTGCGCCAAGCCTACAGGCTCTTCACCCTGCATACCGACGGGACCTTCGTCAGCGAAGCGACGGACTGGCTGCTGATGATGAAATTCGCCGAGGACAACGCCGTGGGCGGTGAGTCACGTTTCCTGCACATCGATGACTGGGCGGAGCGGGACAGCTTCGTGTCCCACCCGATGGGGCGGCTTCCCTTTGCCTATAAGGCCCCAGGGTCCAAGAACGTCGATGAGCACATCGAACGACCCGTCTTCTTCGACAGCGAATTTGGCCTGTCGATGTCGTTCATCGACCAGTTCGTGCAGCCGCGATCGATGGAAGAGGCCCTTTATCTGCATGACCTGTCCAGCTCGATGGAGCGATCTCCCGGGACCCGCGAGGTGCCGTTGCCGGTCGGCGATCTCGTCGTCCTGAACAACTATTTCTGGCTTCACGGCCGGGCCCCGTTCGAGAAAAATCCGGCGTTGCATCGTGAACTGATGCGCCAGCGCGGGATGTTCGCCCGGTGAACGATCTGAAGACGGACATCGTCATCATCGGCGGCGGCATTGTCGGCGTGTCGACCGCGATGCAGTTGGTCGAGCGTTTTCCTGGCGTCTCGGTGACCGTCCTGGAAAAGGAAGCCGCGCTCGCGACCCACCAGACGGGGCACAACAGCGGCGTGATCCACGCCGGCGTCTACTACGCGCCTGGCAGCCTGAAGGCCAGGTTCTGCCGGGAGGGCGCGGCGGCGACCATCGCGTTCTGCCGTGAGCACGACCTGCCCTTCGACCAGTGCGGCAAGTTGATCGTCGCCACCAACGATCTGGAGGTCACGCGGCTGGACGCCCTGCAGGCGCGCTGCGTCGAAAATGGCTTGGCGCCGGAGCGGTTGGACCGAGCCGAGCTCAATCGCCTGGAGCCGCGCATCGTCGGCGACGCGGCGATCCTGGTCCGATCCAGCGGCATCGCCGACTATCCGGCGATCACGCGCAAGATGGCCGGGATCGTGAGCGACAAGGGCGGGACGATCCTCTGCGGCAGCGAAGTGGTCGGGATGCGGGAAACCGCTGACGAGGTCGTCGTCGAGACCACACGCGGCGTGGTTCGCGCCGGGCGCGCGATCGTCTGCGGCGGACTGATGGCGGATCGTCTGATGCGGATGTGCGGCCTGGATCCCGACTTCCAGATCATTCCGTTCCGCGGCGAGTATTTCCGCCTGCCAGCATCGAAGGACGACATCGTCCGCCATCTCGTCTACCCGGTCCCGGATCCGGACCTGCCGTTCCTGGGCGTGCATTTGACGCGCATGATCGGCGGCTACGTGACGGTGGGCCCGAACGCGGTGCTGGCGCTGGCCCGCGAGGGCTATGGCTGGGCAAACGTCAACCTGCGGGACCTGGCCGAGATGGCGGCGTTCCCGGGCTTCTGGAAGGTGATCGCCGCGAACGCCCGCTCGGGGCTGAAGGAGATGGAGAACTCCATCTTCAAATCCGGCTATCTCGCCGAATGTCGGAAATATTGTCCCGAGCTGAGCCTCAAGGACCTGCAACCCTATCCCGCCGGCGTGCGCGCCCAGGCTGTCTCGAAGGATGGAGCCCTAGTGCACGATTTCCTGGTGCATCGCGGCCTGCGTAGTCTTCATGTCTGCAACGCCCCGTCACCGGCGGCGACCTCCGCCATCCCGATCGGCGGCTATCTCCTCGGCCTGTTCGAGGATGCTTTCGGCTCGCCCCTTCGCGCCGCGCACTAGCGCCGCGCCGCCCCCCTCGCGCCAAGGTCGCGAGGGGGCAACTACAGCTCATATGCGAGTGTGCGGTGATCGGCATCTGCTGATCGTTTTGAGTGCATCTGCGCGCCTGGAGCCGCCCGCGCGGGCGCCGGGGCGTTGCTGTGGCGTCTTCGCCAGCGGCCTCCAAGCGGCATTTAACCGCTGTGCGGTGGGCGGCGCTATTCCGTGACCACGGCTCCTCGTTTGTCGGGATGTTGTTTTTGTGACTGCCCGGCGGCGTCACCCATTGCTTTCTCGAGACACACTGAGGGGGTCGTCACCATGCATTCGCGTTCCAAGCGTCAAGGACTGTTCTGTTCAGCTGCTCCGGCGGTGATGTTCGTCGCCTTGATGGCCGCTTCGCCCGAAACGGCTCTGGCCCAAACGGCGCCCACACAGGCCGCGCCCGCGGACAACTCCGGCCAGTCGGTCAATTCGGGCGCGACGGACATGTCGGAAATCGTCGTGACCGCCCGCAAGCGATCCGAAACCCTGCTGGACGTGCCGCTGGCCATCACCGCCATGTCCGCAGCCTCGATGGAGAAGAAGGGCGTCGACAGCCTGATCGCCGTCGCCAACTACACCCCGTCGCTGAACATCACGAGCTTCGGCAACAGCACGACGAACCGCGCCCAGCAGACCGTCATCATTCGCGGGATGGTGCCCGGCTCCACCTATAGCCAGACCACCACGGTCTTCATCAACGGCGCGCCGCTGGCCGCCTCGGGCCTGATCGACGGCATTTCCGACGTGGCCCAGGTCGAAATCATCAAGGGGCCGCAGAGCGCCTATTTCGGCCGCGCGACCTTTGGCGGCGCGGTGAACATCATCACCAAGGCGCCGGGCGACGAGTTCAAGGTGTCGGTGGACGCGCTCTATGGCTCCAACAACTGGACCGACCTTAAGGCGACGGTCGAAGGACCGATCATCCCCGGAAAGCTCTCGGGCCGTATCACCGGCCGCGTCTACGATACGGACGGCTACTACAGTTCGCCGCTTTCGCCGGGCTACAAGTACGGCGCCCAGTCTTCGAAGAATGTTCTTGGCGAGCTGGCGTTCACCCCGACCGAAGACCTGACCGTCCGTGCGTTCGGCGCCTATGTGAAGATGGACGACGGCTACCAGTCCTTCGTCAAATTCCCGGCGTCGACCTTCAACTGCAGCCCATCCCCGGCGACCCGGCTGATCTGCGGCACCCTGCCGTTGGCCTATCCCAACAGTCCCAATCCCGATCCTCTGCCGAAGTCCTTCCTCGACTCGCTTCACTCACCCGCGGCGGGGGTCCGCTACAAGGACCTGGGCCTGGATCACGGGGGCTCGGCCACGGAGGTTCGGGTCGGCACGCTGAACATTAGCTACGCCATGCCGGACACGGGGCTGACCTTCAGCTCGGTGACGGCGGCCAACGACTCCCGTGTCGACGTCATCACCGACAACTCCAATCCCGGCACCGCGCCGGCGCTGCGCCAGCCCAACGATGTCTACGGCTATGGCATGGCCTTCAACCAGGAGTTCCGCGTCTCCAGCGATCAGTCCAAGCGGCTGCGCGGCGTCGTCGGGGTGAACTATTCATATTCCCGCCGGGGCTACACCGGCATGGGCATCTCCGCTCCGAGCTACGTCTTCACGGTCTCGCCGACCGGTCCGACCTATCGCAACAACACCTACGCGGCCTTCGCCAGCGCCAGTTTCGACCTGACGTCCCAGATCATTCTGAACGCCGAAGTCCGCTACCAGGACTCCACGACCATCGGCTACAGCCGCAAGCTCGACGCCTCGAACGAACCCGTTGAAGCGCCGATCGCCGGCCTCAAGGACAAGACCAAGGAATTCCTGCCCCGGGCGATCATCCAGTACAAGTTCGCCCCGCACCATCAGGTCTTCGCGACCTTCGCCAAGGGCTCCAATCCCGGCCTCTTCAATACCGCCTATGTGAGCTATTCGCCCGCGCTGCAGAACTATCTCAGCTCGACGCTCGACGGCGGGGTCGGGACGCGGCCCGAGCGTATCACCAGCTACGACGTCGGCTATAAGGGCGAACTGTTCAACGGGCGTCTGCAGCTCGACATCGGCGCCTATTACGCTCAGTGGCGCGACCAGCTGATTCTGCAGAGCCTGTTCATCGTCAACCCGGCGCTGACCGGCATTCCCGGCACGCTGGCGACCAACATGTATAGCAACAACGGCGCCACCGACCTGAAGGGCGTCGAAGGCAATCTCTATCTTCGCGTCTCGCCATCCCTGACCTTTAGCGGCGGCGGTTCGATCAACGACACCAAGATTCTCAAATACACCAACACCAACAGCGCGACCTTGTTGGGCTATGCGCCTGGGACGGCGCCGCTCGACCTGTTCAAGGGCAACCAGTTGGCCTACGGCTCCAAGTATAGCGCCAACATCAGCATGGACTACACGCGTCAGCTCAGCGCCAAGGTGGACGGCTATTTCCATGCGGACGCCTTCTACAAGAGCGGTCAGTACGGCGAGCCGGCCAACCTCTACAAGACGCCGGACACCAAGCGCGTGAACCTGCGGATCGGCGCGCAGTACGAGCAGTCGAAGGTCGAGTTCTTCGTCGAGAACCTGTTCGACAATCGCGCATATCTCAGCACCTCGCCGGCCTTCGATCAGGCCAACAACAACCGGCCGATCGTCGCGGCGGTGTTGCCGACGCCCCGCCGCATCGGTGTGCGCTTCCACACGGCCTACTAGCCAGGGCAGCGCTCCTCCGTCTGGCGGCCGGAGGAGCGAAAGCCTCCGCGAAGCCGCGCTAAGGGAAAGCTTGGAATGAACACGATGAACCCCACTCCTTGGCGCGGGCTGGCGGCGATCGGGGCGGTGTTCTCGATCGTTGCGCCGACGGTCGCGACGGCGCAGTCAGCGCTCGACTACAAGGATCCCGCCAACTGGGCCGCGACGGCGCGGGCCGAGAGCGCGGCGGCTGTCGTGGCGCCCGGGGCCTCGCCCCGGCGGGAGTTGCGGCAGGCGGACGTCTTCTACGTCCATCCGACGACCGACTTCAGCCGCGAACACGCCACGGGAGAGGTCTTCGATCCGAAGCTTCAGGCCTGGACCGACGGCAGCGTCGTCGCCAGACAGGCCGGCGCTTTCAATCGCTGTTGCCGGATCTACGCGCCACGCTATCGCCAGGCGGCGGCCGGACCTGGCGATCCCGCTGCGCGGCAGGTGGCCATCGACTTCGCCTACAAGGACGTTCTGGCCGCCTTTGACCACTATCTGGCGCACGACAACGGGGGGCGACCGTTCATTCTGGTCGGCCATAGCCAGGGCGCGTATCACGTCAGGAAGCTGCTCGAGGACCGTATCGACGGCACGCCGCTGCAGAAGCGCCTGGTGGCCGCCTATGTCATCGGCATGGGTCTGACCGAGGGCGATTTCGGCCGCACCTTCAAGTCGGTGAAGATCTGCGACACGCCCAGCCAGACCGGCTGCGTCGTGCAGTGGAACTCCATGCTGCCGATCGGCGACCGCTCGGATTTCGCCGCCTTCAGCCAGAGGAGCTATATCCAGCGCTGGGGCGACAACGCCGGCAAGGCGCTGCTCTGCATCAATCCGCTGACGTTCGACCGGTCTCGCCCCGCCGCGTCGTCGAGCGTCGCCAAGGGCGCTGTTCCGGGCGCGCCCGACGCCGGCCCCATGCAGGCGATCGTTCCCCATGCGGTGAGCGCGCGCTGCGAAGACGGGGTGCTCACTGTTGAGCCCTCGGCGGCGCTCGGTCTCAAACCGCTGACGGCGTCCAGCCCTCACATGAACGGCAGCATGCACATGCATGACGTCGGCCTGTTCTATGAGGACGTTCGCGAAAACGCCGACCTCAGGGCTCAGGCCTTCCTTCGTCGGAAATCCCCGCCCGGTCATTGAGCTGCAAAGCGCGGTCCATCGACGCCGGTCTATCCGCGTAACGGATAGGCCGGTGAACGGCCCCCTCGGCGGTGGGGCGATTTTCTATCCTGCCCATGAATCTCAATCCCGGAGTACGTCGTGACGACAGACCTGAAATTCGAGCCGACCATGGTCCGGGAGAACAAGACCGCTCGCGAACTCTATGAGGCGGTCAAGGCCAATCCCGCGCGCGCCCGGTTCGGATTTGGCCAGAAGCTGGCCATCGTCAATATCGACTTCCAGCAGGCCTACACGCGGCCGGACCTCTTTCCAAAGAGCGCCTACGTCACCGATCCGCGGCAGATCGCGTTCACCAACCAATTGTCGGCCCTGGCGCGCAGCAAGGGCATGCCCGTGATCTGGACTCGGGTCGCCTACAAGGCCGACGGCGGCGACGCGGGCGTCTGGGGCGCGCGCACCGACACGCCCGACAGCCTGCAGAACATCAAGTACGACAGCGAGCGCCACGCCTTCGATCCGCGCGTCGAGATCGACCACGCGGTCGACCTAGTGTTCACCAAGCGCATGCCGTCGGTGTTCTTCGAGACGCCGCTGCCCAGCTATCTCACCTGGCACAAGATCGACACCGTGGTGCTCACCGGCGGCTCGACGTCCGGCTGTATCCGCGCCAGCGGCGTCGACAGCCTTTCGCACGGCTATCGCACGATCGTTCCCGAGGAATGCGTCGCCGACAAGCATGAGAGCTATCACTACGCCAACCTCACCGACCTCCAGCTCAAGTACGCGGACGTGGTCACGGCCCAGGACGTCATCGACTGGCTCGAACGGCGCTGAGCGCCGGACGCGGCTCTGCGAGTGAGCCGCGCGCAATTCACGACAAAGGCGGAAGGCGGGCGGATGACACGCGGCGCGACATTGGTGGAGAAGGTGATCGCCCGCGCGGCTGGCCTGCCTGGCGTGACGCCTGGGCAGCTGGTCGTCGCCAAGGTGGACCTGGCCTTCGCCCACGACTCCTCCGGGGCCAGGCGGTGGAAGCCGATCCTCGACGCGCTGGGGGTAGGGGTCTGGGATCCCGACAAGGTCGCCCTGGTCAACGACCACTATGCGCCGGCCGCCGACGCCGAGACGGCTGGTTTCCTGAAGCTCACCCGCGATTTCGCTCGCGAACAGGGCATTGAGAACCTGTTCGATATGGTCGGCATCAGCCATTTGGTGCTGCCCGACGCCGGCCTGATCCGGCCTGGGGCGTTCATCGCGGGCGGCGACAGTCACACGCCGATGGCCGGCGCGTTCGGCGCCTACGCCGCCGGCTACGGGGCCACGGACATGGCGGCCATCGTGGCGACGGGCGAGACTTGGCTGTCGGTTCCCTCGACGATCCGTATCGAATGGTCCGGCGCCTTCGCGCCCTTCGTGGTCGCCAAGGATGTCATGCTGCACCTGACCCGCGAGGTCGGGATGGACAACGGCTTCCGCGCCGTGGAATTCGCCGGCGACGCCGTGGAAGCGATGTCGATGCACGCCCGCATGGTGCTGTGCAACATGGCCGCCGAGTTGGGCGCCGAGACCGGCGTGGTCGCGCCCGACGCGGTGACCTTCAACTATCTGGCCAGGGTGGGGCGTCCGGTCGAGAACGAAAGCGCCGCGCGGGCCCTGGCCTCTGACCCGGACGCCGTGTTCGAGCGGGTCTGGCGGTTTCGGGCTGAGGACCTGGGACCGCAGATCGCGGCGCCGCACTCGCCCGGCAACACCGGCCCGGTCGGCGACTATTCGGGCGTCAGGATCGACCAGGCCTATATCGGGGCCTGCATGGGGGCCAAGGTCGACGACCTGCGCATGGCGGCCGAAGTCCTGCGCGGTCGCAAGGTGGCGCCCGGCGTGCGGTTGCTGATCGCGCCCGCGTCGCGGGAGACTTTCGAGACGGCCTCGCGTGAAGGCGTCCTGAGCGACCTGATCACCGCAGGCGCCTTGATGATGCCTTCCGGATGCGGGGCCTGCGCTGGCTATGGCGGCGGCGTTCTCGCGGACGGTGAGATCTGCATCTCCTCGACCAACCGCAATTTCAAGGGGCGGATGGGAAGCGGGGAGGCCCAGGTCTATCTGGGATCGCCCTATTCGGTCGCCGCCGCCGCTGTGGCCGGATCCATCGTCGATCCTCGTCTGCTGATGACGCAAGGAGCGCGATGATGGGGCGGGCCTTCGTCTTCGGTGACAATATCGACACGGATCTGCTGGCGCCGGGGCACGCCATGAAGCTGGAGCCTCGCGAGATGGCGCGCTTCTGCCTTGAGGCCGTCGATCCTCAGTTTGCTTCCGTGGTGAGGCGAGGGGACATCGTCGTCGCGGGGGCGAACTTCGGCATGGGGTCGTCTCGCGAGCAGGCGGCGATCTCGCTGAAGCTGCTGGGCGTGGCGGCGGTCTTCGCCCAGTCGTTCGCGCGCATCTTCTATCGCAACGCCATCAATATCGGCCTGCCGGCGCTGGTGCTGCCCGAGGCCGGCGAGATCGCGGCCGGCGACGAGATCGGCTTCGATCTCGAACAGGGGCGGGCGGACAATCGCACGCAAGGCCGCGCCTACGCCTTCCAAGCGCTCCCGCCGCACCTGTTGGCGGTAATCCGCGATGGCGGGCTGACCGAGCATCTGAAGCGCCGTTTCAACGGGACCCGAGCATGAGTTTGAAGCACCGCCTGAGTACGGGCCCCGCCCTTGTCGCGCCGGGCGTCTACGACCCGCTGACGGCGCTGCTGGTCGAGCAGGCCGGGTTCGAGGCGGCCTTTCTATCCGGCGCCTCGATCGCCTACACCCAGCTGGGGCGGCCCGACATCGGCCTGCTGGGCCTGGAGCAGGTCGCCGACGTGACCGCGCGCATCCGGGATCGCGTGGGCCTCAAGCTCATCGTTGACGCAGACACCGGCTTCGGCAACGCCCTGAACGTGCAGCGGACGGTGCGCGTCCTGGAGCGTGCAGGGGCGAACGCCATCCAGCTCGAGGATCAGACCTCGCCCAAGCGCTGCGGCCACCTACTGGGCAAGACTGTCGAACCGGCTGAGGTCATGGTCGGCAAGATCAAGGCCGCCGTCGACGCCCGTCTGTCGTCGGAAACCCTGATCGTCGCCCGCACCGACGCCATCGCCGTGGAGGGCTTCGAGGCCGCCCTGGCGCGGGCGGAGCTCTACCGCGAAGCCGGCGCCGACGTGCTGTTCGTCGAGGCGCCGCAGTCCGAGGCGCAGATGCGCCAGGTCGCGGTCCAATTCAGCAAGCGGATTCCGCTTCTGGCCAACATGGTCGAGGGGGGCTCGACGCCGATCCGCACGGCCGAAGACCTCACGGCCCTGGGCTTTGCGCTGGTCATCACGCCCGGCGCGCTCGTTCGCGCCCTGGTCCCACACCTGGAGGCGCTGCTGGCGACGCTGAAGGCCACCGGCTCGACGGCCGCGTTCGCCGGACCGATGACGGACCTGAGGGGCGTGAACGCGCGCATCGGCTTGGACGACATCGTCCGCCAGGGGCAACGTTTTTCACCTACGCTAGAGGCCGCGCAATAGATGCTCGCCGATCCCAACCTTTACGATTATTGGCCCTACAAGGACCGTCCGCCCATCGTTTGGCCGGGCGGCAAGAAGCTGGCGTTCTGGATCGCGCCCAATATCGAGTTCTATGAATTCGATCCGCCCAGGAACGTCTCGCGTCCGGGCTGGCCTCGGCCGTCCCCCGACGTCGTCGGCTACTCCCAGCGCGACTGGGGAAACCGCGTCGGACATTGGCGGCTGATGGAGTTGATGGACAAATACGGCATGCGCGGTTCGATCTCGCTGTCGACGGCTTTGATCGACCATCATCCAGAGATCATCGAGGCGTGCGTCGCGCGCGATTGGGAGTTCTTCTCCCACGGCATCTACAACACGCGCTACTCGTACAACATGGACGAGGCCCAGGAGCGGGCGATCATCGAGGATTCGATCCGCTCGATCCAATCGGCCACCGGCCAGCGCATCCGAGGCTATCTGGCGCCGGCCCTGACCCATACCGAACGCACCCTGGACCTGCTGGCGGAGTACGATTTCTGGTACACCTGCGACCTCTTTCAGGACGACCAGCCCCAGCCGGTGAAGACCCGGACCGGGAAGCTGATCTCGATGCCCTATTCGCTCGAGGTCAATGACGTGATCACCTACGGCTCGCTGGCCATGGCGCCGCAGCGCTACGCCGACGTGCTGAAGCGGCACTTCGATCAACTGCTCGAGGAAAGTCAGCAGAGCGGCGTGGTCATGTGCATTCCGCTGCATGCGTACCTGGTCAGCCAGCCGCATCGCCTGGGCCCGTTCGCCGAGGCGCTGAAGTACATCTCCGAGAACAGCGACGACGTGTGGATCACCACGGCCTCGGAGATCGCCGGAGTCTACCGCGAGCAGTTTTTCGACCAGACCCTCGACGACGTGGCCGCCCGCGGCCTCGCCACCGGCGGCTTTGGGTTCACATCAACCGAGGCCGCCCATGCCGGTTCCTGACGAATACCTGGCCTATCCGCATCGCGCCTACGGCGCCGACCAGCCGCGCTATCCCTGGCGGTCGTCGTGTGAACGCGCGCCGATCGCCTGGCCGGGACGGGCGGCCGCAGCCTGTCTGATCGTCACGCCGCTCGAGTTCCATATGCTCAATCCGGCGGGCAAGCCCTTCAAGCATCCCGGCGCCATGGTGACGCCCTATCCGGACCTGCGTCATTTCACGACGCGGGACTACGGCAACCGTGTCGGGATCTTCCGCATCCTGCGCGAACTAAAGGCGGCGGGTCTGAAGGCGACCGTTCCGATCAACGCGGTCCTGCTGGAGCGCGTGCGGCCTTTGATCGAGGCGCTGATCGAGGACGGGCACGAGATCGCCGCCTATGGCGTCGACACCGATCACATCCACTGGTCGGGCCTGGACGCCGGCGTCGAGCGCCAATGGGTCGAGCAGACGCGGACGGCCTTCGACAAGGCCGGCTTGACGCCGCGCACCTGGATGAGCCCCGCGCGACAACAGTCGTTCGAAACGCTCGACTTGATCGCCGAAGCCGGTTTCGACGTCTGCCTGGACTGGGAGCAGGACAGCCTGCCCGTGCCGATGAAGACCGCTTCGCGCGAAGTGATCGCCGTACCGTTGTCGACGGAGCTGGACGACCGGGTCCTGCTGAGCGACCGGCGTCAGACCGAAGCCGAATGGGCCGATCAGATTCTGGAAGCCATGCGGTTCACCAAGGAAGAGGCGCCCCGTTTCGGGGGACAGGTGCTGGGCTTCAGCCTGACGCCCTATGTCTCGGGGCAGCCTTTCCGCATCTGGGCCCTGCGCGGGGCGCTCGGCGCCCTGGGCGCGGATGCTGGGGTCTGGTCGGCCACCGCAAGCCAGATCGCGGACGCCTGGAAAAAGGCCGCCGGGGACGCATAGCGTTCCCGGCGCGTCCGACATCCATAAAGACCTCTAGCCGACGGCGCGGATGTTCTCCTCGAAGGGGCCGCGCCGGCCTGCGTTCGCATCGAGGCGATCGAGGTCCTGGCTGACGGCGCGGGCCGTGTCGACGACGTCCTGCGCGCAGAGCTCGACGGCCTTGTCCATCCGCGTCGCCGACGCCAGGAAGATGAGGGCCAGCGTGCCGCACAGGCGGCCCTGGTGGAAGATCGGCGCCGCGATCGCCGAGTTCTTGCCCTCGGGCACCGTGAAGCGGTTGCGCCCGCGCGTGGCGTAGCCCTTGGCGCGGATGTCCTCCAAGGCGGCCTCCGAGGCGCCCAGCGCCGTGCGGTCATGATCGCCCGAAGCCGTCAGATCCAGCAGGCTCAGGTCCCGCTCACGCTCACTGGAGAAGGCCAGGTGGACAAGGCCGGCGGCGGACTGCAGGAGGGGATAGACGAAGCCCGGATAGTAGGTCGACAAGGTGTAGGGCGAGAGCGTGTGCGTACATTCGCGCACGATCATGTTCATGCCGAACCGGGTCGAAACCGCCACCGGCCAGCCATGTTTGTTGGTCAGGTCCACGATGTGCTGGCGGGCGACCGCGCCCAAGTGGCTATGGTCATTGTAGCCGCTGGCCAGGGATTGCACGAGCATGGTCGGCCGGTAGTTCTTCCGGCCGGGCTCCTTCTCGATCATCCCTTCATGCAGCAGGGTGAGCACAAGACGCGCCGCGGTCGCGTAGGGCACCTTCACGGCCCGCGCGATCTCCATCAGCGACATCGAGCCGGCTGCGTTGATGACCTGAAGAACCGCCAAGCTACGGCTGACCGAGCGGATCGGAACACCTCTCTCCATGTCGTCACCCCATGAGAAAAATCGACTTCGCGTGAGTCATCGAACGCGGTGTTACGTAACCCTGTCAACAACTTAGGGTGCAAGCTGCCCCCTCTATGGGGAACGGGAGACCGGATGCCCGACATTTGAGCGGCGTCGGACATCCCGTCGCTCGCAGGCGTGCGGGATGTCGATTGAGGCGAAGCTTTTATCCGCAAGGTGATCAAAACCAGAAAACACTCCCCCAAAGTGCCGTTGCGGCGCCGGAATGGAGCGTCAGTGAACGGGCGATCATTCGTCGCCTTCGGAGATGCGTTTGATGACGACCGCCAGCAGCGAATTTCGATCGGGTTGGACGACGATCCTAGCCAGCGCGCTCGGCGCCTGCGCCGGTCTCACGGGCTTGGCTTTCTATACCTTCGGCCTGTTCGTGAAGCCTCTGAACGCCGCGTTCGGATGGACGCGGGGCGAGATTACGCTGGGGATGAGCTTCATCACCTTGGGCACCGTCGTGTGCGCGCCCCTGGTCGGGTGGATGATCGATCGGTGGGGCGTGCGGCGCGTGGCGGGTCCGTCGCTGATCGGGGCGGCGCTCGCTTTCGTCCTGATGTCGCGGGTCGGGCCGGACGTCTGGACCTTCTATGCCGGATGCCTGGGCGTGGCCGTGCTGGGATGCGCGACCGCGCCCGTCAGCTGGACCCGCGCGGTTAGCCAGCGGTTCGTCAAGGCCCGCGGCCTGGCGCTGGGCCTGACGCTGCTGGGAAGCGCGACGGCCGGCGTCGTCGGCGTGCCGGCGGTTCAGTGGCTGATCACGCACCGGGGATGGAGCGCCGGTTATCTGGGCATAGCGGGATTTTCCGCCCTGGTTGTCTTCCCGGCGGTCATCCTGCTGCTAGGGCGCGCGCCGAAACATGGCGGCGAAGGCCCGAAATTGGCGCTGTCGGGCCTGACCTTGGCCGAGGCGCTTCGCACCGGCGCCTTCTGGACCTTGGCGATCGGGGTCCTGCTTTTGATCACCGCGCAGAGCGGGACCATCATCCACCTAGTCCCCATGCTCACCGACCGGGGACTGGCCCCCGCGCAGGCGGCGGGGATCGCCGGAACGATGGGTCTGGCCGTCTTCGTGAGCCGGATCGTGGTCGGGGCGCTGCTCGATCGTTTCCCGCCCGCGCTGGTGGCGGGGCTGACCCTGATCGCGCCCGTGGCGGCCGCGGTGATCCTGGCGACCTGCGGCGCCGATCGCGCGGCGCTGACCGTCGCGGTGCTGCTCCTGGGCCTAGCCGCCGGCGCCGAGATCGACTTCCTGTCCTATTTCGCCGCGCGTCATTTCGGACTGCGAGCCTATGGCCAGATCTATGGCTGCCTCTTCGCCATGTTCAGCCTGGGCAATGGATTGGGCGCGCCGATCATGGGCGCGATCTACGACCGGACCGGCGCCTATCAGCCAGCCCTTTGGGGAGGCGCGGTGCTGTTCGCCGGCGGCGCGGCGCTGTTCGCGTCGCTGGCCTGGCGTCCTGTCTGGCCCGCGACGCCTTCGATCCCGGGTTCACTGGCGTCGTCCTCGGCCGTCGAGGCCTAGTCGGGTCCGGACCCATTTTATCTCAAGCACAGGCGAGTAAGCACCATGAATAGACGCGATCTGGTTCTGGGCGGCGCGCTCGGTCTCGCCGCGGCCGGCGCTGCGGCTCAGAACGCCTACGCCGGCGCTCCAGCCAAGGCGTCCAAGCCCTACATCCCGAGCAACTACGGTCAGACGATGGAGATCCTGTTCACCACGTCGACGGACCTGAACGCCTTCATGCCGCCGGGGCTGACGGCCGTGGATCCTCATCGCGCCTTCATCAAGGCCGAGCGCGTAAAGCTGCGCTCGCCGGAGGCTGATCAGATGCCGGCGGCCTTCGCCCAGTACGATCAGATCTGCATCACCACCATGGCCACCACGCCGGAGTTCGGGCCGCGCCATCGCAACATCCTGATGTGGGAAAATCGCGCCTGGGCGGTCGGCTCGACGCTGCTCGCCGTCAAGCGATGGGGCAAGGTGGAGATGACGCAGGTCTTCGAGCTGGACCACAAGCTCGTCGCGCAGGGCACGCCGGTTCCGATCTACATCACCGTCGAGCAGGACGGTCATTCGCTGATGAGCTTCGCCGGCGCGCTCGACGGGGTGAAGCGGGTTGAGCATCCGGCCTATCCGGGCTTCTACGTGGGCGGCGATCCTGGTCAGGATCTCACGGCCCTGACCCTGGACGCCTCCGAGTTTTCCCATCCGGTGTACGGCTCCGGAACGCTGAGCTTTGGCGATAATCCGGCCGATCGAGGGCCCCCCGGACCTGGCAAGGGCTGGTCGGCCTCGCTGCTGAAAGACATCCACGTCGAAGGATGCGTCTTCCAGGACTTCTCGTTCACCCGGACATACGGCGGCGAGATGAAGACCGTGCGCAAGGCTCTGCCGGGCAACGGGCGTTCACGGCTGTGAGGGCGGGGGGCTGTTCGTCCGCCAGGCGGTCATGGGCCGCGCAAGCCGTGCGGTCAGGCCGCCACGACGTAGTCTGCCTTCGGGCTTCTGAAAACACGCAAGGACAGGCGAGCGACCATCATGCAGCGACGTGATCTCATCCTGGGCGGAGTCTTCGGCCTCGCGGCCGCGCGCGCTTCGGCGCAGATCCCGGCGGACCGGGCTCCGGCCTCGGACGCGGTCCCTCTGAAGGTTCCTGGCGAGTATGGGGAGACGATGAACATCATGTTCACGACCTCGACCGACCTGAACGCCTTCATGCCGCCGGGACTGACCGCCGTGAATCCGCACCGCGCCTTCATCAAGGCCCAGCGTAAAAAGGGAGGAACGTCGAAGGGCTATCCGCCTGCGGGGCCTCACGCCAGCGGCCTGCAGATCGGCATATCGACCATGGCCACCACGCCAAAGTTCGGTCCGCGCCAGCGCAATATCCTGATGTGGGAAAGCCTCCCCTGGGGGATCGGCTCGACCCTGGTCGGCGTCAAGCGATGGGCCGACGCCGAAATGACCTACATGTTCGAGCAGGACCGCAAGTTGGTGGCGGAGGGCTCGCCGGTGCCGTTCCATCTCGACGTCCAGCAGTACGGCTTTTCGCTGTTGAGTTTCCAGGGCGTGCTGGATGGCGTGAAACGCGTGGAGGACGCGCCCTACACCGGGATGTACGTCGGCGGCGAGCCCGGCGCGGACCTGTTGTCCCTGACCTTCGACGACACCGATTTCTCCCGTCCGATCCACGGAACGGGGACCCTGAGTTTCGGATCGATCCCGATCGAGCGCGCTCCGGCGGGGCCCGGCAAGGGGTGGCCATCCACCCTGCTCAAGGACATCACGGTCGAAGGCTGCATCTTCCAGGACATGGCGTTCACGCGATCCTACGGTACGGAGTTCGAGACTGTTCGCAAGGCGTTGCCGGCCGCCTGACCTGGATGGCGTCCGAGTGACGCCCTAATGCCGCCAGCAGGCGCGGAAGTTCGCGGGACAGGACGCCGCTCACCCCTTTGCGGGCCTGTCCCTATCGCTCCGCCTTCGTTCTCCCCGCGAAGGCGGAGCTCCACGCGCCTCGTCGCGTCATGAATGGAGTTGTCCGTCAATGGTCGAGATGGTCACGATTTCGCGTGAGGAATTCGATCGTCTGCGCGAAAGCCTTCCCGCCATCACCGATCGGTATCTCTTCGATGTGCTGGGCATCAGCGAGACGACATGGAACAAGTTCCGCAAAGGGATCCCCGTCAAGCGCGCAACCCTTGATCGCGCGCGGGAAAAGTGCGCGCGCTGGCGGATTACGGATGGCAGTGCGATTCAGGGAGAATTGAAGGTGCTTTCACGCTGAGACGACGAGCGTGTCGCTGCGTTGCGCCGAACGTACAGTTCCCAGAAACAGGCCAAGGACCGTTATTGGCGCCTTTGAGACAGGCCTGGACGACAAGCACATCTAGATGCTGGCGCTGAATTGCGCTCGGGCCTCGTTCGCGATCGGCCTCAAGGTCGACGGCTTGAGTGGGCCCACCAGGCTGTAGCCCAGACCATCGACAGCCCAGGTCATGGCGTTGACCGCGCCGCGGTCCGACGACGACATCGGCGCGTTCTGGTCGCGGGCCATGTTTCGGGTCAGCAGCGCCAGGCGGGTCCCTTTGCCGTTGTCGAAGAGATAGAGCGCCGCGGGGCCGTGGGACGTCGGCACGACCCGGCCGCCGATGAACGTGAAGCCCGAGGGCGACAGGTCCGGGATCGACACCGGACGGTCCAGGCGACGCGACGCCCAATCGATGAACTGGGGCGCGTCCGAAGCGGAGATCTCGACGGGGCGACCGGTGTCGGGCGCGAACACCGCGTAGCTGTCGACCGCCTCCCGCGTCAGGGCGACGACGCCGTAGTCCTTGGGCTGGCTTGCGCCGCGCAAAACCCAGCCCGCGCCGGTCCCAATGATGGCGAGCGCCACGGCGGCCGCGAGCTGGGCGGACCAGACACGGCGCCGGGCGATGGGACGGCCATGGCGCTCGATCAGCCGGTCGAGGTTGAGCTCGGCGGGTGTTGGCTCGTCGGCGATTGGGGCGAGGGCGGCTCTCAGCTGTCCCCTGATCGCGATGTCGTGCGTCAGGCGTTGAGCCGTTTCGGGGTGAGACGACAACCATTGTTCGATCTCGACGCGGCGACGGTGATCGAGCGCGTCGTCGACATAGGCCTGCAGGTCATCCTCGGTGATCGGTCGACCGGTCGTCACTTGATCCTCCTGAGATGCGGGGGCGCCGAGGGCGCGACCTGGCCGGCCAGGTCTTCCCGAAGCCTTTGCCGGGCGCGCGAAAGCCGCGACATGACGGTGCCGACCGGCACGCCAAGCACGCGCGCGGCTTCGGCGTAGCTGAGGTCCTCGATGCTGATCAGGAGCACAACCGCGCGCTGATCCTCCGGCAGCCGATCCAGAGCCGCCAGAACCGCGGTCTGCTCGAGGCCGGCTTCCTGCTCGGCTGGGCTGGCCAGACCGTCCTGTGAAATCTCGTCGATCGGCACATGGGGGCCTCGTCTGGCCCACTGGCGTCTCTGGTTGCTGGCCAGGTTGTGCAGGATGGTGAAAAGCCAGGTCTGGGCGTCGCCGTCGCTTCGCCGCTGATGCCAGCGGGTGATCGCCCGTTCAAGGCAGTCCTGCACGAGATCATCGGCCAGCGCCGCATCCCGCATCAGCGCGCGCGCGTAGCGCCGCAGACGCGGGATGACAGGCTCGACGATGACCATCATGTCGCGCATCGGCTCTAACGCTGCTGCGCCTGGACGATGGGCCCCGGAGCGTCCGGGGCGCCCTCGCGGATGGCGAGATAGCGGCGGAAGGCGGGGGCGCGGTCCTGGACGATCTGGCGAATGGGGCCAGAGGCGCTGACCACGGCCCCGCCGGCGGGGTTCGTGGTGAAGTTGGCCAGGGGCTCGACCTCGCCGCCGCCGTCGGGCTGGCTGGTCAGGACCAGCTGATAGGCCTGTTTGGGCTTGAGGCCGGCGACGCCGCCCTGCAGGATCTGGATTACACCCTGGTCGAACAGGGTGATCGTCGAGACCGCCTTGCCGTCCGCGGTCAGGCTGAGCTTGGTGGTGTTGGCCGCCGCGCCCAACGGCTGGAGATGGGCCTGGTCGGCGCCTTTCACGTCCGCGCCGACAGCGCCGGCCACGAAGGTGATCGCCTGGGGCGCCTGGCCCACCGGGATCTTTTGCACGACCGTGTTGGTCCGGGTGTCGATCACCGCCAGCTCGTCGTCGTTCTCGAGCCCGACGAAGAGGGTGCGACCGTCGCTGGAAGGCCAGGTTCCATGCGGCAGGCGGCCGACGGGGATCGTGGCCGTCTTCTCGAAGGTGTCGGTGCGATAGACTTGGATCTCGCCCAGGCCGCCGACGGTCACATAGGCGAACTGGCCCTTGGGCGTGGCGGCGAAGTTGACGTGGTTGGTGATCGGCCCGGTGTCGAGCACCTTCAGCGTGGCGAACGGCGGCCTGGCGTCGATGACCACCGTCTTGCCGATGTCCTTGAGCGTGTACCAGACCTGCTTGCCGTCGGCCGTGGCCGCGATGTTGGGGCAGAAGGGGCTGGGTTGCGCGACCTTGCCGGCGACGGCGTGGGTGGCGACGTCGAACACGGTCAGCTCGGGATTGAAGGACGAGCAGACATAGCCGTACTTGCCGTCCGGCGAGAAGATCGTCATGCCGGGACCGGCCGGGGTCTTCAGCCGGGCCGTCTCCTGGTAGGTGACGGGGTCCAGCACCGAGACGTAGTCCTCGCCGCGCACCGTCACCCACAGCGCCTTGCCGTCGGGCGTGAAGAACGCCTCGTGCGGGCTGCGGCCGATATAGGTGGTGTGCTTGACCGTGTTGGTCTCCGTATCGATGAACGACACGGCGTTGGACCCGATCGAGATAACGGCCAGGGTCTTTCCGTCGGGCGATGCCCCCAGGCCGTGCACGAGCACCTGGCCCTTGTAGAGCGGGCTGAAGGTGGTCGGCTGGGTGTCGCCCAGCCTGATGACGCCCAGCAGCTTTCCCGCGGTCGGATCGACGACCGAGACGGTGTTGGAGAACTGATCGGCGGTGTAGACGCGGTCGCCGGGGCCGGTGGGGATCGTCCGCCCCCAGGGCGCCTGGGCGCTCTGCGCGAGGACTGGTCCCGCGATGGCCACGCCTGCGACTGTGGCGATAGCGAGCAGCTTTCTCATGGGCGGTGGTCCTGGTGCGAAAGGGCCGGCTGGGTCGGTACGGGGACGGAAGGGGGGAGGGGCTGGCCGACCGCCATGCGCATGGCGGCGATCTCCTGCTGCTGCTCGACGATGATCTCCTGGGCGATGCGCTTGAGAACAGGATCCTTGCCGTACTGGATCTGCGCAACCGCCATGTCGATCGCGCCCTGGTGATGGGGGATCATCATCGCCACGAAGTCGCGGTCGACATCGCCGGAGGACGGGACATGCATGTCGGTCATCATCCGGCCCATGGCTGCGTCCATGGCCTTGGTGAACCGCTCAGCAGGGAGAGGGGCCGGGCCGGCGGCGGTCAGCAGCAACAGTCCGGGGATCAGGAATCTGGCGGGAGGCATGGGTTCTATTCCTCGATGGGTATGGGTGAGACACCGCGCGGGACGGCTTCATTCCCAGAGCCGCGGATTTATTTTCACGGGCCTCGTCGCTGAAGGCTATCGATTGACGTCGACCAGCGTCCGCCCCCGGCCCAGGCCCCTGAGAAGGCGGTCGGCCGGCCCCCGCCGAGACAGGCCGATGCGCGGCTTCTCCGCACACGCATGGCCTTCTGCATCGTCGCTGATCCGCTCGAGGATGATCGGCAATTCCCAACACAGGAGTGGCCAGCGGCTTGGTATCGCCACAGTAGGATCAAGGCCGGCGCGGACAACCAAACCGCTTCACATCCGACCCTGTCCACTTGACTTCGGGGCTGAACACTTAGCGCAATTCGGAGTCCAATGACGATGGGGGCCTAGAGATCGTAAAGACGTGCAGCGTTGTCGTGTAGGACTTTGCGACGTTCGTCCAGACTCAGGAAGTCGGTCGCTTCTCGGGCCATTCGCGTCTTCTCTCGATAGGTCCATCGCATGCTCTGGCCGATGTCGGAGCCCCATATCAAGCGATCTGGGCCGAAGCTGTCGACCATGCGGCGAACGATCCGCGCGGCGCGCACGTCGGCGGCGACGCAGCGCTCGAAATTGATCTCGGTGATCTTGAAATGGACGTTCGGGACGTCCTCGAAGATCTTGATCGTGCGGTCGACGCCAAAGTCCGGGGCCGGTGGCATGACCACCGTCTCGCCCGCCTCTTCCGCCAGCTTGACCTCGTACTGGGTCATGCCGAACGGCATGGCGCCGTGATCGAGGAGGATCGGCAGGTCCGGGAACTGCCTGGCGATGATCTTCACCAGCGGCAGCAGATACGGCAACTGGTTCATGAACATGATCATGGTCATCGGCGTGCCGAGATCGGCGCAGGCTTTCCAGACCTCCATGGCCGCCGGCGAGCTCATCCAGGCGGTGTCCAGCAGCCAGGGCCGGGCGTTGGCCATCCGGAAGCCCCGGCAGTGGTGGTCGCGGACCATCTCGCGATAAAGCGCCGGGGTCTGGGGGTCCTGCGCATCCAGGATGACGACGGGATGCAGCCGCCCAGGATATTCGTGCGCGGCGTCCAGGATGTAGCTGTTGTCGTAGCCGTACACGTGGCCGCGCTGGACGAGGCAGGCGCGTTCGACGTGATGCGTGTCCATCATGCCGATCAGGGCGTCGGCCGTGACGCTGTAGTTCGGGCGGTCGGGGACCGGCAGATCGGGCGTGAACGGCCGCGCCCTGTAGCGCTCCCAGTCGTCGGCGATCAGGTGGGCGTGGGTGTCGAAAAGCTTGTCCATGTCACCCTTGACTGTCGAACGCCTTGCGGGCGGCCAAGGCGCCCTGGCGCAGCAGGCCCTGATCGGACGAGACCAGGAAGCCGGTCACGCCCGCCTCCCCCAACCGCGCCACGTCGGGATCGGCGCCTGAGCCGACGTGGGCGATCAGCGGCACGCCGTGCCTGCGGGCGGCTTCGGTGATCCGCGCCACCACCTCGGCGATCATCGGATCACTGACATTGGGCGCGCCCAGCCGCGCCGAGAGGTCGCCGCGGCCGATGAAGGCGGCCGTCAGTCCCTCGACCGTGAAGATCGCGTCCAGCTGGTCGATGGCTTCCGGGTCCTCGATCATGGCGATGATCGCGGTCGAGGCGTCGGCATTGGCCATGTGGTCGGCGAAACCACGCGCCCCGTATTCCCCCGCCCGTGGCGAGTTGGAAAAGCCTCGCGCGCCGCCGCGATAGCGGCAGGCCGAGACGATCTCGCGCAGCTTGGCGGCGCTGGTCACGTGCGGCGTCAGCACGCCGGCCGCGCCGCAGTCCAGGGCCTGCAGCAGGTGGTGCTCGTCGCTGGACGCGACACGGACCACGCTGGGGATACCGGCCGCGCGAGCGGCCAGCATCATGAGGTCGATGTCGCTCGTCGAGAACGGCGCGTGCTCGGCGTCGACCACCACGAAGTCGAAGCCCGCCCCGCCGAGGATCTCGGTCGCGTGGCCGGTGGCGGTCTTCAGGAACGTGCCCAGCAGCCGTTCACGGCCCTCGAGACGCTGGCGGAACCGACGCTGGATTTCACTGTGAGGGTGCATCACGCCTCCGCCGAGGGAGCCGGATAGTCGTCGGCGTTCAGCACCCATCCGGCCATGTCCGAGAAGTCCTTGCGCGGCGGCGAGAAGATGTCGACCAGCAGGTTGCCCATGCCCGGCGCGACCGAGGCCGAGGTGTGGATCGCCCTGGCCGGGATCACCGCGATCGACGGCGCCGGGCAGGTCACGTGCTCGTCGTCGCGCCAGTCCGACAGCTTGGCCGTCCAGGGCCAGCGCAGGTGGTGGACGAAGCTGCCGCCCATGGCCAACGACCCCTGCTCGAAGTCGTCGTGGAAGTGCGGCGACAGCTTGTTGGGATCGCGCGGCGCGGCCGGCTCGAACACGTTGATCATGAAGGTCGTGCAGCGCCAGATCCGGCCGAAACGCCCGTCCTGGGCGGGCACGTTCAGCGCATATTTGCGGACCTTGAAGCCGCCCGGCGGATCGGGCCAGCGGACCAGCGGCGGGATGTGCGGCGCGCCGCCGGCGTAGGTCTCGACGTTCGAGCAGAGGGCCACGAGGTCCTCTGAGGCGGTGGTGAACAGGCGCACGATCTCGCCGCCGTCGGGCAGCTCGATGCGGCTGTCGCCCGGCGGAATGAAGGCGATGTGCTCGCCGGTCATCTCGACTGTCTCACCGCCGGCCTTGATCAGCGCCCATGGTTCCGGGGACTCGATCAGCAGGACGTACTCGTCGATCTGGCCCTTGCGCTCCAGCGTCGCGCCCGGCTTGGCCAGGGTGTAAGCGACGATGAAGTTGGCCCCGCGGGTCAGCCAGGTGCGGCCGGTCTCGTCGTCGATCTGCGGCGGGCTCTCGCCGAACAGGGCGTAGGACGAGGCGCCGAAGCCGTCGGTGACGGTCGGGGTGGCGGCGGCCGTGGCGGTCGCCAGCTTCGAGCGGGGATCCGCGTCGGCATACATCGTGGACATCGGTCGACCTCTCTTCTGGAGCGCGGATCAGAGCTTGGGATTGGTGATGGGCGTGTCGCCCTCGAACCAGTGCTCGAACCGGCGGTAAGTGCACAGCCAGCGGTCGCCGACGCGCTGGTGCTTGTCGGTGGCCATCGAGATCGAGATCGGCGGCTCGCTGCGCAGGATCTTCTCGCCGTTTGCGGCGTACAGGAACAGGTAGCAGCTGCTCTCGGCCGTATCCTCGCCGGTGAACCAGGCGCGGAAATTGGTGAAGCTGTGCACGGCCAGGCGCGGCCCCTGGGCGATGCGCCAGTCGTAGAACGCCTGGATCTTGGCCTTGCCCTCGTACGAGGCCTTCTGGCCATGGAAAACGGCGTCGTCGGTATAATAGCCATGGGCCTCACGGCCGCCGTTGGTGTCGATTTCGTGCCAGTAGTCGGCCAGCTGCTGCTGCAGCTCGAAAGTCAGTTCGGCAAGCTTGGGATTGTACATCTATCGGGTCCTCGAAAAGGTCTCAGCCGACCGTATTGGCCGCGCCGACGGCGTCTTGCTCGACGGGGCGCTGTTGCTTGCCCGCCGTCTCGGCGGCGGGATCGTCGCCCAGGCTGTGCAGTTCGCGGCCGACCGTCTCGGGCAGCAGCAGGGTGGTCAGGAACGAGCCGGTCATGGCCAGGATCGCCAGCGCCGCCATGGCCACGCTCAGCGGCAGGGTCTTGGCCAGGAGGGCCACGCCGGTGATCAGCAGCGCGCTGCCGCCGCGGCCCAGGTTGTAGGCGAAGGCCTGGCCCGTCGCGCGCACCTCGGTCGGGAAGAGCTCGGTGAAGTACGGGCCGAACGAGGCGTAGATGCCGAACTGGAAGAAGCCGTAGACGAAGCCGGCCGGGATCAGGAAGACGGCGGAGTCGCCGACCGGAGCGAACAGGTAGATCGCCGCCGACAGGATGAAGCCGGCGCCGAACAGGCGGAACGCACCGCGCCGTCCGATGCGGTCGGAGATGTAGGCGTTGACCAGGAAGCCGAAGAAGCCGCCGGCGCTGTTGATCATCACGCAGGTCCCGGCCAAGGAGACGCTCATGTGGCGCTCCAGGGTCAGGAAGCTGGTCAGGTAGGCGCTGATGGCGAAGGCCGCGCCTTGCGTACCCAGCGACAGCAGCGAGGCCAGGACGGTGGTGCGCAGGATGCGCTTGCCGAAGATGTCGGCGATCATCGGCCTGCGGCCGGTTTCGGCGGCGCGCTGCTGGGCGGCGCGGTAGATCTCGGGATCGTCCGAGCCCCGGCGCACGAAGAACACCAGCAGCGCCGGCAAGAGGCCGATCCAGAACACCGCCCGCCAGCCGATGTCGGCCGGGAACAGGGCGGCGAACGGGCCGGCCAGCAGGGCCGCGATCCCCGAGCCGATCGCGGCCCCGCTGTGGACGACGCCCAGCGCCTTGCCGCGATGCTTGGGCGCGATCATCTCACCCAGCAGCACGGCCCCGACCGCCCACTCGGCCCCGAAGCCGATCCCCTGCAGAATCCGCGCGGCGAACAGCTGCTCGTAGTTCTGGGCGAAGCCCGAGACGAACGAGAAGAACGAGAACCACAGGATGGTCAGCTGCAGGATGCGGGCCCGGCCGAACCGGTCGCTGAGCCAGCCGCCCAGCCAGCCGCCCAGGGCGGCGGCGATGTAGTTGGCCGAGGCGATGTAGCTGGCCTCGGTCAGGGTCATGCCGAAGGCGGCGACCAGGACCGGGATCATGTACTGGAAGACCAGGCCGTCGGCGCTGTCCATCGCCCAGCCGGCGCCGCATGTCCAGAAGACGCGACGGGTCTTGCGGTCCGCCTCGCGGTACCAGGCCATCATGGGCGTTCCATCCTATGCTCCGCGCGGGAGGTCCCGCGTCTCTTGTTGGTCAGGACCGTATCCGATCCAGCGTATCGCGCGAGCGTCCGGGGACTTGTCCCGACGGGCGCCGAAATTTGCCGCCTCAGGCGAAGTAGAACCGCAGCGCCGTGTCCGACAGCGCCCGCCGCGTCGCCGGGTCGGGCGCCCAGGCCTGAAGCTGCGCCAGGGCGCGGTCGTAGGTCATGCAGCCCTCGTAGCCGACGAACGGCGCGTCGCTGCCCCACAGCAGACGCTCGGGCCCGACGCGGGCCATCAGCTCGGCGGCGGCGGCGTTCGCGATGGCCTCGGCGCGCGGCAGGTCGGGGTCTCGCCAGGTGTCGGGGCCGCCCAGGCGGAAGCCGGCCGCCAGCTTGATCCAGGCCTTGCCGCGCTGCACGGCGTCGATGGCCGACTGGAAGCCCGGACAGGCGACGCCCTTGTCGGGTTCGGGATGGGCGAAATGGTCCAGCACCAGCTTGACGCCGGAGGCCTCCAGCGCCGCCAGGGTCGGCTGCATCCGCTCGCCCTCGATCGCCACATGGACATGCCAGTCCAGATCGCGCACGCGACGCAGCAGCAGGCGGTGGGCCTCGTCGGTAAAGTCCGGCAGCACGGCCTTGCGGACCAGCTGGAAGCGGATCCCGACCACCCCGTCGTCGCGCATCTGGCGCAGCGTGTGGATGTCGGCGCTCGGCGCGACGATGGCCGTGGCGCGCAGGCGCGGGCTCAGCCTGGCGGCCGCGATCGTGTACTCGTTGTAGGTCCCCGAAATGCTCAGACCTGACAGGACGCCGAAATGGATGCCCTGGCGGTCCAGCGCGGCCAGATAGTCCTGGGGGGTGTAGTCGTAGGCCGGCGCGTTCCAGGCGTCGGCGATCAGCGGCAGGTCCCGCGTGAAGACATGCGCGTGGCAGTCGACGATGGGCGCTTCCACCGCCATTTCAGCGCGCGCCAGCGACTTCGATATTGGCGGCGGCGACGTACGAGGCCGCATCCGACACCAGGAACATCACGGCCGCCGCCACTTCTTCCGGCGTGCCCTCGCGCTTCATCGGCAGGGAGGCCCGGATCGCCTCCAGGCGGCCGGGGGCGTGGATCTCGGTGGCGATCGGGCCAGGCGAGACGCAGTTGACCCGGATCCCCTCGCCAGCCACCTCGCGGGCCAGACCCAGATTGAGACTATCGACCCCGCCCTTCGAGGCCGCGTACCACAGGTGCTGGTTTGGCGAGCCCAGGGTCGCGGCGCGCGACGAGAGCAGGACGATCGAACCGCCCCGCCCGCCCAACCGCGTCGACATCCGCTTGACCGCCTCGCGGCAGCTGATCAGGGCGCCAGTCAGGTTCACCGCGATGACCTGGGCCAAGGTCTCGTCGGTCTGGTCGGCGAGCAGGCCGACGCCGCCGGTGATGCCGCCGTTGTAGACCAGGGCCGAGAGTTGTCCGTGCTGGTCGGCCGCCTCGAACATCCGGGCCACGTCGGCCGGGACGCCGGTGTCGGCCTGCACGGCGTCGGCCCGGCCGCCCGCGGTCTGGATCGCCTCGACAACGCCCCGCGCCAGGTCGGCCTGGCCGACATAGGTCAGCAGCACGAAATAGCCCTCCGCCGCCGCCGAGCGGGCGATCGCCTCGCCGATCCCGCGGCTGCCGCCCGTCACCAGGAAGACGCCCTTGTCCGTCATGTCTTGGTTTCCTTCCTAGAAGCCGACCGCGTCGCCGCCCTTGAGGTCCAGCATCTGGCGGGCCTCGTCGGGCTTGGCGACATCCAGGCCCAGGGCCTCGATGATCGTGCGGATCTTGGTGACCTGCTCGGCATTGGACTTGGCCAGCTCGCCGCGGCCGATATAGAGGCTGTCCTCCAGACCGACCCGGACGTTGCCGCCCAGCAGCGCGCTCTGGGTGCAGAACGGCATCTGGTGGCGGCCGGCGGCGAAGGCGGAGAACACGTAGTCGTCACCGAACAGGCTGTCGGCCACCGTGACCATGTGGGCCAGGTTGCGCACGTCCGGCCCGATGCCGCCCAGGATGCCGAACACGCCCTGGATCAGGAACGGCGGCTTGATCAGCTCTCGCTCGGCGAAGTGCGACAGGGTGTAGAGGTGACCGATGTCGTAGCACTCGAACTCGAAGCGCGTGCCCAGACCCTGGCCGATCTCGCGCATGATGCGCTCGATATAGCTGTTGTCATTGTACATGATCCGGCCACGCGAAGTTTCGACGTACTCGCGTTCCCACGGATGCTGCCAGCTCTCGACCCGCGCGCCGGCGCCGCTGAAGTCGAAGATCAGCGGGCCCATGTTCAGCGAGCAGACCTCCGGCTTGAACGCGAAGGCCGCTTCGAGCCGTGCATCCAGTGTCATGGTCGAACTGCCGCCGGTCGAGATGTTGATCACCGCGTCGGTGGCCTGCTTGATCCTCGGCAGGAAGGCCCCGAAGTGCTCGGCCGAAGGGCTGGGGCGGCCGTCGACCGGATTCCGCGCATGCAGGTGCAGGATCGAGGCGCCGGCCGCGGCCGCCTCGATGGCCGCGTCGGCGATCTGGTCCGGCGTGATCGGCAGATGCGGCGACATCGACGGCGTGTGGATCGAGCCGGTCGGCGCGCAGGTGATGATGATCTTCTTGCTGTGACGCATCGTCGACGCTCCCCTGCCCCTAGAGGCCAGCCTGGCACAGATACTTGTAGTTCAGATACTCCGAGAGGCCGTGGTGCGAGCCCTCACGGCCGATCCCCGACGACTTGACCCCGCCGAACGGCGCGGCAGCCGTCGAGATCAGGCCGGTGTTGATGCCGACCATGCCGGTCTCCAGATCGCGCCCGGCCCGGGCGATGGTCTCGGGCCGGGTCGAGCAGACATAGGCCGCCAGGCCGAACGGAGTGTCGTTGGCCTGGGCGATGGCCTGGTCGTAGGTCTGAAACGGGATTACTCCGGCCAGCGGACCAAAGGTCTCCTCGCGGGTCAGCAGGGCGTCGCTGGCGACATCGGCGACCAGGGTCGGCGGCGAGAGCAGACCGCCCTGGGCCTTGCCGCCCGTGACGAGGCGCGCGCCGCCGGCCACCGCTTCATCAAGATGGCGTTCGACCTTCTCGACCGCGCGGGCGCTGATCAGCGGCCCGATGTCGGTGGCCGGGTCGAGACCGTCGCCGACCGTCATCGCCGCGATCCGTGCCTGAAAGGCCGACAGGAAGGCGTCGTAGATCCCGCGCTGGACGTAGATCCGGTTGGCGGCGATGCAGCTCTGGCCGCCATTGCGGAACTTGGCGACCATGGCCGTCTCGACGGCCGCGTCGAGGTCGGCGTCGTCGAAGACCAGCAGCGGCGCGTTGCCGCCCAGCTCCAGCGACAGGCGTTTGATGGTCGGGGCCGAGGCCGCCATCAGCTTGGCCCCCACCGGCGTGGAGCCGGTGAAGGTGATCTTCCGCACCACGCTCGAACTGGTGACGATGTCGCCGAACAGGGCCGGGGCGCTGACCAGCACGCTGAGCACGCCCGGCGGGATCCCCGCCTCCTCGGCCAGGGTCGCCAGGGCCAGAGCGGTCAGCGGCGTCTCGCTGGCCGGCTTGCAGACCATCGTGCAGCCCGCCGCCAGGGCCGGCGCGATCTTGCGCGTCAGCATGGCCATCGGGAAGTTCCACGGCGTGATCGCCGCGCACACCCCGACCGGCTCGCGCTCGGCCATCAGCCGGCGGCCGGGGGCGTTGGGCGGGAGAATCTCGCCCAGGACGCCCGCCGCCATGTCGGCATAGACCTCGATGAAGCTGGAGCCGTAGGCGACCTCGGCCCGGGCCTCTTTCAGGGGCTTGCCGTTCTCCAGGGTGATCAGGCGGGCCAGGTCCTCCTTGTCGCGCTCGATCAGTTCCAGCCAGCGACGTAGCAGCAGGCCGCGATCGCGGTTCAGGGTCCGGGACCAGGTGACGAACGCCGTCTCCGCCGCGGCGATGGCGGCCCGGATCTCCTGCTCGTCCATCGAAGCCACGTCGGCCAGGGTCTCGCCGGAGAACGGATCGATCACCGCGACCGTCTCGCCGCTTTCGGCGCTGCGCCATGCGCCCGCATAATAGGCCTGCGAACGGAGCAGTTCCGGTCGCGCAAGAGCCGCCCGGCGGGTTTCCATCGTGGTCAAGCTCAACCCCATGTCTGTCCGTTGCATCAGGCCGCGCGACGCCTCCGCGCGCCGAAGGCGCCGCCCTCTTCCTCCAGCTTCAGCCGCCGATACTCGCGCGGCGGGAGGCCGAAGCGGTCGCGGAAGGTGCGGGTGAAGTGCGGGGCGCTGTTGAAGCCCCAGCCAAAGGCGATCTCGGTCATCGAATGGCCTCGCCAGGCCGGATCGGCGATCTGGCGGGCGCATTGCTCCAGCCGCCGGCGCAGGATGTAGGCCGACACCGTCTCGTTCTCGCTGGCGAAGATCATCCGCAGATAGCGCGTCGAAAGCTTCGTGCCGGCCGCCACCCCGCAGGGCGTCAACTCGGGGTCGCGCAGGTGCTGCTCGATATAGAGCTTCACCGCGGCGCAGCGGCCGCTGACCACCGACGAGCGGGCGTTAGAGGTGTCGAAGGCCAGGGCGTAGGCGGTGGCGACGATGTCCAGCAGCTGGCGCGCGACGCGGTCCTGGTAATGCAGCGACAGACCCGCCTCCAGGCGGCCGAACAGGTTCAGCGCCATGGCGGCGGCGGCGGCGGTCAATCCTTCGCCGGCCCGCAGCGCGCGTCCGCAGAACCCTTCGGGCGAAGGCAGGTAGTCTCGCAGGGTCGAGGCCGCGACCTTAAGGATCAGGGTCTCGACATCGCCAGAGAAACGGATCTTCAGCGGCGCGCCGCTGTCGCAGAGGACGAAATCGCCCTCCGCCAGGGTAGGGGTGTTACCGTAATGGCTGACCTCGGCCTCGCCGCGTACCTGCAGCATCAACAGGTAGGTCGAGACGCCCTTGTGGGCGATTTGCGTGGCGCCGCGCTCGACCGTTGCGCGACCACAGATCAGCCGCGCGATGTGCAGCGGCCCCAGGTCGCTGCCCGCCAGCTGGGCCATGAAGGCGTCAGGCTTGACCGGCCTGAAATCCATGGCCTCGATCTGGCTGGCGAAAAGCCCCGCCCAGCCGCCTGGCGCGCTGCGCCCCGTCAGATCGTTGGTGTTGAAGACGTGCATCCAGCGCCTCCCCTAGCCGGGAGTGTGCCCTCCCTGACCACTTTCCTATATCATATAGGAAATATGAAAAGCGGTATTTTGGTGTTGGCGCCTTGAGGCGTTTTTTGTGCCGCTACAGGCAGGTGCGCACGCGCTCTGGCGAGCCGCAGGGCCCGCCAGAGCGCGTGCTAATCCATTGGAATTTGGGCGGCTCGGGACCTATTCGTCCGCGAACGGCACCACCCGGGCGTAGGAGCGCTGGATGTGCTCGCGCATCGCCTTTTCGGCCGCGTCGGGATCGCGAGCCGTCAAGGCCGCGATCAGGTCCGCGTGCTCGTTGACCGCCTCGGTCGTCACCTCGCTGTGGAAGCGCAGGCGGAAGATGTGCAGGTGCGAATGCAGCCGCGACAAAGTCTCGCGGATGATCGGATTGCCGCTGCCGGTCGCGATCAGGTCGTGCAGCTCCGAATCCTGGTCGGCGAACTTGTCGTAGGACTGGCGCGACTCGCCCGGCGTCATGGCGTCGGCCAGGGTGACCAGTTCGGCCATCGCCTGGTCGTCCATCTGCTCGGCGGCGCGACGGGCGGCGAAGGGCTCGATCAGCAGGCGCGCCTCGTAGAGCTGGTCCAGCTGGCGGCGGTTCAGCTGCGGCGCGCTGCAATAGCCGACGAAGTGGCGCTTGGTGACCAGGCCGATGGCTTCCAGCATGCTGAGCGCCTCGCGGATCGGCGTCTGGGAGACTCCAAGTCGGCGGGCCAGGCTGTCGATCGAGATCCGCGTGTCCGGCGGGATGGCCAGCGACATGATGTCGGCGCGGATGACCTCGAAGACCTCCTCGACATAGCCCGGCGCCCGCTTGATGCGCCCTTGCCCCATCTCGGCCCGATCCAGCACGTCGCCTTCGGGCGCCGCGTCGTCACCTTGCCGGACAGAAGATCGGCGAGCCACTCGGGCCTCCTCAAGAGATCGCGCTACGCTGCGTATCATGCCTGCAGCGTCCTCGCGAGAGAACAGCGGCTCCTCTTAGACCGCTTTGCGAGCCCGGCCTTGCCCTCAGCGGCGCCAATCTTTTCGCGCGGCGACACCGATGGTTTTTCAAGGCGTTGGCCCAGCCCGGTGCAAGTCGGTCTGCCTCTATGAGCAAGTCCCCGCTCCTGGCCGGTCCTACTCCTTTTCCAAACAGACAACAGGAAGGCGTGCGTGATGGAGTCGGGGGAACAGAGGCTCGTAAGCATGGTCAATGTGGGTGCGCTCACATTCGGCCCCGGCGCCTTGGCGAAATGCGCGGCCGACCTGGTGGGCCGCGGCGCGCGATCGGTGTTCATCGTCACCACCGAGCCCACCCTGTTCCTGTGCCGGCCGCTGGTAGATGCCCTGGAAGCCGAAGGCGTCTCCGCCACGCTCTGGCATGACCTGGCGGGCGAACCGACCCTCAAGGACTTCGACGCGGCCCTGGCGGCCGCCCGCGCCTGCGCGGCCGACGCCGTCGTCGGCCTGGGCGGCGGCAGCGCCATGGACGTGGCCAAGCTGGTCGCGGCCCTGTTCGACGGCCGGCAGGGCATCATGGACGTGCTCGGGACCGACTTGGTCGCGGGCCGGTCCCTATGGCTGGCCTGCGTGCCGACCACCGCCGGCACCGGCAGCGAGGTCACGCCGATCGCCATACTGGGCGACGAGGACGAGGACCTGAAGAAGGGCGTCGTCAGCCCGCACCTGGTGCCCGACGCAGCCTATCTGGATCCGGCCCTGACCGTGACCATGCCGCCCTCGGTGACGGCGGCGACGGGCCTGGACGCCCTCACCCACTGCATCGAGGCCTATGCCAATCGCTTCGCCCACCCGATGGTCGACGTCTACGCGCTGGGCGGCATTCGGCTGATCGCTGAAAACCTGGAACGCGCCTGCAAGCAGGGCGACGATCTGGCGGCCCGCTCGGCGATGATGATCGCCAGCTACTACGGCGGCCTGTGCCTGGGCCCGGTCAACACCGCGGCGGTGCACGCCCTGGCCTATCCGCTGGGCGGCGAGTTCCACATCGCCCACGGCGTGGCCAACGCCCTGCTGCTGCCGCACGTCCTGCGCCTGAACATCGAGGCCTCGCCCGCCCGCTACGCCGTGATCGCCCAGGCGCTGGGCGTCGAGCCCTCCGGCGATGCGATGGCCGACGCCTTGGCCGGCGTCGAGCGCGTCATCGCCCTGGCCGACGCCTGCGGGATCAAGCGCCGACTGTCGGACTTCGGGATCGCGCGCGACGCCATCCCGCGCATGGCCACGGCGGCCATGAAGGTCACCCGCCTGCTGGATCGCAACCCCCGGGTTCTCACCGAAGCGGATGTGCGGGCCATCTACGAAGGGGCCTGGTAGCCGCGCCGGGTCCCAACGTCCCGCTCCCAGCGCCCGCCCTCGCCGGCGGGTGCTCTTTTTTGTTGTTCGCATCCGCCACCGTACAAAGAAACCCCGATGCGAGAGCGCCGCATCGGGGTTGGAAGAGAAGAGCAGCGCCGCCCGAGGAGGAAGGAGAGCGGCGCCGTCTTCAAACGGGCCGGCGCCTACCAGGCGGCCCGGACGCCGATGCGGAACGCGCGACCGACGGTGTCGTACTGCAGCGGGTTGCCGAACAGGCGCAGTTGAGGCGGCTGGGCCTCGTCGAGCACGTTGGTGATCCCGCCGTAGAGTTCGGTCTTGCTGCTGCCGAACAGCGACGGCAGCTGGGCCGAACCGGACAGGTCTAGATAGAACCGCGAGCTGACCCGGTTGGTGGTGACGCTGGTCGGCAGATTGATGTTGTAGCCGGCGTCCTCGGGCCCGATCTTGGTCGGATCCAGGATGCTCTTGGGGATGTAGCGCAGGTGCGCGGCCAAGCCCCAGCCCGGACGGCTGTAGGCGACCACGCCGTCCAGCTTGTACTTCGGCACGCCGGCGATGCCCGCCAGCGAGCCGGCGTTGCCGGTGACGCCGTTCATGCGCGTGACCAGGCCCGTGCCGCCGATCGACTTCAGATCCTTCACGTAGTTGGCGTTGAGCTGGAACGTCATCACGCCGCCCATGACGTCCGGGATCGTATAGTCGGACTGGAACTCGTAACCCTCGGCGTGCAGTTCGGCGACGTTCTGGAAGTTGGACAGCACCGACGTCACCGGGCTGGCCTTCGCCACGCCGCTGAAGGTGATCAGGTTGCAGAGCAGGTTCTTGGTCGCGCAGGCCGACAGGATGTTCGGCGCCGAGACCGAGTCGATCGCGTTGCGGACCGCAATGTCGTACCAGTCCACCGACGCGTGGAAGCCCGACAGGAAGCTGGGCTTGAGCACCACGCCGGCCGTGGTCGTCTTGGCGCGTTCCAGCTGCAGGTTGGGGTTGCCGCCGGCCAGGGCGCCGATCAGGTGGTTGGTCCCGCTGAACGGATCGTTGAGCGGCAGGAAGGTCTGCACCGTATTGGGGTTCGACTCCGCCGCGGACGGCGCCCGGATGTCGGCCGAGCGCGTGACCCGCACCAAGATCTGGTCATTGGGCTGGTACTCGACGCCGACCTTCCAGGGCTTGGCGTTGCCGAACCGGCTGTAGCGAGTGGCGCGACCGGTCAGGTCGATCGACAGGGTCTTGGCCAGGGGAAGGTCCGCCAGCAGCGGGATATTGGCCTCCACATAGCCTTCAGTGACCTTGTTCAGCACCGTCGGCAAGGCCGTGACCTGCGGCGCGGCGAACTGTCCGGTCTTGGTCAGCGTGTCAACGTCGCCCGACACCTCGTCGCGACGGAACTCGCCGCCGAACGCCACCTGGACCGGGCCGGCCGGCAAGCTGAACAGCGAACCGCGCACGTTCAGCATGACGTCATGCTGGGTGATCTTGCGGGTCATCCATTCGTCTTTGAAGTATTTGGCCTTGGCGTCGGGGCTCAGGTTCGCGCCGAACAGGTCGACCGGCAGGCAGCCGTCGCCCGGGTTGGCGACCGACGACGCGCAGATCACCGGCGCGCCCCAGGGCGTGCGGTAGATCGTGCCCGCATAGCCCGCCGGCGGGGTGATGGCGTTGGTCGCCTGGGTGTCGAACGAGGCCAGGCGGGTGTTCTTGACCACCGTCTCGCTATCGGTCTGGCCGTACTCGTACGACGCGTCCCAACGCCAGTCCTTGAACAGCTCGCCCTTCACGCCGGCGACGAAACGATAGATGTCGTTGGTGCTGGACGCCACCACCGTGTCGCCGCCCTGGGCCACGGCGGTGTTGACATTGATCGCCGTGATGTTGGGATTGGCCGCCAGGATCTGAGCCCGCACCGCCGGCGAGATGAACGGGTTATTGATGTCGATGCCATTGGCGCCGCCGGCCGGGGCCTGCAGCAGCACCGAGGTGCGCACCGGACCACCCTTGGTCTGGCTGTAGATGAACTCGCCGAACGCCTGGGTCTTGGGGGTCAGGTCGTAGTCGACATGGACCATCCCCGAGGCGTGCGAGGTCGGCGCGACCAGCGGCGGGTTGCCCCAGCCCCAGTTGTTGCTGGCGGCCGCGTCGCCCCCCTGCATGAAGGTTCCGGAGAGATAGTTGCCGAACTGGAACGGCACGAGGGCGTCACCGGCGGTGTTGAACTGCAGGCCGCGCAGGGCGGCCGGAAGCGCGGTGGCGCCGGTGTTGTTGACCTGCTGGCCAAGGGTCGTCTTGACCCCGCCCACGGTCTGGACGGCGCTGAGCAGCACCCCGGTCGGGGCATAGACGAAATAGACATTGTCCAGCACCAGGGTGGCGGGAAGGCCATTGGTGCTGACGCCGCCGATATAGCCCGGATTGGGCACGAAGTTGGTCAGCTTGGCGCACCAGTCACGGGTGAAGCAGTTGCCGACGCCCATGTCCTTCCGGTACTCGAAGCCGCCGACGATGTGGCCGCGATCGCCGGCGAAGCCTTTGCCGCCCGCGGCCGAGAAGAAATAGTTCTCGCCGTCGCCGTGCTCGCTGCGGCCGATGCTGGCGTCGGCCTTGAAGCCGTTGAACTTGGTGTCGAGGATCAGGTTGACCACGCCGGCCACGGCGTCGGCCCCGTAGGCGGCCGAGGCGCCGCCGGTCACGACTTCCGAGCGCTTGACCAGGGCGTTGGGCACGCTGTTGAGGTCCACGCCGCCGGAGTCGAGGCTGGGAACGAAGCGGCGGCCGTCGACCAGCACCAGGGTGCGACTGGTCCCCAGGCCGCGCAGATCCGGCGTATTGCCGCCGATCGCCCCGTTCACGCGGAACAGGATCGTCGAGGACGAGGCCGTTGCGCGGAACGACGGGATCTGGTTCAGCGCCGTGGCCACGTCCGGGATCGCCAGCTGCTGCATGCGCTCAGCGCCGACCACATTGACCGGCGTGGGCGAATTATAGGTCGTGCGCACCCGCGACCCGGTGACGACCACCTCCTCGACCGAAACGGCCTCTGGGGTCTTGGCCGCGTCATCGGACGTCGTGGTCTGGGCCGAGACGGCCCCGGCCGCCATCAAGGCGAACAGAGACGTGGAAACGAGACTCGTAATCCTAGGCAACTTCCCCTCCCTTTTTATGTGTAGCGGTAGGGTTACGCAGGGATACTCACCAGCACTTGCTCGCAGCGGCACGACCTTTTCCGCCGCACGGTCCTTAGGACGCCGCCAAGACCGCGCAGTTTCCGCGTGTCGAGACAGGTCGCGCCGCCGTCGATCGGGATCATCGCCCCGGTTATGAAGCGCCCCGCCGCCACGCTCGCACCGTTCTGCGCCAACGGTCCGATCGGCCAGGACCGGGAAGGGCGGGCATGGGGGTCGAGTCTGACTAGCGATTCTGTCGTCTAGCAGGCTGTTGAAGAAGTCCGTAGCGGCGCGGGACTTGGCATGATTCACTCTACTTGAGCGCCGGCTTGGGGGAGGGGGAAGGATGCGTGGGTCTGACGAATGGAAGGGTCCGCTGTTCTCGTCCGTGGATCTGGAAGCGCGGGTGCGGCGGGATCATCCGCTGCGGCCGATCCGGGAGATCGCAAACGCTGCGCTTTGGGACCTGAGCGAGGACTTCGCGGCGCTCTATCCGCCGAAGCTGGGGCGGCCGTCGGTCCCGCTGGAGCGGCTGCTGGCGGTGTCGGCATGAACCTGCTGGGCCGCTGGCGCATCGTCGAGATGCCCGACTATACCGACGACTATCCGGACATGGTCGAGCCCGCCTACATCCTCTTTGACGACCACGGCTCCGGCGAGTTCGCCTTCGGCTGCGTCACCGGCCAGATCTTCGGTGGCGGCGACACAGACGCCGTCGCGTTCCAATGGTCTGGCAGCGACGAGATGGACGAGGTCTGTGGCGACGGATGGGCGCAACTCCAGCCCAACGGCTCTCTAGAGGGCCAGATCTGCTTCCATGGCGGCGACGAGGCCAACTTCATCGCACGTCGAGAGCCTTCTTCAACAGCCTGCTAGATCATCAAACCACCCGCGGCGGGTAACCCTTGTCACGCAGGGCGTTCATGACCTCCTGGGTGTGCTGGGCGTCGCGGGTTTCGATGGTGATGTCGAACTCCGCGCCCTTGGCCGGCACGTCCAGGGCCAGGCGGTTGTGGTTGACCTCGATGATGTTGGCGCCCATCGCGCCGATCTCGTGCGAGACGGTCGACAGCAGGCCCGGGCGGTCGTCGCCGATGATGCGCAGGGACACCAGGCGCTGGGCGCGGACCAGTTCGCGGGTCAGCACCGAGGCCAGCAGGCGCGTATCGATATTGCCGCCGCACAGGATCAGGCCGCACTTCTTGCCCCGGAAGCGTTCCGGATAGGCCAGCAGCGCCGCCAGCGAGGCCGCGCCGGCGCCCTCGGCGATGGTCTTCTCGACATTGCAGTACAGGGCCACGGCCTGCTCGATGTGCGGCTCTTCCAGCAACAGCACGTCATCGATCAGCGGGCGGGTGACGCCGTAGGTCAGCTCGCCGACCTGCTTGACCGCGACGCCCTCGGCAATGGTCTGGCCGCCGCAGTGCGCCGCGACGCCGCGCATCTTGGCGGTAAACGAGGGGTACATGGCCGGCTCGCAGCCGATGATGTGGATGTCGCCCTTCAGGGCCTTGGCCGCCGTGGCCACGCCGCTGATCAGGCCGCCGCCGCCGATCGGCACGGGCAGGACCTCAAGGTCGGGCACGTCCTCCAGCATTTCCAGGGCGATCGTGCCTTGACCGGCCATGATGTCGTAGTCGTCGAACGGGTGGACGAAGGTCAGGCCCTGCTCTTCGCGCAGCTTGCGGGCGTGGGCGTTGGCGTCGTCATAGGTCTCGCCCTCGATGACCACGTCGGCGCCGAAGTCGCGGGTGTGCTGCACCTTCACGAACGGCGTGGTCTTGGGCATGACGATGGTGACGGGCACGCCCAGGCGGGCGCCATGATAGGCCAGACCCTGGGCGTGGTTGCCGGCGCTGGCGGCGATGACGCCCTTGGCCTTCTCGGCGTCCGAGAGCAGCATCAGCTTATTCAGCGCGCCGCGCTCCTTGTAGGCGGCGGTGAACTGCAGGTTCTCGAACTTCACCCAGACTTCGGCGCCGGTAATCTTCGACAGCGTCTTGGAGTGGCGGCACGGCGTGCGCTCGATCTGACCCTTCAGGCGGCCGGCGGCGGCTTGGATGGCGGCGAGGTCGAGGGTCATAGGCGCTCCAGCACGAGAACTGCCGGGGCTCTAGCATGGCTGGACGATCCGGGCACACCCCTTTAGGACGCGGTCTCCAGCAGGTTTTCTATTGCGGCCCACGCTTGCGGCTCGGTCAGCATCGGGGCGTGGCCGACGCCGGGGACCTCGGCATAGGCCATGTGCGGCGCGGCGGCCTGCATGCGCTCGGCGATGGCGGGGTCGATCAGGTCGGAGATTCCGCCACGCACCAGCAGCAGCGGGCGGTCCTTCGCGAGCGCCCGGAACAGCGGATACATGTCCGGCGGGGCCAGCGCCGCGCCGCCCTCGGCCTGGGTCCTGGCCGCGGCTTCGGCGGCGGCCTTGATCGGGGCCGAGATATCGGGGTCGTAGGCCAGGACGTAACCGTCGTCCTGCGCGTCGAACAGCCGGCGGGCGAAGACATCCCAGTCTTCGGGGCCGTAGGCCGGGAAGGCGGCCGCGTTGATCGCTTTGGCGTAGGCGACCGCTGCGTCCCAGGTCTCGAACCGGCTGGCCATACCGGTATAGCCGGCGATGCGGGCCAGGCCGACGGGCGACAGCTCGGGGCCGACATCGTTCAGCACCGCGGCCGCGATCGCCTGGGGCATGATCGAGGTCAGCACCATGGTGATCAGCCCGCCCATGCTTGTGCCGACAAATACCGCCCGCTCGATTCCGGCCGCCTGCAGCAGCGACACGACGTCGGCGGCATAGGTCCCCGGGTGGTAGTTCATCGGGTTCGGATCACGGGCCGACAGCCCCCGGCCGCGCACGTCGACCGCCAGCACCCGGCGGCCCGTGGCGGCGATCTTCGGGGCCAAGTCTTCGAAGTCGCGAGCGTTGCGGGTCAGGCCGTGGATGCAGATCACCGGCGACTTCCGGCTCTCGCCGGTCGGCGCGTAGTCGCGGGCGTGCAGCGGCAGGCCTTCGTGCGAGGTCCAGAAGAAGTCGGTGAAAGCGGTCATCTCAAATCCTCTCCCCAGGGGAGAGGTGTCGCCGAAAGGCGACGGCGAGGGAAGTGGCCGGTGCGGCAGAACTTCCCCCTCCGTCCGCTTCGCGGACACCCCCCCCCCCGCTAAGGGGAGGGTCTAATATTCGAAGGGCGTCTCGATATCCGCCAGCAGCGGCGCGGCGTTGTCGCGGTCGTTGGCGGTGATCTCGGCGACCGGGATCGGCCAGTCGATGCCGATGGCCGGATCGCTCCAGCGCACCGCGCCCTCGGCCTGCGGCGCGTAGTAGTCGGTAACCTTGTAGAGCACCTCGCAGGCGTCGGTCAGGGTGACGTAGCCGTGGGCGAAGCCTTTCGGGACCAGCAACTGCTGGCGGTTCTCGGCCGACAGTTCGGCCCCGACCCACTGGCCGTAGGTCGGCGAGCCTTGGCGGATATCGACCGCCACGTCGAAGATCGACCCGACCACGCAGCGCAGCAGCTTGTCCTGGGCGTGGGGCGGCTTCTGGTAGTGCAGGCCGCGCTGGATGCCGCGCGTGGTGGAGCGCACATGGTTGTCCTGGACGAAAGCGGCCTTAAATCCGGCTTCCTCCAGCGCCGCCTGGCGGAAGGTCTCGGAAAACCAGCCACGCTCATCGCCATGGCGCGCGGGCGTGATAAGCAGCACTTCGGGGATCGCCAGCGGCGTGATCTTCATGACGCGTACCTAGAGAAACGAATTTCGCCACCGATGCCGCCTGAAGCGACCGAAAACAAGACCAACCCGGCGGTGAGCGTGATCATCGTCTCCTACCAGAGCGGTCCGACCCTGGCGCCGTGCCTGGAGCGGCTGGCGGCCCAGACCTTCCGTGACTTCGAGACGATCCTGATCGACAACGCCTCGACCGACGGCGCCCCGCAGGCGGCGGCCAAGGCCCATCCGTGGGTCGATTTCGTCGAGGCCGGCGCCAATCTGGGCTTCGCGGCCGGCAACAACTTCGCGGCCCGGCGGGCCAAGGGCCACTGGCTCGTCCTGCTCAATCCGGACGCCTATGCCGAGCCCGACTGGCTGGCCCAACTGATGGCCGGCGCCCTCCGCCATCCCACCGTGAAGAGCTTCGCCTCCTTGCAGCTGTCGGCGGATCGGCCGGGCCTGCTGGACGGGGCCGGCGACAATGTCACCAGCGCGGGCATACCGTTCCGAGGCGGGTATGGCCGTCGCGAGCCGGCGGTCCTACCCGAGGGCGAGGTGTTCTCGGCCTGTGGCGCGGCCATGCTGATCGACCGCGACCTGTTCCTTGAGGTCGGCGGCTTCGACGAACGCTATTTCTGCTACTGCGAGGACGTCGACCTGGGCTACCGCCTGCGTCTCTACGGCCAGCCGACGCTGCTCCTCCCAAAGGCCAAGGTCGCCCACGTCGGCTCGGCCAGCACCGGGGTGCGGTCGGACTTCGCGATCTTCCACGGCTCGCGCAACCGGATCTGGACCTTCCTGAAGAACACGCCCGGCTGGCTGCTGCCGGTCACCCTGCCGCTGCACGTGGCGGTGACTTCTGGCCTGCTGCTGCTGCACTGGCGGCGCGGCGATGTCGGGCCGGCGATCCGGGGCGTCAAGGCGGCGCTGAAGAAGGAAGACCTCGATCAGGTCTGGGCCGACCGCCGTGCGATCCAGGCCAGGCGCAAGGCTTCGCCGGGTCAGATCCTGCGGGTGATGTCGTTCGACCCGGCGGCGTTCGTGGGAAGGCGCTTCGTGATCCGGAAGTGGCGAGGCGCCTAGCCTCAACCCCGATCTTCCAGGCGTTCGACGTGGAAACGGGTTAGGTCGAAAGGTCTTCAATCAACCTTCTCATGAAGGCCGCGCCGCGCTGCATCTGGCTGATCTCGACAAATTCGTCGGGCTGGTGGGCCTGGTCGATCGAGCCGGGACCGCAGATCACGGTCGAGAAGCCCGCGCCCTGGAACTGCCCGGCCTCGGCGGCGTAGGGCACGACCCGGGCCGGACCGTTGTCGCCGGCCAACTTGCGGGCGAAGGCCTCGGCGACGCCGTCCTCCTCGGGCGCGAAGGCCGGGGTCAGCGAGCGGCGTTCGACCTTGACCCCGCCTTCCCGAGCCTTGGCCTTGATCTGCGCGTCCATGGCGTCGCAGGCGGCGAGGAAGTCGGTCAGCAGCGCCATCGGGTCCTGGCCGGCGGGGGTGCGCAGGTCGAACAGGAACTTGCACTCGCGCGCCAGGATGTTGCCGGCCGTGCCGCCATGGACCATGCCGACAGTCAAGGTCGCGCCCTTGGGCGTGAACGGCGAGTTGGGATCAGCCTCGCGCTCGAGCTTTTCGGAGAGCTCCACCAGCATCGCCATCAGCTTGATCGCCACGGTGTTGGCCGAGACGCCCAGGTGGGTGAGGCTGGAATGGGCCTCGCGGCCGGTGACGGTGACCGTGAAGGTGGCGATGCCCTTGTGGCCGCGCACGGCGACCATGTCGGTGGGTTCGCCGACCACGACGAGGGCCGGTTTGGGGACCTCGGTCGCGATGACCTCGATCATGTCGGGCGCGCCGAGGCAGCCGACTTCTTCATCGTAGGAGAAGGCCAGGTGCACCGGCTTCTTCAGCGTCGCCTTGGCCAGGTCCGGCGCGGCGGCCAGCGCGAGAGCCAGGAAGCCCTTCATGTCGCAAGTCCCGCGGCCATAGAGGCGGCCATCCCGCTCGGTCAACACCCACGGATCGCTGGACCACGGCTGGCCGTCGACCGGCACCACGTCGGTATGGCCCGACAGCACCACCCCGCCCTCGACCGCCGGGCCGATGGTGGCCATCAGGTTCGCCTTGGTCCCGTCGGCGTTCGGCACCCGGCGGGTCGGGACATCGAGCTCGGCCAAATACCCCTCGACCCACTGGATCAGCTCCAGATTGGAGCGCCGCGAGGTGGTGTCGAACGCCACCAGCTTGGCCAGGAGGTCGATCGCGCGATCGGACAACACTTCGGAGGAGGAAACCATGCTCCGAGCCTAGACCCGTTCTCCCCGCGCCGCCTACCCGCAGGCCGCCGCTTTAGGAAAACTCGGGCCATGCGGGCAAAAACCCGTCTCGCTTCTGGCGTTCAGCCGCTTTTCTTCGCGCGCGCGGTTCTCTAGAGGGGACGGACCATGATCCTGACCCTCTCCTGCCCCGACCAGCGCGGCATCGTCGCCAAGGTGTCCGCCTTCCTCTTCGAGCGCGGCTGCAACATCCTGGACGCCCAGCAGTTCGACGACCAGGAGACCGGTCAGTTCTTCATGCGGGTCGTGTTCGACGCCGACGGCGCCGACCGGGCCGCCGTGCGTGGCGAGTTCGGCGCCCTGGCCGATACGCTGAAGATGAAGTGGTCCCTGCGCGACCGCGCCGAGCGTTATCGCGTGCTGCTGCTGGCCAGCAAGTTCGACCACTGCCTGGCGGACCTCGTCTATCGCTGGCGGATCGGCGAGCTGCCGATGGACATCACCGGCGTGGTCTCCAACCACCCCGCCGAGACCTATGAGCACATCGACCTGTCGGACCTGCCTTTCCATCACTTGCCGGTGACCAAGGAGACCAAGTTCGAGCAGGAAGCCGACCTCTGGAAGCTGATCCAGGAGACCAAGACCGACATCGTCGTGCTCGCCCGCTACATGCAGGTGCTGTCGGACGGCCTGTCGGCCAAGCTGCAGGGCCGCTGCATCAACATCCACCACTCGTTCCTGCCGGGCTTCAAGGGCGCCAAGCCCTATCACCAGGCCCATGCGCGCGGCGTAAAGCTGATCGGCGCCTCGGCCCACTACGTGACCGGCGACCTGGACGAAGGCCCGATCATCGAGCAGGACGTCGAGCGCATCAGCCACCGCGATACGCCGGAAGACCTGGTCCGCAAGGGCCGCGACATCGAGCGCCGCGTCCTGGCGCGCGCCCTGCGCTACCGCCTGGAAGACCGCGTGCTGCTGAACGGCCGCAAGACGGTGGTCTTCACCGACTAAGTTGCGCGTACACTAAAAACTGGAGTACGGACCCGGCTCTGTTTCCGGCCGAGGCTGACCAGCGCATGTCGCAGCAAAATCTCCGCGTGATGGTGACCGGCGGGTCGGGCTTCATCGGCTCGGCCGTGTGCCGTCACCTGGCCGGCCAGAACGATGTGGCGATCCTCAACTTCGACAAGCTGACCTATGCCGCCTCGCCGGCTAGCCTGGCGATGCTGGCGGGCAAGGCCGACTACCAGTTCGTGCAGGGCGACGTGGCCGACGCGGCGGCCGTCTCGGCCACGATCAAGGCCTTCCGCCCGAACGTGGTCATGCACCTGGCCGCCGAGAGCCATGTCGACCGCTCGATCACCGGCCCGGGCGACTTCGTCCAGACCAACATCGTCGGCACGTACGTCATGCTGCAGGCGGCGCTGGAGCACTGGCGCACGCTGGAGGGGGCCGAGAAGGACGCCTTCCGCTTCCACCACATCTCGACCGACGAGGTGTTCGGCAGCCTGGGTCCTACGGGCCTGTTCAGCGAGACCACGCCCTACGATCCGCGCTCGCCCTATTCGGCCTCCAAGGCCTCGTCCGACCACCTGGCCCGCGCCTGGCGTCACACCTACGGCCTGCCGGTGGTGGTCTCGAACTGCTCGAACAACTACGGCCCGTATCACTTCCCCGAGAAGCTGATCCCGCTGGTCACGCTGAACGCCCTCGAGGGCAAGCCGCTGCCGGTCTACGGCAAGGGCGACAATGTCCGCGACTGGCTGCATGTCGAGGACCACGCCCGCGCCCTGCACCTGATCGCCACGAAGGGCGTCCCGGGCGAGAGCTACAATGTCGGCGGCCGCAACGAGCGCACCAACCTCCAGGTGGTCGAGGCCATCTGCGACGTGCTCGATGAGCTGCGCCCGATCGCCGGCCAGAGCCGCCGCGACCTGATCACCTTTGTCACCGACCGTCCGGGCCACGACGCCCGCTACGCCATCGACGCGACCAAGCTGGAGACGGAGCTGGGCTGGCAGGCGCAGGAGACCTTCGACACCGGCCTGCGCAAGACCATCCAGTGGTACCTGGACAACGAGGCTTGGTGGACCCCGCTGCGCGAGCGTTACGCCGGCCAGCGGCTGGGCCTGAAGTAGCCGTCTACGACCTCGACGCCCTTGGCAAACGGACGCGCCTTAAGCGACAGTCCGACAAAAGCGTTGGGGAGCCTCCCGTGTCCAAGAAGATCACCCTCGCCGCCGTCGCGGCGACGCTGCTGGTCGCGCCAGCCGCTCCGGCCTTCGCGCGCGCTGCGCCGGTTGCCTCGGCGCCCGATCCGGTCAAGATCGACAAGCAGCGCATCGACGCGGCCTTGAAGGCCATGGTCGACAGCGGCCGCGCCGTCGGGGTCTCGGCGATGGTCTGGAGGGACGGCCAGGAACGTTATTTCGGAACCGCCGGCATGGCCGACCGCGAAGGCGGCAAGCCGATGCGGCGCGACACCTTGGTGCAGATCTTCTCGATGACCAAGCCGGTCACCGGCGTCGCCCTCATGCAGCTGTGGGAGCAGGGCAAGTTCGGCCTGGACGACCCGCTCTCGCGCTACCTGCCCGAATTCGCCGACATGAAGGTGATGGACGCGCAAGGGCAGACCCGTCCGGCGGCGCGGCCGATCCTGATCCGCGACATCCTGCGCCACACGGCCGGCTTTTCGTACGGCGGGACCGCCACCCCGGCCGACGCGGCGTTCTCGGCGCTCGATCCGATGAACCAGGGCAACGACCTGACCGAATTCGGCCGCCGCATCGCCAAGGCGCCGCTGCTGTTCGATCCGGGCGAGCAGTGGAGCTACAGCGCCGCCGTCGACGTCCAGGCCGTGCTGGTCGAGAAGCTGACCGGCCAGCCGTTCGAGGCCTATGTGAAGGCCCACATCCTGCAGCCGCTAGGCATGAAGGAAGCGGCCTGGACCCAGCCGGAGGCCGCCTTCGCGCGTCTGGCCGCCACCTACAACAAGGGCCCCGACGGCAAGCTGGTGCGCCAGGGCGACGCCGAGACCCGCCGCCTGAACTTCGATCCCAGCCGCCGCCTGACCATGGGCGGGGCCGGCATCGTCGCGCCGATCGACGATTATGCCCGCTTCTCGCGCATGCTGCTGAACGAGGGCGAGCTGGACGGGGTGCGGATCCTGAAACCCTCGACTGTGAGCCTGATGGCCACCGACCACCTGGACGCCCGGGTGACCCGCCGCAGCTGGCTGCCCAGCAAGGGCGCGGTGGGTTTCGGCTTCGACTTTACGGTCCGCAAGAGCCAGGCCCAGACGGCGGCCGAGAACCGCGGCGCGGTCGGCGAATTCTTCTGGGACGGCCGCGAGTCGACGCTGTTCTGGGTCGATCCGGCCAACCACCTGACGGCGGTGTTCTTCGTCCAGACCTTTCCGTTCGACGGCACGCTGCACCACGACTTCCGCGAGGCCGTGTATGGCAAGGACTACCTTGGACCCAAGGGCGACTAGGGCTTCGGCTGGGCCGCCAGGTCCTGGGTCTTCGAGGCGCAGCCCTTAAGGGTTTCGCCGTCGATCCAGACCTCGGCCAGATAGCCGTAGCGGCGGTCGGACATGCCGTCCGAGCACTCGCCAGGCGTCAGGCGCAGGACGAGGCGCGTCTCGCCGGCGGTGGTGTCGAACACGCCCTGCTCGCCGTCGATGCGCACGCCGGAATTGCCGGTGACGACGTCTGGATGGTCGGGGCGGGCTAGGGTCATGCCGTCCGCGCGGACCTTCACGTTCCAGAACGGCTCGGTCCCGACCGCGTCGAAGTCGCCGGAATAGTCCGGGCCGACGGTGATCGGCGCATCGGCCGGCGGCGGGGCCTCCTCGGCCGAGCCCATGGGCGACTGTCCGCAGGCCGTTATCAACAGGGCGGCGGCGATCAGGACGACGGTACGCATGTCTTTGACTATCCCCTCCAGGTCCGGTGAGGCTAGACTCACGGGCGATGAATCGGAACGCCTCTCCCTCCTTCCTTGAGTTCTTCGCCGGCGGCGGCATGGCCCGCGTCGGCCTGGGAGACGGCTGGACCTGCGCGTTCGCCAACGACTTCGACGCGGTGAAGGCCGACGTCTATCGCGCCAACTTCGCCGACGCTGCGGAGCACTTCCACGCCGGCGACGTCTTCGCCCTGGAGGCCGGCGACATCCCGACGGCCGATCTGGCCTGGGCCTCCAGCCCCTGCCAGGACTTCAGCCTGGCCGGGGCCCGCGCGGGCCTGGCCGGCGGCAAGTCGTCGGCCTTCTTCGGCTTCTGGACCCTGATGAAGGCGATGTCGGCGCAGGATCGCGCCCCGCCGGTGATCGTGATCGAGAACGTGGTGGGCCTCCTGACCTCGCACCACGGCGACGACTTCACCGCCCTGTGCGGCGCGCTCTCGGAAGAGGGCTACCGCTTCGGGGCGCTGGAGATCGACGCCAGCGCCTTCGTCCCGCAGTCGCGGCCTCGCGTGTTCGTGGTCGCCACCCGCCTGCCGACCGATGGCCTGGAAGGGACCAGCGGCTTCCACAGCCGCGCCGTGCGCGAGGCCGCCGCCCGACTGCCCGACGATCTCAAGGACCGCTGGATCTGGTGGGGCGCCCCCGCGCCGCCGGCCCGCAACACCGACCTCTCGGTCGTGCTGGAGCCCGACGCGGCCGTGACCTGGAACCCGCAGGAGCGCACCGACGCCCTGCTGGCCCTGATGGCCGACAGTCACCGCGAGGCCGTCGAGCGTCGGGTGAAGTCGGGCGAGCGCGCGGTCGGCGCGGTGTTCCGCCGGATGCGCGGCGGCGATCAACGGGCCGAGGTGCGCTTCGACGGCGTCGCCGGCTGCCTGCGCACGCCGCGCGGCGGCTCCTCGCGCCAGACGCTGCTGGTCATCGAGAACGGCCAGGTCCGCTCACGCCTGGTCACGCCGCGGGAGGGCGCGCGCCTGATGGGCCTGCCCGACAGCTATCTGCTGCCGCGCTCGCAGACGGCGGGCCTGCAGGTGATCGGCGACGGGGTGGCGGTTCCGGCCGTGCGCTGGCTGGCCCAAACCCTGCTGGAGCCGCTGCTCGATAGCAAAACTGCAAGCCTCGCCGCCGAATGACCTCCTGACAGCTGGGGTTTGGAGGTCTAGGGTGCGCCCGCTTACCGCAACCTTAGGCTCCAGGGTGCTCCGATGGACGACGCTTCCTCCCTCTACGACGCTTCGCGCTTCAAGCGCGCCGGTCGCGGCAAGATCTACGACTCGATCATCGATACGATCGGCGACACTCCGATCGTCCGCCTGCCGCGCCTCACCGCCGAGCTGAAGCCCAAGGGCGAGGTCGTCGCCAAGCTCGAATTCTTCAACCCGATCGCCTCGGTCAAGGACCGCATCGGCGTGGCCATGATCGAGTCGCTGGAAGCGCAAGGGATCCTGAAGCCCGGCGCGACGATCATCGAGCCGACCTCGGGCAATACCGGCATCGCCCTGGCCTTCGTGGCCGCCGCCAAGGGCTACAAGCTGATCCTGGTCATGCCCGAAAGCATGTCGATCGAGCGCCGCAAGATGCTGCTGCTGCTGGGCGCCAAGCTGGAGCTGACCCCGGCCGAGAAGGGCATGCGCGGCGCCGTCTCGCGCGCCCAGGAACTGATCGACGCGACGCCGGGCGCGGTGATGCCCCAGCAGTTCGAGAACGGCGCCAACCCGCTGATCCACCGCGTCTCGACCGCCGAGGAAATCTGGAACGACACGGCCGGCGCCGTGGACGCCGTGGTCTCGGGCGTCGGCACGGGCGGCACGATCACCGGCGTCGGCCAGGTGCTGAAGGCCCGCAAGCCGTCGCTGAAGATGGTCGCGGTCGAGCCCGAGGCTTCGCCGGTGCTGTCGGGCGGCGCGCCCGGTCCGCACAAGATCCAGGGCATCGGGGCCGGCTTCGTGCCGGGCATCCTGGATCGCTCGGTGATCGACGAGATCGTCCAGGTCGGCAATGATGACAGCTTCGCCATGGCCCGCCGCGCGGCGTCCACCGAGGGCCTGCCGGTCGGCATCAGCTCGGGCGCGGCCCTGACCGCCGCCTTCGACCTGGCTCTGCGCGACGAATATGCCGGCAAGCTGATCGTGGCGATCATCCCCAGCTTCGCCGAGCGCTACCTGTCCACGGCGCTGTTCGAGGGCCTCTAGGCCGCGGGGCCGGGCGCAGTGACCGACGTCTATGACCAGGCCAAGCGCTCGGCCGTCATGGCCCGGGTGAAGAGCAAGGATACGACGCCCGAGAAGACCCTGCGCCGGATCCTGACCGGTCTGGGCGCGCGCTATCGCCTGCATCGCAAGGACCTGCCGGGCAATCCGGACCTGGTCATGCCCGGCCGGAAGCTGGCCTTCTTCGTCCATGGTTGCTTCTGGCACGGGCACGACTGCGCGCGGGGGTCCCGCGTGCCGAAGACCAATCGCGACTACTGGCTGGCCAAGGTGGCCCGCAATGTCGCCCGCGACGAACGCTCGCAAGCCGCGCTGAAGGCGGCCGGCTGGCGGGTCGAGGTGGTCTGGGAGTGCGCCATGAAGGACGAGGCGACCCTGGCGGCGCGGCTCCAGACCCTGCTGGATCAGGCGACGGCTTCGTCGGCCGAGACCTCGGACACGTCCGCCAGCACCTGAGCCAGGGCGCCGAACAGCTCCACCGGGTCGATCGGCTTGGCCACGTGGCCGTTCATGCCGGCGGCGACGCACGCCTCCCAGTCCTTGGGCGTGGCCGAGGCGGTGACGGCGATCACCGGGGTCGCGCGGTTCGGACCCGACCCGGCGCGCAGCACGCGCGTGGCCTCGCGGCCGTCCATGCCGGGCATGTAGACGTCCATCAGCACTGCGTCGAAGACCTCGGCGTTGAGCAGTTCCAGCGCTTCCTCGCCGGACTCGGCCAGGGTGGCGTCGACGCCGAACGGCTGGAGCACCAGCTCGATGGCCCGGCGGTTGACCACGTGGTCGTCGACCACCAGCACTCGGAGACCGGTGATCGAGCGCCCTTCCTCCTCGGCGCGCGGGGCCTCGGCGGTTTCGAAGACCGTGGTCAGGGTGAAGTGGGCCCCATGCCCGGGCGCGCTGCTGGCCGTCAGATCGCCGCCCATCAGCCGGGCCAGCTCGCGGCTGATCGCCAGGCCCAGGCCCGAGCCGCCATGCTGGCGCACGACGGCGGCGTTCAACTGGTCGAACGGCGTGAACAGGCGCGGCAGGGCGGCCTCGGGGATGCCGGGGCCGGTGTCGATCACCTCGATGGACAGCAACACCTGATGGGGCGAGGGCTGGGCGTGCAGGACGACGGTGATCTCGCCACGCTCGGTGAACTTGATGGCGTTGCTGAGCAGGTTGTTGAGCACCTGCTTCAGGCGCATGGCGTCGCCGGCCACCCAGCGCGGCAGGCTGGCCGCGCCCTTGATCCGCAGCTTCAGCCCCTTGCGGGCGATCTCGGGCCTCCAGAGGCGCAAGGTGTCCGACAGCGACTGGCGCAGGTTGAAGGCCGACTGCTCGACCGTCATCCGGCCCGCCTCCAGCCGCGAGAAGTCCAATAGGTCGTTCAAAAGGGTGCGCATCAGCCCGCCGGCGTCGGCGATCAGCTGGGCGTGGATCTTCTGGCCGGCCTCGGGGACCTCGCTGTGCAGGCGAGCCGCGCCGGCCAGGATGGCGCTGATCGGAGTGCGCAGTTCGTGGCTGATCATGGCGACGAAGGCGGACTTGGCGGCCACGGCTTCTTCCGCCTCGTGGCGACGGCGTTCGGCCTCGGCCTTGGCGTCCGCCTCGGCCTTGAGGGCGGCGGTGAGGGTGCGGCTGGCGACGGTGACCGAGACGATCATCAAGAGGGCGCCGAACCACAGCACGTCGGCCAGGGGGGCGCCGGGATTGGCCGCCTTGGCCACGAACGGGGCGATCAGCAGGTAGAGCGCGTGCGGCGCGGCGGCCATCAGGGTGGCCAGGCGGTTGCCGGCATTGACGACCACGACGTTCAGCAGGGCGCCGGCCAGCAGCATGCCGCCCAGCGTCGGCGCGAAACGGATATGCGAGGCGAACAGGGCGATCGACAGCGCGCCGAACGCCGCCGAGGTGATGAATGGCGCAACGACGGCGGTCAGCTTGCGCCAAGTGGGCGCGGTTTCCCGCGGACGTCGCACCCAGTTCTCGAAGGCGTAGCAGAGCATATAGGTCAGGGCCCACACCCAACCCCAGACGGGATGCAGATAGACCTGCAGCAACAGGGCGATGGCCAAGGTGGCGCCGATGCGCAGATAGGTGTTCGCGCGCCGTGAGGCGGCGGCGCGAGCCACGTCCTTTTGCATTTCGGTCCCGGTCACGCCCTTGCCCCCTGAGACCCCCCGGTCCCCATCCCGGCCAGGCCAGCCGCGATGGGGTAGATGGAAGTCAAAGAACGCCGCCTAGTCAATGGGTTGGACCTTCATCGGCTTCGGGCATGATCGTGCGTGGCGATGCTCTCCCGCGGCCGCCTCGGCAAGGATTTGCCTTTTGTGGTCAAGCTTGTGGGCGCGCGCCGAAGGCCTTGGCCAGGTCGTCGGCGGTGACGCCGTCCAGCTCCAGCCGCTTGAGCCGGGCCGTGTCGCCGGCCGCCAGGCGGACGGCCGAGCGCGGAATCTTCAGGGTCTTGGCCAGGAAGGCCAGAAGGGCCGCATTGGCCGCGCCGTCGACCGGCGGGCTGGCCACGCGGACCTTCAGATAGGGTCGGCCGTCCGCGTCGCTGGCCCAGCCGTCGACCGCATCGCGGCCGCCGCGGGGCGTCAGGCGGACGGCCAGGACCTCAGCCAAGAACGTTCAGCAGGGTGTTCTGAAGCGCTGGCAGGATGAAGATCTGAATGCCTTGCAGCAGCAGCAGCACGATGATCGGGCTGATGTCGACGCCGCCGATCGACGGGATGATCCGGCGGAAAGGCGCCAGAATCGGGTCCGTGACTCGGTCCAGGAAGGTGGCGACGTTATAGACGAACTGGTTTCGGCGGTTGATCACGTCGAACGCGAACAGCCAGCTCAGCACCGCCGAGATGATGATCGCCCACCAGAGCAGGTTCAGCAGGGCGTTGAGGATAAAGAAGACGAGATTGATGATGGGGGCCATGGGTTTCCGTCCGGACGCTTCAGCTTCTTGCCGCGCCTGACGGTTGCTGGCAAGGCGGGTTAAGAACCCCGCTTGACGTACGCGCCCAAGGGCCGTATCTCCGCCGCTCCTTGGGGCCGTAGCTCAGATGGTAGAGCGCCTCGTTCGCAATGAGGAGGTCAGGGGTTCGATTCCCCTCGGCTCCACCAAGGACCTTCCCGACACGTGCAAGTGAACGCTTCGCCCGGTGCGAGCTCGGCCTTGCACGTTCGTGCCCCTTCCGCGTCCGACAGCGTCATCTCGCCGCAGTGGAGAAGAATCACCGTCTCGGCAGCCCTGGCTGCGACGGCGTCCAGCGCCTGCAACGCGCCGAGAGCGCCGAGTTTCCGGCGGTCCCGGGTCGCAAAAGCGCGCCCGGGATGACAGTTTTTATTGAGCCGCTTGCGCGACGGCTTCGGCGGTGATGCCGAATTCCTTGTAGAGGCGCTCGAACGGGGCCGAGGCGCCGAAGCTCTTCATGCCGACGAACTTGCCGTCCTCGCCGATGAAGCGCTCCCAGCCCATGCGGACGCCGGCTTCGACGGCCACGCGCACCGGGGCTTGGCCAATGACCGAGGCCTGGTAGGCGGCGTCCTGCTTGTCGAACAGTTCCCAGCAGGGGGTCGAGACGACGCGAGTCGGCTTGCCCTTGGCCTGCAGGATGTCGCGGGCGGCCACGGCGACGCCGACCTCGGTGCCCGAGGCGAAGATGGTCACAGCTGCCTCACCGCCCTCGGCGGCCAGCAGCTCATAGGCGCCCTTGGCCGACAGGTCGCCGCCGGCGGTGCGCACGTGCGGGGTCTTCTGGCGCGACAGGGTCATGACCGACGGGGTGCGGGCGCTTTGCAGGGCGACCTTCCAGCACTCGGCGGCTTCCACCGCGTCGGCCGGACGGAAGACCAGCAGGTTGGGGATGGCGCGCAAGCTGGCGACCTGTTCCACCGGCTGGTGGGTCGGGCCGTCTTCGCCCAGGCCGATGGAGTCGTGGGTCATCACGTGGATGACACGAGCTTCCATCAGCGCGCCCAGGCGGATGGCGGCGCGGCTGTAGTCGGCGAAGGCCAGGAAGGTGCCCGAATAGGGGATCACGCCGCCGTGCAGCGCCATGCCGTTCATGGCCGCGGCCATGCCGAACTCCCGCACGCCGTAGTGGACGTAGCGGCCCGTGTACTCAGGCGCGTCGAACGCGCCCATGCCCTTGACCAGGGTGTTGTTCGAGCCGGTCAGGTCGGCCGAGCCGCCGATCATTTCCGGAATGGCCGGGATCAGATGATCCAGGGCCGCGCCGGAGTGGACGCGGGTGGCGTTGACCGGCTTGGATTCCAGGGCCTTGGCGATGTGAGCGTCGACGGCTTCGAAGGCGCCTGCCGGCAGTTCACCAGCCATCGCGCGCTTGAAGTCCGAGGCATGGGTCGAGGCGGCCAGCTTGGCTTCCCAGGCCTTGCGGACCTTGGCGCCGCGGCGGCCGACGCTCTTCCAGGCCGTGGCGATGTCGCCCGGCACGGTGAACGGCTCGGCGTCCCAGCCCATGGCGACGCGGGCGTCGCGGATCTGGTCGTCGAACAGGGTGTAGCCGTGGCTGTGGGGGTCGCCTTCTTTCGGACCCGCGCCCTTCGAGATCAGCGTCTTGCACGCGATCATGGTCGGGCGGTCCTGCTTGGTCGCCCAGCGCAGGGCGGCGGCGATCTTGCCGTGGTCGTGCCCGTCGACGACCTTCACGCCCCAGCCGGCGGCCTTGAAGCGAGCGACCTGGTCGCCGGTCTCGGCGATCGTGGCCTCGCCGTCGATGGTGGTGTTGTTGTCGTCGAACAGCACCGTCAGCTTCGACAGCTTCAGGCGGCCGGCGATGCTGATGGCCTCGTGGCTGACGCCTTCCATCAGGCAGCCGTCGCCGGCGATCACCCAGGTGCGGTGGTCGACCAGGTCCGCGCCGAAGCGCGAGGCCAGGTGCGCCTCGGCCATGGCCATGCCGACGGCGGTGGCCAGGCCCTGGCCCAACGGACCGGTGGTGGTCTCGACGCCGGGAGTGTGGCGCACTTCCGGGTGGCCGGGGGTCAGCGAGCCCCACTGACGGAAGTTCTCGATCTCCTTCATCGTCACGGCCTTGAAGCCGGTCAGGTGAAGCAGGGAATAGAGCAGCATCGAGCCGTGGCCGGCCGACAGCACGAAGCGGTCGCGGTCGTGCCAGTTGGGCTGGCTGGCGTCGAACTTCAGGAACTTGCCCCACAGGACGGTGGCGACGTCGGCCATGCCCATCGGCATGCCTTGGTGGCCGGACTTGGCCTTGTGCACGGCGTCCATGGAAAGGACGCGGATCGCGTCGGCCATCTTGATGGGCGAAACGGGCATGAGGGCTTCCGTCTTGTCTAGGTTTTGCGGGGCTGCGCGAGGGGCGCACTCGCATGCGAGGCCCCGGGGGTCAACCCGCGTGGACACGCTTCTTGACCGCTATGCAACATCGTCCGCAGGCGTTATAGCTGGATACAGACTTATGCTCACTTGTAGCATAACCCTGAAAGGCCGGTTCCTTGGGTAGTCCGTCGTTCTTCTCGCCCTACCGCCATGGTTTCGTCCGCGTGGCGACCGCTGTCCCTAAGGTGAAGCTGGCCGATCCGGCGGCGAATGCCCAGAGCGTCCTGGCCCTGGCCCGCGAGGCGCACGAGGCCGGCGTGGCGGTGATCGTGTTCCCGGAGCTGGGCCTGACCGGCTACACGATCGACGACCTGCTGCAGCAGGAAGCCTTGCTGGACGCCGTCGAGGCGGCGATCACGACCTTGGTCGAGGAAAGCGCCAAGCTGGCCCCGATGATCGTGGTTGGCGCGCCGCTGCGTGACGGCGGCCGGCTCTACAACACCGCCGTGGCCATCCATGCCGGCAAGGTGCTGGGCGTCACGCCCAAGAGCTTCCTGCCCAACTACCGCGAGTTCTACGAGCGCCGCTGGTTCACGCCCGGCGCGGGCGTCACGGGCAGGACCCTGACCCTGGCCGGCCAGAGCGTCCCGTTCGGAACGGACGTGCTGTTCAAGGCCGACGCGCCCACGCCCTTCACCGTCGGCGTCGAGATCTGCGAGGACGTCTGGACGCCCACCCCGCCCAGCACCGCCCAGGCCATGGCCGGGGCCGAGATCCTGCTGAACCTGTCGGCCAGCAACATCACCATCGGCAAGTCCGAGACCCGCCGGATGCTGTGCGCCAGCCAGTCGTCGCGGATGGTTGCGGCCTATGTCTATGCCGCCGCCGGCGCGGGCGAGAGCTCGACGGATCTCGCCTGGGACGGCCATGTCGACATCCACGAGATGGGCGCCCTGTTGGCCGAGAGCCCGCGTTTCTCGACCGGTCCGGCCTGGACCTTCGCCGACATCGACGTCGAGCGGATCCGCCAGGAGCGCATGCGAGTCGGCAGCTTCGGCGACGCCATGGCGCTGTCGCCGCCCAAGGTCCCGTTCCGTGTGGTCCCGTTCGGGTTCGAAGCGCCGGCCGGCGACCTGGCCCTGCACCGGCCGATCGAGCGTTTCCCGTTCACGCCGTCGGATCCCGCCAAGCTGCGCGAGAACTGCTACGAGGCCTACAACATCCAGGTCCAGGGCCTGGCGCGGCGGCTTGAGGCTTCGGGCCTGAAGAAGCTGGTGATCGGCATTTCGGGCGGGCTCGACTCGACCCAGGCCCTGCTGGTGGCGGCCAAGGCGATGGACCAGCTGGCCCTGCCGCGGACCAACATCCTGGCCTACACCCTGCCGGGCTTCGCCACTTCCGACCGCACCAAGGACAACGCCTGGGCCCTGATGCGGGCCATGGGCGCAGCCGCCGCCGAGCTCGACATCCGTCCGGCCGCGACCCAGATGCTGAAGGACCTGGACCACCCGTTCGGGCGCGGCGAGCCGGTCTATGACGTGACCTTCGAGAACGTGCAGGCGGGCCTGCGGACGGACTATCTGTTCCGGCTGGCCAACCACAATGGCGCGCTGGTCGTGGGCACCGGCGACCTGTCGGAGCTGGCCTTGGGCTGGTGCACCTATGGCGTCGGCGACCATATGAGCCACTACAACCCCAATTGCGGGGCGCCCAAGACGCTGATCCAGCACCTGATCCGCTTCGTGGCCCATTCGGGCGATGTCGATGCGGCCACGACGGCGCTGCTGGAGGACATCCTGGCCACCGAGATCTCGCCGGAGCTGGTGCCGGGCGAGCAGACCCAGGCCACCGAGAGCTTCGTCGGGCCCTACGCTCTGCAGGACTTCAACCTCTTCTACATGACCCGCTACGGCATGGCGCCGTCCAAGATCGCCTTCCTGGCCTGGAGCGCCTGGCATGACGCGGAGGCGGGCGGCTGGCCGGTCGGTCTGCCGGGCAGCGGCCGCCGCGCCTACGACCTGGCCGAGATCCGCAAGTGGCTGGAGCTGTTCCTCAAGCGGTTCTTCGCCAACCAGTTCAAGCGCTCGGCCGTGCCGAACGGGCCCAAGATCTCGTCGGGCGGGGCGCTGTCGCCGCGCGGCGACTGGCGGATGCCGTCGGACGCCACGGCCGATACGTGGCTGGCCGAACTGAAGGCGAACGTCCCCAACTAAGGAGGGGGCAATAAGCTCTTCGCCTCGCGCCTGCTTCGCGATATCCCCACGCCCAAGCAGGGGTGCTTGTCAGTCTGGGGTTGCTCTTGGCTTCGATCTATCCGGTTATCCTTTGCGGCGGCTCGGGCACGCGCCTGTGGCCCGCCTCGCGCAGCGACCAGCCCAAGCAATTCCTGAAGCTGGTCGGTGACCGCTCGTCGTTCCAGGAAACCGTGCTGCGGGTGAAGGACATCCCGGGCGTCGCCGAGATCGTCATCGTCACCGGCGAGGCCATGGTCGGCTTCGTTTCCGAGCAGACCGCGCAGATCGAGACCTGGGCGACGATTCTGGTCGAGCCCGAGGCCCGCGACAGCGCCCCGGCCGTCGCCGCGGCCGCCGCCTATGTCCAGACGCTGGATCCTAATGGCGTGGTGCTGATGCTGGCCGCCGACCATCACGTGGCCGACCCCGAAGTGTTCCGAGACGCCGCCGTCACCGCCGCCAAGGCCGCCGAGCACGACCTGATCGTCACCTTCGGCGTGCAGCCGACCGTGCCGGCCACGGGCTTCGGCTACATCCGCCCCGGCGCGCCGCTGCTGGACGGCTCGGTGCGCGCGGTCGCCGCCTTCGTCGAGAAGCCCGACCAGGAGACCGCCGAGCGTTATCTGCTGGACGGCTATCTGTGGAACAGCGGCAATTTCGCCTTCAAGGCCGCGACCCTGCTGGGCGAGTTCGAGGCGTTCGAGCCGTCGGTGGCCGCCGCCGCCAAGGCCTGCGCGGAGAAGCTGAAGCTGGAAGCCGGCATCGGCCGCCTGGACCGCGAGGCCTTCGCCGACGCGGCCAAGATCAGCCTGGACTATGCGGTCATGGAGCGGACGGCCAAGGCCGCGGTGGTTCCGGCGACCTTCGCCTGGTCTGACCTGGGCGCCTGGGACGCGATCTGGGAAGCCTCGGCCCGCGACGACGACGGCAACGCCCGCGACGGCGATGTCGACTTGCATCAGGCCTCGAACGTCCTGGTGCGTTCGACCGGGCCCTATGTCGGCGTGATCGGGGTCAGCGACATCGTGGTGGTGGCCGAGCCGGACGCGGTGCTGGTCTGCCACCGCAAGGACAGCCAGGCGGTGAAGACCCTGGTCGATGGCCTCAAGGCCAAGGGCCGTTCGATCGCCTCGCGCAAGAGCGCCTCGCCGGGCGGGTCCGAGACCCTGGTCAGCACCGACGGCTTCGACGTCGAACTGCGCCGAGCGCCGGCCGGCGAGACCGTGGTCCTGCCCGTCTCGACCGTGCAGCTGCTGGAAGGCGTGCTGGAGATGGACGGCGAGGCCTATGCCGCCGGCGCGATCATCCCGCTGGAGTTCGAGGTGCGGGCGCGGGCCATCGGGGCCGCCACGCTTCTGCTTACGAAGCCGCGCTGACGGCCCGGTCCATTTCCAGGATCGACAGCACGATGTGGTAGAACGAGCTGGCCGGGGCCGGCTCGTCCACGAAGGTTTCGTCAGGCTGGTACTTGTCGCGCCACAGGCCCCAGATCGGGGTGCGCAGATAGGTCATCAAGCCCTCGGCGCCGGCGGCGGCCATGTCCCAGTACTTGGGCTCGCCGGTGATCTCGGCGGCCAGGACGGCGGCCTTGATCCGTTCGGTCTGCGGCCAAAGGCGCGCGCCGTTGTCGTGGATGGAGAAGTCGTCCAGCAGGGCGTTGATCGCCACGCCACGCGCCAGGTCGACGCCCTTGGCCTCGGCGTCGTCGATCATGCGCAGGGCGGCGGCCGTGGCGTCCGCGCGGCCGGCCAGCTGGCCCCAGCGCAGCAACAGCCAGCCCCATTCGAACTGGTGGCCCGGCTCGCAGATCCGGCCCTCGACGCCGGGGGCGGCGTTCCAGTCGAGGTCGAAGAATTCGCGCAGCTGGCCGCTTTCGGGCTGGATGAACTTGCTCAGCGCCAACTGCGCGATCTCGTCCGCCAGCGCGCGCCAGGCCGGGTCGCCGTCGATCTCGTTCCACGCCAGCATGGCCTCGAACAGATGCATGTGGGGGTTGGATTGCAGCGGCGCGGTCGGCGGGTTGAAGTTGTGGAAGCCGGCGAGCGGATGTTTGCGCTCGGCGATCAGCTTTTCACGCACCGCAGTCGCGATTTGCTTGGCCTCCTCGGCGCGGGCCGGCAGCACCTCGGCGACCGCCGCCAGGGCGAACATGGCGAAGGCCTGGTCATAGAGGTCGGCGGTCTCGTCCAGGCTCTCGCCGCTCGGGCCCACCAGGGTGCGGAACAGGCCGTCGGGACGGCGATAGCGCTCCAGATAGAAGGCGAGGCCGTGCTCGACCGCCGCCCTCCACGGACCGGTCCAGCCCAGCTCGCCGGCGATGGCGTAGGAATAGATCTGGCGCGGCAGCACCCGGCCGCGACGCGGGCCGTCGACGGGCGCGCCCTCCAGGTCCAGCTTCTCGAAGAAGCCGCCCTTCACGTGATCCGCGCCGGTTTCCCACCACAGCGGATAGGCCGCCTCCGTCGCCCAGGTCTTGAGGCGGTCGCGCAGGCGGGCGGCGTCGGCGAGGGCGTTGGTCATGGGCGGCATTTCTAGGGAGCTTAAGCGACGAGGCCAAGACGCGGGTCGTGGTATTTCGCGGCGGCTCAGGGTAGTGCTCGCGCCATGACCGACGCCGCTGCTCTTCCTCCCCTGAAGGCCGTGTTTCTCGATCGAGACGGCGTGCTCAACATCGACCACGGCTATGTCTCCGATCCGGCCAAGCTGAACTGGATCGACGGCGCGCGCGAGGCGGTGGCGGCGATGACCAAGGCGGGGCTGAAGGTCCTAGTGGTCACCAACCAGTCGGGCATCGGCCGGGGCTATTTCGACGAGGCGGCCATGGATCGCTTCCATGACGCCATGCAGGACCAGCTTGCCGAACTGGGCGGTCGCATCGACGCCTTCTACTACTCGCCGTTCCACGAGGCGGCCGTGATCGACGCCTATCGCGTCGCCGACCATCCGGATCGCAAGCCCAATCCCGGCATGGTCCTGCGCGGCCTGGCCGAGTGGAACCTGAAGCCGGAAGAGGCCGTGATCATCGGCGACCGCCATATCGACGTCGAGGCCGGCAACCGGGCGGGCATGCCGGGCTATCTGTTCAAGGGCGGCAATCTGCGGGCCTTTGTCGGCCAGGTGCTGGGCGATCGGGTTCCCGCGCTGAAATGAAGATTCTGCAGTTCGGCAAGACCGGTCAGGTCGCCACCGCCGTCCAGGCCGCCGCGCGCGAGGGTGTCGAGGTCATCGCCCTGTCCCGCGCCGATTGCGACCTGGAGAACCCGGAAGGCATCCGCGCCGCCATCCTGGCCGCCGACTGCGACCTGGTGCTCAACACCGCCGCCTTCACCCATGTCGACCCGGCCGAGGCGCGGCCCGACGAGGCCTTCGCGGTCAATGCGACCGCGCCGGGCGCGATGGCCAAGGCCTGCGCCGAGCGCGGCCTGCCGTTCGTGCATCTGTCGACCGACGCGGTGTTCGACGGCCTGACGGACCACGCCTATGTGGAGACCGACGAAGCCAAGCCGATCAATGTCTACGGCCGCTCCAAGCGGGCCGGCGAGCAGGCGGTGCTGGCCCATCCCAAGGCGGTGGTCCTGCGCATCTCGTGGGTCTTTTCCAGGTATGGACGAAGTTATGTCAGTTTCATGCTGAAGCTGGCCCGTGAGCGCGAGGTGCTGAAGGTGGTGGCCGACCAGTTCGGCACGCCGACCGACGGCGAGGCCCTGGCCGATTTCCTGGTTTCGACCGCCCCGCGTTGGGCCGCCGCCTCGGCCGACGACCCGGTCTTTGGCCTTTTCCACTTCGCCAATGCCGGCGAGACCAGTCGCTTCGCGTTCGCCAAGGCGGCGATCGATCGTGATCCGCAGACCAAGGCCCGCCTCGAGCCCACCACCCAGGCCGCCTTCGCCGAGCCCGCGCCGCGCCCGCCGCGTACGCCGCTGGATACGAGCAAGCTCCAAGCCGTGTTCGGTTTCACCCCCGAGCCCTGGCGCGTGGCCGTCGAACGCACCGCTGACAGACTGGTATGACGAGTCTGGCGCGCCGCCGCCGCTCGGGCTAAACCGACGCCAACTCCCGACATAACAAACCAGCGCGAGCGACCATGCAGATCTTCCTCGACAGCACCGACACCAAGGTCATCGCCGACCTGGCCTCGACCGGCCTGATCGACGGCGTCACCACCAACCCGACCCTGATCGCCAAGTCGGGCCGTCCGATGCTCGAGGTCATCGCCGAGATCTGCGACATCGTCCCCGGCCCGATCAGCGCCGAAGTGGCCGCCACCACGGCCGACGCCATGATCGCCGAGGGCCAGAAGCTGGCCAAGATCGCCCCGAACGTGGTCGTGAAGATCCCGCTGACCCGCGACGGCCTGATCGCCTGCGCCGCCTTCGCCGACGAAGAGATCAAGACCAACGTCACCCTGTGCTTCTCGCCGACCCAGGCCCTGCTGGCCGCCAAGGCGGGCGCGACCTACATCTCGCCGTTCATCGGCCGTCTGGACGACTACGGCTTCGACGGCATGGACCTGATCCGCGACATCCGTGCGATCTACGACAACTACGGCTATGAGACCGAGATTCTGGCCGCTTCGGTGCGCAACGCCGCCCACGTCAAGGAAGCCGCGATCGTCGGCGCCGACGTCGTCACCATCCCGCCGGCCGTGTTCAGCGACCTCTACAAGCACCCGCTGACCGACAAGGGCTTGGAGCAGTTCCTGAAGGATTGGGCCTCGACGGGTCAGTCCATCCTCTAGGCATTGCATGTTCCCGGGCGGGCAATCGCTCGCCTGGGACGCGAATAGGTGATCACAGTTTATTTCGCATTGGCGAAGCTGGTTCGCAAATGCGAGTTCATGCGTTAAGGCTTGGTCCGTTCACAGAGGGCCACGCTCATGGTTCCCCAGACATCTCCATTGGGCGCCGAAACCGAAGTCCGTCTGGACGGCCCCGAAGAGGCCGACCGCTTTTCGCGATTCCTGCACGGCTTCCTGTCGGCCAACGACTTTCCGTTCGTGATCGTCCACGACACGCCCGAGCTTCTGGGCCAGCTGCGCAAGGTGGTGTTCGAGGACGTCTGCCTCAGCCGCAAGTTCGCCGCCGAGTGGTCGGTCGCAACCGGAACCGCCTGAAGCCTGCCTGAGCAGGCTTCAGTCTTTTAGTTTCGGCGTGATAGCCGAAACCGGCTTCCACTTTCGGCTATCACGCCGAGGCCCTTTCCTTATTCCACGAACCGGACCTACCTAGGGGAAATCGTTTCACCTGCCAGCGGAGCTGCGCCATGAACGACCCCAAAACCGGCCTTCCCGAAATCTCTTTACCGGGTATCGCTGGCTCTGCCCTGGACCTGATCGGCCGCACGCCGATGGTCGAGGTCAAGAACCTCGACACCGGCCCGTGCCGGCTGTTCCTCAAGCTCGAAAACCAGAACCCCGGCGGCTCGATCAAGGACCGCGTCGCCCGCGCCATGATCGAAGCCGCGGAAGCGGATGGTCGGCTCAAGCCCGGTGGGACCATCATCGAGGCCACGGCCGGCAACACCGGCCTGGGCCTGGCGCAGGTGGCCAGCCTCAAGGGCTACAAGCTGATCCTGATCGTTCCCGACAAGATGGCGCGGGAAAAGATCCTGCATCTGCGGGCCATGGGCGTGGATGTGCGCCTGACCCGCAGCGACGTCGGCAAGGGCCATCCGGAATACTACCAGGACATGGCCCAGAGCCTGGCCCAGTCGATCCCCGGCGCGCTCTACGCCAACCAGTTCGAGAACCCGGCCAATCCCTATGCCCATGAGACCACGACGGGTCCCGAGATCCTGGCCCAGATGGACGGCGACATCGACGCCATCGTCGTCGGCGTCGGCTCGGGCGGCACCCTGACGGGCGTCGGCCGCTACATGAAGGCCAACTCGCCGAAGACCAAGATGGTGCTGGCCGACCCGGAAGGCTCGATCCTGCGCGACTATGTCGAGACCGGCGCCTTCGGCGAGGCCGGCTCGTGGATCGTCGAGGGCATCGGCGAGGACTTCATCCCCGACAACGCCCAGATGGACCTGGTCTCCAAAGCCTATTCGATCAGCGACCGCGAGAGCGTCGACACCGCCCGGATGCTGCTGAAGAAGGAAGGCATTCTCGCGGGCTCGTCCTCCGGCTGCCTGCTGGCCGCGGCGCTGAAATACTGCCGCGAGCAGACCGAGCCGAAGCGTGTCGTGACCCTCGTCTGCGACACCGGGTCGAAGTACCTGACCAAGATGTTCAACGACTTCTGGCTGGCGGCCCACGGCTTCGACGGCCGCGAACTGCACGGCGACCTGCGCGACCTGATCGCCAAGCGCTACGCCGAGGGCGGGGTGATCGCCATCGGGCCCGAGGACACCCTGCTGACCGCCTACAACCGCATGCGTTCGTCCGACATCAGCCAGCTGCCGGTGGTCGATCGCGGCCGCCTGGTCGGCATCCTGGACGAAAGCGACCTGCTGGCCGCGGTCGAGGCGGGCGACGAGGCCCCGCGCTTCAAGACCCTGGTCGGCGCCGCCATGACCCGGGCGGTCAACACCTTGCAGGCCCACCAGCCGGTCGACGCCCTGCCCGAGGTGTTCGATCGCGACGAGGTGGCCCTTGTCTGCGACGGGGAGGAGTTCCTGGGTGTCATCACCCGCGTGGACCTGATCAACCACCTGCGCCTGAGCGCTTAACGCCCTGCCACAACAACCTCGTCCTTCGACAAGCTCAGGCTGAGGTTGTTGAATGATACTCAGCCGCCCTCATCCTGAGCTTGTCGAAGGCCGAGGGCGGCTCCACAGGATTTTCCAGGACCACGCATGACCGACATCCCCGGCAAGAACCGCCTGGACTTCGCCACGCGGACCATCCACGGCGGCCAATATCCCGACCCGACCACGGGCGCCGTCATGGTGCCCATCTACGCGACTTCCACTTACGCCCAGGCCAGCCCCGGCGAGCACAAAGGCTTCGAGTACAGCCGCAGCCACAACCCGACCCGCTTCGCTTTCGAGCGCTGCATCGCCGACCTGGAGAGCGGCGCGGCGGGCTTCGCCTTCTCCTCGGGCCTGGCGGCGGCCTCGACGATCCTGGAGACGCTGGACAGCGGCGCGCACGTGATCGCCAGCGACGACCTCTATGGCGGCTCGTTCCGGCTGTTCGACAAGGTGCGCAAACGCTCGGCCGGCCTGACCTTCAGCTTCGTCGACATGGCGGATCTCGCGGCCGTCGAGGCGGCCATTACGCCAGCGACGCGGATGATCTGGGTCGAGACGCCCACCAACCCGATGCTGCGCCTGGCTGATCTCGCCGCCATCGCCGCCCTGGCCAAGACGCACAAGCTGGTCACCGTCGCCGACAACACCTTCGCCAGTCCCTATATCCAGCGGCCGCTGGAACTGGGTTTCGACGTGGTCATGCACTCGGCGACCAAGTACCTGAACGGTCACTCCGACGTCGTCGCCGGCGTGGCGGTGGTCGGCGACAACGCCGAGGTCGCCGATAGGATGAAGTTCCTGCAGAACGCCGTCGGCGGGGTGTTGGGCCCGTTCGACAGCTTCCTGGCCCTGCGTGGCGTCAAGACCCTGGCCCTGCGCATGCAGCGGGCCTGCGACAGCGCCCTGGAGATCGCCCAATGGCTGGAACAGCATCCGGCCGTCGAGCGGGTGATCTATCCGGGCCTGGCGAGCCATCCCCAGCACGACCTGGCCAAGCGCCAGATGGTCGGCGGCTTCGGCGGCATCATCTCGGCCGACGTGAAGGGCGGCCTCGCCCCGGCCCGCAAGATGCTGGAGCGCACGCGCCTGTTCACGCTGGCCGAGAGCCTGGGCGGGGTCGAGAGCCTGATCGAGCATCCGGCGATCATGACCCACGCCTCGATCCCCGCCGATCAGCGCGCGGCTCTCGGCATCTCCGATGGCCTGATCAGGCTTTCGGTGGGGATTGAGTCTTGCCGGGACCTGATTTCCGACCTCGACGCGGCACTGGCAGCTTGAACAGGTGATGGTTCGACCCCTCGCCCGGCATGGCGGGTGAGGGGTCCTTGGCCTTGGTCGGGCGCGGCGGCGGCAGGTCCTCGCGGGCCGGGTCCTCCGCCAGCAGGTGGGCGGCCAGCATCAGGTCGGTCTTGACCGGCCCGAAGTCGGCGGCGGCCACCCAGGCGCGGATGGCGGCCTGGGCGTAGGCTTCGGACAGGTCGGTGACCTCGATCATCACCGCCGGGTCCTTGCGGATGCGCGGATCGCTCTCGGCGCGTTCGCGCAGGCGCTTGAGCGCCCCGACCAGGTCGGTCTTCAGCGGAACCTTGAACAGCACGTCGACCCGCCGGTTGCGATGGGTCGAGTAGTTCAGGATCACGTCGCCGAACACCTTGCTGTTGGGGATCGTCACCTTGACGTTGTCGAAGGTGGCGATCTCGGTGAACAGCAGGTCCAGCGACTTGACGGTGCCCTGGCGGGTCGCGGTCTCGATGACGTCGCCGACGCGATAGGGACGGAACAGCAGGATCATCACGCCGGCCGCCACGTTCGACAGGGCGCCTTGCAGGGCCAGGCCGATGGCCAGCGAAGCCGCGCCCAGCACCGCGATGATCGAGGTCGCCTGCACGCCCAGTTGCTGCAGCACCGCCACCAGGCCGATGGCGACGATGGCGTAGCGAGCCAGCGAGGCGCTGAAGCTCTCCAGGGTCGGGTCGGGATTGCTCCGGTGCACCCGCATCAGGGTTCGGCGCATGAACTTGGCGGCCAGGCCCGCGACCCAGAAGGTCACGATCAGGATCAAGGCGGCGACCACCAGGTTCACCGCCACCTTGCCGAGCCAGTCCAGGAAATGTCCGAACATGGTCTCGTCGGCCTTCACATTGGCGATCGAGGGCAGGCGCGCGTCGGCCGGGATGATGCTGGGCTTGGTCTGCATGAAGGTCTCGATAGGCGCCCCCGCGCTGGTTGGTCAACGACAGGATGAGCCGACGGTTCCGCTTGAGCCAGGAAACACTCGGTTACATCAATTGGCTCGAAATCGTCGCGATCGGACTCTAGAGGCTGCGCTCATGAGCATGCCCTTCATCGACCTCGCCGCGCAGCAGCGCCGGATCCGCGACAAGATCGACGCCGCGATCGCCAAGGTGCTGGACAGCGGCGCCTATGTCATGGGCCCGCAGGTCCGCGAGTTCGAGGCCAGGCTGGCCGAGTTCGGCCAGGCCGGGCAGGCGCTCTCCTGCGCCAACGGCACCGACGCCATCGCCCTGCCGCTGATGGCCTGGGGCGTGGGCAAGGGCGACGCGGTGTTCTGCCCGTCCTTCACCTTCGCCGCGACGCCGGAAGTCGTGCCGTGGGTCAACGCGACGCCGGTGTTCGTCGACGTGCAGCCGAAGACCTACAATCTCGACCCGGTGAAGCTGGAAGCGGCGATCGCCGCCATCCGCGCCGAGGGTCACCTGACGCCGAAGGTCGTCATCGCCGTCGACCTGTTCGGCCAACCCGCCGACTATCCGGCCATCAAGGCCATCTGCGACCGCGAAGGCCTGAAGCTGATCGCCGACAGCGCCCAGGGTTTCGGCTGCACGCTGAACGGCCATCACCCGCTGCACTGGGCCGATGTCGCCACCACCAGCTTCTTCCCGGCCAAGCCGCTGGGCTGCTATGGCGACGGCGGGGCGGTGTTGACCAATGATCAGACCCTGTGGGACCTGATGGACAGCTATCGCGTCCACGGCAAGGCGGTCGGTCCGGACCTTGCGGGCAAGACCTTCGACCACGACCCCAAATATCTGAACACCCGCATCGGCATGAACTCGCGCCTGGATACGATCCAGGCCGCAATCCTGATCGAGAAGCTGGCGATCTTCGCCGAGGAGATCGCCCTGCGTCAGGTCGTGGCCGATCGTTATGCCGAGGGCCTGAAGGGCGCGGTGATCTCGACCCCGTCGGTGATCAAGGGCGGCGTCTCGGTCTGGGCCCAGTACGTGATCGAGCACGAGAATCGCGACGGCCTGGCCGCGCACCTGAAGACGCAAGGGATTCCGACGGCGGTCTACTACCCCGTGCCGATGCACGTGCAGGCGCCGTACGCCCAGTTCCCGCGCGGCGCCGGCGGCCTGCCGGTGACGGAGGCCAAGGCGCAGACCGTGCTGGCCCTGCCGATGCATCCCTACCTGGCCGAGGCCGACCAGCAGAAGATCATCGACGCCATCAAGGCCTTCAACGGCTAGGCGGCCTTCAGCGCCCGGCGACGATGGAGGTTCATCGCCTGCAACGCCGTCGCCGTAGCGGTCAGCGCCACGCCCAGGGCGCAGACGCCAGTCCAGCCGGTCGACTTCCACAGGGTCACGGCCACGGCCGAGCCGGCCGCGCCGCCCACGAACATGCCGCCCATGAAGACGGTGTTCAGCCGGGCGCGGGCCTCGGGTTTCAGCGCGTAGACGATGTGCTGGTTGGAGACGAGGACGCTCTGGATCGCGAAGTCCAGCAGGATGACCCCGGCGATCAGGCCGGGCACGCCGTCCCAGAGGCCGAAGATCAGCCATGAGACGAGCGCCAGGGCCGCACCCAGCATGATGACCGGCCGCGGGCCGCGCTTGTCGGCGAAGCGACCGGCGATCGGCGCGGCCAGGATGCCGACGGCCCCGATCACCCCGAACAGGCCGGCGATGTCCGAGCCCAGGTGGAAGGCCTGCAGGTGCAAGGCCAGCACCGTCCAGAACGCGGTGAAGGTCGCGAACAGCAGGGCCTGGGTGGCGACGGCCAGGCGCAGCGAGCCGAACTCGGTCCACAGGTGGGCCAGCGAGACCATCAGGCCGCCGTAGGACAGGCCCGACGACGGTTGGCTGCGCGGCAGCTTTAGCGCCATCCAGCCGCCGGCCGTCAGGGCCACCGGCGCGGCCAGCCAGAACATGGTCCGCCAGCCGTAGTGGGCGCCGACGAGGCCGGCCAGGGTGCGGGAGAGGAGAATGCCGCACAGCAGGCCGGCCATCACCGTGCCGACGGTCGCGCCGCGCTTCTCGGGGCTGGCCAGGTGGGCGGCGAACGGCACGATCTGCTGGGCCACCGTGGCGGCCGCGCCCAGCAGCAGCGAGGTCAGGATCATCAGGCCCGCCGTCGGGGCCAGGGCCGTGGCGACCAGGGCGATGGCCAGGGCCAGGAACTGGAACACGATCAGCCGCCGCCGCTCGACCAAGTCGCCCAGCGGCACCAGCAGGAAGAGGCCCGCCGCATAGCCGGCTTGCGTGGCGGTCGGGATCATCGCCGTGGCGCCGCCCGGAAGATCCTTCAGCATCAGGCCCAGCATCGGCTGGCTGTAGTAGAGATTGGCGACCGCCAGACCGGTGGCCGCCGCCATGGCCAGGGTCAGGCTCCGGCTCAACACACTCGCTTGGGGGGCGCCGGGGACGATGTCTTTCTTACGCATGGCGGCGCATATAGGCGGCGAGGCGCCCGGAAGCGACCCATATCTAGGGATGAATGGCCGACCGGCGGTTGGCGAGCGCAAGCCTGGGGCCTATATGGCCCGGGAACGCGTCTCGCCGGTTTCGGGGCGTCAGCCCTGGGACAATCTGATGTCAGACACTGCCGCCTCGCCGCACCCCGGCATGGGCTTTGGCCAGTTCGTCGCCCTGATCGCGGCGATGATGGCGACCAATGCGCTCGCCATCGACTCCATGCTGCCGGCCCTGCCGCATATCGGCGAGGCGCTGGGCGTGCGCGACCCCAACGCCCGCCAGTGGGTGATCACCGCGTATCTGCTGGGCTTCGGCGTCGCGCAGCTGGCCTATGGCTCGCTGGCCGACCGTTATGGCCGCAAGCCGGTGCTGATGGTCGGCCTGACGCTCTACACGATCTTCGCCGCCCTCTGCGCCTTCTCGACCTCGTTCGAGATGCTGTTGATCGCGCGGTTCCTGACCGGCCTGGGCGCGGCCTCGACGCGGGTGCTGTCGGTGTCGATCGTCCGCGACTGCTATGCCGGCCGCCAGATGGCGCGGGTGATGTCGCTGGCCTTCATCGTCTTCCTGGCCACCCCGATCATCGCCCCGTCGCTGGGCCAGGCGATCATGCTGTTTGTCTCGTGGCGCTGGATCTTTGGCGTGCTGTCGATCTTCGGCCTGGTGGTCATCGCCTGGGCGGCGATCAAGCTGCCCGAGACCCAGCATCCGGAAGACCGCATCCCGATCTCGGTCGCGGGCGTCAGCTCGGCCTTCAAGACCGCCCTGACCGACCGCATCGCCATGGGCTACACCCTGGCCGCGACCCTGGTGCTGGCCGGCCTGTTCGGCTTCCTCAATTCAGCCCAGCAGGTGTTCGCCGAGGTGCTGAGCGCCGGCGACACCTTCCCGCTGATCTTCGCCGGCATCGCCGGGACCATGGCCGTCTCGTCGCTGCTCAATTCGCGGATTGTCGAGAAGCTGGGCATGCGCAAGGTCTCGCACTGGGCGCTGATCGGCTTTATCGGCTTTGCCGCCGCGCACGCGGTGATCGCGCTCACGGGTCACGAGACCCTGCTGACCTTCGCCCTGATGCAGGCGGCGATGATGTTCTGCTTTGGCCTGGTCATGTCGAACTTCGGGGCCATCGCCATGGAGCCGCTGGGCCATGTCGCCGGCGCCGCGGCCTCGATCCAGGGCTTCATCACCACGATCGGCGGGGCGGTGTTCGGCTTTCTGATCGGCCAGATGTACGACGGCACCACCGTGCCGCTGACGATCGGCTTCACGGGCTTTGGCCTGGCGGGCCTCTTGATGGTGCTGGCCACCGAGAAGGGCAAGCTGTTCCAGGCCGGCGCCCCGGCCCCCTCGGCGGCCCACTAGCTGTCGGCTTTTTCCGGCGCGTTGGAGGGCCTCGCGCGGTCCAGGGCGGCGTAGAGGGCCCGGATGTCCAGCGGCTTGGCCAGCCAGTCGGTCATGCCGGCGGCGTGGCAGGCCTGGACCTCGTCGTCGGCGACCCCGGCGCTGAAGCCGATCACCGGCGTGTCGTGGTTCAGGCCCTTGCCGGCCCGCAGGCGACGGGTCGCCTCGCGGCCGTCCAGGCCCGGCATGTTGACATCCATCAGCACCACGTCGAAGGCCTGGGCCTCCAGACGCCTCAACGCTTCCAAGCCATCGACAGCGGTGGTCAGATCGACGCCCAGCGGCTCCAGCACCAGGGCCAGGGTCCGGCGGTTGACCTCGTGGTCGTCGACGGCCAACACCTTCAAGGCGCCGATATCGGGCGCGGCGCCGTCGGTAGCGGGGGCGTGATGCTGGACCTCTTCCTCGCGACCGACCGGCAGCGCCAGGGCCAGGCGGAAGATCGCCCCGCGTTCGAGGGCGGGGCGGGCGTCCAGCTCGCCGCCCATCAGCCGGGCCAGCTGGCGACTGACGGCCAGGCCCAGCCCCGTACCGCCGTAGGTCCGCGCCGTCTCCTGCGAGGCCTGCTCGTAGGGGGTGAAGAGCCGGTTCATGACGTCCTCGGCGATGCCGGGGCCGTTGTCCTCGACCTCGATGACCACCCGCACCTGGCCGTCCTCGGCCGGACGGGCGCGGAGCCGCAGGGTGATCGTCCCGTCCTCGGTGAACTTCACGGCGTTGCTGAGCAGGTTGTTGAGGATCTGGCGCAGGCGGAACGGGTCGCCGCGCACCCAGGCCGCGGGCTGCTCGCCCGGCGGCTCGCGCAGAACCAGACCCTTGCTGCGAGCGTTGGCGCCCCAGAAGCGGGCGGCGTCGCGGATCGCGCCCAGCACGTCGAAGTCGCGATCCTCCAGGCTCATGGCCCGGGCCTCGATCTTGGCCTGGTCCAGCATGTCGGTCAGCAGGCCGGTCATCAGGTGGCCGGCGTCGACGATCAGCTCGGCGGTGGCCTGGGTCTGGACCGGATTGGTTCCGGCGCGGATCAGATGGGCCCCGGCCAGGATCGCCGACAGCGGCGTGCGCAGCTCATGGCTGACGATGGCGGCCATGGCGGTGCGGTCCGACAGCGCCTCCTCGGTCTGGATGCGGCGGCGGTCGGCTTCCTCGCGGGCGGCGACGACGGCGCGGCGGTCGTTGTGCATCCGGCCCCAGATCGTGTGAACGGCCAGCATGAAGAAGCCGACCGCCACGGCCAGGATCGTCACCTCCTCGCGGGCCGAGCGCCAGGTCAGGATCGGCATGGCCGCCAGGCTGAGGGCGTAGGGGATGGCCCCCAGATAGAACAGCGGCCGGCTGTCGACGCCCGACGCGACATTGTTCAGCGCTCCGCCGACCAGGACCATCAAGGCTAGGGCCATCAGCGGCGGCTGGCCGCTCTGCCAGAAGATCAGCACCACGCCGGCGTGCACGACCGCCATGGCGACGCAAGCCGCCAGCATCAGCACGATCCGCGCCTGCAGGTGGCGCTCGGGGAAGCGGCCCTTGGCGAACGGGCGGACGGCGAAGAACTCCAGCCCCTGCACCGACAGGCTGGCGGCCAGCCACAGCGGGATCAGGTCGGCGCGCCCGATCAGGCTCAGCGCCCAGCTCAGCAGAATGGTCAGCCCGATCCGCGAATAGACCTGGCGATAGCGCTCGGTGGCGTTGATCCGCAGATGCGGCAGCAGGGACGCAAGGAAGGGGGACATGCACGTACTCCTCGCAACCTTGCGTAGGGGCACATGGCAAACGAGATGTGAACGTCGATCAGCGATCCAGCATGGCCTCTAGTGTTTTGAGTTCGTCGGCCTCGCGCGCCGGCTTGTCCCAGCGGATGCGGTTGATGCGCGGGAAGCGCATGGCCACGCCGGACTTGTGCCGGGTCGAGCGCTGCAAGCCCTCGAAGGCGACCTCGAACACCAGGCCGTGGTCGAGGTCGGCGCGTACCGAGCGCACCGGGCCGAAGCGCTCGATCGTGTGGTCGCGGACGAACTTGTCGATCAGCTTCAGTTCCTCGTCGGTGAAGCCGAAATAGGCCTTGCCGACCGGGGTCAGGTGGCGAACGCCCGCTTCGTCCTCGCGCCAGACGCCGAAGGTGTAGTCGGAATAGAAGCTGGAGCGCTTGCCGTGGCCGCGCTGGGCGTACATCAGCACCGCGTCGATCAGGTGCGGGTCGCGCTTCCACTTGAACCACGGGCCCTTGGGGCGGCCGGGCTCGTAGACGCTGTCGCGGCGCTTGAGCATCAGGCCTTCGGAGAGTCGCGCGTCGCCCTCGGGCGGGTCCAGGCGCAGGGCGGCCAGTTCCTCCCAGGTCGTGAACGGCTGGAGCGGCGAGAGGTCGATGCGGGTCGTTTTCAGCCGGGCCACGAACGCCTCCAGCCGCGCGCGGCGCGCGACGAAGGGCAGGCCCCGCACGTCCTCTTCGCCGTCCAGCATCAGGTCATAGGCGCGGATGCCGGCCGGGAAGCTGGCCAGCTGCTTGCCGTCGACGCTCTTGCGGTTCAGCCGCTGCTGCAGGTCGCCGAACGGGGCCAGGGCCCCGTCGCGCAGCACCAAGAGCTCGCCGTCGATCGCGCCCTCGAAGTCCAGCGCCTCGACCACATCGGGGAAAGTCGTCGAGATGTCGTCGCCGGTGCGGGTATAGAGCCGCCGCTCGCCGCGTTCGCTGACCGCCTGGACGCGGATGCCATCCCACTTCCACTCGGCGACATAGGCCGCTGGATCCAGCTTGGCGAAGTCGACGGCCTCGTCGATCGGCTGGGCCAGCATCACGGGCCGGAACCGTCCGGGCGCGTCGGGCGAGGGGCGTTCGGAGCGGCCCTCCAGCCAGGCGAAGAGATCGCCATAGGGCGGTTCCAGCGCGTGCCAGACCTCCTCGATCTCGCCGATCTCGACGCCGCCGAAATGGGCGCAGGCCTGTTTGGCCAGGCGCGAGGACACGCCCACCCGCAGGCCGCCGGTCATCAGCTTGAGCAGCGCCCAGCGGCCGTCGGGGTCCAGGGCGTCCAGCCAGCCCTCGATCAAACGCTGGACCTCGGCGCGCGAGGCCGAGTGTAGGGCCTCGATCACCTCGGAGAGCTCCGGCGGCCGGTTGGCGCCAGGTCTTCCCGGCCAGACCAGGGCGACGGTCTCGGCCAGGTCTCCGACATAGTCGTAGGACCAGGCGAACAGCTGCGCGTCCATCCGCGCCTCGACCGCCTTGCGGATGAAGGCGGGCTTGGCGGCGTTGAACGACAGGGCGCCCGTCAGCGCCGCCAGGGCGTAACCGCGATCGGGGTCGGGCGTATGGCGCAGGTGGTCCTGGATCAGGGTCAGCTTGGCGTTGCGCGAGCTGGTCAGGGACAGCCGGTCGAGCAGGTGGGCGAAGGCGCGCATGGACATGGAACGCCGTCGTCCCGCTTAAGTCGCCCGGGCTTCGTCCAGCTGGCCCAGGATCATGATCTTCTGCCAGATCTTGCGGCCCAGGTCCGAGGCCAGGGTCTCGATGTCGTTGACGGCCGCGACGATCACCGGGTCATCGGTCTCGCCGGCATAAAGCGCGGCCAACTTGGCGGTCAGGGCCAGCATCTCGGCGCAATAGTCGAGATAACGCGACAGCTGGAAATTGGTCATCTCGCGCTTGGGCGAGGCGGGGGTCTTGGGGCCCAGGAGGACGGTCGGGTCCTTGGTCAGCTGGTGCATGTCGATGACGTGGCAGAACGAGCGCAGCTCGTGCAGGGCCTTCTGGACCCGCTGCTGCTTCCAGCGCCGCTCCAGCGAGGCCAGGAACCAGGCGGCCGCGCCGGACAGCAGGGCCAGGTTCGCCGCCGATTCCAGCCCCTGGGCCAGGCCGAAGCCTTCCTTGGCGCGGCTCACCGCGCTCCAGTCCAGGCGCCAGACCAGCATGGCCTCCAGGCCGATCCCAGCCAGGACGATCACCGCCACCAGCAGGCGCAAGAAGAGATAGGGCCGCGAGATGCGATGGGCGCGGTCGGCCGTCCGGTGGGCGGTGTCGGCCAGGCGTCCGCAGACCGCCGCCAGCCCCGAGGCCGGGAAGCGCGCGGCCACGCGGGCGTAAAGGTTGTCGAGCGTCTCGACGACCTTGTCCGCGTCCAGCTTCTGCCGATCCCGAGCCATATCCCGTCATAGCGCAGGTTCATGACCCCTCGCGCAAGAGGCGGAACGCTGTTAGATTAAAACGATCGTTTGAATTCTCAGGAAGCGACGATGGACGACATCCCCGACGGCTTCGTTCCCCATGTCCGCAAGAGCCCGGTCACCGACCCGTGGGAGCCGCTCTATGCCTGCAAGGCCGAGGACCGACTGGTGCTGGGCGTGCGGGTGCGCGAGGTCCACTGCAATTCGCGCAGCATGCCGCACGGCGGTTTCCTGGCCGCCCTGGCCGACAACGCCATGGGGCTGTCCCTGGGCGTGGCCCTGGCGGCGGCCCGGCAACCGGCCGGGGGCCTGGTCACCGTGTCCTTGACCCTGGACTATCTGGGCTCGGCCAAGCTTGGACAGTGGCTCGAATTCGACACCGACTTCATCAAGCTGGGCCGGTCGATCTGCTTCGCCGAGGCGACGGTGCGCGCGGACGGGGTTCCCGTCGCGCGCGCCCGCGCCACCTTCAAGCTGCTGGAGGCGAAGGCGGCGGCTTAAGCCACCGCCTGCTCGGCCGCCAGCGGCTGGGGCAGGCGGCTGACCATCTCCTTCGGGCAGACCTGCCAGAACTGATCCCGCACGCGGTCCCAGTCGCGCAGCAGGGTCGCCGCGAACACCGAGTCCGTCTCGCGGGCGTGCTCGGCGATCAGCGAACGCAGCACGCCTTCCCAATAGGGCGAGGCCAGGCGCTGCACGACGATGCTGTCCGGATTGATATTGTCCTGGAAGCGGTCGTGCTGGTCGAGCACGAAGGCCATGCCGCCGGTCATGCCCGCGCCGAAGTTGCCGCCCGTCGGACCCAGGATCACCACCTGGCCGCCGGTCATGTACTCGCAGCCATTGGCGCCGCAGCCCTCGACCACCGTCGCAGCGCCCGAATTGCGGACCGCGAAGCGCTCGCCGGCCTGGCCCGCCGCGAACAGCCGGCCCGAGGTGGCGCCGAACAGCACCGTGTTGCCGATCAGGGTGTTGGTCTCGGGCGCGGCCAGGCCGCGCGCCGGCTTGATGACGATGGTCGCGCCCGACAGACCCTTGCCGACATAGTCGTTGGCCTCGCCGGTCAGCTCGATGCGCAGGCCCTGGACCGCGAAGGCGCCCAGGCTCTGGCCGGCCGAGCCCTTCAGCTGGACGGTCAGGTGGCCGGCGGGCAGGCCCTTCATGCCGAACTTGCGGACGATGTGGCTGGAGGTGCGCGTGCCGATGGTGCGGGCGGTGCTGCGGACCGTGTAGGTCAGCTGCATCTTCTCGCCGCGTTCCAGCAGCGGGGCGGCGTCGCGGACGATCTGGGCGTCCAGGGTGTCGGGCACGGCGTTGCGGCCGACGACCGTGTTGTACGGCTTGTTTGCGCCCGGATCGGCGCGGACCAGCAGCGGGTTCAGGTCGAGGTCGTCCAGATGCTCGCCGCCGCGCGACACCTGGGCCAGCAGGTCGGTGCGGCCGACGATTTCCTGCAGGCTCTTGAAGCCCAGGCCCGCCAGGATTTCGCGGACCTCTTCAGCCACGAAGGTGAAGAGGTTGATGACCTTGTCGGGCGTGCCGGTGAACTTGGCGCGCAGGGCCTCGTCCTGGGTGCAGACCCCCACCGGGCAGGTGTTGGAGTGGCACTGGCGCACCATGATGCAGCCCATCGCCACCAGCGAGGCGGTGCCGATGCCGAACTCCTCGGCGCCCATCATCGCGGCGATGACCACGTCGCGACCCGTGCGCATGCCGCCGTCGGCCCGCAGGACGACGGAGTGGCGCAGGTTGTTCAGGGTCAGAACCTGGTTGGCTTCCGACAGGCCCATCTCCCACGGACCGCCGGCGTACTTGACCGAGGTCTGGGGCGAGGCGCCCGTGCCGCCGACGCCGCCGGCGACCAGGATCACGTCCGCCTTCGCTTTCGCAACGCCGGCGGCGATGGCGCCGATGCCGGTGGCCGCGACCAGCTTGACCGTGACGCGCGCGACCGGGTTGATCTGCTTCAGATCATAGATGAGCTGGGCCAGGTCCTCGATCGAGTAGATGTCGTGGTGCGGCGGCGGGCTGATCAGCATCACTCCAGGGGTGGAGTGACGCAGGCGGGCGATCATCTCGGTAACCTTGAAGCCGGGCAGCTGGCCGCCTTCGCCGGGCTTGGCGCCCTGGGCGACCTTGATCTCCAGTTCGACGCACTGGTTCAGATATTCGGCGGTGACGCCGAACCGGCCCGAAGCCACCTGCTTGATGGCGCTGTTGGGGTTGTCGCCGTTGGGCAGCGGCTTGTAGCGCGCGCTGTCCTCGCCGCCTTCACCCGAGACCGAGCGGGCGCCGATGCGGTTCATGGCGATGTTCAGGGCGCCATGGGCCTCGGGGCTCAGCGCGCCCAGGCTCATGCCGGGCGTGACGAAGCGCTTGCGGATCTCGTTGACGCTCTCGACGTCGTCGGTGGCGATCGGGTTGCGGTCCGAGCGCCAGTCCAGGAGGTCGCGCAGCTGGATCGGCTTCTGCGTGCGCAGGCCGTTGCTCCAGCGGCGATAGAGCTCGTAGTCGCCGGTGTCGCAGGCGCTCTGCAGGGTGTGCATCAGGCGCGCTTCGAAGGCGTGGGCTTCGCCCGACCGGCGCGATTTGTACAGACCGCCGACCGGCAGGGTCACCGCCGTCAGGTTCCAGGCCTTGCGGTGCAGCTCGACCGTCTTGCTCTCGATGCCGGCCAGGCCGATGCCCGAGATGCGCGAGGGCATGCCGGGGAAGAACTCGGCGGCGAGAGCCCGCGACAGGCCGACGGCTTCGAAGTTGTACCCGCCACGGTACGAGCTGATGACGCTGATGCCCATCTTGGAGATGATCTTCAGCAGGCCGCCCTCGATGGCCGTCTTGAAGTTGATGCAGGTGTCGCGCAGCGACTTGTCGCCCAGCAGGCCGCGCTCCAGGCGATCCTGGAAGCTTTCCTGCGCCAGATAGGCGTTGACCGCCGTGGCCCCGACACCGACCAGCACCGCGAAGTAGTGGGTGTCCAGGCACTCGGCCGAGCGGACGATGATCGAGACGTAGCTGCGCAGGCCCTTGGCGACCAGGTGGGCGTGCACGCCGCCGGTGGCCAGGATCATCGGCAGGCCGACGCGGTCTTCGGCCGAAGCCTCGTCGGTCAGCACGATGGCCCCGCAGCCGCGCAGGACGGCGTCCTCGGCTTCCGCGCGGATGCGATCCAGGTTGGCGCGCAGGGCGTCGCCGGCGCGGGCCTCCTCGGCCGGCAGCGGCATGGTGCAGTCGATGACCGCGACGTTCTTCTCGCCTAGCAGGTTGTGGACGCGCTCGTACATGCCGGTGGTCAGCACGGGGCTTTCCAGCACGTAGACGTCCGCTTGCGCCGCGTCCTGGGCCAGGATGTTGCCCAGGTTCTTGAAGCGGGTCTTCAGGCTCATGACGCCGGTCTCCCGCAGGGGGTCGATCGGCGGGTTGGTCACCTGGCTGAAGTTCTGGCGGAAGTAGTGGCTGAGCGGACGATACTTCTCCGACAGCACCGCCAGCGGGGTGTCGTCGCCCATCGAGCCGACGGCTTCCTTGCCATCCTCGACCATGGGGGCCAGGATCATCTCCAGGTCTTCCAGCGAATAGCCGGCGGCGGCCTGGCGGCGGGTCAGTTCCTCGCGGCCGTACTTGCGCGGCTCGGGACCGGGGCCGATCTCCTTTTCCAGGTCGACCATGTTGCCCAGCCATTCGGTATAGGGATGGCGGCCGGCCAGTTCGTCGATGATCTCGTCCTCGCCGTACAGGCGCCCCTCGGCCAGGTCGATGGCCAGCATGCGGCCGGGCGAGATGGCCAGCTTGCGGGTGATGCGGCTTTCCTCGACGCCGCACATGCCCGCTTCCGAGCCCATGATCACCAGGCCGTCGTCGGTATAGGCCACGCGCAGCGGGCGCAGGCCCGAGCGGTCCTTGCCGGCCACGACCCAGCGGCCGTCGGTGGCGCACAGGGCGGCCGGACCGTCCCAGGGCTCCATCACGGCGTTGCAGTAGGAATAGAGCGCCTTGTGCGACTCCTTCATCTTCGGGTTGGCCGCCTCGGGCACGAGGAGGGCCTTGGCCATCGGCGCGTCGCGGCCGGCGCGCACCAGCACCTCGAAGGTGTTGTCCAGGTTGGCGCTGTCCGAGGCGCCCGGCTGGATCACCGGTTTGACGTCATCCCCGAATTCGCCGAAGGCCTGGGCGGCCATCTTGATCTCGTGGGACTTCATCCAGTTGATGTTGCCCTTGATGGTGTTGATCTCGCCGTTGTGGGCGAGCATCCGGAAGGGCTGGGCCAGGCGCCACTGCGGGAAGGTGTTGGTCGAGTAGCGCTGGTGGAAGATCGCCACCGCGGCGGTGAAGCGCTCGTCCTTCAGGTCGGGATAGAACTCGTCGATCGCCTCGGCCAGGAACATGCCCTTGTAGATCAGCGAGCGGGCCGACAGCGAGCAGATGTAGAAGTCGGTGATGTTCTGGCCGTGGACGCGCTTTTCGATGCGCTTGCGGCACAGGAACAGGGCGCGTTCCAGCGCCTCGCCCTCCAGGCCGGCCGGCGGGGCCAGCATGATCTGCTCGATCTCGGGACGGGTGGCGTTGGCCTTCTCGCCGATCACGGCGGTGTTCACCGGCACCTGGCGCCAGCCATAGATGTAGAAGCCGAAACGCAGCGCTTCCGCCTCGACGATCGTGCGGCAGGTCTCCTGGGCGCCCAGGTCGGTGCGCGGCAGGAAGATCTGGCCGACCGCGATCGGGCCCGAGCGCAGGGCGTGGCCGGTGCGGCGCACCTGGTCGATGAAGAAGTCCTGCGGAACGCTGACCAGCACGCCGGCGCCGTCGCCGGTCTTGCCGTCGGCGTCGACCGCGCCCCGGTGCCACAGGGCCTTCAGGGCCTTGATCGCCAGTTCGACGACCTCGCGGCGCGGCTGGCCGTCGATGGCGCAGACCAGGCCGACGCCGCAGGCGTCGCGCTCGGTGGTCGGGTCATAGGCGTGGCCGTCGATCAGCGCCTGGCGGTTCTTCAGATAGAGGTCCATCTCGCTCATGGTTCGGGTGTCCTCTCTCTTATTCCGCCGCGATCAGCGCGGGGCTGACCTTGGCCTGCAGGTAGCGGTGGATGGCGTCGGCGGCGTCGCGACCGTCCTTGATCGCCCAGACGACCAGCGAGGCGCCGCGCACGATGTCGCCGGCGGCGAACACGCCGTCCAGATTGGTCATCTGGTTGCGGACGTCGGCCTTGACCGTGCCCCAACGGGTCGTCTTCAGGTCCGGCGCCGACCAGGCTTCCGGCAGGTTTTCGGGCTCGAAGCCCAGCGCCTTGACCACCAGCTGGGCCGGGCGGTCGAAGTCGCCGCCGGGGATCTCCTCGGGGCTCTGGCGGCCCGAGGCGTCCGGGGCGCCCAGGCGCATGCGGATGGCGCGCACGCCGGTGACGGCCTCGGCTTCACCCGACAGAGCGCGGGGCGCGGCCAGCCATTCGAAGGTGACGCCTTCTTCTTCAGCGTTCGCGACTTCGCGCATCGAGCCGGGCATATTGGCCTTGTCGCGGCGATAGAGGCAGGTGACCGAGGTCGCGCCCTGGCGGATGGCCGTGCGCACGCAGTCCATGGCGGTGTCGCCGCCGCCGACCACGACCACGTCCTTGCCCTGCGCGTTCAACTCGCCGGATTCGATTTCCGCGACGGTGTCGCCCAGGTCCTGGCGGTTCGAGGCGATCAGGTAGTCCAGAGCTGCGACAACCCCTTTGCTACCAGCCCCCGGCGCGGTCAGGTCGCGCGCGGCATAGACGCCGACGGCGATCAGCACCGCGTCGTGCTGGGCGCGCAGGTCTTCCAGGGTCGCGTCCTTGCCGACTTCGAACCCGAGCTTGAAGACGACGCCGCCGTCGGCCAGGCGCTTCGTGCGGCGCTCGACGACGTCCTTTTCCAGCTTGAAGCCGGGAATGCCGTAGATCAGCAGGCCGCCGGCGCGGTCGTGGCGGTCATAGACGGTGACGTCATAGCCGGCCTCGCGCAGCTTCTCGGCCGCGGCCAGGCCCGCCGGGCCCGCGCCGACCACGCCGACCGACTGGCCACGCGCCGGACCGGCGGCCAGGGGCTTCACCCAGCCCTGTTCCCAGGCCTTGTCGGTCAGGTAGCGCTCGACCGAACCGATCGTCACGGTGCCGTGACCTGATTGCTCGATAACGCAGTTGCCTTCGCACAGGCGATCCTGGGGGCAGATCCTGCCGCAGACTTCCGGCATGGAATTGGTCGCCTGCGACAGGGCGTAGGCTTCTTCCAGGCGGCCTTCGGCCGTCATCCGCAGCCAGTCGGGGATGTTGTTGTGCAGCGGGCAGTGGGTCTGACAGAACGGCACGCCGCACTGCGAGCACCGCGAAGCCTGCTCGTTAGCCTTGGCGTCGATGAAGTCGGCGTAGATCTCGTGGAAGTCGCCCGAACGCTCGGCGGCCGCACGCTTTTCAGGCGTCTTTCGGGCCACCGTCGTGAATTTCAGCATGCGCTCGGCCATGCGACTTCCCCGTGCTCTCCCGAAGGAGAAAAATTGCTCAGACGGGCCTCATACGGACTCTTTGGGGCAAGAAGAATGTGTTGGTCAAAATAATAGACAGTTATATCCCTGTTTCGAGCGGGGTCTTTGAGATCGACTCGCAACGGAGGTGTAAAATAGTCCACTTTGTGGATTTACCACCTATTTACCGTGTCAGGCGCACGCCAATGCGGGGTTTGGAGCCGAGAAATGCCTGATTGGTTGAGCGCCATCATTCTGGGTCTGGTCGAGGGTCTGACGGAGTTCATTCCCGTCTCCTCCACCGGCCATCTGCTGCTGGCCAAGGAGGCCATGGGGCTGAAGGACCCCAGCTGGGACACCTTCATCGTGCTGATCCAGCTGGGGGCGATCCTGGCGGTGGTGGCCCTGTATTTCCAGAAGCTGTGGGCCGTGCTGATCGGCCTGCCGACCAGGCCCGAGGCGCGCCGCTTCGCGCTCAGCGTTATCGTCGCGGTGATCCCGGCCTTCGTCGCAGGCCTGCTGCTGCACGACGTGATCAAGACGTTCCTGTTCGAGAGCCCGCTGATCATCTGCTGGTCGCTGCTGATCGGCGGGGTGATCCTGCTGGCTATCGACAAGAAGGCCCCGCCGGCCGTCGATCACGACGCCATGGCCCTACCGCTGCACAAGGTGCTGATCGTCGGCCTGTTCCAGTGCCTGTCGCTGATCCCGGGCGTGTCGCGCTCGGGCTCGACCATCGTCGGCTCCATGCTGTTCGGCATCGAGCGCCGGGCCGCGGCCGAGTTCAGCTTCTTCATGGCCATCCCGATCATGGTCGGGGCCTTCGCCCTGGACGTCTACAAGAACCGCGACGCCCTGGACGCCGGCCACATCGGCATCGTCGGCATCGGCTTCGTGGTGTCGTTCCTGTCGGGCCTGGTGGTCGTGAAGTACATGCTGGACTTCATCGGCAAGCGCGGCTTCGCCCCCTTCGCCTGGTGGCGGATCGTGGTCGGCATCGGCGGCCTGGCGGCGCTGTACCTGCGCCACTGAGGTTATTCCCCTTCTCCCGCAAGGGGAGAAGGAAAGGGAATTAGAACGCGCCCGCCGGGGTCTCGGCGTACTGGCCGCCCTTGCGGTAGCGATAGAGATAGGTCGGGACCACGGCCTCGACGGCCGTGCCGGTCACGCCGGCCTCGGCCAGGCCCGGCAGGCCGTGCTCGGCGACGTTGTCGGTCTTCAGCATCTCGACCTGGTCGCTGGTCAGCGGCGGGGCCCAGGGGATGATCGAGCCCTGGATGTCGCCCAGCGAACCGATCAGCGAGGCGATCGGCCAGGGCAGCGGGGCCAGCGGCTTGTTGCGGCCGGTCTCGGTCAGGATCAGCTGCAGGACTTCGCGCATCGTGTAGACGGTCGGGCCGCCCAGCTCGTAGGTCACGCCGACGGCGGCCGGGCTGGTGGCGGCCTTGGCGATCACGGCGGCGACGTCGGCGACGAACACCGGCTGGACGCGGGTCTCACCGCCGACCAGCGGCATGATCGGCGACAGGGCCGCGATCTGGGCGAACTTGTTGAAGAACTTGTCGTCGACGCCGAACACCAGCGACGGACGCACAATGGTCGCGCCCGGGAAGGCGGCGCGGACGGCGGCTTCGCCCTCGGCCTTGGTGCGGAAGTATTTCGACGGGCTGTCGACGTTGGCGCCCAGGGCGCTGATGTGCACGAGGTTTTTCACGCCGGCCTTGGCGGCGGCCTGGGCCACGTTCTGGGCGGCCATGACGTGCAGCGATTGGAACTTCTGACGGCCGCTCTCCCAGAGCACGCCCACCAGGTTCACGCAGGCCTCGGCGCCGTCTAGGGCGCGGGCCACGGAAGCCGGGTTGCGGACATTGGCCTGGACCACTTCGATCTGGCCGACGTCGCCCAGCATGCGCATGCGGTAGGCGAGGTTGGGTTGGCGCACGGCCACCCGTACGCGATGGCCCGCCTTGGCGAGCGCCCGCACGACCTGGCTGCCCACGAAACCCGTGCCGCCGAACACGGTGACCAGACCCTGCATCTTCAATCCTCGTCACATGCGGTGACCCCACCGCGATAAGGGGGAATTAGACGACTGAGCGCGGCTTCGCAATGAAATCGCGCTTTATCGATTTTTGTCTGTTGACGGCGTCAGAAGCTTTCCCTAAACGTCCCGGCCTCGCAGCGACCTACCCGGTTGCGTAGCGGGCCCAGGTGGCGGAATTGGTAGACGCGCTGGCTTCAGGTGCCAGTGACCGAAAGGTCGTGGAGGTTCGAGTCCTCTCCTGGGCACCACCCCTTACTGGCTTCTCTGAAGCGGGGGTGGCGCCAACTTCCTGATGGCGAATCGCACATCGGTTGATTGTCTGGCGGATAGATATCCCGTTCATCGTGAGTATAAGTGTCACGCGCTTTCATCGAGCGCGTGGTTCGTCGCGTTCGCGCGAGCGCGACCGATCTTCGCCGGAGATTTCTGAGACTTGGCCAATTTTGTTCACGAGGGCGACCTGCCCGACGACGTCTTCGCCGGCGCGACCGTCATTGCGATCGATTCGGAGACCATGGGCCTGCGCCTGGGCCGCGACCCGCTGTGCGTGGTCCAGCTGTCGTCGGGCGACGGCGACGCGCACGTGGTGCGCCTGAACCGCGCGACCTACGACTGCCCGAACCTGAAGGCGCTGCTGACGGATTCGAACGTCCTGAAGCTTTTTCACTTCGGCCGCTTTGATATCGCCATGTTCGAACTCCATCTGGGAGTCGTGACCGCGCCCGTCTATTGCACCAAGATCGCCTCGAAGCTGGCCCGGACCTATACGGACCGCCACGGCCTGAAGGACGTGACGCGCGAGCTGCTGGGCGTGGAGCTGTCCAAGGTCCAGCAGTCGTCGGACTGGGGCGCGCCCTCGCTGAGCGCCGACCAGGTCGCCTATGCCGCCTCGGACGTGCTGCACCTGCACGCCCTGCGCGACAAGCTGAACATCATGCTGGAGCGCGAGGGCCGGATGGGCCACGCGCAAGCCGCCTTCGACTATCTCCCCCACCGCGCCTCGCTGGACCTGGCCGGTTGGGAGGAGATGGACATCTTCGCCCACGCATAAACCCATGCACGCTGCCGCGGCCATTTCCGGACGAACGATAAGCGCCGACCTCGCGCGCTGGCGCCGTCGTTCGCGCCGCGTCCTGGCCGCGCGCGTCATCCTGCCGATCGCGATCGGCGGCCTGATCCTGATCGTCGCCTCGCAGGTCGGCTGGCGCACCTATATGGCCGCGACCCATCCGCCGACCGAGGCCAAGACCGAGATCCGCCTGATCACGCCGCGCTTCTATGGTCAGTCGGCCGAAGGCCGCAGCTTCATGATCACCGCGCGCTCGGCGGTTCGCGACGATAACGACCCGCGCCGCATCATCCTGGACGACCCGGCCCTGACCCTGGACCTGGGCTCGCCGACGCCGACGCGGATGACCGCCAAGCACGGCGTTTATCGCCAGGACAACTTCAGCCTGGCGCTGAGGAAGGACGTGCGGATGGACGACGGTGCGGGTTATCGCTTCGCGTCGGAAGGCGCTTTCGTGAATACCCAGACGGGCGACGTGACGGGCGAAACCACGATGAACGGCGAAGGCCCCAGCGGACAGGTGCAATCCAGCGCCTACTCCGTATATGACAAGGGCGATCGCATCGTTTTCCGGGGCGGGGTTCGCGCGCGGTTCGAACGGCAGTAAAGAAGATCAATGGCGCAGGTTCGCTTCGGACGCGAACCGCGACGGATGAGGACATGGTTCTGATGAAGCGATGGACGGCTGCGGCGATGACGACCGCGTTGATCCTGGCGGGCGGCGCGGCCGGTGCGGCTTACGCCCAGGCGGGCGACTCGAGCGCGCCGATCGACGTGTCCGCTGATCAGCAGGAAACGATCAACAGCAAGTGCATCACGATCTTCCGCGGCAATGTGGAGATCCTGCAGAACCGCTCGCGCCTGCGGGCCCGGCAGGTGACGGTGTACAGCGCCCGCAAGTCCACGGCCGGGTCGGAGGGAGCCAACGCCTGTGGCGCCGCCCAGCGCATGGAAGCCGAGGGCAGCGTCTACTTGGTCAGCGACCAGCAGCAGGCCCGCGGCGACCGCGCCGTCTACACCTTCGACAACAACATCGCCGTGGTCACGGGCGACGTGGTGCTGGTCAAGGGCAAGGACGTGGCGCGCGGCGACCGCCTGACGGTCAACACCAAGACCAACGACGCCAAGCTGGAATCCAACAGCACCGGTCGCGCCGCGCCCAAGCGAGTCCGCGCGGTCTTCTATCAGGACGAAAACAAGACCGCGCCGGCCGCGGCCGAAACGCCCGCCGCTCCGCGCTAGGATCCGTCTTTCATGACCCTGACCTCCAACGACATGGACGGCCTGTTCGTCGATTCCGTGGGCAAGTCGTTCGGCGACCGTCCGGTCGTCAAGAACGTGTCCCTGCGCCTCAAGCGCGGCGAAGTCGCGGGCCTCTTGGGCCCGAACGGCGCCGGCAAGACGACCTGCTTCTACATGGTCACCGGCCTGATCGCCGCCGACTATGGCGCGATCTATCTGGACGGCGAGAACATCACCGCCCAGCCGATGTTCCAGCGCGCCCGCCTGGGCGTCGGCTACCTGCCGCAGGAAGCCTCGATCTTCCGGGGCATGACGGTCGAGCAGAACGTCATGGCCGTGGTCGAGATGCGCCAGAAGGATGCGCGCAAGGCCCGCGAACAGGTCACCAGCATCCTGGAAGAGCTGCGCATCACCCATATCCGCAAGTCGCCGGCCGTCGCCCTGTCGGGTGGTGAGCGCCGCCGCGTGGAAATCGCTCGCGCCCTGGCCAGTGAGCCGTCCTTCATGCTGCTGGACGAGCCCTTCGCCGGCATCGACCCCCTGGCCATCGCCGACATCCGCGAGGTGGTCGGCTACCTCAAGGGCCGCGGCATCGGCATCCTGATCACCGACCACAACGTGCGCGAGACGCTGGACATCATCGACCGCGCCTCGATCATCCACGCCGGTGAAGTCCTGTTCGAAGGCTCTCCGCGCGAGATCGTCGACAATCCGGAAGTTAAGCGCGTCTATCTGGGCGACAGCTTCAGCGAGCCCCGTCTTGGTGATTAAGGGCCTCAGGGATTAATTGGCGCAGGGGGCGGCAAAAATAGCCTGCGTCATCCCTCCGCACCCGGATCAAGTGCTTGTCCCGTAAGGGTAAATAGCTCTGGCATGATATTTTCCGGGACGGAACGTCGCACCGGCCCAAGTTTTGCAGGCGTTGGCAGCCCGTTAACCAAACCGGCCTTTCAATGACGCTCGAAGTTCATTCGTTCGTCAGGAGGGCGCATTGGCGCTCAGCCACCGCCTCGAGATCCGTCAGGGTCAGGGCCTCGTCATCACCCCGCAGCTGCAGCAGGCGATCAAGCTGCTGCAACTGTCGAACATCGAGCTCGACGCGTTCGTCGAGCAGGAGCTGGAGCGCAACCCGCTGCTGCAGCGCGATGAGGGCGAGTCCGAACAGGCCAAAGAGGTCGAAACCGAACGCGACGCCAGCCTGACCCAGCTGGACGCTGTGGCCGACACGACGGCCGGCCGCGAGATGGACACCCCGCACGACGACGTCTCGCCGGGCGAACGCGCTACCGGTGATGGCGCCGAAGCCGAACACGCCGGCGGCCAGATCGACTGGTCACGCGCCGGCGGCGGCGGCTCGTTCGAGGGCGACGAGGGCTATGAGAGCGCCCTGACCGATATGCCGACCCTCTCGGCCCACCTGCGTGAGCAACTGGTCCAGGCGGCCCTCTCGCCGGCCCGCCACGCCATCGCCGAGATCCTGATCGACGCCGTCGACGAGGGCGGCTACCTGCGCCTGGACGTCGTCGAGCTGGCCGCGCGCCTGGGCTGCAAGCTGGAGATGGTCGAAGAGACTCTGGCCATCCTGCAAGGCTTCGAGCCCGTCGGCGTCTTCGCCCGCGACGTCCGCGAGTGCTTGAGCCTGCAGCTGAAGGACCTGAACCGCTACGACCCCTGCATGGCCGCCATGCTCGACAATCTCGAGCTCCTGGCCAAGCGCGACATGGCCAGCTTGCGCCGGATCTGCGGCGTCGACGACGAGGACCTGCGCGACATGGTCGCCGAGATCCGCGCGCTGAACCCGCGCCCGGGGGCTGCCTATCACAGCGAGCCGGCCGAGACCCTGGTGCCCGACGTCATGGTCCGCGAGGGCCTGGGCGGCATGTGGCACGTCGAGCTGAACACCGACACCCTGCCGCGCGTGCTGGTCGACCAGCGCTACCACGCCCGCGTGGCCAAGGGGGCCAGGAGCGATCAGGAAAAGACCTTCGTCGCCGACTGCATGGCCACGGCCAACTGGCTGGTGAAGAGCCTGGACCAGCGCGCCAAGACCATCCTGAAGGTCTCCAGCGAGATCGTCCGGCAGCAGGACGGCTTCCTGGCCTTCGGGGTCGAGCACCTGCGGCCGCTGAACCTGAAGACCGTCGCCGACGCCATCGGCATGCACGAGAGCACGGTCAGCCGCGTCACGTCGAACAAGTATGTCGCCACCCCGCGCGGCGTGTTCGAGCTGAAATTCTTCTTCACCTCGGCCATCCAGTCGTCGGAAGGCGGCGAGGCCCACTCGGCCGCCAGCGTCCGTCACAAGATCAAGGCCCTGGTCGACGCCGAGAAGACCGAGGCGCAAGTCCACTCCGATGACGCCATCGTCGAAATTCTCAAGGCCGCCGGGGTCGACATCGCCCGTCGGACCGTGGCCAAGTATCGCGAAGCCATGCGGATCCCGTCGTCGGTCGAACGTCGTCGCGCGATGAAGGAAACGGTCTAAAGACCCTCCGCGCTTACCTGGCGGTGGGAACAGTCGTGATGAGTGAAAAAAGTCTGGCGGACGTGATCGAGGGCTTCGGCGAGTGACGTGACCCCCTGAAACTCCTCCAGGAATAATTAGAGTCCGCGCACCAAAAGGACGGACGAATGAAGCGGTCACGGTTCACGGAAGAGCAGATTATTGGGATCCTGCGCGAGCAGGAAGCGGGCGTGCCGGTGGCGG
>CAIUMD010000024.1 GCA_903900155.1 uncultured Caulobacterales bacterium | reverse complement strand
TCTGCTCCCCCTCTGGGGGAGCTGTCGCGAAGCGACTGAGGGGGCTACTCCGCATAAGCCGAGCTGCCCCCTCCGGCCCACTGGGCCACCTCCCCCAGAGGGGGAGGAGAGAGGTAAGAATTAAGCCGTGCGGACCTTCCCATCGACCCGCCGCGCGATGCCCAGCGGGTTCTCCGTCCGCAGCTCGGCCGGCAGCAGGGCTTCCGGCAGGTTCTGGTAGCTCACCGGACGCAGGAACCGCGCGATGGCCAGGGTGCCCACCGAGGTCGTGCGGCTGTCCGAGGTGGCCGGGTACGGGCCGCCGTGGACCATGGCCGGGACCACTTCCACGCCGGTGCCGAAGCCGTTGACCAGGATCCGGCCGGCCTTCAGCTCCAGCGCCGGCAGCAGGGCGGCGGTCAGGGCGTGGTCGGCCTCTTCCAGGTGGATGGCGATGGTCAGCTGGCCCTCCAGGGCGTCGATGACCTGGGCCAGCTGGGCGTCGTCGGCGCAGCGCACCACCACCGAGGCGGCCCCGAAGACCTCCTCGTGCAGGCGCGGATTGGCCAGGAAGTCGGCGGCCGCGACGCTGAACAGCGCCGCGCGGCCGGTGTGGCTGCCGTCCGGGCCCGGAATGCCGCGCGCCACGGTGGTGACGTCCTTGGCCTCCGTCAGGACCGCGACCCCGTGGGCGAAGGCCTTGCAGATGCCGGGGCTCAGCATGACCGAGGCCGGGGCGGCCTCGACCGCCTGGCCGGCGGCCGCGACGAACGCATCCAACTCGGGCCCGTCGATGGCCAGGATCAGGCCGGGATTGGTGCAGAACTGGCCCGCGCCCAGGGTCAGGGCGGCCACGAAGTCCGGGGCGATCTTGTCGCCGCGGGCCTTCAGGGCGCCCGGCAGCAGGATCACGGGATTGATGCTGCTCATCTCGGCATAGAACGGGATCGGCTCGGGGCGGCCCTGGGCGATGGCCAGAAGGGCCAGGCCGCCGCGGCGCGAGCCGGTGAAGCCGCCGGCCTGGACGCGCGGATCGGCGACCAGGGCCTGGCTGACCTCGTAGCCGCTGTCGTGGATCATCGAGAACACGCCCGGATGCAGGCCGACCGAGGCCACGGCCGCCTGGATGGCGCGACCGACCAGCTCCGACGTACCGGGGTGGGCCGGATGCGCCTTGACGATGACCGGGCAGCCGGCCGCCAGGGCCGAGGCGGTGTCGCCGCCGGCCACCGAGAAGGCCAGCGGGAAGTTGCTCGCGCCGAACACCGCCACGGGGCCCAGCGGCACGTTGCGCAGGCGCAGGTCCGGACGCGGCAGGGGCTTGCGGTCGGGCATGGCCGGGTCGACGCGCGCTTCCAGGAAGCCGCCGTCGCGCAGCACGCTGGCGAACAGGCGCAACTGGCCGGTGGTGCGACCCCGCTCGCCTTCAAGGCGGGCGCGAGGAAGACCGGTCTCGGCCATGACCCGGACGATCAGGTCGTCGCCGATCGCCTCGATATGCTCGGCGATGGCTTCCAGGAACGTGGCGCGGGTCTCGTAGGGCAGGGCGCGATAGCCGGCGAAGGCCTCGTGGGCCAGGGCGGCGGCCTCTTCGATATCGGCCTTGGTCGCGCCGCCGAACGCGGGCTCCAGGACCTCTCCGGTCGCGGGGTTCTCGCCGCGGATCTCGCCGTTGGTTCCCTTGCGGCTGTTGCCGCCGATCAGAAGCTCGCCCGTCAGGTGCACGTTCGTGGTCCTCGAATTGCCGTCTCGAGCGCCATATGGGCGCGGCGCCATGACAAGTCCAATGCGATTGGCGGATCGGTGGGGCGCGAGGGGCGGATCGTCCACAGGAAGGCGCAAATCCTCCCCCTGATGGGGGAGGTGGCGCGAAGCGCCGGAGGGGGAGTTGTCCAGGCGCCGGTCTCTTCCCCCTCCGTCGGCTGCGCCGACGCCTCCCCCGCTGGGGGGAGGATCTCGACTACGGGGATTGAGCGACCTGAACGCTCTGAATTGGCGAGATCGACTCGCGCGAAATCAACGACTTGTCACTTTTACGCCGGCCTCAATCATCCGCGCCCGCTGGCGCCGTATCTTTGTGTCATGGCCGAGAGAAGCGAACAGATCGAAAACCTGCTGGCGGACGTCGCCGACCTCGTTGCGTGCGAATACGCCGCGTCCGCCGTCGACCGCTTTCAGGAGATCGAGGGGCAGTCGGGCGAGGTCCGCACCAAGGCGACCGAAGCGATCGCCAAGGCCGGACGCGCCGTGAACCTCTACCGCAACGCTGGTCGCCGCGCCGGCAAGGCGCTCGGCGCCCTGCAACGCGGCGCGAGCGCGGCGAACAACTCGGAGACCCCGATGAATGATGACACCCCTCGATGGACCCCCGAACAGATCGCCGCGCTTCATGCCCGCGTGCGTGAGCGACTGGATCGATTTGCTGGATCCCGAGAGCTTAAATATCTTTCTGAGCGAGATCGACGAAACACAGCCCCATCTCGCGGACCTTCTGGAACGCAGCCTCGAGACGCTGAGGCCGAGAGCGGACCACCAAGTCCCGCCTGACAAGGCCTGGGCGACCTGGCTGTTCTTGGGCGGGCGGGGCGCGGGCAAGACCTTCGCCGGCGCGGCCTGGATGATCGAGCAGGCGCGGGACGGCGGGCGCTTGGCCCTGGTCGGCCCGACCTTTCACGACGTGCGCGAGGTGATGATCGAAGGCCCATCCGGTCTTCGCGCCCTCTCGCCGCCCGACGCCCGCCCGCGCTGGGAAGCCTCGCGCCGGCGCCTGGTCTGGCCCAATGGCGCGGTGGCCTACGCGTTCTCGGCGGAGGATCCCGACAGCCTGCGCGGGCCCCAGTTCCATGCCGCCTGGGCCGACGAATTCTGCGCCTGGCGACGGCCGGCCGAGACCCTGGCCATGCTGCGGTTCGGCTTGCGGCTGGGCGAGGATCCGCGCCTGGTCGTGACCTCGACGCCCAAGCCGACGCGGGCGCTGAAGGCCTTGATGGCCGAGCCCGGCGTGCAGGTGACGCGCGCCGGGACGTCGCTCAACGCCGGCAACCTGGCGCCCGCCTTCCTGCGGACGCTGGAGAGCCTGTACGGCGGCACCCGGCTGGCCGCGCAGGAACTGGACGGGATCATCGTCGAGACCGACGGCGGCCTGTTCCGGGCCGAGGACCTGGCGCGGTGCCGGGCGGCGAGGCCGGCAAGGCTGGACCGCGTGGTCGTGGCCGTGGATCCGCCGGCCACCGCTGGCGGTGACGCCTGCGGGATCGTGGTCGTAGGGCGCCGGGACGACCGGGCGTTCGTGCTGGCCGACGAGACCGCGCGGGGGCTGTCTCCGGCGGGCTGGGCCGGGAAGGCGGTCGCCGCCGCGCGGACGTGGGCGGCCGACGCCTTGGTGGCCGAGGCCAACCAGGGCGGCGACATGGTGCGCTCGGTGCTGGCCCAGGCGGATCCGCCGTGTCGGATCAGGCTGGTGAAGGCCAGTATCGGCAAGCGGGCGCGGGCCGAGCCGGTGGCGGCGCTGTACGAACAGGGCAGGGTCCTGCACTGCGGGGCCTTTCCGGCGCTGGAGGAGGAGCTGATGGCGCTGGGGTCGGGGGATCTGGAGCACAGTCCGGACCGCGCCGATGCGCTGGTGTGGGCGGTGAGTGAGTTGATGCTGGGTGTTGGGCGGAGGCCGCGGTTGCGGTCGCTCTAGTCGGAAGGGCTGGCGCAGCCCCCTCAGTCGCTTCGCGACAGCTCCCCCAGCGGGGGAGCAGATTCACCGGCGTCTCTCCTCCCCCGCTTGGGGAGGTGGCCCAGAGGGCCGGAGGGGGCAGCTCGGCGTAGGC
>CAIUMD010000023.1 GCA_903900155.1 uncultured Caulobacterales bacterium | reverse complement strand
GGTGGACTTAGGCCGGTGAGTACGACAGGCGACTGGAAACAGCCGCAACCGGGACCGGATAACGCGATCCGGCCCGCCCGTCGGAGGCTTCAAGGGCGGTGAGGCGCGAACAGCGTCGGGCCGTCACGCTTCCGGATAACGATCGCGCGGAGCGTCTGGCTTCGTCGAAACGGTATTCATCTTTCAAACTCCGGACGTCGTCCGGCGCTCCGCATCCCTTTCCATCCCTTCAGCGGCCACCGCGTGAAGCGGCGCCCGCATGTCCACCTCCGTACGAGCCCCGCTAGCGAAGCCGCCCCGAACCCTCTATCTCCCCGCCCATGCTGATGGTCATCTCGCCCGCCAAGTCGCTGGACTTCACCGCGCCCGCCCAGGCCCTGCCCCTGACGACGCCGGAATTGAAGCCGCAGATCGCCGAACTGGCCAAGATCACGCGCAAGCTGACGGCGGCCGACCTGAAGCGGCTGATGCACATCTCAGACGCCCTGGCCAAGCTGAACCGTGAGCGGTTCCAGGCCTTTGACGCAGAGGTCGAGGAAGGTCTGCAAGCCGTCATCGCCTTCAACGGCGACGTCTATGCCGGCCTGGCCGCCCGCGAGTTGGACCGCCCGGCCCTGGAGTGGACGCAAGGTCACCTGCGGATCCTGTCGGGCCTGTACGGCGTGCTGCGCCCGTTCGACGCCCTGCAGCCCTACCGCCTGGAGATGGGCACGCGGCTGAAGACCAAGAAGGGATCGAACCTCTACGACTTCTGGGGCGAGACGATCTCCAAGACCCTGAACGCCGCCGCCGAGGGCCAGACCGATCCGACCTTGGTGAACCTGGCCAGCCAGGAATATTTCGGCGCCGTCGACGCCAAGGCCCTGAAGCTGCCGGTGGTCACCTGCCACTTCAAGGAAGAGAAGGGCAACGAACTGCGGGTGCTGGGCTTCTTCGCCAAGAAGGCGCGGGGCCGCATGGCCCGCTACGCCATCGACAACCGCATCGACCGCGCCGAGGGGCTGAAAAGCTTCAACCTGGACGGTTACGGCTTCCGCGCGGATCTCTCGACGCAGACCGACTGGGTTTTCGCTCGCCCGCAGCCATGAATTCATCTAGTGATGAATTTAATAAGGGCTCGCCCCTCGCAATGGCGAGCTATATGTTGCGTTGCAATATCATTGGGGCGTTGCCTTAGGAGCGCATGATGGCCGTCGATTTCGGTTTGCAGGGTCAAGTCGCCATCGTCACCGGGTCTACCAGCGGCATCGGCCACGCCTTGGCCGACGCGCTCGCGGCCCAGGGCTGCAACATCGTCATGAACGGCCTGGGCGAGATGAACGCCATCGAGCGGGCCCGGGCCGAAATGGCCGAGAAGCACGGCGTCGAGGTGCTGTATCACGGCGCCGACATGACCAAGCCGATCGAGATCGCCGACATGGTCCGCGCGGCCAAGGCCGAGTTCGGCGAGCTGGACATCCTGGTCAACAACGCCGGCGTCCAGCACGTGGCCCCGATCGAGGAGTTCCCGGACGACAAGTGGGACCTGATCATCGCCATCAACCTGTCCTCGGCCTTCCACGCCACCAAGGCGGCGGTGCCGATCATGAAAGAGCAGGGCCGCGGGCGGATCATCAACATCGCCTCGGCCCACGCCCTGGTCGCCTCGCCGTTCAAGTCGGCCTATGTGGCGGCCAAGCACGGCGTCATGGGCCTGACCAAGACGGTCGCGCTCGAGGTCGCCCAGGACGGCATCACCTGCAACGCCATCTGCCCGGGCTTCGTGAAGACCCCGCTGGTCGAGGCCCAGATCGCCGACCAGGCCAAGGCGCGCGGCATCTCGGAAGAGGCGGTGATGAAGGACGTGATCCTGGCGGCCCAGCCGACCAAGCAGTTCGTCACCTTCGACCAGCTGGCCGGCATGCTGCTGTACCTGGTCTCCGACGCCGGGGCCTCGGCCAATGGCGCGGCCTTCCAGGTCGACGGCGGCTGGGTGGCGCAATAGGCTGGGCCCCGTGCCCATCCCGCCCTTTAAGAAGAAACCGGCCGGTCCCCGGCTGCTGAGCCTGGCGCTCCAGGGCGGCGGCGCCCACGGCGCGTTCGAATGGGGCATCCTCGATCGCCTGCTCGAGGAAGACGACATCGAGATCCGCGCCGTCACCGCCGCCTCGGCCGGCGCAATGAACGCCGTCTGCCTGGCCCAGGGTCTGATCGACGACGGCAAGGCGGGGGCGAGGAAGCGGCTCGACTCGTTCTGGCGGCAGGTGAACCGCCAGGGCGGCCGCAACGTCTTCGGCGACACCTCGATCTGGACCTCGGCTTTCGGCGGCAGCGCCGACTGGATCAAGAACACGCCCGGCTGGCGGATGGCCGAGACCTTCGCCCTGTCGCTCAGCCCCTACGAGTTCAACCCGTTCAACCTGAACCCGCTGCACGATGCGCTGGAAGGCGAGATCACCTTCAAGCAGATCCGCGAGAAGAGCCCGATCAAGCTCTACATCGCGGCGACGGCGATCCGGACCAGCAAGGCCGTGATCTTCCGCGAGACCGAGCTGACGGTCCGCCACATCATGGCCAGCGCCTGCCTGCCGCAGGTCTTCCAGGCGGTGGAGATCGACGGCGAGCCCTACTGGGACGGCGGGTTCCTGGCCAATCCGCCGCTGTGGCCGCTGTTCTACGACGACACGCCCGACGACATTCTCATCGTCAGTCTCAACCCCTTCGTCCGCGACGAGACACCCAAGACGCCGGGCGAGATCATGGACCGGCTGAACGAGATCACCTTCAACGCCTCGCTGGCCTCGGAACTGCGGGCCATCGGCTTCGTGCAGAAGCTGCTGGACGAGGGCCTTTTGAAGGACAACGCCCGGGGCCGCTATCGCCGGATGCTGGTGCACGCCATCACCGCCGACAAGCCGTTGGCGGACCTGTCGCTGTCGACCAAGTTCGACACCGAGTGGAGCTTCCTGACCGACCTGAAGGCGCGCGGCCGGGCGGCGGCGGAGGCCTGGCTGGCCGACTGCGGCAACTGTATCGGGGTGAAGTCCTCGGTCGATCTGAAGGTCGGATTTCCATGAGCCATCCTGTCCCGAGCGTCGGCGTCGTCTGCCTGAAGGGGAACGAGGTGCTGCTGATCAAGCGCGGCCAGCCGCCCCGCCTGAACCAGTGGAGCCTGCCCGGCGGCCGGGTGGAATGGGGCGAGACCTTGGCGGTCGCCGCCCTGCGCGAGCTGAAGGAGGAGACCGGCGTCGAGGCGCAGCTGCTGGGCCTGCTCGACGTGGTCGATGGCGTCTTCCCCGCCCGGTCCGGCGGCGAGATCACCCGCCACTACGTGATGATCGACTACGCCGCCCGCTGGACCGGCGGCGAGCCCGTGGCCGGCGACGACGCGGCTGAGGCCAAGTTCGTGACCCTGGACGAGGCCATGGCGCTCGTCGAGTGGGACGAGACGCGGCGGGTGATCGAAGAGACGTTCGAGAAGTTCGGCGCCGCCTAGGCGGGACTCTCCGTCCAGGGCGCTTGACCGGCGTAACGTCAGCGTCTCTCCTTCAAACGAGTGTTTCAAGGATAAGAGGGAGGTTCGCCATGGCCTATGCGCCGTTCAATCTGGCCGGCAAGGTGGCCCTGGTCACCGGCGGCAATCGCGGCATCGGCCTTGGCATGGCCAAGGCGATGGCCCAGGCCGGGGCCGACATCGTCATCTGGGGCTCCAACCCCGAGCGTAATCTCGAGGCCGAAAAGCAGCTGACCGCTCTGGGTGTCCGGGTGAAGGCCCAGACCGTCGACGTCTCCGACGAGGCCCAGGTCCGTGAGGGCATGGAAGAGGCCGTGGCCGCCATGGGCCGGGTGGACAGCGTCTTCGCCAATGCCGGCGTCGGCTACGGCTCGCCCTCGTTCGTCGAGATGCGGACCGAGACCTATCGCAAGGTGCTGTCGGTCAATCTGGACGGCGTCTTCTTCACCCTGCGCGAGGCCTGCCGCCACATGGTCGAGCGGGCCAAGACCGGCGACGCCGGCGGCTCGCTGGTCGGGATCGCCTCGCTGGCCGCCATCGAGGGCGCGGCGCGGAACGAGGCCTATGCGGCGACCAAGGGCGCGGTGATCTCGATGATCAAGTCCGTCGCCGTCGAGCACGCTCGCTATGGGGTCCGCGCCAACGCCATCCTGCCGGGCTGGATCGCCACCGACATGACGGCCGGGGCGCAAGGCAACGCCGCCTTCGCCGAGAAGGTCATCCCCCGCGTCCCGGCCCGTCGCTGGGGCGAGCCCGAGGACTTCGGCGGCATGGCCGTCTACCTGGCCTCGGACGCGTCCAGCTACCAGTCGGGCACGACCATCGTCATCGACGGGGGCTACTCGATCTTCTAGGGGACTGACCTCGCGGCACGCTTGCCGCGTCGAGCAGAGGCCGAAATCCTTCCTGAAAATACGGGAGGACCGGCCATGGGCCTGCGCACGCCGCTCTGCGATCTTCTGGATATCGCACATCCGATCCTGCTGGCCGGCATGGGCGGCGTCTCGTATGCGCCCTTGGCGGCGGCGGTGTCGAACGCCGGCGGCTATGGCGTGCTGGGCATGGCCGGGACCTCGCCGGACTTCATCCGCCAGCAGATGCGCGAGGTCCGCCAGCTGACCGACAAGCCGTTCGGCGTCGACCTGCTGGCCGCCACGCCCGACGCCCTGACCGCCAGCGTCGAGGTCATCATCGAGGAGGGCGCCTCATCCTTCATCGCCGGCCTGGGCGTGCCGCTGCCGATCATCGCGCGGCTCAAGAAGGCCGGCCTGAAGGTCATGGTCGTCTGCGGGGCCGTGAAGCACGCGGTCAAGGCCGAGCAGGCCGGCTGCGACGCCGTCATCTGCCAGGGCGGCGAAGGTGGCGGCCATACAGGCCTCGTTGGAACCCTGCCGCTGGTCGCCCAGGCGGTCGAGGTCGTGAAGATCCCCGTGGTCGCCGCCGGCGGTCTGCATGACGGCCGGGGCCTGGCGGCGTCACTGACCTTGGGCGCCCAAGGCGTCTGGATGGGCACCCGCTTCATCGCCTCGACCGAAGCCCATGCCGGCGACCTCTATCGCCAGGCGATCCTCGAGGCCGCCGACGAGGACACCGTCCGCACCCGCTGCTATTCGGGCAAGCCGATGCGGGTGAGGAAGAACCCCTATGTCGACGACTGGGAAAGCCGCCCGGCCGACATCCAGCCGTTTCCGCAGCAGGCCATGGTCTCGATCCGCAACGGCGCCATGGGCGGCATCGGCGGCCAGGTCGAGGGCCTGGATCCGGACAAGTCCTGCTTTGCCATGGGCCAGAGCGCCGGCGGCGTGCGCGAAGTGCTGCCGGCCGGCGAGATCGTGGCGCGGCTGGTCAGCGAGGCGGAGGCGGCGCTGGCGCGGGCCAGCGCCTTCCGCATCTAGTCGGTCACGAATTTCGGCAGCACGCGCTTGAAATGAGCCTCGACGGCGTCGTGGCACTCGCAGGCGCGCTTTTCGAGGGCCGGGCGGTCCAGGATCTCGACCCGGCCGCGACCGATGTGGATCACCCCGGCGTCCTGCAAGACGCGGGCGACCGCGCTGATCGTCGTGCGCTGCACGCCCAGCATCTGGGCCAGGGTCTCCTGGGTGAGGCGGAGCGGCTCGTCGCCCGAGCGATCATGGGCGAACAGCAGCCAGCGGCAGGTGCGCTGCTCGATCGGGTGCAGGGCGTTGCAGGCCGCCACCTGCATCATCTGGGCGATGAACACGTCGGCGGCGCGATCAAAGAGGTCGGCGATGATCGGGTGCTGGGTCTTGATCTCCTCCAGCCGCGCGGTGGGGATGCAGAAGGCGTGTCCCGGCACCCGGACCACGGCGCGGCCATAGGCGGGTTTGAAGCCGGCGCTGACCACGCCGCCGATCGCGCCCTCGAAGCCGATGCTGGCGGCCTCGATCTCCTGGCCGTCCGAGGTCACGACCAGCAGCGAGACCTGGGTCGGGCCGCAGGGCAGATAGGTGTGTTCGACGTCGTCGCCGGCGTCGAACAGCACCGCGTCGGCGGGCAGGTCGACCAGCACCAGATGCGGCGCAAGCGCGGTCAGCGCCTCGGAGCGCAGGGCGGCCAGCAGGCGGTTGGACGCATAGGGCGGCGCGGCGTCACCCTCGACGGCGCTGCGGACGATGCGGGCGAAAGCGGTCATGCGGATCTCCCGTGAAGCTCGACGGGTAAAGCGCACAGCGCACGGCTTAGTTTCCCGTGGACGGCGAGACTCTTCCGAAGCACCCTTGCGCCGACCAGGAGGCGGCGATGATCGCGAAACGGCATCTGAGGCGACGGCTCAGCCAGTACGGCGCCCTGTGGCTGGGGGCGTTCGTGATCACCCTGCTGGTGATGGCGGTGATGGTCTTCGCCGTCGGCATGCCGGTGGCGCAGACCGCCGACCTGACCCTGCCGGTCGCCTTCGCCCTGTTGGGCCTGGCGGCAGTCGCCGGCGTTGGCGTCACGGTCTTCAAAGACGTGGGCCTGACCACCAAGTCGCTGATCACGGCCCTGGCGCTGCTGCTGATCCTGCCGTTGCTGTGGGCGCCGGTGCTGGCCGTCGTGGTCACGGCCGCGATCGCCGGAGCGTCGGTGGAGTATTCAGAGGCCTACGCCCAGTTCCGGATCACGGTCAGCCACCTGATCTATCCTCTGGTCGCCATGCTGGGCGAGGACCCGCTGGTCAGCTTCGTCTGGAATGCGTTCCAGGTGGTCGCCTCGGTCGTCGGCGCGGTGGCCTCGGCCCTGCAGGTCTGGCGGGTGCTCAAGCCGCTGCTTTACGGCGAGGATGAAGAGGAAGCCGTAGAAGCGTAACCCCCATCCGATTTTCCGCGCGAAAGCGGGGATCCCAGCTGAGACAGCGGTTTGGCCTCGGCTGTGCCGCTACCTGAAAGTCCGCTTGGCTTTCGAGGACAATCGGTTTTGGGATTGGCCTAGCTGAGCTGCGTGGGGCTGGGCAGCACCCAGTCCTCTTCCTGCTCGTGCAGCATCACGGGCAGGCCAAGGCCAGCGGGATGTTCGGCCAGCCGGCGAGCGGCCGCGCGGGCTTCCCCGCGGGTTTCGTAGGCGCCGAAACGCAGGTTATCTCCGATGATCGACCAGCGGTCACCGACGCGCACGACGCCGTAATGCACCTCAGTCATGGGTTTGACCTCCTTGCAGTATCCACAGGAAAGACCCGATCTGTGGCGATCGCAAGGCCTTTATCGCCAAAGCTTTTCTGACACCGAGGGACATTTTGTCCCCAGGCTTGCCCCCAAGCTTCGGCGTCCCGTTCTTCGCCTTGTGGGCGCGGGCTGATGACAGGAGTGGGGGCTTTGGTGATAACTGACGGCATGTCGCGTCTGTTCCTCATCGGCGTCGCCCTCATCGCCTTCGCAACGCCCGTCCTGGCTCAGGAGCGGGATGCGAAAGACCGTCAGCGCCTGCTGGACCTGGCCTATACGCTGGGCGAGAGCCATGCCCTGCGCCAGGCCTGCCAGGGCGAGAGCGACCAGTACTGGCGCTCGCGCATGGTGCGGATGACCGAGGTCGAACAGGCCGACCAGGCCTTCGACGCCCAGATGCGCGAGCGGTTCAACACCGGTTTCGCCTCGCGCCGCAGCGAGTATCCCACCTGCGACGACGCCAGCCGCAAGGCCGAGCAGCAGGTCTCGCGCAAGGGCCAGTCCCAGGCCCAGAAGCTGTCGCAGTCGGTCCGCCAGGCGCAACGCGAACCGGATTCCGTGGCGGACGGTGAAGGGCCACGCTAAGCTCCACCAAAAGCGGGTGAGGAGCTAGGTCTTGGGCAGCGTCGTCGTTCTGATTTTCCTGGGCTTTGCGTTCGTGCTGCTGTTCAGCGCGGTCAAGATCGTGCCCCAGGGCCGCGAGTTCACCGTCGAGCGCTTCGGCCGCTACACCCGGACCCTGAAGCCCGGCATCTCGATCCTGACCCCGTTCTTCGAAACCATCGGCCGCAAGGTCAATGTGATGGAGCAGGTCCTGGAGGTGCCCCAGCAGGAGGTCATCACCAAGGACAACGTGTCGGTGAAGGTCGACGCCATCGTCTTCATCCAGGTGATGGACGCCGCGGCCGCCGCCTATCGCGTCGACAACCTGATCTACGCCATCACCCAGCTGGCCCAGACCAACCTGCGCACCGTGGTCGGTTCGCTGGAACTGGACGAGGTGCTGAGCCAGCGCGACCAGATCAACACCCGCCTGCTCTCGACCATCGATCATGCGACGGGTCCTTGGGGCGTGAAGGTGGCGCGGATCGAGATCAAGGACCTGACTCCGCCTAACGACATCACCAACGCCATGGCCCGCCAGATGAAGGCCGAGCGCGAGCGCCGCGCCGTCATCACCGAGGCCGAGGGCGAAAAGCAGGCCCAGATCGCCCGCGCCGAGGGCCAGAAGCAGTCGGCCATCCTGCAGGCCGAGGGCCGCCGCGAGGCCGCCTTCCGCGACGCCGAGGCCCGCGAGCGGGAAGCCGAGGCCGAGGCCAAGGCGACGGCCTTCGTCTCGGAAGCCATCGCCAAGGGCGACGTCAACGCCATCAACTATTTCGTGGCCCAGAAGTACGTGGAAGCCTTCGCCGAGCTGGCCAAGAGCCCGCAGCAGAAGACCGTCATCGTGCCCGCCGATTTCGCCAGCCTGACCGGTTCGGTGGCCGGCGTGGGCGAGCTGATCAAGAGCCTGAGCGCTGACGTGGCGCGTCCGGCCCCGGCGCCGCGTGCTTCCTCGTCCTCGTCGAGCGCCGCCACAAGCACGCCGACCGGCGGCAAGCGCGGGGCCTGACACGATGGACGGCTTGGGAAGCTTCTACGCGCTGCATCCGTTCTGGGTCTGGCTGGCCGTGGCCGCCGTCTTCCTGGCGGTCGAGGTCTCGACCGGCACCGGCTGGCTGCTGTGGCCGGCCGCCAGCGCCTTCCTGGTCGGGGCGATCGCCCAGTTCGCCCATCTGGGCCTGTTGGTCGATGTGGGCCTGTTCGCGGCCTTGACCATCGCCACGACCCTGCTGGCGAGACGCTATCTGCGGCCGGTGCTGGAGCCCAAGAGTCCGGACCTCAACGACTCCACCCAGCGGCTGGTCGGCCAGCGCGGCCAGGTGCTGTCGACCTTCGAACAGGGCCGCGGCCGGGTCTTCGTGGACGGCAAGGACTGGGCGGCCGAGACCGACGAGCCGATCCCGGCGATCAGCCAGGAAGTCGTGGTCATCGGCGTCGACGGCGCGGTGCTGAAGGTCCGCAAGATCCCGACCTGACGACAGCTGCTGACAGAAGTCGGCGGCCGCCCCTGTTATCCGGCGATGGCGACACCATTTACGGCCGCATCAGCCACCTTTGCAGGGCACGCGTGACGCTGCCCCGTCCTTTCTGGGCATCGTCGCGTTTAGGGGGAGACGGCGTGACTTCGATCATATCGGTAAAGGGTCTGAACAAGACCTATGCGTCGGGCCATCAGGCCCTCAAGACGATCGACCTGGACATAAGGCAGGGCGAGATCTTCGCCCTTCTGGGTCCGAACGGGGCGGGCAAGACCACCCTGATCAGCATCATCTGCGGGATCGTGAACCCCAGCCAGGGCGTGGTCCTGGCCGACGGCCATGACGTGGTGAAGGACTACCGCGCCGCCCGCTCCAAGATCGGCCTGGTGCCGCAAGAGCTGAACACCGACGCTTTCGAGACGGTGTGGGCCACGGTCACCTTCTCGCGCGGCCTGTTCGGCAAGCCGCGCAACGACGCCCTGATCGAGAAGATCCTTCGCGACCTGTCCTTGTGGGACAAGAAGGACAGCAAGATCATGGCGCTATCTGGCGGCATGAAGCGCCGGGTGATGATCGCCAAGGCGCTGAGCCACGAGCCGACCATCCTGTTCCTGGACGAGCCCACCGCCGGCGTCGACGTCGAGCTGCGCCGCGACATGTGGGAGATGGTCCGCCAACTGCGCGAGAGCGGCGTCACCATCATCCTGACCACCCACTATATCGAGGAGGCCGAGGAGATGGCCGACCGGATCGGGGTGATCAACAAGGGCGAGATCATCCTGGTCGAGGACAAGACCGTCCTGATGCGCAAGCTGGGCAAGAAGCAGCTGACCGTGCACCTGCGCGAACCGCTGACCGCCCTGCCGGCCGGCCTGGCGGGCGATGCGTCGCTGAGCCTGATCAATGACGGCGCCGATCTCGTCTACACCTTCGACACCCAGGCCGACGACACCGGCATCGCCGACCTGCTGCGCCGCCTGTCGGATCACGGCGTCGACTTCAAGGACCTGCAGACCGACCAGAGCTCTCTGGAAGACATCTTCGTCAGCCTGGTGAGGGCCCCGCAATGAACCTCTACGCGATCAAGGCCATCTACCGTTTCGAGATGGCGCGGTGGTTCCGCACCCTGCTGCAGAGCATCCTGGCGCCGGTCATCTCGACCTCGCTGTATTTCGTGGTGTTCGGCTCGGCGATCGGCTCGCGCATGCAGGCCATCGACGGCGTCAGCTACGGCGCCTTCATCATTCCGGGCCTGATCATGCTGTCGCTGCTCAGCGAGAGCATCTCCAACGCCTCGTTCGGCATCTACATGCCCAAGTGGGCCGGCACGATCTATGAGCTGCTGTCGGCTCCGGTGTCGTGGGTCGAGACGGTGATGGGCTATGTCGGGGCGGCGGCGACCAAGTCGATCTGCCTGGGTCTGCTGATCCTGGCCACAGCCCGGATCTTCGTGCCGTTCGAGATCGCCCACCCGTTCGTGATGCTGCTCTTTTTGGTGCTGACGGCGGTGACCTTCAGCCTGTTCGGCTTCGTGATCGGCGTCTGGGCCGACAACTTCCAGAAGCTGCAGATCGTGCCGGCGCTGATCGTCACGCCGCTGACCTTCCTGGGCGGCAGCTTCTACTCGATCAAGATGCTGCCGGAGATCTGGCAGAAGATCACCCTGTTCAACCCGGTGGTCTATCTGATCAGCGGTTTCCGCTGGGCCTTCTACGGCCAGTCGGATGTCGGGGTGGGTATCAGCCTGGGCATGACCGCCGTGTTCCTGGCGGTGTGCCTGACGGTCGTCTGGTGGATCTTCAAGACCGGCTATCGGCTGAAGGTCTAGGCTTCTGAAGTCGGAGCGTCCTGGGTTTCGGCCTGGGCCTCCGCCTTCAGCCCCTTCATGCCGCCGGCCTTGCCGCCCTTGGCGATCAGGGCCGTCTCGGCGGCGCGGACCATCGGCCGTTCGCGGCTGAAGCCGGCCAGCATCTGGCAACTCTCGAAGAAGCCAGGATCGATCCGGGTGTCGACTTCGGGCTGCTGCACGACCAGGTGCAGGCCAAGCGCCTTCAGTTTCAGCACCGCATCGACCAGGCCGGCCATGTCGCCGCCCAGGGCGTGGAAACTGGGCACGGCCAACGCGCCGCCGTCCTCGAGGGCTTCAACGGCCCGCGCCAGCCCAGGCCGCACGACGCCGGACGCCAGGCACCGGTCGCTGAACACCTCCTCGCAGCCCAACAGCAGCAGGCGCTCCTCTTGGGCGGGGCTGAAGAAGATCCCGCGCACGGGCGGCACGCGGTAATAGCCGACGAGTTTCATCCCGGCTGCTTGGCAAACCGGCCGGCCGTTGGCGAGGACTTTCCGCCGCCGCCGGCCAGCCGCCCACAGCTTCCTAGTGGGCGCTTTTCAGGGCCTGCGCGACGGCGTCGGCCAGCGACGTCGTCGGACGCCCGATCAGGCCCGACAGCGTATGGCTCTCGTCGAACAGCCCGCCTTGGCCGGCGCCGACATCCGACTGGGCCAGGATCGCCGCGAACGGGGCCGGCAGGCCGAAGCCCTTCAGGATCTCGGCATAGGTCGTCTCGGGCAGATCATCATAGGCGATGGCCTTGCCGGTCTGGCGCGAGACCTCGGCGGCCAGATCGGCGCGGGTGAAGGCGGTGTCGCCGGCCAGCTCGTAGACCCGGTTCTCAGCATCGGGCGTGGCGACCACGGCGGCGGCGGCCTGCGCATAGTCCTGGCGCGCAGCGGCCGAGACGCGACCCTCGCCCGAGGCGCCGATGATGGCCCCGGCCGCGATCGCGCCAGCCAACCCACCCGTGTAGTTCTCGAAGTACCAGCCGTTGCGCAGCAGGGTCCAGGTCAGGCCCGAGGCCTTTATCAGCGCCTCGGTGGCGATGTGTTCCTCGGCCAGGGCGATCGGGGTCGTGTCGGCGCGCAGGATGCTGGTGTAGGCGATCCGCTTCACGCCGGCGGCCTTGGCGGCCTCGATGACATTGCGGTGCTGGGCCACGCGTTGGCCGACCGCGTCGCTGGAGATCAGCAGCAGCGCATCGACGCCGGCGAGGGCGGCGCTGAGCGTCTCGGGCTTGGCGTAGTCGGCGGCTCGGACGGCGACGCTCAGGTCGGCCGCCTTGACCGGATCGCGGGCCAGGGCGACGATCTCGCCGGCCGGGACACGGGTCTTCAGGTCTTCGATGACGAGGCGGCCCAGCTGGCCCGTGGCTCCGGTGACGGCGATGGTCATGATCGTTCTCCGTTGATGACGGAAGCGATCTGGGCGCCTTGCTTACTTTCCGTAAGTACGTACATGAATGTAAGTATGAAAGAAAAAACGACCCTCTCCGAAAGGCTGGCGCGCGGGGACCTGATGGAGCCCGACTGTCCGTCGCGGGGCGTGCTGATGCACGTCACCAGCCGCTGGGGCGTGCTGGTGCTGATCGCCCTGACGACCGGTGCGAAGCGCTTCAGCGAGCTGCGCCGAGGCATCGGCGGGGTCAGCGAGCGGATGCTGGCCCAGACCCTGCAACAGCTGGAAGGCGACGGCTTCGTGCGCCGGGTCGCCTATCAGGTCGTGCCGCCGCACGTGGAATACAGCCTGACGCCCATGGGCCTGGAGGTCGCCGAGAAGGTGCGCGGCCTGGCCGACTGGATCGAGCTCAATATCGAGCGGATCGTGACGCGAGAGCCCGCATAGGGGCTCGCTGACATCCCAAACATGTCATCCCGCGCTTTAACGCGGGACCCATTTGTCCGCCGCAAGTGAAGTGTGGGCCTGCTCTCTCACGTGAAAGCTGAACCATGGGTCCCGCGAACAAGTCGCTGAATGACGGGCGGTGTTCGGTTATGTGGACGGCTTAGACGAACCGGGGATTGGCCTTGCGCAGGCCTTCGTTGGCGAGCGCGTCCGCGCGCTCGTTCAGCGGATGGCCGGCGTGGCCCTTGACCCAGCGCCAGTCGACGTCGTGCCGCTCGCGCGCGGCGTCGAGACGCTTCCACAGGTCGTCGTTCTTGACCGGGCTCTTGTCGGCCGTCTTCCAGCCGCGGGCCTTCCAGCCCCGGATCCATTCCTGGATGCCCTTCATCACGTACTGGCTGTCGGTGTGCAGCTCGACCTTGCAGGGGCGGTTCAAGAGTTCCAGCGCCTGAATGGCCGCCATCAGCTCCATGCGGTTGTTGGTCGTCCCCGGCTCGCCGCCGCAGATTTCCTTCTTCTTGTCGCCGTAAAACAGGATGGCCCCCCAGCCGCCCGGGCCGGGATTCCCCTTGCAGGCGCCGTCCGTATAGATCGTGACCTTGGGCGTCATCAGAACAGCACGAGACCTTCGCGGTGAACGGCCAGCTTGCGCTCGTACTCCAGCGGATCCTTGGGCCGCACCAGCGCGCCGGCGGGCGTCGCACCCCAGTCGGCCAGGCGGGTCAGGAAAAAGCGCATGGCCGCCCCGCGCGCCAGGATCGGCAAGGCTTCCTTTTCGGCCGGGCTCAAGGGGCGGCGGCGCTCATAGCCGTTCAGCAGGGCCTTGGCGGCGGTGACGTTGAAGCTGCCGTCGGCCTCGAAGCACCAGGCGTTCAGGGTCACGGCGACGTCGTACGCATAGCTGTCGTCGCACGCGAAATAGAAGTCGATCGCGGCGGCGAACTTGCCGCTTTGCTGGAAGAAGACGTTGTCGGGGAAATAGTCGGCGTGGATCGTGCCCGACGGCAGGTTGCGCGGCCACATCAGCGACAGCTGCGCCAGGTCGTTGTCGATGGTCGCCGACAGGCCGGGCTTGAGGTCCTCGGCCGCCTTGCGGTGCTTGGAAAACAGCGGGGCCCAGGCGCTCTGGCCCAGGTCGTTGGCGCGGCGGGCCGGATAGCCTTCACCGGCCAGGTGCAGCCAGGCCAGGCCCTCGCCGGCCTCGCGGCAATGGGCGGTGGTCGGCTTGCGCACCGACAGGCCGGGCAGGAACTCGACGATGGCGGCGGCCTTGCCGCGCAGGGTCGACAGCGTGGCGCCCTTGCGGTCGGCGATCGGGCGGGCGCTGGGATAACCCTTGTCGGCCAGCCAGGTCAGCATGTTGAGGAAGTAGGGCAGTTCCTCGGCCTTCACCCGCCGCTCGTAGACGGTCAGGATGTAGCGGCCCTTCTCTGTCTCCAGCAGGAAGTTGGAATTCTCCACGCCCTCGGCGATGCCCTTGAACGCCAGCGCGGCGCCCAGGTCATAGCCTTCCAGGAAGGTGGCGAGTTCTTCGTCGGTGATGTCGGTATAGACGGCCATGGCGCGGGGATGCGGGACGGGGCGCTGGCGGTCAAGAGGGCGCGCCTGTCACGGCTGCTTTGATCATGGTATGTTCGGCGTGAAGGAGCCGTGCATGATCGTTCTCAAGGCTGAGCAGCAAGGCGATGACGTGGTTCTCGTCCCCAACGACGAAGCTCGAGAGCGTCTCGCGCCCCAGCCCGGCGACATCTTTGTCGTGTCCGAGGCTGATGGCGATCGGCTTGTGATCTCGAAACGGGCTAGTCAGGACGAACGGTTCGAGCGAGGGAAGGCTTTCCTCGAGCGGTATCGGTCGACCTTCGAAGACCTCGCCAAATAGTATGGCTGAACCGCTCTGGATGGATGAGGAGCTTCTGGTGAGGCTCCATGACGAAGTCCTGCGCGAGACCGGTGGCGCGAGCGGCATTCGGGATATCAATCTGCTCAGGTCGGCATTAGCGCGCCCGCTCAATCGCTACGCCTATGAAGGCCTGTCGGATCTGATCGAACTTGCCGCGACCTACGCCGTCGGGATCGCATCGAACCATCCGTTCGTCGACGGCAATAAGCGCGCCGCCTTCATGGCGCTCGGTCTTTTCCTGGAAGACAATGGGCTTCAGCTCGTCGCCGAGAATAACGATGCGACACAGGCTATGATGGCTGTAGCGAAAGGCGAACTCGACATCCCCGCCCTAACCGACTGGCTGCGAACCCGCGTCGTCTAAGCCGTCAGCAGCCGCGGCAGCTTGAACGTGATCGTCTCACGCGCCTCGACCAGTTCCTCGACCGTGGTGTCAAACCGCGCCGAGATGGCGTCGATGACGCCCTGCACCAGGTCTTCCGGGGCCGAGGCGCCGGCAGTCAGGCCCACGCGAGTGACGCCGTCGAACCAGGCCCAGTCGATGCCGCTGGCGTCGTCGATCAGGTGGGCGGCCGCGGCGCCGGCTTTCAGGCCGACCTCCATCAGGCGCACCGAATTGGACGAGTTCTTCGAACCGACCACCAGAACAAGCTCGGCCTGCTCGGCCAGATGCTTGACCGCGTCCTGGCGGTTGGTGGTGGCGTAGCAGATGTCTTCCTTGTGCGGAGCGGCGATGTCGGGGAAGCGCTCACGCAGCAGGGCGATCATGTCGGCGGTGTCGTCGACCGACAGGGTGGTCTGGGTCAGGAAGGCGACGTTGGAGACGTCCTTGGGCTGCCAGGCGGCGGCGTCCTTGATGTCCTCGATCAGGGTCACCGAGCCCTCGGGCAGTTGGCCCATGGTGCCGATCACTTCCGGGTGGCCGGCATGGCCGATCAGCACGATCTCGCGGCCGGCGTCGAAATGCTTCTGGGCCTCGACATGGACCTTGGAGACCAGAGGGCAGGTGGCGTCCAGATAGATCATCTGGCGCACTTGCGCCTCGGCCGGCACCGACTTGGGGACGCCGTGGGCAGAGAACACCACCGGGCGGTCGTCGGGGGCCTCGGACAGCTCCTCAATGAATACCGCGCCCAGGGCCTTCAGGCGATCGACGACGTGGCGGTTATGCACGATCTCGTGACGCACATAGACCGGCGCGCCGAACTTCTCGACGGCGCGCTCGACAATCTGGATGGCGCGATCCACCCCGGCGCAGAAGCCGCGCGGGCTGGCCAGCACGAGCGAGATCGGGCGACGGATCGGGATTTGGGCGTTCATGGCGCGGAAACTAGTCTCTCAGGCGGCCCCGCGCCAGGAGTCTGCGTCGTTGCGACGTCACGCATATGCCTTTATCAGGCTGCATGACGCCGACGGGGCTGTGTGGCTCCGCTTGGCTGTATCCTTTCTCGAACCGGACGTTTCATGCGCCGCATTCTCCCGCTCGCCCTCAGCGCCCTGATGGCCGTCTCGGTCGCCGCGACGGCGACGACTGTTCACGCGCAGATGGGTCGCCGCGGCGGCCAGGGCGGCCAGGGCGGTCAGGGCCCCGGCGATGACGGCGCCGCGGCCAAGAAGAAGCAGCGCGACGCGGAGTGGAACCAGCCCAAGGCGCCGCTGATGCAGCTGCGCAACGCGGGTCCCTGCCCCTATGTGAAGGTGCTGTACGACGCCAGCCGTTATGTCCAGTTCAAGGACGCCAAGGAATCGGCCGCCCAGGCCGGCTTCACTGGCGAGATCCAGAGCCTGAGCTCTGGCTGCGCCTATAAGAGCGACGAGCCGATCAAGATCCGGGCCGAGGTCCTGTTCCAGCTGGGGCGCGGCCCGCAGGCCCAGGGCGACAAGCACGTCTACCGCTATTGGGTGGCCGTGACGGAGCGGAACCAGGCCGTCATCGCCAAGGAATATTTCGACCTGCCGGTGACCTTCGCCGCCGGCCAGGACCGCGCCTATGCGCGCGAAACCATCGATCAGATCACCATTCCGCGCGCCGACGCCAAGGTCAGCGGCGGGAATTTCGAGGTGCTGATCGGCTTCGACGTGACGCCGGAAATGGCGGCCTTCAACCGTGAGGGCAAGCGCTTCCGGGTCAACGCCGGCCAGACCGCCCAAGCGGGCCAAACCCAATCAGGGACTTCTACCAAGCAATGAACGATTTGAAGCGGTCCTTGAGCGAGGCGGCCGCGGCCGCTTTCCAGGCCGCCGGACTTCCTCCCGAGTTCGGACGCGTCACCGCCTCCGACCGACCCGACCTGGCCGATTTCCAGTGCAACGGCGCCCTCGCGGCGGCCAAGAGCGCCAAGCGCAATCCGCGCGAGATCGCCGTGCAGGTCGTCGACATCCTCAAGGGCGACCCGCGCCTGGCCTCGGTGGAGATCGCCGGGGTTGGCTTCATCAACATGCGTGTCAGCAACGAGGCCCTGTCGGCCCGCGTCCGCGAGATCGCCGGGGACGACCGGGTCGGCGCCCAGCTGCTGGAAGCGCCGCGCCGCGTCCTGATCGACTATGCCGGCCCGAACGTGGCCAAGCCGATGCACGTGGGCCACCTGCGCGCCTCGATCATCGGCGAGTCGGTCAAGCGCCTGTACCGCTTCCGCGGCGACGACGTGGTGGGCGACGCCCATTTCGGCGACTGGGGCTTCCAGATGGGCCTGCTCATCTCGGCCATCGTCGACGAGGACGCCTTCATCCGCGCCCTGATGGACAAGCTGCCCGAGGCCCCGCGCGGCTTTTCCGCCGCCGACGAAGCCAAGGTCATGGCCGAGTTCGAGAGCCGGATCACCCTGGCCGACCTCGACCGCATCTATCCGGCCGCCTCGATCCGCCAGAAGGAAGATCCGGCGTTCAAGGAGCGCGCCCGCAAGGCGACCGCCGAACTGCAGAACGGCCGCTTCGGCTACCGTCTGCTGTGGCGCCACTTCGTCAATGTCAGCCGTGTGGCCCTGGAGCGCGAGTTCCACGCCCTGGGCGTCGACTTCGACCTGTGGAAGGGCGAGAGCGACGTCAACGACCTGATCGAGCCGATGGTCCATCAACTGGAGGTCAAGGGCCTGCTGGTCGAGGACCAGGGCGCCCGCATCGTCCGCGTGGCCCGCGAGGGCGACAAGCAGGACGTGCCGCCGCTGCTGGTGGTCTCGTCGGAAGGCTCGGCCATGTACGGTACGACCGACCTGGCCACCATCCTGGACCGTCGCAAGTCGTTCGACCCGCACCTGATCCTCTACTGCGTGGACCAGCGCCAGGCCTTGCACTTCGAGACCGTGTTCCGCGCCGCCTATCTGGCCGGCTACGCAGCCGAGGGCGCGCTGGAGCATATCGGCTTCGGCACCATGAACGGCACGGACGGCAAGCCCTTCAAGACCCGCGCCGGCGGCGTCCTGAAGCTGCACGACCTGATCGAGATGGCCCGCGAAAAGGCCCGCGAGCGCCTGCGCGAGGCCGGCCTGGGCGCCGAGCTCTCGGAAGCCCAGTTCGAGGACACCGCCCACAAGGTCGGCGTCGCGGCCCTGAAGTTCGCCGACCTGCAGAACTTCCGCGGCACCTCGTACGTCTTCGACCTTGACCGCTTCACCAGCTTCGAGGGCAAGACCGGCCCGTACCTGCTGTACCAGTCGGTGCGCATCAAGAGCGTGCTGCGCAAGGCCGCCGAGGCGGGCGCGACCGCCGGCCGGATCGTGATCCACGAACAGGCCGAACGCGACCTGGCCATGCTGCTGGACGCCTTCGAGGGCGCCCTGCAGGAGGCCTACGACAAGAAGGCGCCCAACTTCGTGGCCGAGCACGCCTACAAGCTGGCCCAGACCTTCTCGAAGTTCTACGCCGCCTGCCCGATCATGAGCGCCGACACCGAAGCGCTGCGGGCCTCGCGCCTGTCGCTGGCGGAGACGACGCTGCGGCAGCTGGAACTGACGCTCGACCTGCTGGGTATCGAAGCGCCCGAGCGGATGTAACCTCCCTCGCGCCCTCCGGCGGTTGCAATCGCCGCGAGGGCGCAGGACAGTCCCGGCGCTTCGATGCGTTCGGGAGGGGTCATGAAGTCGTCCGTGGTCGCCATGCTGATGGCGAGCGTCTGCGTGAGCGCGATCACCGCGCCGGCCTTGGCCGCCGACAAGGCCAAACCCACGGATAAGTTCGCTGAGGCCACCGCTGGGCTCGAGCGCAAAAACGGCCTGTTTCCGGTCTTCGTCGACAGGAAGGACGGCAAGGTCTTTCTGCTGCTGCCCAAGCCGGGTGCGGACGGGATCGCCGGGCGGTATCTCTACCAGACCTATCTGCGCGCCGGCCTCGGCTCCAACCCGACCGGTCTGGACCGCTCGGCGCCGGGCGACACCCAGATCATCGCCTTCCGCCGCGTGGGCGGGAAGGTCATCGCCCAGTTCGAGAACTGGGGTTTCTCCGCCGCGCGCGGTTCGATGGACGAGCAGCAGGCGGTGCGGGACTCGTTCCCGATCTCCAGCGTCTGGTCCAACGCCATCGAGGCCGAGGGTGCGGATGGCCGGCTGCTGGTGGATATCTCCAGCTTCCTGGTCCGCGATGCGCAAGGCGTCGCCAAGACCCTCAAGCGCAGCAAACAAGGCGATTTCCGGCTGAACGACGGCCTGTCCTATGTCGACACCGGCGAGGTCAACGTCTTCCCGATGAACGTCGAGCTGGAGGCGGTCGAAACCTTCGTCGGCGACGATCCGGGTTCTGAAGTTCGCGGCATCGTCCCCGATCCGCGCAACGTCACCCTGGCCCTGCATCACTCGCTGGTGGCCCTGCCCGAGCCCGGCTACGCGCCGCGCCAGAACGATCCGCGCATGGGCGTCATCGACCACACCGTGGCCGACTACTCCGCGCCGCTGAACGAGCCCCTGGTCTATCGCCTGACGCATCGTTTCCGGCTGGAGAAGACCGACCCCACCGCCGCGCGCTCGCCGGTCAAGAAGCCGATCGTGTTCTATGTCGACCGCGCCGCGCCCGAGCCCGTGCGCTCGGCCCTGATCGAGGGCGGCCGCTGGTGGAACCAGGCGTTCGAGGCCGCCGGCTTCATCGACGCCTTCAAGGTCGAGGTCCTGCCGGACGGCGTCTCGCCGCTGGACGCCCGCTACAACGTCGTCAACTGGGTGCACCGCCAGACGCGCGGCTGGTCGTACGGCCACGCGGTGGTCGACCCGCGCACGGGCGAGATCGTCAAGGGCGATGTCCTGCTGGGCTCGCAGCGCATCCGCCAGGACCGGCTGATCTTCGAGGGCCTGGAGGGCGCGGCCGCCACCGGCCAGGGCGGGGCCAACGATCCGATCCAGATCTCGCTGGCGCGCCTGCGCCAACTGGCCACCCACGAGATCGGCCATTCGATCGGCCTGCAGCACAACTTTGCGGCCAGTACCTATGGCGACCGCGCTTCGGTGATGGACTATCCGGCGCCCCGGATCGCCATCAAGGAGGGCCAGCTGGACTTCGCCGACGCCTATGGGCGCGGCGTCGGCGGGTGGGACAGGTTCGCGATCGACTGGCTGTACAGCCCCGCGCCGGCCGGGTCGGACGAGAAGGCCTGGCTCAAGGCGAAGGCCGACAAGAGCCAGGCCGACGGCCTGCGCTACGTCTCCGACGAGGACGCCCGCGCCGCCGATACGCCGCATCCGCTGGGCGCGGTGTGGGATAACGGGACTGACCCGGTCGCCGAGCTCGATCACCTGATGTCCGTGCGCAAGATCGCCCTGGACCGCTTCGGCCTTGGCAACCTGCCTAAGGGCGCGTCGGTGGCCGACCTGCGCCGCATCATCGTGCCGATCTACATCTTCCACCGCTATCAGGTCGACGCGACCGCCAAGCTGGTCGGCGGGATCGACTTTACCTATGGCGCGGAGGGGGACGGCCATGAGGCCAGCAAGCCGGTCCCGGCCGCACGCCAGGCCGCCGCCATCGACGCCCTGTTGCGCACGCTGACGCCGGCCGCGCTGGATCTTTCCGACAAGACCCTGGACGTCCTGACCTCTGGCCAGTCGCAGGGCTCGGACAAGGCCAACGACATCGAGACCTTCCAGCAAGGTCCGGTATTCGACCTTCCCGCCACGGCCGAGGTCGCCGCCGATCTGGTGTGGAGCGACCTATTCGCGCCGGCCCGCCTGAACCGCCTGACGGAGGCCAAGCGCCGAGACGCCGCCCAGCCGGGCGTCGAGGGCCTGCTGGAAAAGGTCCTGGCCTTCGCCGCCTTCGACGGCAAGGCGACCGGTCGCCAGGCCGAACTGGCGCGCCGCGTGCGTCAGCGCATGGTGGTCAGCCTAGCGGACGCCCTCTCCGACAAGAGCCTGTCGCCGACCGCCGCCGCGGCGATCCGCGCGCGGCTGGCCGAGTGGGGCAAGGGGCTGAAAGTGGCCACGGCCGGCGACGCCGCCGACCGGGCCCAGGCCCGCGCGCTCTCCGGGATTGTCGCCGACGAGAGCGGTGGTCGCCTGGCGTCGCTGGTCGAGGACGGCAAGGCCAAGGTCACGACGCCGCCCGGTCCGCCGATCGGGGAAACGGATTGGTTCGGGGATCTCTAGGTCCAGCTTGACTCAAGGGCAGCCCTCCCGCATTGACCCCAACGACCCTCGCGGGAGACGTCGGGATTCGCTCCCGAGGCCGAAGGCGCAACCGCCCCGGAAACGCTCAGGCAAAAGGACCGCGCGGGTTTAGAAACGCTGGAAAGCAGCCGTCCGAAAGGCCGGCTCGCCGAAGGAGCAAGGCTGACCCCAAACAGCAGAGGGGGAAGGCCGGAATCTCTCAGGCCAAAGGGACAGCGGGGGCGACTTGCCGGCGGACGCCGGTCCCGTCGCCGACCCCGCTTGGAGCCTGCCTAGTGTCCGACCAAGACCTCAAAAAGACCCCGCTGTACGACGCCCACGTGGCGGCCGGCGCCCGCATGGTGCCGTTCGCGGGCTATTCCATGCCGGTGCAGTACAAGGACGGGGTGCTGAAGGAGCACCTCTGGACCCGTGAGCACGCCGGCCTGTTCGACGTCTCGCACATGGGCCAGGCCCGCATTCGCGGCGAGAACCCCGCCAAGAGCTTCGAGAAGGTGGTCTCGGCCGACTATCAGGGCCTGAAGGCCGGCAAGCAGCGCTATGGCGTGCTGCTGAATGCGCAGGGCGGCATCATCGACGACCTGATGACCGCGCGTCCGGACGACGACGGCCTGTTCGTGGTGGTCAACGGCGCCTGCAAGGACAACGACTACAAGATCATCGCCGACGCCCTGGCCGGCGAGGCCACGGTGACCCGCCTGGAAGACCGCGCGCTGCTGGCGCTGCAAGGTCCCGAGGCCGCCGCCGTGCTGGCCGCGCATGTGCCTCAGGCCACTGAAATGGTGTTCATGGACACCGTTGCCCTGACCGCCTTCGGCGTCGACGCCATCATCTCCCGCTCGGGCTATACCGGTGAGGACGGCTACGAGATCTCGGTCCCGGCCGACGCCGCCGAGCGCGTCTGGAACACCCTGCTGGCCGACGAGCGCGTCAAGCCGATCGGCCTGGGCGCCCGCGACAGCCTGCGCCTGGAAGCCGGCCTGCCGCTGTATGGCCACGACCTGGACGAGACCGTCTCGCCGATCGAGGCCGGCCTGAACTTCGCCGTCGGCAAGTCGCGCCGCGAGGCCGGCGACTATCTGGGCGCTGATCGTATTTCCAAGGAGCTGGCCGGCGCGCTGTCGCGTGTCCGCGTGAACCTGAAGGTGCTGGAAGGCGCGCCGGCCCGCGAAGGCGCCGAGATCGCCGACGAAGCGGGCAATGTCATCGGCAAGGTGACCAGCGGCGGCTTCGCGCCCAGCCTGGGTTTCCCGATCGCCATCGGTTTCGCCCCGCCGGCCTTTGCCGCGATCGGGACCCAGTTGAAAGTCATCGTGCGAGGCAAGCCGGCGGCCGCAGAGGTCGTGGCTACGCCGTTCGTGCCGAACCGTTACGTCCGCAAACTCTAATCAAGGGCCGACAGAGATGCGTTTCACCAAAGATCATGAATGGGTCATCGTCCAGGATGGCGTCGCCACCGTGGGCGTCACCGCCTACGCCGCCGAGCAGCTGGGCGACGTGGTGTTCGTCGAGACCCCGGAAGCCGGCAAGACCGTGAAGCAGGGCGACCAGTTGGCCGTCGTCGAAAGCGTCAAGGCCGCCTCGGACGTCTACGCCCCGGTGTCGGGCGAAGTCGTCGAAGGCAATGCCGAGCTGGGCGACGCGCCGGAAACCGTCAACGCCCTGCCGGAAAGCGGTGGCTGGTTCGCCAAGATCAAGCTGAGCAACCCGGCCGAGGTCGACGCCCTGATGGACCGCGACGCGTACGAAGCGTTCCTCGCCACTCTGTAATTCGCCGCGAAAGCAGACCCATGCGTTACCTCCCCCTGACCCCCGAAGACCGCGTCGAGATGCTCGGCGCGATCGGCGTGACGTCGATCGACGACCTGTTCGTCGACGTGCCGGCCTCGGCCCGCCGCGACGGAACCGTCGACCTGCCGCTGCACGCCGGCGAAATCGAAGTCGAGCGCGAGATGGCGGGCCTGGCCCGTCGCAACCGTTCGGCGGGGGAGGGACCGTTCTTCTGCGGGGCCGGCGCCTATCGCCACCACGTGCCGGCCACGGTCGACCACATCATCCAGCGGTCGGAATTCCTGACCAGCTACACGCCCTACCAGCCGGAAATCGCGCAAGGCACCCTGCAGGTGCTGTTCGAGTTCCAGACCCAGGTCGCGGCCCTGACCGGCATGGAAGTGGCCAACGCCTCGCTCTATGACGGCTCGACCGGCGCTGCCGAGGCCGTGATGATGGCCCAGCGCGTCACTCGCCGCAGCAAGGCGGTGATGTCGGGCGGCGTCCACCCGCACTATATCGAGACCATCGAGACCCTGGCCCACGCGGCCGGCGTCACGACCCAAGCCATGGCCCCGGCCGTCGACGCCGAGGACGCGGTGATCACCGCCATCGACCAGGATACCGCCTGCGTCGTCGTCCAGACCCCGAACGTGTTCGGCACGGTCACCGACGTCACCAGGATCGCCGAGGCCGCCCACGCCGCCGGCGCGCTGCTGATCGTCGTCACGACCGAAGCCGTCTCGTACGGCCTCCTGAAGTCGCCCGGAGAGATGGGCGCTGACATCGCCGTGGCCGAGGGCCAGTCAATCGGCAACGGCCTGAACTTCGGCGGCCCCTATGTCGGCCTCTTCGCCTGCAAGGAAAAGTTCGTCCGTCAGATGCCGGGCCGCCTGTGCGGCGAGACGGTCGACGCCGACGGCAAGCGGGGCTTCGTGCTGACCCTGTCGACCCGCGAGCAGCACATCCGCCGCGACAAGGCCACGTCGAACATCTGCACCAACAGCGGCCTGTGCGCCCTGGCGTTCTCGATCCACATGAGCCTGCTGGGTGAGACCGGTCTGCGCCAGCTGGCCGCCCTGAACCACCAGAAGGCCGTGGCCCTGCGCGACGCCCTGAAGGCCGTGCCGGGCGTCGAGGTGCTGACCCCGCGCTTCTTCAACGAGTTCGCGATCAAGCTGCCGAAGGACGCCGCTGACGTGGTGGAAACCCTGGCCGGCCACGGCGTCATCGCCGGCGTGCCGTACTCGCGCCTCGACGCGGGCGCGGGCCTGGACGATGTGCTGCTGGTCGCGGCCACCGAGACCACGCTGGACATCGACATCACTTTCTTCGCCAAGATCCTGACCAAGGCGGTGGGCCAATGAGCATGAACAACGTCGGCCGCCCCACGCGCCCTGAAGCCGTCAATGATGCTCCGACGGGTCACGAGACCCTGACCGGCAATCGCGGCCTGCTCCAGAACGAAGCCCTGATCTTCGAACTGGACGGCTGGAACAAGACCGGCGTCGACCTGCCGGAGGCCGCCGCGCCGTCGAGCGACCTGGCCGGCCTGCTGCGCGCCGAGCCGATCGGCCTGCCGGGCCTGTCGGAGCCCGAAGCTGTCCGCCACTATGTGCGCCTCAGCCAAAAGAACCACGCCATCGACCTGGCGCTGTATCCGCTGGGTTCGTGCACGATGAAGCACAACCCGCGCCTGAACGAGAAGATGGCGCGCTTGCCGGGCTTCGCCGACATCCACCCGCTGCAGCCGCAGTCGACCGTGCAGGGCGCCCTGCAGCTGATGGACCGTCTGGCCCACTGGCTGAAGACCCTGACCGGCATGCCCGCCGTCGCCTTGAGCCCCAAGGCCGGCGCTCACGGCGAGCTGTGCGGCCTCTTGGCCATCCGCGCCGCCCACGAGGCGGCCGGCAACGGTCACCGCAAGACGGTCCTGGCCCCGACCAGCGCCCACGGCACCAACCCGGCCACGGCGGCCTTCGTCGGCTACACCGTCGTCGAGATCGCCCAGACCGCCGACGGCCGCGTCGACCTCAAGGACCTCGAGTCCAAGCTGGGCGACCACGTGGCGGCCATCATGGTCACCAACCCCAACACCTGCGGCCTGTTCGAGCGCGACGTCGTCGAGATCGCCCGCCTGACCCACGCGGCGGGCGCGTACTTCTACTGCGACGGCGCCAACTTCAACGCCATCGTCGGCCGGGTGCGCCCGGGCGACCTGGGCGTCGACGCCATGCACATCAACCTGCACAAGACCTTCTCGACGCCTCACGGCGGCGGTGGTCCGGGCGCGGGTCCGGTGGTGCTGTCGGAAGCCCTGGCGGCCTTCGCCCCGACGCCCTGGCTGGTCCACGGCGACGACGGCTTCTCGATGGTCGAGCACGCCGGCGAAGAGGGCGCCAAGACCGCCTTCGGCCGCATGAGCGCCTTCCACGGCCAGATGGGCATGTACGTCCGCGCCTACGCCTACATGCTGAGCCACGGGGCCGACGGCCTGCGCCAGGTCGCCGAGGACGCGGTGCTGAACGCCAACTACATCAAGGCCCGGCTGAAGGACGTGATGAGCCCGGCCTTCCCCGAAGGTCCGTGCATGCACGAGGCCCTGTTCGACGACAGCTGGCTGGAAGGCGCCGGGGTGACCACGCTCGACTTCGCCAAGGCGATGATCGACGAGGGCTTCCACCCGATGACCATGTACTTCCCGCTGGTCGTCCACGGCGCGATGCTGATCGAGCCGACCGAAACCGAGAGCAAGCAGGAGCTGGATCGCTTCATCGAAGCCCTTCGCCTGCTGGCCGGCGCCGCCAAGGCCGGGGATACGGAACGCTTCAAGGGCGCGCCGTTCCACGCCCCGCTGCGGCGCCTTGACGAGACCCAGGCGGCCCGCAAGCCCCGGTTGAGGTGGAAACCTGTTGCAGCGGCGCCACTGGCGGCTGAATAGCAAACACCATACCCCTGTTGCGACCAGAGGGCGCCTTTACGGCGCCCTCATCGGTCCACATATCGGGGGTGCGCGTCGGGGCGCTCTGGCTTTTCCAGGGAGCAAGCGGAGCGCAAGCCCGTTTCGTCCTCCCAATGACTGCTCTCGCCCTCGCCATGCCGCGCGCCCGCCGCACCGCCGATGATCTCGCCCGTGAGCTCATCGCGCGATTCCTGCGTGTGATCCTGGTGAGCCTGGGCGTGCTGCTGGTCATCGGCGGCATCCTGATCGCGCCGCTGCCGGGCCCCATGGGCCTGCCGCTGACCGTGGTCGGCCTGATGCTGGTGCTGCGCAATTCGTTCAAGGCGCGCAAGCAGTTCGTCCGCTTCCAGCACGCTCACCCCAAGCTGATCTTCCCGCTGCGCCGCCTGCTGCGTCGCGAGCCCGAGGTCGTGCTGGTGGCCTGGCAACAGGCCCTGCGCGTCGAGCGCCTGATCGTGCCGCGCAAGTGGCGCATGGCCGCTCGCTGGCGCAAGTCGGCCAAGCGCCGCTTCGCCGCGAAGCAAGCCGGACGGTGACCGCGACCGCCTCCACGATCGACATCAAGCACAGGGTCCGGCGCCGCGCGCGGCTGGCCTTGCTGCTGCGCGAGTCCGCGGCCCGCGCCTTCCGCTGGATCGCCATCGGCTTCGGCGCGCTGGTGATCCTGGCCGGCGCGGTGCTGACGCCGCTGCCGGGGCACTTGGGCCTGCCGCTTTTGGTCATCGGCCTGATGATCGTGCTGCGCTACTCGTTCCAGGCCCGCAAGACCTTCATCCGCTGGCAGAGGCGTCACCCCAAGCTCGTTTTCCCCATCCGCCGCCTGATGCGCCGCGAGCCCGAGGTGCTGCTGGTCGTCTGGCAGCAGATGCTCCGCACCGAGAAGCTGGTCCTGCGCAAGGCCCGCTGGCGGCTGCTGAAGAAGACCCGCAAGCACGTGAAGCGCTACGTGGCGCGCAAGATGGCGAAGGCCGCCTGAACCCATTCAGCCTGAGGGGATTGTAGCAGGGCGCGCCACCGCGATCGCTCCAGGACAATCCATGCGTTTCGACGTCGAAGCCTCGCTGACCTACGACTTCGCGTCCCCGTGCGAAGTGCTGCTGCTGATCGAGGCGGCCCATGGCCCCGACCAGACCGTCTGTTCCGAGGCCCTGACCTTCTGGCCCAATGTCGACGCCGTGCGGGTCGACGATCCGGTGACCTTCGAGCGGCGGGCGGTGTTCACAGCCTCGGGCCGCGTGAACGCGCTCTACCGCGCCCAGGTCGAGGTCAAGCCGCGGAGCCACGACCTGGACGATGCGCTGGCCATGGCGATTCGCGACCTGCCCAGCGCCGTCCTACCGTTCCTGCGTCCCAGCCGCTACAGCCCTTCGGACCGCCTGGAGCGCTTCGTCGAGCACAGGTTCGGCGGCCTGAAGGGCGGGCGCAGGGTGGCGGCGATCCTGGCCTGGATCGCCGAGAACCTGGTCTATCGCGCCGGGGTCAGCGACGCGGCCACCACGGCGGTCGACACCTTGGTGGATCGGGCCGGCGTGTGCCGCGACTTCACGCATCTGGTCATCGGCCTGTGCCGCGCCAGCGACATCCCCGCTCGCGCCGTCAGCGCCTATGCCTGGAAGCTGGAACCGCCGGACCTGCACGCCATCGCCGAGGTCTATCTGGGCGGTCGCTGGCGGCTGATCGACGCGACGGGCCTGGCGCCCATCGACGGGCTGGTGCGCGTCGCTACGGGGCGCGACGCCGCCGACATCGCCTTCATGACCATCTTCGGCGAAGCGACCCTGGTCGAGCAGAGCTTTTCGATTCAGGCTGTGTAGCGATAGCCGTCGGCGCCGACATAGCCAGCGTTCTGCTCACGCACCTGGGCCCCCGCCTCGTCGTACAGGAACGGCAGGAAGGCGTAGCGCTTGCCCTTGGTCACCGGCAGCGCCTCGTGCAGCAGCGAGCACGAGAAGACGATCGCGCCGCCCGTGGGGGCGCGGTAGGTGCGCGGACCGAACTCCGGGAAGCGCAGGTCGCCGCCCTCATAGTCCTCGGCGTTCAGGTTGATGGTCACGGCGAAGCGGCGGTGGGCCGTGCCCTTGGTGGTGTTGTCCCGGTGCGCCCGGAAGAAGCCGTGGTCGGCCGCGTCGTAGCAGGCGACCAGGTCGCGCTCCATGCGCGTGGCGGCGAACTGGAAGGCCTTGGCGATCTGCGGGGCCAAACGACGCTGGATCCGGGCCCTGACGGCGTCACGCAGCTCGCCGGGCGGCAGCACCAGGTCGCGGCGGATCTTGTGGTTGGGGTCGCGGATCTCGACCGTCCGGCCTTCCACCTCGCGCATGAAGCCCGAGGCCTCGCCGCCGTCGGCCTCGTAGGCGGCGATCAGGGCCTGGCGCAGGTCGGGCTCGAACAGGCGCGGGACGACCAGCACGGGGGCATGGAGCTCGACGCCGGCGTGGGTCGCCACCGGCGGCAGGCCGGGCACGATGCGCCCCAGGCGCTCGGTCTCGGCGGCGGGCAGGGTCGCCAGGATGCGGAAGTTCGGGTCGATCAGGATCCAGCCTGACCAGCGCGGGTCATCGGCGGCTCCCAGAGCGGTGAAGGCCGCGCCGGTCTCGTCCAGCAACCAGCGGGCGCCCGGCAGGCGGTCCTCGCGGGCGTTCCAGCGCTCGGCGTCGCGCAGCAGGCCGAAGAAGGCCAGGGTCTCGCCGTCGAAACGTTCGACCTGCTCGCTCAGCACCCGCTCGACCGTCTGGACGAAGGCGTCGTCGCCGTCTCCCACCAGGGCCAGCAACAGATAGCGCCCGGCCGCCACATCGAAGGCGTAGCGGGGATTGCCGCGACTGACGGCGAAGAACGACGGCGCAGGATCGCCGGGCAGAAGCTTGGTCATCGTCTGTCCGTTCTACACGTCCGGCTACGGCGAGAAGCAAAGAAAAAGGGCGCGAACCTTGCGATCCGCGCCCTCTCTGTCTTGTCCGTGGACCTAGGCTGCTATTGCAGCTTCGAGCCCAACTGGCGGATCGCGGCGTCGGCGAGCGGGTCGCTCTTGGCGCCGGCCAGGCGGGCCGTCAGCACCGCCTCGGCGGCTTGCGCGGCCAGGTCGACCGCGGCGGCCTTCACGTCGGCGGCGGCTTGCGCCTCGGCCTGGGCGATCTTGCGCTCGGCCATCTCGGCCCGGCGCTTGATCTGCTCCTCGAGCTTTTCCTTGGCTTCCTCGGCCAGACGCTTGGCGTCGGCCTTGGCGGCTTCCAGCATGCCCGAGGCTTGACGCTCGGCTTCCTCGCGCTGGGCCTTCACGTCCGCGAGCAGGCCTTGAGCCTCTTCACGCAGCTGCTGGGCTTCGTCGAGCTCGGCCTTGATCTTGGCGGCGTAGCCGTCGAGAGCGCCGAACAGCGCGCCCGGCAGGACCTTCAGCACGACCAGCAGGCCAAAGAAGATCACCAGGGCGACCAGAACCCAGAATTCCGGGTTGGCGAGGCTGAACAGGGATTCCTTTTCCATCTTCAGCGCTCCTTAGGCCAAAGCCGACTTGAGTTCGGCGGCCGTGGCCGCCTTGCCCGTCAGCTTCTCGACGATCGCGCCGGCCGTTTCTTCGGCGACCACGCGGACCTGGCTCATGGCCGCGTCGCGGGCGCTCTGGATCGAAGCCTCGGCCGCGGCCAGCTTCTCGGCCAGGACGGCCTCTTCCTTGGCCTGACGCTCGGCGGCTTCGGCCGAAGCCTTGGCCTTGGCGTCAGCAGCCGTTTTCTGGGCCTTGGCGCGAGCCTCGGCGACCTCGGCCGCGGCGGCGCGCGCCTGGGCCTCGGCCTCGTCCTTCATGCGGCGGGCGTCGGCGATGTCGCCGGCGATCTTGCCGCCGCGCTCGTCGATCGCGCCGCTGACGCGGGGCAGCAGCACCTTCGACAGCACCGCGTACAGGACGGCGAAAATGATCAGCAGCCAGACAATCTGACCACCCCAGTGCTCGAACTGCAGCTGCGGAAGGCCGCCGCTTTCTTGCTTGGGGGCTTCAGTCGTCTCGGTCGTGCCTTGATGTTCCGTCGCCATGGGCGAGGGCGCCTCTCAGCTAGTGCGCTTGGAGCGGACCGTGATCCGGCCCGCTCCAGGAAGCGCGAGAAAACAAAAGCATGGAGCGCGTCGCTTCCCGTGAAGCGCCGCGCTCCTTGCGGATCCGATTACGAGAACAGGATCAGGAAGGCGATGACCAGGGCGAAGATGCCCAGGGCTTCCGTCAGAGCCATGCCCAGGAACAGCATCGGGCGCTCTTGAGCGGCGGCGGTCGGGTTGCGCAGGGCGCCTTGGAAGTAGTTGCCGAACATCACGCCCAGGCCAACGCCCGCGCCGATCATGCCGAGCATGGCCAGACCAGCGCCGATGTACTTAGCAGCAGCAGCGTCCATGATAGAGACTCCTTAGGAAGGGTATGTAGGTTGAAAGACTAAAGGTTGATCAGTGGCTGTCGAGGTGCACGACGTCGTTGATGTAGACGCAGGCGAGCACCGCGAACACGAAGGCCTGCAGGAAGGCCACCATGAACTCTAGGGCCGTCAGGGCGACGACCGAGGTCAGGGCCAGGGCCGAACCGGCCCAGCCCAGGACGCCGAGACCGCCCAGGGCGATCACGAAACCGGCGAAGATCTTCAGCACCACGTGGCCGCCCAGCATGTTGCCGAACAGACGAAGGCCCAGGGTGATCGGACGGATCAGGAACGACAGGATCTCGATCGGCACCAGCAGGAAATACAGCGGCCACGGCACGCCCGACGGGGCGAACAGCTTGAAGAACTTGACGCCGTTCTTGGCGAAGCCGACGGCGACCACGGTCAGGATGACCATCAGACCCAGCGTCAGGGTCACGGCCAACTGCGACGTCGAGGTGAACACCAGGAACATGCCTTGGATGTTCATGACCAGCACGAAGGCGAACAGGGTGAAGATGAAGGGCAGGAACTTCTTGCCCTCGTGGCCGATGATCGACTCCGCGAGCCCATCGACCAGACCGTAGAGCATCTCGCCCACCGCCTGCAGGCGGCCCGGGATCACGGCGCGGCGCGCGGCCAGCGTGTAGAACGCCATGACCAGCGCGGCGGCCAGCATCATCGCGGCGACCGAGTTCGTGATCGACAGGTCGATCGCGCCGAGGCCGGGAACGGTCACGGTGGGCAGTTCCACGATCTTCTTGATCTGGAACTGGTGCATCGGATCGGCCATCGGCCCTAGTCTCTCTTCTGCTTGGGGACGGTAGACCCGCCTCCCATGTGTCCGTCGGCATTCCCCTGGAGGGACGGCGCCGACGCCTGCGCGCTCAGTTTCATCGCCTTGCGGACGATGGAGAATATCGCGAGCCCCAGACCGATCAGCAGACCGCCGACCATGCCCCAGGGGCTCGTGTGGACGTAGTGATCGAGCAGCCAGCCGAAGCCGAGTCCCACCAATACGCCCCCGATCAGATCCGCCAACAGACGGAAGCCGTCTTGCTGGGCCTTTTCGGACGTCGCCCGCGAGGGCTTTTCCGCCGCTTTCTTCGCCTCAAATGCGTCGAGCCGAGCGTCGAGGCTTGCGAAGGCCTTGTCGTTCGGTTCGTCGGCCTTGGGCATGGGAAGCGGCAGGTCCGAAAACGCCGCGGACGCGCCAAAACAAGGCGCAATTCCGGCCGGCTTGATCGGCGCGGAACCTATAGACCTCGCTGCGGTGCGTCAAGGCGACCGCGAACCCGGGCAAGTGACGGGAATACTTAAGGATTTCGCCTCCGCCTTCAAGGAGGGGCAAAACGATCCCCAATCGGGACCGGTTAACAGGCCTACCAAAGCCGGGAACCCTTCCTATATGGAGCGTGCTCTTTCGGCGTCACCCCCAATAGGCAAGGGACGACGCGCCCGATGACGCATTGATTTTTGCGTAAATCTGGGCTTTAGAGCCGCCGCCTCCAAACAACACGAAGATTCATGTCGCACCTGAAGAACACCGGATTCGCCGATCGTATTTCCGCCCAGCAAGAGGCCAAGAAGGCCATGCTGGCAAAGTTCAAGGCCAAGCCGACCGTCCAGGACCCCGATTTCGACAAGCGCGAAGAGCAACGCGCCGCCGAACTCGAAGCCGTCCGCGCCGCCCGCGCCGAAGCCAAGGAACAGGCCCGCCTCGAAGCTGTGGCGCGCCAGGAAGCGATCATGGCCGTCAAGCGCGCCGAGCGTAAGGAACGCAAGCAGGTGGAAGCCGCCGAAATGCGTATCCGCAAGGAAGAGAAGGCTCAAGCCCGTGACGAGCTCCGTGCTCTGGGCAAGACCAGCAACAGCAAGGCTGACCGCGCCCACCAGTGGGCCAGCCTCTGGGGCAACTGATCCCTCGAGGATAGGCGGGGACCTTCGGGTCCCCGTTTTCATTTCGGCTTCAATCCCGCCGAGGGGGCGTCGTGGGCTCCGTCCATTTCGAACTTCTGGTCGCCCTCTTCGTTGTCGCCGCCCTTGCCGGGGCGCTCGACGCCATCGCCGGCGGCGGAGGCCTCGTGACCCTGCCGGCCCTGCTGCTGGCGGGGCTGTCGCCGGTCCAGGCGCTGGGCACCAACAAGCTGCAAGGGGCGATCAGCGCGCTGTCGTCGACGACGGCCTTCGCCCGGCGCGGCCTGATCGACTGGAAGACCGCCCTGCCGGTCGCCGGCGCGGCCGCCGTGGCGGGCCTGTGCGGCGCCCTGTGCGCCAGCCTCCTGTCGCCGCAGCTCTTGCGGGCCATCGTGCCGCTGCTGCTGATCGCCATCGCCCTCTATTTCGGCTTCTCACGCGCCCTCAAGAGCGAGGACGTCGCGCCGCGCATGGCGCTGATCCCGTTCGCCTGTTTCGTCGCGCCGCTGGTCGGCTTCTACGACGGCATCTTCGGGCCGGGCGCGGGAGCTTTCTACATGGTCGCGATCGTGACCCTGCTGGGCTATGGCGTGCTGAAGGCCACGGCCCACACCAAGCTGGCCAACGCCGCCAGCAACCTGGGCAGCCTGACCCTGTTCATGATCAAGGGCGCGGTCGTCTGGCCGGTGGGCCTGGCCATGGCGGCCGGGGCCTTCATCGGCGCCCAGGTCGGCTCGCGCCTGGCCATGCGGTTCGGGCCCAAGCTGATCCGGCCGCTGCTGGTGACGATCTCCTGCGCCATGGCCATCAAGCTGCTGGCCGATCCGGCTAATCCGATCCGGCAGGCGATCGGGTTCTAGAGATCCTCCCCCTAGCGGGGGAGGTGGCGCGAAGCGCCGGTGGGGGAAGTGCTGCTGAGCCTGCCTCTTCCCGCTCCGTCGGCTGCGCCGACACCTCTCCCACGGGGAGAGGATCTTTACGCCACCAGCTTCTCGGCGGTCGACAGGTCGACGCTGACCAGCTGGCTGACGCCGCGCTCGGCCATGGTCACGCCGAACAGGCGGTCCATCCGGCTCATGGTCACCGGATTGTGGGTGATGGCGATGAAGCGGGTCTGGGTGCGCCGGCGCATCTCGTCCATCAGCGCCTCGTACAGCCATTTCTGGCCGCCCGTCGTTTCAAGTCCGACGGCGAGAGGGTTGAGCTCATCGATGAACTGCGTGAACAAAATATCCCAGCACTCTTTCATCTTCCAGTGGCCGCGGCGCAGGCGGTCGTAATACTTGTTGTTGTACTCATCGACGTGCGCGGCGATGATCACCCACTCGTCCGATTTCTTTTTCTCGCCGCCCGGATCGATGGCGACGAAAGTATTGACGTTCATCGG
>CAIUMD010000022.1 GCA_903900155.1 uncultured Caulobacterales bacterium | reverse complement strand
CACGGCGCTGATCTCGGCGGCGGCGGTCTGCGAGCGCTCGGCCAGCTTGCGCACTTCCGAGGCGACGACGGCGAAGCCGCGGCCGTGTTCGCCGGCCCGGGCGGCCTCGACGGCGGCGTTCAGGGCCAGCAGGTCGGTCTGGCGGGCGATCTCCTGCACGATGGTGATCTTCTCGGCGATCGTCTGCATCGCGTCGACGGCCTTGCTCACGGCCTGGCCCGAGGTTTCCGCCTCGATCGCCGACTGGCGGGCGATCTTCTCGGTCTGGGCGGCGTTGTCGGCGTTCTGCTTGATGTTGGCGGCCATCTCTTCCATCGACGCCGAAGCCTCTTCGGCCGACGAGGCCTGCTCGGTGGCGCCCTGGCTGACCTGCTCCGAGGCGGCCGAGAGTTCCTGGCTGCCCGCCGAGACGTTTTCCGAAGCCGAGATGGCGTCCGAGACCACGCCGCGCAGGCGTTCGATCATGACGTTCACATGGCCCAGCAGGTCGGCGATCTCGTCCTTGGTGGTGATGTCGATGGTCTTGGTCAGGTCGCCCTCGGCCACGGCGCGGACGGCGTCCGAAGCGCGGTTCAGACCCTTGCTGACCATGGTCGAGATATAGACGGCGGCGGCGGCGGCGATCAGCAGCGAGACGGCCGCCAGGACGATCAGGCTGGTGCGGACCTTCTGGAAGTCGGTGTCGGCCTTGTCGGTGGCGGCGTTCAACTGAGCTTGCGACAGCTCGACCAGTTCCTGCACCTGGGCGGCGGCCTCGGTGACGGACTTGCGGCCTTCGCCCATCGACACGGCCGTGGCCGCGACGTCGTTGTTGGTCAGGGCCAGGCCGTAGACCGTGTCATGCGCGGCGATCAGGCGCTCGAAGGCGCCGCCCAGCGATTGCCACTTGGGCTTGCCCTCGGCGGTGGCCAGGCCTTCGGCCTTGGCCAGCAGGGCTTCGAACGCCTTCTTCTCCTTGTCGACCGAGGTCTCCAGGGTCTTCACTTCCTCGGCGGTGTCGACCAGGATCATGTTCTTCTCGAACCGCACGATGTTCAGCAGGTGGATGTTCAGCTCCTGCGCGGCCTGGAGGCGGACGGCCGGGCCGTCGACCATCGCGTTCATGTCGCGATTGGTCGAGGACAGGCTGTTCACCCCGAACAGGGTGGCCGTCAGGAGCAGGGCGATGATCAGGCCGAAGGCCAGGCCGAGTTGCAGCTTGATGGTGAAACGCATGGTCTGGATCCTTCGGCGTGAGCGGGTCGAGGGTCAGTGAACTTGGGGTCTAGTACTCGGTGAATTCGCGGTCGTCGGCGTCCGGACCGCCCTGGCTCAGGTCCAGGGCGAAACCCTGGGCCCGGGCCTGCTGAGCGGCGACGGCGCGCGGCGCCTTGCGAGCCGGGGCCTTCGAGACGGCGGCGGGCTTAGCAGCGCGGGCCGGCAGGCGGACCACCGGAGCCGCGGCGGCCTTGCGGGCGCCGTGGCCGCCGTTCGACAGGCGGAAATAGGCGATCGAGGTCTGCAGCTCTTCGGCCTGGGCGGCCAGCTCTTCCGAGGTCGCCGACATCTGCTCCGAGGCCGAAGCGTTCTGTTGGGTCACCTTGTCCAGCTGCTGGATGGCTTCGTTGATCTGCGAGGCGCCAATGTCCTGCTCGCGGCAGGCGGCGCTGATCTCCGAGACCAGCTCGGCGGTCTTGCGGATGTTGGGCACCAGGGTGGTCAGCATCTCGCCGGCCGACTGGGCGGCCTTGACGGTGTCCGAAGACACCGCGCT
>CAIUMD010000021.1 GCA_903900155.1 uncultured Caulobacterales bacterium | reverse complement strand
CGTTTCTCGGCCGGAGCGGACGAACGCTTGGGGCCCCGGAACTCGTTCCGGGGACCGCCGGCCTTCTGGCCTTGGCCCTGACCCTGGCCTTGGCGCTTCTGACCTTGAGCCTTTTGACCTTGCGCCTTCTGGCCGCCCTCGCCGCGTTGCCCGCCTTGGCCGCCATTGCGGTTACGGTTGCGCTTGCGGCGCAGTTCCGACGGTACGTCGTTGCGCGGGTCGGCCTTGCGCGGGTCGACGTACTTCTCGGCCGGGACCAGCTTGTCGGCGACGGCCGCGGCGGCCGCCAGCTGCTTGTCGTTGCGGCGGTCGAAGGACGGGATCGTCTGGCGGGTGGCCTTCTGGATGTCCTTGAGCAGGTTACGCTCGTCATCGGCGCAGAAGCTGATGGCGATGCCGTCCTTGCCCTTGCGGGCGGTGCGGCCGATCCGGTGGACATAGGCCTCCGGCACGTTGGGCAGCTCGTAGTTGATGACGTGGCTGACGTCGTTGACGTCGATGCCGCGCGCGGCGATGTCGGTCGCCACCAGGGCCCGCATCTCGCCGGCCTTGAAAGCGGCCAGGGCGCGCTCGCGCTGACCTTGCGTCTTGTCGCCGTGGATCGAGGCGGCCTCGACGCCGGCGGCGTTCAGATACTTGGCCACCCGGTCGGCGCCGCGCTTGGTGCGGGTGAAGACGATGGTGCGCGAGAAGCTGTTGTCGGCGAAGAGCTCCGCCAGCAGCGGACGCTTGCGCTGGGCCTCGATGAACAGGACGCGCTGGTCGATGCGCTCGACGGTCGTGGCCTGCGGGGCCACCGACACCTGCACCGGATCCTTCAGCAGCTCGCCGGCCAGCTTGCCGATCTCGCTGGGCATGGTGGCCGAGAAGAACAGGTTCTGGCGGTTCTTGGTCAGCTGGCTGGCGATCTTGCGGATCGGCACCACGAAGCCCAGGTCCAGCATCTGGTCGGCTTCGTCGAGCACGAAGATTTCCGTGCCCGAGACGATGGCCGACTTCTCGGCCATGTGGTCCATCAGGCGGCCGGGGGTGGCCACCAGCACGTCGATGCCGCCGGCCAGGGCCTTCATCTGCGGGCCGTACTTCACGCCGCCATAGATGGTGTGGACGCTGAGGCCCATGTGGACGGCGTAGGCCTTGAAGTTCTCGGCGATCTGGGTCGCCAGCTCGCGGGTCGGCGACAGCACCAGGCAGCGGAAGCCGCGGCGCGGGGCGGGTTTGCGGTCCTCGGCCAGGCGCTGAAGGATGGGCAGGGCGAAGGCGGCGGTCTTGCCGGTGCCCGTCTGGGCGATGCCTAGCAGGTCCTTGCCTTGCAGCACCACCGGAATGGCCTGGGCCTGGATCGGGGTCGGTTCCTTGTAGCCCTTTTCAGCCAGCGCCTTCAGCAGCGGCTTGGCCAGGCCAAGGTCGGAAAATTGAGTCACGTGTGTTCGTCTTGGATGCGCCGATAGCAGCCATGCGTCCTCGCAAGGCTGGCCCCTCGGCTAGTCAGTCGGGGGAGCGCCCCGCGTGCACGGGCGATCTGATGAGAAAACTCTCAAGGCGCTCGACAGGCTGGTCCGAAAACGGACCCTCACGCGGCTGGAGCGCCAATAGCGCCAATGGGGCGCGAGGCGCATATCGCTTGTTGCAGTGCAAAAGTCAAGGAAGAGCGGATGTGGCGCGTTTCTCCTTCTCCACTGGGGGAGGTGGCCTGGAGGGCCGGAGGGGGCAGCGCGGCCTGGGCCGGCGATGCCCCCTCAGTCGGCTTTGCCGACAGCTCCCCCAGTGGGGGAGCAGATTCCTCGACGCCCCCTTGCCACCTCCGCCTCCTCACGCCACACCCGACCCATGACCAAGCCCATCGTCCTCGTCGCCGCCGCCGCTCTGATCGATGTCGACGGGCGGGTGCTGATCTGCCAGCGGCCGCAGGGCAAGCAGCTGGCGGGGCTGTGGGAGTTTCCGGGCGGCAAGGTCGAGGCGGGCGAGACGCCCGAGGAATGCCTGATCCGCGAGCTGAACGAGGAGCTGGGCATCACCGTCGCACAGGCCTGCCTGGCGCCGTTCGTTTTTGCATCCCACAGTTACGAGTCTTTTCACCTCCTGATGCCACTGTACCTGCTGCGTCGGTGGGAAGGCCAAGTGACGCGCAAGGAGCACGAGGGCCTGGCATGGGTGAAGCCCGACAAGCTTACGGACTATCCGATGCCCCCGGCGGACGAGCCGCTGGTCGCCTGGCTGCGCGATCTGCTCTGAACCGCTTCTGGCGCGACGAAAGCGGCGCCACCGCCGTCGAGATCGGCGTGCTGATGTGCCTGATCACCGTCATCCTGATCACCGCCCTGACCACGATCGGCGGCAACATCAAGATCGCCTTCACCAAGACCGCGAACGCGATCGGCTCCTGACTAGCCGGCCTTATCGCCGGCCGACTCTTCCGTCGTTCCCAGAGCATCGGCCAGCCGCATCTTGGCCGAGCCCGGCCGCAGCGGCTTCTGCTGGCTGTCGTGCGGCGCCCAGCCGGTGACCGAGACGATCTCGAAGGTGACCGGGACCTTGCCGTCGGCCTCGGCGAAGCGCTCGACATAAAGCTCCATCGCCCGGAACAGCACCTTCTTCGTCAGCGGCTTGCGCGAGCGGTCGATCAGCACGCTGGTCTCGCCCATGCGGCGCAGGTCCTGCAGCAGGCTGAGCGGGTGGCTGTAGCGCACCTTCACCCGATCCACGTCCGCGACGGGCAAAGCAAAGCCGGCCCGTTGCAGCAGGCCCGCCGCGTCGATGGCGTCGGCGAACGGCGAGACGCGCATGGCCGCGCCGTCCGACAGCTCGGCCTCGGCCGCCAGCAGGCACTGGCGCAACTCGGTCAGGGTGGCCCCGCCGAAGATCGCGCCGACGAACAGACCGTCGGGTTTCAGCGCGCGGCGGATCTGGATCAGGGCGCCGACCAGGTCATTGGTCCAGTGCAGCGACAGGGTCGAGGTGACCAGATCCAGCGTCGCGTCACCGAACGGCAGGCGCTCCTCGTCGGCGACGACGCGCAAGGTCTCGCGGCCGCCCAGCATGCGCCCCGACAGGTCGGCCTCGATCAACGTGTCGATGTTGGCGCGGGCGTCGCTGCCCTCCAAGGCCTTGAAAAAATGCCCGTTCCTCGCGCCGAGGTCGACGGCGACCGGAAAGCGTCGCAGGATCGTCTCCAGCCGCATGACCACGTCCTGCGCCGCCCGGGCCTTCAGGAAATCGGCGGCCGCGAAGTCGGGCGCGGCGCGGTCGAGACGGGCGCGGTGCAAGGCGCGGTCGAAGAGCAGGGGCGAGGTGGTCATTGCGCGCGGAACATGGCGATTCCGGACCGTTCTGGAAAGGCCGCCCTTTCTTTATGGGATTGGGGAGAAGTGTGCTCGATCTGCTCCTGCCGCCGTCCAGCCTGGACGGGGAGGCGGCGCTCAGCGGCGGGCTGTCGGCCAGGGCGTTCTCAAAGGTGACCTTCCTGGACGACCCGGTCTGCGACGGCTGCGGCCGGGCCTTGCCCTATGCAGAGATGGCGCTGGAGCGCTGCCCCGCCTGCCTGGCCAGGCCCAGGGCCTTCCAGCGCTGCCGGGCGGCCTGCGTCTATGACGAGCACTCGCGCGACCTGATCCTGAAACTGAAGCACGCCGACCAGCCCGAACTGGCGCGATTGTTCGCCCGCTGGCTGTCGCGGGCGGCGACCCCGTTGCTGGACGAAGCCGACGCGGTGGTTCCCGTGCCCGTCCACCGCTCGCGCCTGCTGCGCCGTCGCTACAACCAGGCCGCCGAGATCGCCCGGCCCCTGGCCCGAGCGGCGGGCCTGGCCTACCTGCCCGACGTCCTCATTCGGAAGCGCGACACCGCCAGCCAGGGCGGCAAGTCGGCCACCGGCCGGCGGCGCAACGTCGCAGCGGCCTTCGTGGTCCCCGAATCGAGGCGTGCACGGATTGATGGCCGGCGGATCGTTCTCGTTGATGACGTGTTGACCACAGGCGCCACGGCCGAAGGGTGCGCGCGAGCGCTTCTGGCGGCCGGGGCGGCGTCGGTGACGTTATCCGTCGTCGCCCGCGTTACAGAAATGCAGGCGCGTCCTATATGAAGACGCACAACACCAGGGTATCGACTGTTCCATGGCTCACGTCACCATCTACACCCGCCCGTTCTGCGGCTACTGCGCCCGCGCTATCGCCCTGCTGACCGACAAGGGCGCCGACTTCACCGAGGTCGAAGCCGGCATGGATCCCAACCTGCGCCAGGAAATGATGCAGCGCTCGGGCCGCACGACCTTCCCGCAGATCTTCGTGGGCGAGCAGCACATCGGCGGCTGCGACGACATGATGGCCCTCGAGCGCGAGGGCAAGCTGGACCCGATGCTGGCCGCATGAGCTTGAAGGTCGGTCTGATCCAGACGCGCACGCCCGCCACCCACGCGGCGGCGCTGGCCCATGTCGCGCCCCTGGTCCGCGAGGCCATCGCCGGCGGGGCGCAGTTCGTGCTGACGCCCGAATGCACCAACGTCCTGCAGAAGGACCGCGCCAAGCTCTTGCCGACCCTGGTCGCGCTGGAGGACGACGTGGTGGTGGGCGGCCTGCGCCAGATCGCGGCCGAGACCGGGACCTGGATCGACATCGGCTCGGCGCTGGTGCTGCGCGAGGACGGCAAGGCGGCGAACCGCCAGGCGGTGATCGACCCGACCGGCGCGATCGTGGCCACCTACGACAAGCTGCACATGTTCGACGTCGACCTGCCGACCGGTGAAACGGCGCGGGAGTCGGCCACCTATACGCCGGGCGAGACGGCGGTGGTCGTGGACACGCCCCTGGGCAAGTTCGGCCTGACCATCTGCTACGATATGCGCTTCCCGGCCCTTCACCGGGCGCTGGCGCTGGCGGGCGCGACGGTGATCACCGCTCCGGCGGCCTTTACCCGTCCGACCGGCGAGGCGCACTGGGACGTGCTGCTGCGGGCCCGCGCCATCGAGACCGGTTCGTTCGTCATCGCGGCGGCGCAAGGCGGCTTCCACGAGGACGGCCGCGGCACCTGGGGCCGCTCGATCGTCGTCGGCCCCTGGGGCGAGATCATCGGCAAGCTCGACCACGACGAGCCCGGCGTGCTGCTGGCCGAGCTGGATCTGCCTGCTGCGCTGTCAGCGCGGGCGGCGATCCCGGTCCTCAAGAACGCCCGGCCTTTCGTCGGGCCCTGAAAGTCCTCATCTTAGTTTCATGATCAAGTACGCGCTCCAGTGCGACGCGGCTCACGAGTTCGAGGGCTGGTTCGGCTCGTCGTCGGACTATGACGACCAAGCCGCGCGCGGGCTCGTCGAGTGCCCCGTGTGCGGTTCGCACGACGTCTCCAAGCAGATCATGGCCCCGGCCGTGGCGGGCACCAAGGCGCAGCGCTCGGCCCCGGCCGTCGATCCCAAGATGCGCGAGATGATGATGACGGCCATGGGCGAGGTCCGCCGGCACGTCGAGGACAACTTCGATTACGTCGGCGACGCCTTCGCCAAGGAGGCCCGCGCCATCCACGACGGCAAGTCCGAGGACCGCGGCATCTACGGCGAAGCCTCGCCGACCGAGGTCAAGGCCCTGGTCGAGGACGGCGTGAAGGTCGCCGCGCTGCCGCCGGCGGCGCCGAAAAAGGGCGAGATCAACTAGGCCCTCACCCGTTTCCCCGGCGAAAGCCGGGGCCCAGCTTCATCCTGAGCGTCAGCCGTGAATGCGAAAGAGCGCCGGAGCGAAATCGCTCGGCGCTCTTGGCTCGATCGGGGCCTCGGCTTTCGCCGGGGAGATCGGTGTTGGGTTTACCGATAACGGTAATCGTAGTAGCACTTGCGCTTGTTCTTGCCGATCTCGTGACCGGCGACCGCGCCGACCGCGCCGCCCAGCAGGGCGCCTTCGGTCTTGTTGCCGCGGGCCGCGACGGTGTTGCCCAGCAGGGCGCCGCCCAGGCCGCCGATGATGGCGCCGTTCTTGGCCTTGGACTTGTTGCAGACCAAGACGCGCTCACGTCGCTGCTGGGCTTCCGCGGCGGTGACAGCCACGCTGCTGACGGTGAAACCGACGACGGTGGCCAGGACGATGGTCTTCAGGCGGGCGCGCATGGCGAGCTCTCCGATAGTTTCTTGGTTTAGATCCCTCGAGGCATAAACGCCCAAGCTGGCGGCCGGTTTCCAGAAAGTCGGCTACCTGACCGTCCAGCTTGGGTCTTATGGTTCAGGATCAGCCGTCGACGCGATAACGACCGTCGGCGTCGGGGCAGACGCGGACATAGCGCTGCTCGACGCGACCGTTGTACTCGGCCGGGGCGGGGGCCAGGCGGCAGCGTTCGCTGGCTTCGGCGTAGCGGCCGTCGCTGTAGCGATAGGGCTGGGTCTGGTCGTAGCTGTAATAGCTGCCGCGCGTGTCGCACTTGGCCGAGGCGTTGCCCACGGCCGCGCCGACGCCCGCGCCGACCAGGGCGCCGAGGACGGTGCCTTCAGGACGCGCGTTGCGGGCGGCGACGTTCGAGCCCAGGGCCGCGCCGGCCAGGGCCCCGATCACGCCGCCGACGGTGGCGTTCTTCTTGGCGTCCTGGCGACAGTCGTTGCGGTAGTTGACGCTGGCGCTGGTGTCGATGGCGTAGCCACCGGCATAGGGCGCGGCGTAGCGGCTGGCTTCACCGGGATAACGACGGTCATAGGCGCCGACGCCGCGACGGCGGTCATAGTCGTCGCGCGCGGCCAGATAACGCGAGCGGTCGCGTTCCCACTGGTCGCGATTGGCGTCGTAGCCGCTAGCATAGCTGACGCCGCTCTGACGGAAACGATCGGCTTCCGACGGATTGCGGAGGTCGTAGCTGCCTTGGCCGTAACGACGATCGTAGTCGTAACGGGCGCGCTCGTAGGTGGCCCGCGAACGTTCGAACTCGGCCTGTTCGGCATAGTAGGCGGCGCTGTCGCGATACTGGGCGACGCGATAACGCTCGGCATAGCTGGGGTTGCGGCGGTCATACGCGCCGCGGCCGTAACGACGGTCATAATCGTCGCGATTGCGGATGTAGTTGGCCCGGTCGCGCTCATAGGCTTCCTGACGGTCCTGATACTCGGCCACCTTGTCGTAGTACGAGGCGCGCTGGCTATCGTAGTTGCGAAGGCTCTGCTGATAGGCCGAGTCCTGCGCGAGGGCGGGTGCGATCGCGCCGCACGCCACGGTGGCGGCTAGGACGGCGGCCAGGGTCTTGTTGGTCATAGGTGTCTCCGTTCCCACAGAGCCTGCCCAATTCGGATTTCATCCGAATTGGATAAGCAGGCTCGTTCTGTTGGTGGAGCGTGACGGCCGCCGAAACCGCTTACACTTTCGGCTGTCACGCTCCAGAACGGATCGACGTCCGACCCCCGACAGCGGGTCGCCAATCCGGGTTCTTGTCCCTGCGCAAACAAAAGCCTGCGAAGGTTTGGAGTTCCCAGATGTTGACCGTTTCAACCCTTGGTCGGTTTTGGGGTCAGTCCTTGGTGACGGTCATCATGTAGTTGATGTCGACATCGGCCGAGCGGCTCCAGCGGCCCGTCAGCGGGTTGTAGGCCACGCCGAAGGGGCCTTGCATCTGGACCGGCTCGCCAGCGATGAAGGCGCGTAGTTCCTCGGGCTTCAGGAACTGCTTCCACTCGTGGGTGCCGGGCGGGACCCAGCGCAGGACGTATTCGGCGCCGATCTTGGCCAGGGCCAGGGCCTTCAGCGTGCGGTTCAGGGTGGCGACGATCATCAGGCCGCCGGGCTTGAGCAGCCGCGAGCAGGTGCGCAGGAACTCGCCCGGATCGGCGACGTGCTCGATGACCTCCATGGTCAGCACCACGTCGAACGGTCCCGCGCCCTCGGCCAGCAACTGCTCGGCGGTGGCGGGGCGGTAGCCGATGGTCAGGCCCTGTTCGGCCGCATGGGTCGCGGCGGTCTTGATGTTCTTTTCCGAGGCGTCGACGGCGGTGACGTCAAAGCCCAGGCGGGCCATCGGCTCGGACAGCAGCCCGCCGCCGCAGCCGATGTCGAGCAGGGAGAGGCCCTCGAACGGCCGGCGCAGGTTGCCGTCGCGATCGAAGCGCTCCAGCGCCTGCTCGCGGATGAAGGCCAGGCGGCAGGGATTGAACACGTGCAACGGCGCGAACTTGCCCCTGGGATCCCACCACTCGGCGGCGATCGCCGAGAACCGCGCCACGTCGGCGGGGTCGATGCTCCAGGAGGGGCCAGAGGAGGGATGCGATGCAGTATCCGTCATAAAGCCTATCTAGAGCGACCCATGCGTCGGGGCTAGGGTCCGGCGGCGCGTAGGGAGTTGAGCCGATGAAGCCGTTGATCCTCGCAGCCGTCCTGGCGGCCCTGGCCGCGCCGGCTCTTGCTCAAGAGCGGGCCCAGGAACCCACCCTGAAGACCACCGAGACGCGCCGGTACGACGCGCCGGAGGCCAAGCAGGGCGTGGCGGCGGACAAGACCCATCTCTACGCCATCGATAACGGCCGCATCGCCCGCTACGACAAGGCCACGGGCGCGCGGCAGGCCGAGTGGACCGGCGATCCGGTGCGCTTCAAGCACCTGAACGCCTGCTTGCTGGTCGGCAAGGAGCTGGTCTGCGCCGGCTCGAACTATCCCAGCGTGCCGCAGAACAGTTCGGTCGAGATCTTCGATCCGGTCAAGATGACTCACACGCGGACCGTGCCGCTGGGGCCGGGGATCGGCTCGCTGACCTGGGTCGACCGCCAGGGCGGCTTCTGGTGGGCGATGTTCGCCAACTACGACAACAAGGGCGGCGAGCCGAACCGCGATCATCGCTGGACCACCCTGGTGAAGTATGACGACCAGTGGCGGCGGGTCGGGGCCTGGGCCCTGCCGGACGCCGTGCTGGAGCGCATGGCGCCCTACAGCTGCTCGGGCGGCGGCTTCGGCGACGACGGCCTGCTCTACATCACCGGCCACGATCGGCCCGAGATGTACGCCTTGAAGGTCCCCACCGAGGGCGGGGCGACCCTGGACTATGTCGCCACCCTGTCGATCCCGGTCGAGGGCCAGGCGATCGCCTGGGACCCTTACGACAAGCGCGTCCTGTGGGGCGTCAATCGCGCCAGCCGGCAGGTGGTCGCCTTTAAGGTTCCGCCGGTCCCGGACGTTTCGAAGGCCCAAAAATAGCGCCGAGAGCATTGCGGCGCCGCATCAAGGTCGCTAGAAGGCGGCGGCTTGCGCGAGCGGGGGCGTAGCAACCCGTTCCGCGCAAGAATTGACCGGTTTTCGAGGTGGCAGGCACGTGTCTCGGTTGGTGATGAAGTTCGGCGGCACTTCGGTGGCCGACCTGGAGCGCATCCGTCGGGTGGCGCGCCTGGTCGCGGCCGAGGTGGCGACGGGCAAGCAGGTGGCGGTGGTGGTCTCGGCCATGTCGGGCAAGACCAATGAACTGGTCGCCTGGACGGACGGCGCCGGCCGGGCCGCGCAAGGACTTGCCGAGTCGGACGACGAGTACGACGCCGTCGTCGCGTCGGGCGAGCAAGTGACCGCCGGCCTGTTGGCCATGACCCTGCGCAACATGGGCCACAAGGCTCGTTCGTTCCTGGGCTGGCAGGTGCCGATCATCACGAACGAAGCCCACGGCAGCGCTCGTATCGAGGACATCCCGTCCGAGAACCTGGACGAATGCTTCGAAAACGGCGAGATCGCCGTCATCGCCGGCTTCCAGGGCGTGACCACCAAGCAGCGCATCACCACCCTGGGTCGTGGCGGCTCGGACACCTCGGCCGTGGCGATCGCCGCCGCCGTGAAGGGCGCTTGCGACATCTATACGGACGTGGACGGCGTCTACACGACCGACCCGCGGATCGAGAGCAAGGCCAGGCGCCTGGCCAAGATCAGCTACGAAGAGATGCTTGAAATGGCCTCGCTGGGGGCCAAGGTGCTGCAGACCCGTTCGGTCGAGATGGCCATGGCCCATCGCGTCCCGGTGCGGGTGCTGTCGAGTTTCGTCGAACCCGGGGAAGCCCCCGGCCAAGGTACGATCGTCTGCGACGAGGAAGAAATCATGGAAAAGCGCATCGTCTCGGGCGTCGCCTACAGCCGCGACGAAGCCAAGATCACCCTGCTGGGCCTGCCCGATCACCCGGGCGTGTCCTCGCAGATCTTCGGCCGTCTCGCCGACGCCAACGTCAATGTCGACATGATCGTGCAGTCGCGCGCCCGCAGCGCCGACACCGCCAACATGGAGTTCACGGTCGGCAAGCGTGACGCCGCCCGCGCCGTCGAGATCGTCCAGGCCGCCCGCACCGAGATCGGCTTTGAGGACGTCGCGGTGAACGAAGATGTCGCCAAGGTGTCGGTCATCGGCGTGGGCATGCGCAGCCACGCCGGCGTCGCCCAGTCGATGTTCGCGGCCCTGGCCGAAAAGAACATCAACATCCAGGTTATCTCGACCTCGGAGATCAAGATCTCGGTCCTGATCGACGCGGCCTATACCGAACTGGCCGTGCGTGCGCTGCACGCGGTGTACGGGCTGGACCAGCTGTAGCGGCGGTTCCCCTCCGTCGCCTGTCGGCGACACCTCCCCCATAAAGGGGAGCAGTAATCACTGACCTTCCTCCCCCTTTATGGGGGAGAGGGACCAGCGAAGCTGGTGGGGGGGCTTCGCCGCCCTCTTTCTACAAAAACGTCGTGTTCTGACGTTAAGAAGGCGCGCGCAGCATCCGAGAGCCCTCATGTCCGACGTCTTCAAGTTCGATCCTGACGCCAAGACCGTCACCTTCCACGGCGACGCGGGCCTGGACCTGCTCTACGACCTCTTGCTGCGCGCCAAGTTCGGCGACGGCTATGAGAAGCCGCTGCTGATCAGCCCGTGGCTGGCGGCGCTACTGAACAAGCTGGACCAGGCCCTGCCGGACGACGGCCAGTGGTTCCCGGAAAAGCCCGGCCAGCCGATCTTCGACACCGACGACCTCCTGGCCATGGGCGATGCGGTCATCGAGGAAGGCCACACCGTCGGCTGGTGGACCATGAACGCGCTGGAAAAGCGCGCCTATCTGCGCAACGTCGTCGCCGCGCCGCACCCGCTGACCGACCTCGAGGTCGAGTTCATCGAGACCGACATCGACGCGGCCCTACAGCAGGCCCGCAAGCTGGTCGAGGACGCCAGCGAACCCCTGGCCCTGCCGGGGCACGGCTAACGCCGCTATACTGAGGGCATGGGTCACGACCTGGCCGCCCCCGCCGAACTGTCGTTCCGCCGTTATGGCGAGGACGCGCCGCCGCATGCGCATGACTTCGACCAGATCGTGCTGCCGCGCCGGGGCGTCTTGGAAATGGAGATCGACGGCAAGGGCGGGCGCGTGGATTCCGGCCGCGCGGCGGTGGCGCCGCCCGGAACCCGCCACGCCTTCGCTGCCTGCGGCGAGAACCTGTTCGTGGTCGCCGACATCGGCGGCGCGCTGATGAAACCGTTCGAGGCCTTGCGCGAGCGGCCGTTTGTTCCGGTGACGGGCGCGGTGCGCGGGCTTCTGGAATATCTGGCCGGCGAGAGGCCCGGCGCGATCGAAGCGGGCGTCGCTGCGCTCTGGACGCCGCTGCTGCTGCGCGGCCTCTCGGCGGCGCCGATCAATGTCGATCCTCGCCTGGCCCGCGCGGCGGTGATGATCGAGGCCCGCTGCCATCAGCCCCTGACCGTCCGCGACCTGGCCGCCGAGGCCGGCATGAGCCAGAGCCGGTTCTTCACGCGATTCGCCGACGCCTATGGAACCACGCCGCACGGGGCGCTGTCGGACGCGCGGCTGCGGGCGGCGCAACGCCTGCTGTCGGACACCAGCCTGTCGATCGCCGAGATCGCCGTGCGCACGGGGCACGGCGATCAGAGCGGTCTCACCAAGCGCATGAAGGCCAGCCTGGGCGTCACGCCGGGAGCATGGCGGAAGGGGCGTGTCTAGGTCTCAATCCGAGGCGTAGGCGGCGCGGATGAGACCGGTGCTGGTGGTCTCGTTGGCGCTGTCGGTCACCTGGCACACCCAGCCCGACAGGCGCGGCGGACCGCCGAACGCGCCGAGCCAGCGGAACTGCGTCACGTCGCTATTCGGATCCGTACAGTCGATATCGCTCGAGCCCGAGGTGCGCACCCATTGATAGGTGTAGGGACCGATACCGCCGCTAACGCTGACGGTGACCGGATCCGACCAGCTGTCGTCGTCCAGGCCGACGATCGACGGCGAGGCGCTGGCCGATAGGGTGCGGGCTTGGGCGGCGGTGGCGACCATCAGGGCGCCCACGCCAAGGCCGGCGGCGGAGAACATCAATTCACGACGAGATTTCATCGAACCCTCCTGCTTTTACCTAAGGTTGGATTGCGTCATTGCTCTACTTAAGAGTCAACCCTTAAGAGCGCTCGCCAAACCTCCGGGAGCTTTCGCCAAGCCCGTCGCCGGGCGACCTGCTAAGCCCACCCCATGAGCACCTCCCGCAATCTCCTCCTGGGCCTGCTGTGCGGTCTGGTCGCCGGCGCGTTCTGGGGCGGGGTGTTCCTGGCGCCCAAGCTGCTGGCCGCCTTCACGCCGCTGCAGATGACGGCGGGGCGCTACATCGCCTACGGCCTGGCGTCGGCGGTGCTGCTGGTCCCGACCTGGAAGGCGGTGATGGCCAAGATGGACGGGCGTGACTGGCGCGACCTCGTGCTGCTCAGCCTCTTGGGCAACCTGATCTATTATGTCGGCCTGTCGGTGTCGGTGCAGGCCTCGGGCGTGGCCCTGGCCTCGCTGGTGATCGGCCTGCTGCCGGTGACCGTCACGCTGGTGGGCGCGAAACCGGGGGAGGGCGTTGCGCTCCGCCACCTGGCCGCGCCGCTGGCCCTGATCGTGGCGGGCGGGGTGTGCATCAACGTCTCGGTGTTTACGGGCAACCACGGCGTCGGCGTCGGCAAGCAGGTCGTCGGCCTGCTGGGCGCGACCCTGGCCCTGGTCATGTGGACCGCCTATGCCGTCTGGAACGCCCGCCGCCTGGCCGCCACGCCCAAGTTCACCAGCCACGAGTGGTCGCTGCTGACGGGGCTGGCCACGGGGCTGCTGTCGCTGCTGCTGGTGGTCCCGGCCTTTCTGCCGGGCGGCAAGGTCCACGCCGCCTCGGACTGGACCTGGTTCTGGATGGTCAGTTTCGCGGTGGCCATCGGGGCCTCGGTGATCGGCAACGGCCTGTGGAACGCCGCCAGCCGCCTTTTGCCGCTCAGCCTGTCGGGCCAGCTGATCGTGTTCGAAACCCTGTTCGCGCTGCTGTACGGCTTCCTGCACGAAGGCCGCTGGCCGAGCGGGCTGGAGTGGGCGGCGATCGTGCTGATGCTGGCGGGCGTGCTGTGGTCGGTGCGGCTGCATCGGCCGGCCGCTAACCCTGCATAGCTACCTCACCCCGTCATCCCGCGCATAAAGCGCGGAATGACGGGGAGGGGAGCAGGGCTGAGAAAGCCCCAAAAACTTTTTCCAACCTAAACCGAACTGACGTGACCCCCTGAAACTCCTCCAGGAATAATTAGAGTCCGCGCACCAAAAGGACGGACGAATGAAGCGGTCACGGTTCACGGAAGAGCAGATTATTGGGATCCTGCGCGAGCAGGAAGCGGGCGTGCCG
>CAIUMD010000020.1 GCA_903900155.1 uncultured Caulobacterales bacterium | reverse complement strand
GTGGTTTCTGCTTTCCACCCACCTCTCCGCACAACGAATGCTCGACGTCGCCAGGACCCATTGGACCATCGAAAACCAACTCCACTGGGTTCTCGATGTGGCCTTCGACGAAGACGCCGTGCGCAGCCGCGCCGGCTATGCTCCTCAGAACCTCGCCCTCATGCGAAAGCTCGCCCTCAACACCCTGCGACTGCATCCCGACAAAGGATCCATCAAGGGCGAGATCAAGCGCGCCGGATGGAACGACCAGTTCCTCCGCTCACTCCTCAGTCATATGCGATAGCCCTGCCCCGGAGGGGGAGGAGATTCAAACTAGCCCCAGCTGTCCGAGGCCCCGACCCGGCGCGCCACGGCCTTGACCGGCGCGCTGGGCCGCAGGGCGGGGGCGGGCTTGTCGGCGGGCTTGCCGTACAGCCAGCCCTGGGCGAAGTCGACGCCGGCGGCGCGAACGATCTCCTCGACCTCGACGGTCTCGACCATTTCGGCGACCGTGCGGATCTTCAGATCGCGGCACAGCTCGACCAGGCGGCGCACCAGCGCCCCGTCGCGGCCGTTGTCGGCCAATTCACGGACGTAGCGGCCGTCGATCTTCACGATGTCCAGCTGCAGCTGCTGCAGGTAGGCGAACGAGGACGAGCCGGCCCCGAAGTCGTCCAGGCAGACCAGCGAGCCCATGCCGCGCAGGCTCTGGATATGCTGGTTGGCCACGGCCAGGTTGTCGATGGCGCGGGTCTCGGTGATCTCGAAGATCAGCCGGCCCTTGGCCTCGTCGAACTTCGAGAGCAGGCGGCCGACATGGTCGACGAAGCTCTCGTTGCCGATCGTCTGGCCCGAGACGTTGACCGCCAGGCGCAGCTTGCGCTCCTGGTCGTTGGCCAGCTTCTTGACGGCCTGCTCGACGATGGCGTGGTCCAGCTCCTCGATCAGGTCGAATTCCTCGGCCATGCGGATCAGGGCGAACGGGCTGCCGCCGTCCTCGAAGCGCACCAGGGCCTCGTGGTGATGGGCCATGCCCGTGGTCAGCGAGACCACCGGCTGGTAGGCCAGCGTGAAGCGCCGCTGGCTGACCGCCACGCCCAGGGCGCCGGCGCGGGCCAGGGTCCGCTTCACCGAGCGATTCATCGCCTCCGACAGGGTCATCGGCGGCATGTCCTTCAGGCCCTCGCGCAGGAAATCGTCGAGGGCGTAGCGCAGGGCGCGAAGGGCGCGGGACGAGCCGCCGCCGGACTCCAGCGGCACCACGTGGGCGTCGGCCTCGGCGCTGACCATCTTGGTCAGGCGCTTGACCATGTTCTCGGGCCGGTCGTCGCGCTGGCGCAGCAGGGCGAAGCGGTCGGGCGACAGGCGGGTGGCGGCCGAACCGCCATGCGACTCGGCGCGGACGGCGCTGGCGACGCGGACGTCCAGGGCCTGGGCCTCGCTGGGCGTCAGGCCTTCGCGCATGGCCCCGAGCCCCGCGAACTCGACCATGGCCAGCTCCAGCTCCAGGCCGGTGACGCGGGCGGCCTCGAACAGGCCCTGGGCGATGTCGTCGAACGACTCGCGGGGCTGCAGGCTGTCGGCGGTTAGGGGCGGGCCGGCCGACTGGGCGGCGGTGGCGGCGCACGAGACGCGGCCTTCGTTCTCGGGCAGGGCGCGCAGGATGACCCGCACGCAGCGATCGTCGCTCCCGGCCAGGCGCAGCACGACCGGTCCTCGGCGGATGCCGTCGTCGGCGCAACTGAGCATGGCCTCCATCAGCGGGCGGTCGTCGGGATGGAACAGGTCGGACCAGGCCTGTCCCATCAGGCCGGCTTCGGACTTGCCCATGACCTTCTGCGCCGCGCCCAGCGCCAGGCGCACACGGCCGCTTTGCAGTTCAACGAGAAGATCGGCGCTGGCGAAAGCCAGGCCCAGAAGGCGACGCGGATCGATGGACAAGGTGGCAGTCCCCCAAGATGCGGCGAAGCTGGCACAGCGGGACTTAAGGACCGGTTTCGGCGCGGCGGGTGTCACCTCATTTCCATGCGGGGAGGGTGCGACATTCTGGCTTACGTCAGAAACGGTCGTTTCTGACGGCGAGAACATCTTGCGAACTCGGAACAAAGCATGTACGCCTTGATTGTGTTCCACAGGTCGTTGGGACGCGGCGCGGGAAGCGCCGATCGGGCGACCGGAATCATGGGATAGAGGGCGGATCAACAATGACCAGTCAGGCGGCTTTGAAACTCGTGGGCAAGGAAGAAGGCGACAAGCAACGCGCGCTAGAGGCGGCTCTCGCCCAGATCGACCGCGCGTTCGGCAAGGGCTCGGTGATGAAGCTGGGCGAGAAGGGCAAGGTCGAGATCGAAGCGGTCTCCACCGGTTCGCTCGGCCTGGACATCGCCCTGGGCATCGGCGGCCTGCCCAAGGGCCGGATCATTGAGGTCTACGGCCCGGAAAGCTCGGGTAAGACCACCCTGGCCCTGCACGTGGTGGCCGAGGTCCAGAAGGCCGGCGGCACCGCCGCCTTCGTCGACGCCGAGCACGCGCTGGATCCGTCCTATGCGCACAAGCTGGGCGTCAATCTCGACAGCCTGCTGGTCTCGCAGCCCGACAACGGCGAACAGGCCCTGGAGATCACCGATACCCTGGTGCGCTCGGGCGCGATCGACATCGTCGTCATCGACTCGGTCGCGGCCCTGACCCCGAAGGCCGAAATCGAAGGCGAGATGGGCGACAGCCTGCCGGGCCTGCAAGCCCGTCTGATGAGCCAGGCGCTGCGCAAGCTGACCGCCTCGATCAACAAGGCCAACACCATCGTCATCTTCATCAACCAGATTCGTCACAAGATCGGCGTGATGTACGGCAGCCCGGAAACGACTACGGGCGGCAATGCGCTGAAGTTCTACGCCTCGGTGCGCCTGGACATCCGCCGCACTGGCTCGGTGAAGGTGCGTGACGAGATCATCGGCAACAATGTCCGCGTGAAGGTGGTCAAGAACAAGGTGGCTCCGCCGTTCCGCGAGGTCGAGTTCGACATCATGTACGGCGAGGGCATCTCCAAGCTGGGCGAAGTCATCGACTTGGGCGTCAAGGCCGGGATCATCGACAAGGCCGGCTCGTGGTTCTCGTACGGCAGCCAGCGCATCGGCCAGGGCCGCGACAATGTCCGCGAGTTCCTGAAGACCAATCCCGACGTGGCCGCCGACATCGAAAAGGCCGTCCGCAAGTCGTCGCAGAAGATCGAGGAAGAGCTCCTGGTCGGCGGCCCGGAAGAGGGCGACGAGGACTAGATTTCAGGACTGGGCTTTCGGGCCCTACGGTTTCGCGGCCCTCGCCCGACCCTGGGCGTTCCCGCCTTCAACACGCCCGCGGCCGGACCGCCGCGAGGGCCGCGATTGCAGGCCGCCTGGACCCCATGCCAGGCGGCCTATTTCTTTTGATCCTCCCCCGCGATGCGGGGGAGGTGACCAGAGGGGGAGGGGGCTAGCACGGCTTAGGCAGCACTTGCCCCCTCCGTCACTCCGTGACAGCTCCCCCGCATCGCGGGGGAGCATCTCAGCCTCCGAACCCGCCCTTTTCCACCTCAACCCGGGTCACCATCTGTGGATCGGTTTCCCCTTCGCGAAAAACCGCGCTATGCAGCGCGCGACTCCCGGCCCTACGCCGGACGCCCAGACTTGAGACGCTCATGCCCAGCCTGAACGAGATCCGCAGCACCTTCCTCGACTACTTCGGCAAGGCCGATCACGCCGTGACGCCGTCGGCGCCGCTGGTGCCGCAGAACGATCCGACCCTGCTGTTCGTCAATGCCGGCATGGTGCCGTTCAAGAACGTGTTCACGGGCGCCGAGACGCCGGCCCATCCGCGCGCGGTCAGCTCGCAGAAGTGCGTCCGCGCCGGCGGCAAGCACAACGACCTGGACAATGTCGGCTACACCGCCCGCCACCACACCTTCTTCGAGATGCTGGGCAACTTCTCGTTCGGCGACTACTTCAAGGAACAGGCGATCCACCACGCCTGGACCCTGCTGACCGGCGAGTTCAAGCTGCCCAAGGAAAAGCTGCTGGTCACGGTGTACCACACCGACGACGAGGCGGCCGATCTGTGGAAGAAGATCGCCGGCCTGTCGGATGAGCGCATCATCCGCATCCCGACCAGCGACAACTTCTGGTCCATGGGCGACACCGGCCCCTGCGGTCCGTGCTCGGAAATCTTCTACGACCACGGCGAAGGCATTCCGGGCGGACCGCCCGGCAGCCCCGATGAGGACGGCGACCGCTTCATCGAGATCTGGAACCTCGTGTTCATGCAGTTCGAGCAACTGGCCGGCGGCGAGCGCGTCTCGCTGCCCAAGCCTTCGATCGACACCGGCATGGGGCTGGAGCGCGTCGCGGCGGTGCTGCAGGGCGTGCACAACAACTACGATGTCGACCTGTTCAAGACCCTGATCGCCGCCTCGGTCGAGTTGACCGGCGTCAAGGCCGAGGGCGACCAGGCCCCGTCGCACCGCGTCATCGCCGATCACCTGCGCTCGTCGTCGTTCCTGCTGGCCGATGGCGTCACGCCGTCGAACGAAGGCCGCGGCTACGTCCTGCGCCGCATCATGCGCCGCGCCATGCGCCACGCCTATCTGCTGGGCGCCAACGAGCCCCTGATGCACCGCCTGGCCCCGACACTGGTCGCCGAGATGGGCCAGGCCTATCCGGAGCTGCGCCGCGCCGAGGCCTCGATCGTCGAGACTCTGCGCCAGGAAGAAGAGCGTTTCCGCGTCACCCTGGGCCGGGGCATGGGCCTTCTGGACGACGCCACCGCCAACCTGACCGCCGGCGGCGTGCTGGACGGCGAGACCGCCTTCAAGTTGTACGACACCTACGGCTTCCCGCTGGACCTGACCCAGGACGCCGTGCGCGCCAAGGGCTTGACCGTCGACACCGACGGCTTCGACGCGGCCATGCAGAAGCAGCGCGAGATGGCGCGCGCCAACTGGGCCGGCTCGGGCCAGCAGGCCGGCGCCGCCGCCTGGTTCGCGATCAAGGAAAAGGCCGGCGCGACCGACTTCGTCGGCTATGAGAACACCGAGACCACGGGCGCCGTGAAAGCGATCGTCGTCGACGGCGTCGAAGTCGAGAGCGCCTCGGCCGGTGTGACCGCCGAGGTGGTGCTGGACCGCACCAGCTTCTACGCCGAAAGCGGCGGCCAGGCCGGCGACACCGGCGTGATCGAAGCCAACGGCCGCGAAAGCCGCGTCATCGACACTCAGAAGCAGGCCGGCGAGCTGTTCGTCCACCGCGTCGAGCTGTCGGGTGACCTGAAGGTCGGCGACCAAGTCGTCGCTTCGGTCGACGCCGAGCGCCGCCACACCACCCGCTCCAACCACTCGGCCGCCCACCTGGTGCACGCCGCCCTGCACCATGTGCTGGGTCCGCACGTCGCCCAGAAGGGCCAGATGGTCGATGGCGAGCGCATGCGCTTCGACTTCAGCCACGGCGGCCCACTGACCGCCGAGGAACTGGACCGCATCGAGGCCGAGGTTAACGAGGTCATCCGCCAGAACGTCCCGGCCGAAACCAAGGAAATGGCTCCGCAGGAGGCCATCGAGGCCGGCGCCGTGGCCCTGTTCGGCGAGAAGTACGGCGATAGCGTCCGCGTGCTGACGCTCGGTAAGGCGTTGGGGGGCAAGTCGCTGGCCGATGAAGCCAAGGCCTATTCGGTCGAGCTGTGCGGCGGCACCCACGTGGCCCGAACCGGCGACATCGCCCTGTTCAAGATCGTCTCGGAGCAGGGCGTCGCCGCCGGCGTGCGCCGCATCGAGGCCCTGACCGGCGAGGCGGCCCGCCGCTTCCTGCTGGATCAGGCGGGCGTGGCCAAGTCGCTGGCCGACCAGTTCAAGACCCCGGTGCTGGAAGTCGGCGCTCGCGTCGACGCCCTGATCGCCGACCGCAAGCGCCTCGAGAAGGAACTGGCCGACGCCAAGAAGCAGCTGGCCCTGGGCGGCGGCGGCGGCGGTGCGGCGGCCGGTCCGGAAGACGTCAACGGCACGGCCCTGATCGCCCGCGTCCTGGACGGCGTGGGCGGCAAGGAACTGCGCGGCGTCGCCGAGGAGTTCAAGAAGCAGTTGGCCTCGGGCGTCGTCGCCTTGGTCGGCACGTCGGACGGCAAGGCTGCTGTCACGGTCGCGGTCACCGCCGACCTGACCGCCAAGTTCAGCGCCGCCGACCTCGCCAAGGCCGCCGTGATCGCCATGGGCGGTCAAGGCGCCGGCGGCAAGGCCGACTTCGCCCAGGGCGGCGCGCCCGACGACAGCAAGGCGGGCGAAGGCCTCGCGGCTGTGAAGGCGGCGCTGGCCGGCTGAACTGGCGGGTGACTATCGAATGACGAAGGGGACGCCGAAAGGCGTCCCCTTTTCTATTTCCGAATGACTGGGGGGACTGGATTTAGGTCAGCGCGCCGCCGTCGACGTTCAGGATGGTCCCGGTGATCTGACGGGCGGCAGGCGACGCCAGGAACGCCACCGCGGCGGCCACATCCTCGGGTTTGCCATAGCGGCCAAGCGGGATTAGCGAGCGCTGAAAATCCGAAGACTCGCCATCGGACGGGTTCATGTCGGTGTCGGTCGAGCCCGGCTGCACCAGGTTCACGGTGATGTCGCGCGGACCCAGTTCACGGGCGAGGCCGCGGTTGAACGACTGCAGCGCCGACTTGGTCATGTAGTAGGCCGCGCCGGGGTCGCCCACGATGCGATCGGCGCCCGCCGAGCCGATCGTGATGACGCGGCCGCCGGCCTTCAGGTACGGAATGGCCGCCTGGGCCGCGAAGATCGGCGAGCGTACGTTCACCGCCAGCAGGGCGTCGACGTCCTCCTGGCTGATCTCGGCGAACGGGGCATAGCGGGCGATGGCGGCGTTGTTGACCAGAATGTCGAGTCCGCCGAGCGCGGTGGCCGCCTCGTCCACCGACCGCTTCACCGCCGCGACGTCGGCGCTGTCAGCCTGGATAGCGACGGCTTTACGGCCTTTTGTCTCGATCGCCCTCACCACCTCCGCGGCCTTGTCCGCGGCGCGCTCGTAGGTGATGGCGACGTCCGCGCCTTGTTCGGCCAGTTCCAGGGCGATTGCGGCCCCGATGCCGCGGGAGGCGCCCGTGACCAGGGCGCGCTTGCCAGCCAGATTTGTCATGTCCGTCCAGAGTCCATTTGTGGAGTGATTGATACAGAAATACCTGGGGAGGTTGCCGGGCATGTTCAAGGGACTTATCTAACGATCGATGCAAAATTCAGGACGAGGTCTGGAAAACGACGCCAAGGCCGCAGGGCGCGGGCGCGGCCGACCGCGCGCGTTCGACCGCGATGCAGCGCTGAACCAGGCGATGCGGCTGTTCTGGGAGAAGGGCTACGAGGCCACGTCCATCGCCGACTTGACCGCCGCGATGGGGATCGGCGCGCCGAGCCTTTACGCCGCGTTCGGCTCGAAGGAGGCGCTGTACGGCGCCGCGCTCGACTATTATCGCAAGACCTACGACGAGATGGGCTGGGGCGGGTTCCGGGCCGGTGCAACGGCGCGTGAGGCTGTGGCGGCGTGGCTGATGGACTCAGCCGCCTCATTGACCGGCTCGCTATGCGACATGCCGCGAGGCTGCATGGTGACCTTGTCCATGGTCGGCGACGAAGGGCACGCTAGCCTTGGCGAGGTAGTCCGCACAGCGCGTCTCGGCAGTTTGGAGCGGCTGAAGGCGCGACTGGATCAAGGTGTGGAGTCAGGCGAGCTTCCGGCCGGAACCGACGTCCACGCCCTCGCCCGCTTCATTCAGACAGTTCAGAGCGGGATGTCGATCCTGGCGCGGGATGGCGCGACGCGGGCGGAACTGGAAGCCGTGGCGCAGATCGCGATGCGAAGCTTCGACGCGCGCGAAGACCTTGGTCCTCACACGTCAGGGCTTTGATCGCTACTTCGCGCCCGGCAGCTTGATCCCCAGCAGCACCAGCCGCTCACCGGTGATCCTGAACCAGTGCGGCACGCTCGCCGGGATGAGGATGACGTCACCCGGGCCGAGCGCCCGGGTCGCGCCGCCCTCGATCTGGCTGCCTTCGGTCAGGGTGGGGTTCTTGGGCTTGGCGTCGGCCATGGTCCCGCCGGAGACCAGCGTGCCGGCGCCTTCAAGTACGATGGCGTATTCGGCCTCAGTGGGGTGAACGGCGGGGCGGCCCGGCTTTTTCCAGATTTCGATCGCCGCCACGGTCGCGCCGTCGCGAACCAGGGGGCGCCACATGAACCCCTGGTCTGGCTTCATGGCGGCGAGCATGTCGCGGAACTGGGCCTGGACATCGGCGCTGCTGGCGAAACCAGACGGCTCGGCGGCAGCTGTGGCGATACCTCCCGAGACGGCCAGCAGCAACGACGTCGCGCAGATCGTGAACGTTTTCGCCATTGTCTTCACCGCAGCTCTCCCTTTTGTCGACTGAGGTTGCGACTTGACGGCAGCATGCGCGTCGGTTCAATAGAATTACATATGTAGTTCAAATCTGGGCGGTCACATGTCGCGAAAGGCTCTGATGGTCGTCGGTCTGCTGGCCCTGGCCGGCTGCGAGCAGAAGCAGGCCGAGGCGCCCAAGCCCTTCGCGCCGCCGGCCCTGTGGCGGATCGAGGTTGTCGAGGACTCCGGCGGCCAGACCGGCGTCGTCCAGGTCTGCGCCAATCCCGAGGTGGTCAGCTCGTTCTCGCGCCTCGAGCCGAACATCAACGGCGCGCCTTGCCAGCTGATGGCCAGGTCGCCAAGGACACCGCCGACGAGCACATCAAGCGCTGCCAGGTCGGCGACGCGCGCTATGGCCTCTACGTGACGACGACGCGGCGCAAGGTCGATGACTTCACCGTCCGCTTCGCCCTGCAGCCGCTGCAGTCCGCAGGCGGCAAGGTGGTCCAGGCCCGTCGCTACCAGCGCATCGGACCGTGTCCCACAGGCTGGAGGGCCGGCGACCAAGGACCGCCCGGCGGCTTGCCGACCTCCAATGTGCTGAGCGGCCGGGCGCCCGGCTAGCTCTTTAAGAACGCCGACAGCTTGTCGCCGTCCGGGTCGCGCACATTGGCCAGGTCGTAGCCATCGCCATAGGCGGGCGCGGTCGACGTCGCGGGCGCCGAAGGTGATATAGCTGATCATGGCGTCTCCTCCTGACGCCAAGGCTAGGCCGGGCAGCTGACAGGGATTGTCAGTCAGCAGGCCGTCTTGTCGTGTCAGGCCTTGGCCCGGCGCGCCACCCGCGCCTTGCGCTTCTTTAGCCAGATCACGATGCCGGTGACGCTGAGCGCGGCCACGACCACGCCCATGAACGAGATCAGAATCCGCCCCGGCAGGCCCAGGATCCGGCCCGAGTGCAGCGGGAACTGCGCCTGGACGAAGATGTCGGCGGCGGTGCCGACCCACGGCAGGCGCTCACCCGCCGGGAGGCCGGTCTGGGCGTCGTAATAGAGGTAGGGCGTGCCGACGCCCGCCGCGCCGGTGTCGCCGCCCGGCTGGTGGAAGGTCACGCCATAGACGCCGTAGCCGGGAGCGTAGAAGGCGCCGCCGACCGGGTCGGTCCAGCCGCGCTTCCTGGCCTCCGCCTGGGCGGTCTCGATGACCTGGGCATAGGTCTTCTTGGCGATGATCGGCTGGTCCAGCGGCGCGGGCGTGCGCAGCTCGAACGGGCCGGGCGTGGTCTTGGAGACCTTGGACAGCACCGGATAGAAGACCTCGGTGTAGAGGTTCAGCGAGAAGGCTGTGAAGGCCACGGTGAACAGCACGCCCCACAGCCACAGGCCAAAGGCCCGGTGGATGTCGAAATTGATCCGATAGGCGCTGGCCTTGGTCTTGATCTGCCAGGCCGGCTTCCAGCGGCTCCACCAGCCCTTGCCGGTCCCCTTTGCGTTCTTTTGGGCGGGGAGGGTGAGGTAGAAACCGACGAAGCAGTCGATCGTCCACAGCACGGCGATCACGCCCATCAGCCACACGCCCCAGCGGTCGATGCCCCACATGGCCGGGATGTGCAGCGTGTAGTGCAGCACGTAGAGGAACGAGACGAAGTTCTCGGTCGTGACCGGCCAGGCCGCGCCCCAGTCGCGCCGGCCCAGTTCAGCGCCGCTCGCCGGGTCGATGAACACCTGGTTGTAACCGGGCGTATGGAGCTTGCCGGTGGCCGGGTTCTGCTTGGGATAGACGCCAAAGGCGTAGGCCTCGCCTTTCTCGGGGGCCAGCGGGATGAAGGTGACCTGGACGCGCGGGTCGCGGGCCTCGATCAGCTTGGCCACCTCAAGCGGCGCCTTGGGCGTCCCTTCCGCGCGGGCGTGCATCAGGTGCGGATTGAGCAGGTCGTCCAGCTCGTGGTCCCACGAGATCACCGCGCCGGTGACGCCCGAGATGAACAGGAAGCCGGCGATGAACAGCCCCACCCAGCGGTGGAAGAAGCCGAGCAGGGGGCGCAGCGCCAGCTTGGGCAGACTCAAAGCGTTGCCTTTGGCGACGGCGGGCGGGGTGCGGGCGTCCATGTACTCGGATCCTGGAAGGCGTCGTCGACGCGCAGAGAGACGTGAGGGCCGTGGCCGAGGGCTCTCTGTGCAATCGATAATTACTCGCAAGCGCGTCTACCGGCCGGGGGCGGCGGTGTCAAACGCGGGCGCGGTTCGCCGGCTCGATTCCGGGATCTATTTCAGCAGCAGGGCGGCCAGGGCCAGGGTGACCATGGAGAGGGCCGTGGTCAGGGCCACGGTGCGGGCCACGCCGCGGGCGAAGACGCCATAGGCGCGGGTCTGGATGAAGACGTTCACGGCGGTCGGCGCGGCGGCCAGCAGGGTCGCGCCGGCGCGGAAGGCGGGCGGGGCCGGGGTCAGGCCGATCGCGAACCAGGCCAGCAAGGGGAAGAGGGCCAGCTTGCCGATGGCGGCCAGGGTTACGGGACCCCAGGGCGGAGCGGTCTGGCCTTCGGTCTCGCGCAGGCCCAGGGCCGCGCCCAGGGCGACCAGGCCAACCGGACTGCCCGAGACGGCGGCCATGCCGACAGCGCGGTCCAGGGGCTCGGGCAGGGCCAGGTCCAGCAGGGCCAGGGCGACGCCGGCCAGGGCGGCGGCTACGACGGGATTGCGGAACGCCTGAACGGTCGAGCGCCAGACTGAACGGCCGGCCGCCCAGCCCAGCAGGCCCACGCCGGTGGCGGCCATGACCACGAAGTCGATGGCCACGACGCCGGCGACCAGGCGGGCGGTCTCGGCCCCCATGACGGCGGCGGTGATCGGCAGGGCCAGGAAGGCGCTGTTGCCGACGCCGGACGCCATGCCCGCGCCGCCACGCTCGGCCTTGCTCCAACCCAGGAAGCGCCCGGCGCCGACGACGGCGGCCATGACCAGCAGGCCCGCCCCGGCATAGGCCGACAGGCCCAGCAGCAGGTCGTGTCCCGGCCGTCCCAGGCGCGACAGCGAGTGCAGCAGCAGGGCAGGAAAACCGACCCAGTAGACATAGGCCGACAGGCCTTGGGTCATCTTGGCGTCGAGCAGGCGCAGGCGGCTGAGGGCCAGGCCGGCGCCGACCAGCAGGAAGAACGGCCAGACTCGAGAGACGACGTCGAGAACGAGGGGGAGCACGGAGTTCAGGTCAGCCCTGGCGCTCGTCGCCCGGCAGGCGGATGTGCACCAGTTTCCAGGTGAACAGCGCCTTGCGCTCGAAGGTGAAGATCGTGACCTTGCCGCTGGCGTCCGGGCGCTTGATGGAGATGCGCACGCGGTTGGGATCCCAGTAGGCGATACCTGGATAGGGACCGCGCACCACGTCCTTGATCTGTCCGCCCAGCGAGCTGTCGCGGGCCGAGGCGGGCGGGGCCCTGCCAGGGGCGTAGCCGCGGGTCAGGGCCGAGACGCCGGCCACGGTCAGGTAGCGGTCGACCTTGGGCTCGGGCGGGGCGATCGGCTCGATGGCCTTCTTGAAGACGCTCAGCGGGTCGCGCCAGATCGACGGGTTCTCGGGCTGGGCGGCGGGCGCATCGGCGATCAGCTGGCCGGTCAGGCTGCGGCGCACGGCCGGGAAGTCGACCAGGTCGCCGATGGCCTGGACGTCCTCGTACTGGGCGGCGGCCTTCAGCGCCCGGAACGCGAACCAGGGCGCCGTGGCGAAGGCGGCGGCGAAGACGAAGATCGCCAGGACGATCAGGTCCCAGATCCGCTTCTGCAGAGTCATGCCGCTTTGCCCACCCTCAAAGGTTAACGCGGATAGACCAGCTATCGCCGTTCGCCGCAAGAGCGCTCGCGCGTGAGGCGCGCTCGCTATGGGGAGGCCGGGGGGGGGGGAGGGACCGAAAAAAGCGCCGCTCCCGGGGGCGGAAGCGGCGTTGGAGGCGGATCCGGTCGGGGAGGAAACTCTCGACAACGGATCGGGGGAAGGCGTCCGACAGGACGACTTGCACCTATTTAAAGTCTTATAAGTTGTATTTGTCAATTGTCGCCAAGGGATTGTTGTTGCGGCGCACGCGTCGCCTCGGCGCGAGGCGCAAAAGAAAACGCCCCGGAGGCGGTCCTCCGGGGCGTCTCTGTCTCCAGGCTAAGAGCCTTGAGCCTTAGGCCATGGCCTTCTTCAGGTTCTCGTCGATCTTGTCGAGGAAGCCTTCGGTGGTCAGCCAGCCTTGCTTGTCGCCGACCAGCAGGGCCAGGTCCTTGGTCATGTAGCCGCTCTCGACGGTGTCGATGCAGACCTTTTCCAGGGTGGCGGCGAAATCGGCCAGTTCCTGATTGTCGTCCAGCTTGGCGCGGTGGGCCAGGCCACGGGTCCAGGCGAAGATCGAGGCGATCGAGTTGGTCGAGGTCGACTCGCCCTTCTGGTGCTGGCGGTAGTGGCGGGTGACGGTGCCGTGGGCGGCTTCGGCTTCCACCGTCTTGCCGTCCGGCGTCATCAGCACCGAGGTCATCAGGCCCAGCGAGCCGAAGCCCTGGGCGACGATGTCCGACTGCACGTCGCCGTCGTAGTTCTTGCACGCCCAGACGTAGCCGCCCGACCACTTCAGCGCCGAGGCGACCATGTCGTCGATCAGGCGGTGCTCGTAGTGGATGCCCTTGGCCTTGAACTGGTCGGCGTATTCGGCGTCGAAGATCTCCTGGAAGATGTCCTTGAAGCGACCGTCATAGGCCTTGAGGATCGTGTTCTTCGTGGAGAGATAGACCGGATAGCCGCGGTTCAGGCCGTAGGCGAACGAGGCGCGGGCGAAGTCGCGGATCGAGTCGTCGAGGTTGTACATCGCCATGGCGACGCCGGCGTCCGGGGCCTTGAAGACTTCGTGCTCGATCACTTCGCCGTCGTCGCCGACGAACTTGATCGACAGCGTGCCCTTGCCCGGGAACTTGAAGTCGGTGGCGCGGTACTGGTCGCCGAAGGCGTGACGGCCGACGATGATCGGCTGGGTCCAGCCCGGCACCAGGCGCGGCACGTTCTGGCAGATGATCGGTTCACGGAAGATCACGCCGCCCAGGATGTTGCGGATCGTGCCGTTCGGCGACTTCCACATCTTCTTGAGCTTGAATTCCTCGACGCGTTGCTCATCCGGAGTGATGGTGGCGCACTTCACGGCGACGCCGTGCTTCTTCGTGGCGTTGGCCGCGTCGATGGTCACCTGATCGTCGGTGGCGTCGCGGTTCTCGACCGACAGGTCGTAGTAGTCCAGTTCCAGATCCAGGTACGGGAAGATCAGCTTATCCTTGATGAGCTTCCAGATGATCCGGGTCATTTCATCGCCGTCCATGTCGACGACGGGGTTGGCGACTTTGATCTTGGCCATTGCGGGGAGGTTCCTCTGGCGGTGGCGCGCCTGTGGCGATCTGGCGCACAGGGCCAGGAAGCGGCGCGGACCGGGAGGCTATAGACTGTTGCGTCGCGGGGGAAAAGCCAGTCGCTTCCACCTTGCCAGTGAGTTCAGCGTTCAAGCGTAGCGATTTGGGGATAACGGCCCGGGGGCGCGGGCCAGGGAGACGTTTTGAACGACCATCCGGGGGCGATCGCGGGGGTGACCTCCCCGCTGGCGCGGCGGCTGCTGACCATGGTGGCGATCCTGTCGATCGCCGTGACGGGCGTCGCGACGGCGGCGGCCTTCGTCTTCGTGCGCAAGAGCGCCGCCGACACCCAGACCCGCCACCTGGCCGAATATGTCGGCGAGCGGGTCAAGACCGAGGACCGTCTGTTCTCCGACTTGGTGAAGGTGCACGACGCGGCGGGCGAGGCCCTGACCCGGCGCCTGGCCATGAGCGACGATCCCGAGGTTCACGTCCAGTTCGAGCGATTGTTCCCGGAGAAGGGCGACGGCACCCGCCGCTCGATCCCTGGCCTGTTCGACGGCGCGCGGATCGGTAACCGCTACGTCTATGGCGTCGGCGCCTACCTGCCGCAGGCCGACACGATGAGCCTGCCCGAGCAGGAGCTGTTCGTTGGCGCGACCGATGTCGTGGCCGCGACCGGCGAGACCGAGATCCGCCACTACGACAACTTCTACTTCTTCACGCCCCGCACGCGGCTGGTGATGTTCGGCCCCAACCGGCCCGACCGGTTGATGTATTACCGCCAGAACGCGCCTTCGACCCTCGATATCTCCCACGAGGAGATGACCCAGTTGACCCTGCCGGAGAACAATCCGAGCCGGGTCATGAAGTGCACCAAGCTGCGGCGGTTGATCTCGGACCCCAGCGGCCGGGGCCTGAACGCGGCCTGTTTGACGCCCTTCTACTATAAGGGCCAGTTCATGGGGGCGTTCGGCACCAGCCTGTCGCTGGACAGCTACCTGCTGCGCGCCGTGGCCGACGCCTTGCCGGGTGGCCGCAACATGATCGTGGCCGACGACGGCGAACTGGTGGCCGCCCAGGGCCTGGCCCGCAACGGCGTCGTCGACGTCGGGATCCTGCGCAAGTTCGAGACCGACAATGACCTCAAGCGCCTGGTCGACCACATCGCCGCCCAGAAGCGCGACGTCGGCACGGTGATGTCGCCCAAGGGCGACAAGCTGGTGGCCTATGGCCGCCTGGTCGAGCCGGGCTGGTGGTTCATCATGGCCTTCCCGTCCAGCGACATCGTCTGGTCGTCGCTGAAGACCGCCTCGTGGGTGCTGCTGTTCGGCTTCATCGGCGTGGCCCTGCAGGCGCCGCTGCTCTACCGCCTGACCACCCGGATGGTCACCGAGCCGCTGGAGAAGCTGGCCGACGCCCAGCAGCAGGGCGACCCCGCCGCCGCCCGGCCGATCGAGGCGCGGCCGGACGAGATCGGCTCCCTGGCCAGGGCGCTGCGCCGCCAGCGCGACCGCAACGAGGAGCTGCGCCGCTCGCTGGAGGACCGCGTGGCCGAGCGCACCGCCGAGCTGGAGCGCGCCAACCAGGCCAAGTCGGTGTTCCTGGCCAACATGTCCCACGAACTGCGCACGCCGCTGAACGGGGTGATCGCCATCGGCGACCGCCTGGCCCATGAGGATGATCCCGAGGCCCGCCGCGAACTGGCCGCCCTGGTCTCGTCGTCGGGGCGCCTGCTGGAGCAAGTGCTGGGCGACATCCTGGACGTCTCCAAGATCGAGGCCGGCGAATTCCAGCTGACCGTCGGCGCGTTCGACCTGACCCAGCTGGTGCGCGGCATGGCCGAGCTGCACGCGGCGGCGGCCGAGGCCAAGCACCTGGTGTTCCGCTGGTCCGTCGCCCCCGACGCCGAGGGGACCTATGACGGCGACGCCGGACGGATCAGCCAGATTCTTTCGAACCTGCTGGCCAACGCCGTGAAGTTCACCGCCGAGGGTGAGGTGTCACTGGAGGTCGACCGGGTGGGCGAGGCGGTGCGCTTCGTGGTCCGCGACACCGGCGTCGGCTTCGACGGGGCCGTGCGCGACCGCCTGTTCAAGCGCTTCGTTCAGGCCGACCAGTCGATCACTCGCCAGTTCGGCGGTACGGGCCTGGGGCTGTCGATCTGCGCGGCCCTGGCCGAGATGATGGGTGGGACGATCGACGCCCAGGCTACGCCGGGCAGGGGGGCGCGGTTCGAGGTCGTGCTGCCGCTGCTCCGCTGCGAGAACATGGCGCAGAAGACGGTCGAGGAGGATCGCGAAATCTCGCTGGAAGGCCTTCGGGTGCTGGTGGCCGAGGACCACCCGACCAACCGCAAGGTCGTCGAGATCGTGCTGGAGCCGTTCGGTGTCGACCTGACCATGGTCGAGGACGGCCAGGCGGCGCTGGACGCCCTGGAGGCCGCCAGCTTCGACGCGGTGCTGATGGACATGCAGATGCCGGTGATGGACGGCCTGACCGCAACCCGCGCCATCCGGGCTAGAGAGGCGGCGTCGGACGCGCCGCCGGTGCTGGTCGTCATGCTGACCGCCAACGCCATGGAGGAGCATGTCGCCGCAGCCCACTCGGCCGGGGCGGACCTGCACCTGGCCAAGCCGCTGCATCCGGCCCAGCTGCTGGAGGCCCTGGCGCGGGTTCGCCGGCGCTAGAACTCTTCCAGAACGGCCTTGCCGATGTCGGTGATCAGCCGCTCGCGGGTCGCCGCGTCGGCGGTGGAGCCGGTCAGGAACACCACGAAGGCCACGCGCCGGCCGCCTTTCAGCTCGACCACGGCCAGGGCGTGGCTGGACGGGGTGAAGCCCTGGTCGGCCCGCGCCGAGCCGGCCGCCTGAGCCAGGCGCACGCCCTTCGGCAAGGCCAGCGCCAGATGGCCGGGATCATGCCCCAGCAGCCGATCAGTGTCGGGAGACACGCCCAGCTCGCGCTGCATGAAGGCCTCCAGAAGCCGCAGCATGCCCACGGGCGTGGCGGTGTCGCGGTGGTCGGCCTGCAACTCGCGGGCGGCGCGGGTGCGCTGTTCGTGCGGCACGCCGGCGATGGCCTTGTTCCAGGCCGCTTCACCCTTCCAGTCGGCGCGGAACGAGGCCAGCCCCAGGGCCTCGGTGCGGACTTGGCGCTGGTAGCGGTCGACACGGACGCCCTCAATGTGCTTGACGTCCAGCCAGCCGCCGACCGCGCCCGGCCCGCCAATCTTATTGGTCAACAGGTCCAGCGCCGTGGCGTCGCCATGTTCGGCCAGCACTTCGAGGTCGACGACGCTCCAGACTTGGCGCTCTGGCCAGGCGTCGGCCACGGCGCTGGGCGGCGGCGACAGGTCGACGTCGCGCACGGGAATGGTCGCCTCGGGCGACAGGCGGCCGCCCGCCGTCTCGGCCATCGCCGCCGCCAGGATCGGAACCCGCGCGGCCGCGCCCAACGGAAAGGCGCGGTCGCCGTTGAAGGCCCACATCTGCCGGGTGGTCAGGTCCTCGACGGCCACGCCCAGCACGGCCGGCTGGGCGCGGACGGCGATCGCCTCGATCCGCTTCTGCAGCCGCTTGGGTTTCATGATCGGCTCTTCCTGGCCCAGCATCGGCTTCTCGCCGCAGGCATGCAGCAAGGGCAGGGCGAGGAGGGCGATCAGGACGGCGCGGCGCGACATGCCGGCTAAACGCGGCCATGGCGGTTTCGGCTGCCAACCTCTTGCATACGGGGCGCAGTCGGCGGCAAAGGGTGCGGATGACCGAAGACTTCAAGCCCAATCTTTCTGAAATCAGGCCCCCCTGCGTGATCCTGAACGAGCCCCAGCTGGCCGAGAACATCGGCTCGGTGGCCCGGGTGATGGCCAATTTCGGGCTCTACGAGCTGCGCCTGGTGCGGCCGCGCGACGGCTGGCCGCAAGAGCGGGCCTGGGCCAGCGCCTCGGGCGCCCACTGGCCGCTGGACGACGCCAAGGTGTTCGACACCCTGGAAGAGGCCATCGCCGACCTGAAGCTGGTCTACGCCACCACGGCCCGCCCGCGCGAGACGCGGCTGCCGGTCTACACCCCGCGTGAAAGCGCCAGCCACCTGGCCGAGGAAGTCGCCCAGGGCCGCAAGGTCGGCCTGCTGTTCGGCGGCGAGCGTGCGGGGCTGGAAACCCACGACATCGCCCTGTGCCAGGCCATCGTCTCGATCCCGATCGACGAGCGCTTCCGCTCGCTGAACCTGGCCCAGGCGGTGTCGATCAACGCCTACGAATGGAAGATGACCCAGGACGACCGGCCCTGGAAGAAATTCGAGCACAATGTCGAGGAGCCCGCCGACCAGGCCGCCATGCTGGGTCTGTACGAGCATCTCGAAGGCGAGCTGGACAAGGCCGGCTTCTATCATCCGCCAGAGAAGAAGCCGTCGATGGTCCGCAACCTGCGCGTCCCCCTGGCCCGCGCCCGCCTGACCGACCAGGAAGTCCGCACCTTCCGCGGCGTGATCACCGCGCTGAGCAAGGGGCGAGGGCGGGTGCTGGCGAAGCTGGCCAAGAGGGCGGCGGACGGCGACGAGGTCTAAGCGGCGGCGCCTCTTGAATTGAGGCGCTTCTGGCGTTCAACTCCTCTCAAACAAATGTTGGGGAGGTCGTGATGAACCGTCGGGAATGGCTGGCCATGGCCGGCGCGCTAGGTCTGGTCCCGTCTCTGGCGCAGGCGGCCGATCAAGAAAGAAAGGGTGACCCCTCCGCCGCGCGGGATGCGTTTCTCTACGCCCTGCCGCTGATCGAGATGGCCACGACGCGGGCGCGCCTGCTGAAGGCTCCCGGCGCGGCGATCAACAAGATCTCGCACACCCGCACCCTGTCGGACCACAACGCCCGCTGGGTGACGACGCCCAATAACGACACCCTGTACTCGTCGGCCTTCCTGGACCTGACCAAGGGGCCGGTGACCCTGACCATCCCGGCCCTGGGCGAGCGCTACTACTCGGCAGCCGTCATGGACATGTTCACCAACAACAACGTGGTGCTGGGCGCGCGCACGATCGGCGGCAAGGGCGGGACCTTCACCCTGGTCGGCCCGGGGCAGGCCTCCAGCGGGCCGAACCCGACGCGGATCGCCACGCCGCACGCCTGGCTCTTGGTCCGCACCCTGGTCAATGGCGAGACCGATCTGGACGCCGCCCACAAGGCCCAGGACGGCTTCGTCGTGAAGGCGCCCGCCGGCGGTCCCGTCGCCGCCTACGCCAATCGCGACGCCAAGCCAGCCGACTATTTCGCGACCGCGCGCAGCCTGCTGGCTATCGACCCGCCGCCGCCGACCGACCTGAAGATCCTGGCCCGCACCGCCGCCTTCCTGGGCGCGGGACTCTATGACGAGGCCGCCGCGGCGGCCGGCGTCGAGCAGGCGCGGATGATCACCATCTTCGCCAAGGGCCGGCAGACCTTCGTCGGCGGCTGGTCGTATCCGCGTCCGAACCTGGGCGACTACGGCCAGGACTATCTCTATCGCGGCATCGTCGCCTTGCAGGGCCTGGGCGCGCTGCCGGTGGCCGAGGCCATGTACATGAAGGCCGCTGGTGACGACGGGGCGGGCAATTTCACGGGCGATGGCCTTTACCGCCTGAGTATGCCGGCCCAGATCCCGCTGGATGGCTTCTGGTCGCTGTCGATGTATGAGGCCATGCCCGACGGCCAGTTCTTCTTCACCGACAACCCGATCAAGCGCTACACGATCGGCGACCGCACACCGGGCCTGAAGCGCAACGCCGACGGCTCGCTGGACATCTGGATCGGCCGCACCGACCCCGGCGGCGATCGCAGCGCCAACTGGTTGCCCGCGCCGAAGTCTGGGCCGTTCGCCCTGTATCTGCGGGCCTATCTGCCGAGGGCGGAGCTGCTCGGCGGCGCCTTCCGCTTCCCGGCGGTGGCCAAGGCTTAGAGCGTCAGCTCCCGCCGCTCCTGCGCGCTGCGCATGGCCAGGTCCATGACGGTCATGGTCGCCAGGGCGTCGGCCGGGTTCGACGGGTTGGGACCCGCGCCGTTCAGGGCGTCGCGCAGGCCGGCGTAGAAGGCCAGGTAGTCGCCGGGCAGGCTGTCGTAGGCGCTGTCGCCTTCGACGCGGAGCAGGGCGCCCGGACGCGGATCGGCGCCCCAGCCTTCGCCGCCGGGCTTTGTACCGGAGGCCAGGGCGGCTTCCTGCGGGTCCAGGCCGTGCTTGATGAAGCTGCCGCCCGTGCCGTGCACGATGAAGCGCAGGTCGTTGGCCGGGGCCAGCTGGCAGGCGTGCAGCACCACCCGCAGCCGCGGATAGCGCAGCACCACGTGGCAGTAGTCGACGGCCTCGCCGCTGTCCTTCTGGACCGCGAAGTCGGCATAGACGCCCAGCGGCATGCCAAACAGTTGCAGGGCCTGATCGACCAGGTGCGGACCCAGGCCGTACCAGGTTCCGGCGCCGGCCCTTTCCTTCCACTGGTCGACGACCACGGGGCGGAACCGGTCGTAGCGGGACTCGAAGTGCGTGACCTCGCCCAGGGCGCCGTCGGCGATCAGCTGCTTGATGGTGAGAAAGTCGCTGTCCCAGCGGCGGTTGTGGAACACGCTGAGCAGCAGGCCGGCGCGGGCGGCCTGCTCGGCCAGGGCCTGGGCGCCGTCCAGGGTGGTGGCGAACGGCTTGTCGATCAGCACCGCCTTGCCGGCCGCCAGGGCCTGACGGGCATGTTCGGCGTGGAAGGCGTCGGGCGTGGCGACGACCACGAGGTCGATCTCGGGATCGGCGAGGGCGGTGGTGACCTCGGCGACGACGCTCGCGCCGGGATGGTCGGCGGCGACCTGGTCGGCGCGCGAGGTGACCACGGTCTTCAGCGCCAGGCCCGGCGTCGCCGCGATCAGCGGGGCGTGAAACACCTTGCCCGCCATGCCATAGCCCAGCAGGGCGACGTTCAACGGCTTGGTCATGGGCGGTCTCCGGAGAAGGTGGTCGGGACCCTAAAGCGCCCCCGAACACGGGTCACGATAGCCGGGAAAAAATGGGCTTGGCCTTTGCGGGGCCGGGGCGGCAGATTGCGCGCGTTCGCTCTCCAGGAGACTCGTTATGAAGACCCGCGCCGCCGTCGCTTTCGAAGCCAAGAAGCCGCTGGAAATCGTCGAGGTCGACCTGGAAGGGCCCAAGGCCGGCGAGGTGATGGTCGAGATCAAGGCCACCGGCGTCTGCCATACCGACGCCTACACGCTGGACGGCCTGGACAGCGAAGGCATCTTCCCCTCGATCCTGGGCCATGAAGGCGCGGGCGTGGTGGTCGAGGTCGGCGCTGGCGTCACCTCGGTGGCCGTCGGCGATCACGTGATCCCGCTCTACACGCCCGAATGCCGCCAGTGCAAAAGCTGCCTGTCGGGCAAGACCAACCTCTGCACGGCCATCCGCGCCACCCAGGGCAAGGGCCTGATGCCGGACGGGACCAGCCGCTTCTCGTACAAGGGCCAGGCCATCGCCCACTACATGGGCTGCTCGACCTTCTCGAACTACACGGTGCTGCCCGAGATCGCGGTGGCCAAGATCCGCAAGGACGCGCCGTTCAAGACCGCCTGCTACTGCGGCTGCGGCGTGACCACAGGCGTGGGCGCCGTCACCAACACCGCCAAGGTCGAGCCGGGCGCCAACGCCATCGTCTTTGGCCTGGGCGGCATCGGCCTGAACGTCATCCAGGGTCTGAAGCTAGTCGGCGCCAATATGATCGTCGGCGTCGATATCAATCCCGACCGAGAGGAATGGGGCCGCAAGTTCGGCATGACCCACTTCGTCAATCCTAAGGACGTGCAGGGCGATCTGGTCGCCCACCTGGTGGCCCTGACCGACGGCGGCGCGGATTACACCTTTGACGCCACCGGCAACACGGGCGTCATGCGCACGGCGCTGGAAGCCTGCCACCGCGGCTGGGGCGAGAGCATCATCATCGGCGTGGCCGAGGCGGGCAAGGAGATCGCCACCCGTCCGTTCCAACTGGTCACCGGGCGGGTCTGGAAAGGCACCGCCTTCGGCGGCGCGCGCGGCCGCACCGACACGCCCAAGATCGTCGACTGGTACATGGACGGCAAGATCCAGATCGACCCGATGATCACCCACGTCCTGCCGCTGGAAGACATCAACAAGGCCTTCGACCTGATGCATGCCGGCGAGAGCATCCGGACCGTGGTGACGTTCTAGTGGCCGTCGAAACCACGGCCTCTCACCGCGTCCACGGCGGCGCGCTGCGCTACTGCAAGCACGACAGCGCCAGCACCGGCACGCCGATGAAGTTCACGGTGTGGACGCCGCCCCAAGCAAAGGATGGCGGGGAGGGGCCTTTCCCCTATCTCGTTTGGCTGTCGGGCCTGACCTGCACCGAGGACAATTTCACGGTGAAGTCGGGCGTCTACGCCTATGCCGCCAAGCACGGGATCGCGATCGTCGCGCCGGACACCTCGCCGCGTGGCGAGGGTGTCGCGGACGATCCGACCTATGATCTGGGGCAGGGTGCGGGGTTCTATGTCGACGCGACCCAGGCGCCGTGGGCGCCGCACTTCCAGATGTACTCGTACGTGACCAAGGACCTGCTGGAGGTCGTCGACGGCGCCTTCCCGCTGGATCCTGCGCGGCGGGGAATCTTCGGCCACTCGATGGGCGGGCACGGGGCGCTGACCATCGCGCTAGGCAATCCCGAGCTCTTCAAGTCGGTCAGCGCGTTCTCGCCGATCGTCTCGCCGCTGAACTGCCCGTGGGGCGATAAGGCGATGACCGCCTATCTGGGCCCCGACCACGCCGCCTGGCGGGCCCACGACGCCTGCGCCCTGATCGAGGACGGGGCGGGCGCGAGCTTCGACGAGATCCTCATCGACCAGGGCCTAGCCGACAGCTTCCTGGAAAACCAGCTGAAGCCGCATCTAATCGAAGCCGCCGCAGCCAAGGCCGGCCGCAAGGTCACGGTGCGTCGCCAGGACGGCTACGACCACAGCTACTTCTTCATCACGACCTTCATCGGCGATCATGTGGCGCATCACGCGCAGCGTCTCTGATCTTGGAAGCGGCCGTTGAAGCGGCATAGCTATCTATTATACTGCTTCTATGGCTTCAGAACCATTCATCTTCGAGACTGACGAGGAAGCCGAAGCGGCCGATGCCGAAGGCATGGCCGACATCGCCGCTGGACGAGTGGTGCCGCACGAGGAGGTCGCGGCCTGGCTCGACACTTGGGGAACGCCGGGCGAGCTGCCTGCTCCGGTAAAGTAGCGCGTGCAGTGCGATTGCAGAGGACCAGTCATGACTGAGCTGATTTCCCCGCTAAGCAGCGACACGTTTTTCATTGAAGCGACAATTCACGGCGTAACGCTTGTTCCTCGTCGAGGACCGCATCTCTTTCCGGCCGTCTTGTCGATCGAGGAGATCGATCAGTGGACGGCCAAGCTTCAGCGCGAGCTGGTCGGATTGGCCGTGGAAATGAAAACGGAGCTACGCAAAATCAGCGAAACGCCCCTCTTTGGGAATGATGATGCGTAGCTATGCGGGTCCCCGCTCGCATTGACTCCCTGGGCTCTCTCCCCCATAAGCCACCCCTTCACGCCGCCGACTCGCCGCGCGGTGCGGAACCTTATGACGGATTGACCCGAAGCCGCCGTTGCGATCGCACCTCTTTCGAGGAGCCGGCCCGGATCGTTTTGAAAGACTGACTATGTCGAAGCGCCATAGCGCCAAGTACAAGATCGACCGCCGCATGGGTGAAAACCTGTGGGGCCGTCCGAAGTCCCCGGTCAACCAACGCTCGTACGGTCCCGGCCAGCACGGCCAGCGCCGCAAGAGCAAGGTTTCGGACTTCGGTCTGCAGCTGCGCGCCAAGCAAAAGCTGAAGGGCTACTACGGTAACCTGACCGAGAAGCAATTCTCGCGCACCTACGAGGAAGCTGCTCGCCGCAAGGGCAACACCTCGGAGAACCTGATCGCTCTGCTCGAGTCGCGCCTGGACGCCATCGTCTATCGCGCCAAGTTCGTGCCGACCGTGTTCGCCGCCCGCCAGTTCGTGAACCACGGCCACGTGACCGTGAACGGCAAGCGCGTGAACATCCCGTCGTACCGCTGCAAGGCCGGCGACGTGATCCAGGTCCGCGAAAAGTCGCGCAACATGGCTCTGGTCCTCGAAGCCGTCGCCTCGAACGAGCGTGACTTCGCCGAGTACGTCTCGGTCGACGCCAAGAGCCTGTCGGCCACCTTCGTCCGCGCTCCGGAACTGTCGGAAGTTCCGTATCCGGTGAAGATGGAACCGAACCTGGTCGTCGAATTCTACGCTTCGTAAGCGTCGGATCCGAACCAACGGAAAAGGCCCCGGAGCGATCCGGGGCCTTTTTTGTATCTGACGCTGAAGCCGGCGGATCAGCCGTACTTCTTGGCGAACGCCTGGTCGCTCATCGTGATGTAGATGATCGCCTCGACGAAGGCGACGATCGCGGGGATGAAGGTCCAGACGAACACCAGATACAGGATGCCCATGCCAATGCGGCCCAGGTAGAACTTGTGCGCGCCGATGCCGCCCAGCAGCAGGGCCAGCACGATGGCGACGACGCGGCTCTTGTTGCTGGCCGGTGCGACGTCGGCTTGCGGCGCGCCGCAATGCGGGCACTGAGGGGCGGTCTTGTGCAGGGTCTTGCCGCAACCCAGGCAAAACTTCTGGTCAGTGACGCGCGGGGCGGCGCCGTCTTCCGGCGGCGTGCTTCGGTACTTCGATGGTCTCGGTCATGAACGGCCCCCAGATCGGAATTGTGTGAGGACCTTATTCGATCGCTCCACTTAAGCTAGCGCGAATGTGGCAGGAAGGCGGCGGGCCCTTAAGGGGCGAGGGGCCTTGAAAGGGGCGCCTGGGGATCCCAGCTTAATAGGGCGGGACCGGGCCCCTCTGGCGAGCGATGCAAGCGCTCGTGATGTCGGACCGCATCGGGTGTTCTCGATGTCAGTGGGTCCGGCCGCCTAAGCCCCCCTCCCCAAGGCGCCGCCTCCGACACGAGGACACCCGATCCATCTTTTGGACCGGAGGTTTTCATATGCCCCTTCTGACGTGCCCCAACTGCGACGGCTCCATGCAGGCCGTGCAGCGCGCCGGCGTCGAATTCGACATGTGCCCGCGCTGCCGTGGCGTCTGGCTGGACCGTGGCGAGTTGGAGAAACTGATGGTGATCGAGCGCGAGGAGGTGCAGGCGGCCTATGCCGAGCCCAGGCCCTACAAGCGCCCGGACCACTATGCCGACCAAAAGCGCTACGACCCCGATGACGACGACCGCCGTCGCAGCGGCTCGTACGGCTATCCTAAAAAGAAGCGTTTAGACCTTTTCGACATCTTCGACTGACGACAAACACGATGAACCACTTCAAGACCTACATGCTGCTGGCGGGCCTGACGGCCCTGTTCATGGGCGCGGGCTATCTGATCGGCGGGCCGACCGGTATGCTGATCGCCCTGGCCTTCGCCCTGGCCCTGAACGCCTTCTCGTACTGGAACGCCGACAAGATCGTGCTGCGGACCTATGGCGCCCAGGAGGTCGACGAGAGCCACCCCGAACCCCTGATCCGCAACTATGTGATCGACGTCGTGGAGATGGCCACGAGAGCTGGCCTGCCGCGCCCGCGCGTCACGGTCATCGAAAACGTCCAGCCCAACGCCTTCGCCACCGGTCGTGACCCGGCCCATGCCGCCGTCGCCGCCACCACGGGCCTGCTGCAACTGCTGACCCGCGACGAGATCCGCGGCGTGATGGCCCACGAGCTGGCCCACGTGAAGAACCGCGACACCCTGGTCATGACCGTGACGGCGACCATCGCCGGCGCGATCTCGGCCCTTGCCAATTTCGCGTTCTTTTTCGGTGGCTCGCGCGACGAGGAAGGTAACGGGGGCGGCATCGGCGGGATGATCGGCGCGGTCGCCATGGCCATCCTGGCCCCGATCGCCGCCATGCTGGTGCAGATGGCCATCAGCCGCGCCCGTGAGTACGAGGCCGACCGCATCGGCGCCCAGATCGGCGGCGACCCGGCCGCCCTGGCCCGCGCCCTGGAAAAGATCGAGGCCTATGCCCGCGGCGGCTACGTCAATCACGACGCCGAGCGCAATCCGGCCACGGCCCACATGTTCATCATCAACCCGCTGGCCGGGAAGGGCGCGGACAATCTGTTCTCGACCCACCCGTCGACCCAGAACCGCGTCGAGGCCTTGATGCGCCTGGGTGTGGGGCGGGGGACGGCCGCGCGACGCCCAGCGCCGGTCGCGGCCTCGGTGGTTCCGCCGAGCAATTCCGGCCGCAATCCGGGCCCCTGGGGCTAATCAGATCTTGTCATCCGGGCGAAGATCCTGGAACGCAACAGGCGCGGCGCTTCCGGCGGTCCCGGCTCGGCGCGCTTGGCGCTTGGCCGGGATGACAGCTTTCAAGGCGCTTCCACGGGCAGCAGGCGGGTATATTCCCAGCTCCAGGGGGCGCCCGTCTCGCCCAGCGCCGCCTTTGCCAGGGGCGGGAAGATCCGCTGGCCCAGGCCGCTATTGGTCAGGATGACCACGCAGCGACGGCCCTTCTCGACGCAGACCAGGATGTTGTCAGTAATGTCGTTATGGCCGCCTTTCATGAAGGCGTGGCCCTGCGGACCGTCGAAGACCACCACGCCGATCCCCGCGCCCAGGCCGATCTTGGCGTTGTCGGGGTTGGTCGCCTCGGTGAAGGTTGGAAACTCGCTGGCGCTGGTGATCGGCAGGCTGAGCTTGGTGAACTCCGCTCGCGCCTTGGCCGACAAGCCCCAGCCCGAGGCCATGGCCGCCGCCAGCTTGCCCATGTCCGAGATCGTGGTGTCCAGCGAGCCGGCCGCCTTGACGCTGGAGCGATCGTCGTGCGCTTCCCAGGTCCGGTCTTCCTTCATGCCGTCGGCCAGATCGGTCTTGAAGTCGTCGCGCCAGACCATGCCCGAGCGGGTCATGCCCAGGGGCTGGAACAGACGGCGATCCATCTCCTCGCCGACCTTCAGACCCAGGCCCTGCTCGATGACGAACTGCATCAGGTTGATGCCCTCGCCGGCATAGGCGTAGCGGCTGCCGGGCTTGAATTTGATGTCCAGCTTCTCGTCCGGGTTCAGCCAGCGGAAGTTCGGGAAGCCCGCCGAGTGGGTCATCAGGATGCGCGGCGTGATCTCCCGCCAGCGCGGGTCATTGGCCAGGTCCGCATAGGCCTTGTACTCAGGCAACGGTTTGGGGAGGTAGGCCGAGATCGGCTTGTCCAGGTCCAGCTTGCCCTCGTCGACCAGCATCATGACGTAGTAGGCGAAGGTCGCCTTGGTGATCGAGGCGGCGTACATCACGGTCTGCGGCGTCAGCGGGTCGCCCTTGGCGTTGCGCACGCCCTTGGTCGCGACGTGAGTGACCTTGCCGTTCTCGATGACGGCGACGGCCACGCCCGGAACCTTGCCGACAGCCGCCAGGCGTTCGATCTCGGCGTCCAATTTCTTGTAGTCGGCGGCGAAGGCGGGGGCCGCCACCAGGCTGGCCATGGACGCGGCCAGCAAAACGCTACGAAGACGCACGATGAACTCCCCAAAGGCTGGCTATGTCGCCAGCGGTGGGCGATCTTTGGTCAAGTTCGGACAGTTCGTACAGAGGTCGATGAACTTCGTTCAATCGCGCAGAGGTTTTATGATCACCGGTGCGGCCGTCGTGCTGTCCGGCTGCGCGACCTCGCGACCACGCCTGCCGCCCGCAGCGCCGGACGAGACCTTGGCCGAACTGGAGCCGGTGGCGATCGTGGAAACGGCCGCCGACGCCCTAACCCTTCGCGTGGCGTCCAAGGGTTGCACGGCCAAGGCCGACTTCGTGTTCCGTGTCGACCGCAAGGCCGGCCACGCGGTGGTCGCTTTCGCCAGGCGGCGGCTGGAGACGTGCAAGGGGCCGGCGGGCTGGGCCGAGTTGCGGTTCAGCTATGACGAGCTGGGCCTGACGCACGGCGAGCGCGTCGTCATCGCGAATCCGATCAGCCCTTCGGCGTAAACCGTTCGACCATCCAGGGCAGTACGCGAGCCGGCCGCTTGGCGGCGATGTCGATAAGGACCCAGTCGGTGCGGCTCTGGGCGCACATCTCGCCGTCGGGGCCGTCGATGCGGACATAGCGCTCGAAGCGCGGACCTTTCAGCTCGCCGACCCAGGTGTAGCCCGTGGCGATCTCGCCCGGCAGCAGTTCGCGGCGATAGTCGATCTCGTGGCGGCGCGCGATCCAGCTCCAGGGCGCGCGCCGCTCTTCGCTGGCCCAGGCTTCCCAGTGGGCGATGGCCAGGTCCTGAGCCCAGGCCAGGTAGACCACATTATTGACGTGGCCGTTGGCGTCGATGTCCGACGCCTTGGGCTCGAAGGTCAGGGAATAGGCGTCCCTGGGCGGGACGAAGAGCCGGCTCAAGCCTGCAGAACACCCTGTTCGACCAGCATGGTCTTCAGCTCGCCCGACTGGAACATCTCGCGGATGATGTCGCTGCCGCCGATGAACTCGCCCTTCACGTACAACTGCGGGATGGTCGGCCAGTCGGTGAAGGTCTTGACGCCCTGGCGCAGGTCGTCGTCCTGCAGCACGTCGACGCCGACGAACTCGACGCCCAGATGGTCGAGGATCTGCACGACGACCGACGAGAAGCCGCAGCGCGGCTGGTCCGGCACGCCCTTCATGAACACCACGACCGGATGATCGGCCACGGTCTTGGCGATGAAGTCGAGGGCGGGGGAGGAGGCGACGTCGGTCATGGCAAGCGGTCCTAGGGCGTAAGGCTTTCAGCTAGGCGCCGCTGGCCTCTCGGTCAAGTGCGACCGGCTGCCTTCTCGCGTTCCTGGGCCGAGAAGCGGGCCATTTCGATCTGGGCGCAGACGCCGGTGGGCAGGTCGCGCTCGACCACGGCGGCCAGACGCTCGACCTCGGCGCGGCTGTCTGCGGTGACGCGCACGGTGGCCAGCGAGGGCTCGGTCAGGGCGTAGCCCAGGCAGATCTCTTCGGCGTTCCAGCTGGGCGTCGTATGCAGGAAGTCATAGCCGCCGAAGTCGGCCAGCGGATCGGTGCGGCGACGCCACAGCGAAGGCTTGGGCGCGGCCGCGACGCCGCCGCTCTCGCGCAGGGCCTGGGGCCAGAAGTCCTCGCCGATGACGGCGAAGTCATGCTGCGCGGCATGGCGGATGCGGTGGCGTTCGGCCCAGCCCGACGACAGGTTGAAGGGCGAGGAGACGGCTCGCACCAAGCCGCTCTTCATCAAGCGCGGATCGATGTCGCCGCGGCTGGCTATCCCCAGGCCCCGCACCGCCCGGCTGTCATGCAGGAAGCGCAGGCCGGCGTCGAAGACCTGGGGCAGGGCGGGTCCCAGCGGGTCGTTGATCAGGACGAGGTCCAGATAGGACAGCCCCAGCCCCTCGAAAGCCGAGCCCAGCAGGCTGTCGACGGCCTGTTGGCCCAGCATGGCCGCATCGCCGCGCACCCGCCAGGTCAGGAACAGCAGATGGCGCTCGACAGATGCAAAGGCTTCGCCCGCGCCCTTCAGCAGTTCGGGGGACTCGCCCTCGACCTGGAAGCTGTTGATGCCGTTCTCCAGGGCCGTGAAGACCAGGGCGCGCCAGTCGTTGGCCCGCAGGCGCGTGCTGTCGGCCAGGCGCAGCGTCAGCGCCGAAACCGCCATGCCAGACGCGCCGAACGGGCGATAGCGCAAGGCGTGCTCCTATTCCGCCGGGGCGGCGGTTTCAAGGGCCAGGGCGTGCAGGGTCCCGCCCAGCACGTCCGCCAGCGCCTTGTTGACCAACTGGTGCTGGCGCACGCGCGGCAGGCCTTTGAAGGCGGGCGAGACGATGCGGGCCTTCCAGTGGTCGTTGTCGCCGGCCAGGTCGGTCAGCACGATCTCGGAATCGGGGAAGGCCTGCGTGAGGCGGGCCTCGAGTTCGGCATGGGACATGGGCACGGGAAGGACTCCTGGAACGTCTATCTGGCCGCGATTCCCTAAGGATGGACGCACGCTGACAGCGTTTGTCTTTCCGGGCCACGGCGATCTGTCGGAGATTTAATTGAATTCGCGACGCGGCGCACGGCATGTAGGCGGAATGATCCGTCTTTCCCGCGCCATCGCGCTGCCCAACCTGGTTTTGGCCGCTGCCGTTTTCGCCGCCGCTCCGGCCTTCGCGGGTCCTGGCGACAAGGCCCTGGACGACGTCCGCATCCTGTCGGCCGACGACATGCAGGGCCGCCTGGTGGACACGCCGGGATCGGAGAAGGCGCGGGCCTACATCCTGTCGCGCTTCGCCGAGATAGGCCTCGCGCCGCTGGGCGACAAGTTCGAGCAGACCTTCACCTTCCAGAAGCGTGACGGCGCGACCGTGCAGGGCACGAACCTGGTGGCCCGCATCAAGGGGGCGGAAGACGGCGGCAAGGTCCTGGTCATCTCGGCCCATTACGACCACCTGGGCGTCCGCGACGGCCAGATCTACAACGGCGCCGACGACAACGCCTCGGGCGTGGCGGGCCTTCTGGCCGTGGCCGAGGCGTTCAAGGCCAAGCCCCCCAAGCACGACGTGATCCTGGCGGTGGTCGACGCCGAAGAGGGCGGCCTGCGCGGCGCCAGGGCCTTTGCGGCCAACCCGCCGGTCCCGCTGTCGACGATCGCCCTGAACGTCAATTTCGACATGCTGGCCAAGAACTCGAAAAACGAACTCTACGTCGCCGGCGCCGCGCCGTTCCCGTACTTGAAGCCGATCCTGGTCAAGGCAGCCTCGACCGCGAAAGTCACTCTGAAGCTGGGTCACGACACCGACGAGGCCGGCAAGGAGAACAATTGGACCACCCAGTCCGACCACTACGCCTTCGGCGAGAAGGGCGTGCCATGGGTCTATTTCGGGGTCGAGGACCATCCCGAGTATCATAAGCCTACGGACGATTTCGCGACCGTACCGCAGGACTTCTTCAAGCGCTCGGTGGCGACGGTGGTGCAGGCCGCCCAGGCGCTGGAGCGCGACCTGGACGATGTGGCGAAGGCGTCGGGGCGCTAAACCCCTAGTTTCATTGAGTTTCATGGCGCGGCGAATTGTCGCCCGACTGGCGGAATAGCCTCATCTCTCCTTAATGTGGCGGGGTCCACCGTGATTCAGCCAAGCCGAAGGAGCGCCGCGATCAAGCCGGCCGTCGTGAAAGACCGGATTTTCAAAACCGCGCCGACGGTGGGCCTCATCGTGGCCGCGGCCCTGATCGCCGACTACGTCGTCAACGTGCTGGTCTTGCGCAATCTGGGGGCCTTCACGCCCTTCACGACCTTGATCATCGCCACCGTCGTCGCCACGCCGCTGGCCTATTGGCTGACCAGCCAGCGCATGCGCCTGGAGCAGATGCGCGACGACCTGTCGGCCAGCGTCGAGGCCCAACGGCGCGCCATCGAGCAGTATCGCGAGGCTGATCGCCTCTACCGCCTGCTGGGCGACAACCTGACCGACCACGTGGCCCTGTGGTCGCCCAAGGGCGAGCGGATCTACAGCTCGCCAAGCATCGAGCGCATCACCGGCTATACGCACGAGGAGTTCATGGCCCTGCCGCCGCAGGCCATGGTCAGCGAAGCCGACTTCAAGCGCGTGCAAGGCGTGATCCGCGGTCTGGAAGCCGGCGGTCCGCCGGTCCATGCCGACTACGAGTCCACCCGCAAGGACGGCCGGGTGATCTGGCTGGAAAGCTCCTATTCGCGGCTGGGCGACGGCTCGAACATCCTGCTGGTCACTTCGCGCGACATCACCCAGCGCAAGCAGCTGGAGATCGACATCGCCAAGGCCCTGGAACTGGCCGAGGCGGCCTCGGCGGCCAAGTCCGACTTTCTGGCCAACATGACCCACGAGCTGCGTACGCCGCTTACCGCCATCATCGGCTTCGCCGAGGTGCTGCGCCGCTCGCGCAATCTCAACAAGACCGCCGCCCGCCATGTCGGCCACATCCTGGACGCCAGCAACACCCTGCTCAGCGTCGTCAACGACGTGCTGGACTTCTCGCGCCTGGAGGCCGGCGGGCTGGAGCTGGATCCGGGGCCGTTCGATCCCGCGGCCATGGCCTCGTCCTGCGCCGCGCTGGTCGAGGAACGCGCCGTCGCCAAGGGGCTGAAGGTCCAGGTCCGGGCGGCCAGCAATGTCGCGCCGATGAACCTGGACGGCCCGCGCCTGTCGCAGGTGCTGCTGAACTTCCTGTCCAACGCCGTGAAGTTCACGGCCCACGGCTCGATCACCGTGGCCTTGACCCAGACGATCGACGGCGATCAGGCCGTGCTGCGCGGCGAGGTGATCGACACCGGCATCGGCATCGCGGCCGAGAACCGCGAGGCGATCTTCGATCGCTTCTCGCAGGCCGACGCGGCCGTCTCGCGCCGGTTCGGCGGCACCGGCCTGGGCCTGGCGATCTCGCGCCGGATCATCGAGCGCATGGAGGGCCAGATCGGCGTCGACAGCGCCGAAGGGCAGGGCTCGACCTTCTGGTTCGAGGTGCGCGGTCCGCTGGCGGAATTGCCGGCGCCGGAGGCCGAGGAGGTCTCGCTCCTGGACGCCGAGGCCGGGGTGCGCCTGCTGCTGGTCGAGGACAATGCGGTGAACCGCGAGCTGATCCGCACCATGCTGGAGCCGTTCGGCATCGGCGTGGAAACGGCCAATGACGGCGTCGCCGGCGTCGAGGCCATGCGCCAGGGCCAGTTCGACCTTGTCCTGATGGACGTGCAGATGCCGGTGATGGACGGCCTGACCGCCACCCGCGAGATCCGGGCCATGGAAGGCGCCCGCGGCGCGGCCACGCCGATCGTGGCCATGACCGCCAACGTCCTGCCCGAACAGATCGCCACTTGCCTGGCGGCGGGGATGGACGACCATCTAGGTAAGCCGATCAATCCGACGAAGCTGCTGGAGACGGTGGCGCGGTGGTCGGGAAGGGTGCACGCGGCTTAGGGGGACGAGGCGCTGGCTGCAGACCCGTGTTGAACTAGGGTGTTCAATTGCTCCTCTGACAAGGCAGATTGATAGCCACGCTTTTCCAAAAACCGTCTGCCTTCTTCGAGCTGCCATTTAATGCGTTCATCAGAGTGTGACGCTGAAGGCTCCGCATCGATCGCTTCGCTAAACACGACGTTGTAGGCGTCGGCAGGCGACCATCGTGCATTAACCACGAGCGCCTGGAAGCGGCTGGCGAGCACGATACAGCGACTATGATGGGCAAAGTACCGCGCAGCGGCGTCCTGAAAACCAAGGCGCTGGCTACAGAGCAGCGCGGCCGCTGCGAGATCGACTTCTGGCCGAGCATTGGGCTGAACCTCGGTCACGAGCGAGCGCAAGTCGTTCACTGAAAATGGGTAGTCTGAGGTGGTAGCGCGAGCTGCTTTGAGGTCGGTGATCACATGTCGACAGTCACCACATAGCCAGACACTGTGGTGTTCGCGAAATACGAGCGTGGCGTCGTCCCAGACATCATGGAACATGAGCGTCCAGGGATCAGTCTCGGTCTCGAATACGGCGTAGGCCTGTAGCTTGCCCGTCCATCTGCCCTTGTTGGATTTTCGCAAGACGGCTTGGCGATCGCGATCGCAGACCGGACAGCGCCAGTCGGGGCGCACGATCAGCCAAGGTGAACCCGGGTGCTGAGAGGCCGCGAAAGCATCGACTTCGGCCTGCGTGGGCCGCGAGCATGAGGGCTTGGCTCGGCGCTTGCCGCCGGCGCTGCCTTGTCCATCGCGTCGCACGGATCGTTCCGACAGCACCCCGGCGGCCGAATAGATCGCGCCGAAATCCCAGTCGGGCGCGGCAAGCGCGATAGCGATCTCGAGCGGCGAGCGCACTCGAGAATAGCCTGACCGCATGCTCTGGCGTCGGTGGCGTCCTTGCGCCACTCGCTCGGCGAGCACCGCGACGAAGGCAATACGGTCTTCGACATCGGTCCGCACCTCTTGCCAGACCGCGATTGCGGTCTCTTCATCGATCCGGTGGGGTTGGTTGGGCCTAGGTCTAATGAAGCGCTTGATCTCGGCTGGCGAGAAACTGAAATCGCGTGGTGCATCCGCGAGGAGTCGTTTGGCCTCGCCTTCCGCAAGATTGCAGTCTTTGCAGACTAGTGTCGTGAAGAAGCGCTCGCAGAAGTCCTTCGTCGCCTCCAGGGCGCTCATTATTCCGTAGCGCTCTTCGCTATTCTCGGGCAGCGAATTGCGGTGCCGCAAGACCGCTTTGCCATAGTCGCGAAGATGATCGTGGTGCCATTCGAGATGGCAAAGCAACACGCCGTGTTCTGATAGTCGGACGATTTGGGCCTTGGTGCGTTGGCAGCAAGGGCACTGCCAACTGCGGGGGACTTCGGCCCAGTTCCGGTTGAGGTCCAGACCTGTGGCTCGATGCGCCTCCACAAGACCCCTAGTCTGACGGCTCCAACCTCCATCAAGCCATGGAAGTGCGTCGTCTAGGGTATCGTCGGACATCGCGGGGATGTCCGGCAAGGCGAGATGCGTCATGCCACCCTCCAAAGAGAGGTGTAGCTTCGAGGAGCGCTGCGTCAATCGCGGTCGCCCGTTGGCGGTGTTGTTCTAGCCCGCGACCGCTCCTAGTCGACGCAGATCGCGCCGGTCGACTTGCCGTTCACGACCTTGGCGTAGCAACCGAACTGACGGTTGGTCTTCTGGCACTGGCCGGCGACCTCACCCGTGGTCTCGATGTTGCCTTCGAGAATGCAGGCGCCTTCGCACTGAGCCTTGTCGGTGCAGACCTTGCCGGCGTCGGCATAGGGGATGACGCAGGTCGGAATCTGCGCCTTGCCCACCGGCTGGACGCTGCCGCCCTTGGCCGAGCACCGGGCGACCAGGTTGTCCGCCGACGGAGCGGCGGGCTGGGCGGTCGGAGCACAGGCGGCCAGCAGCAGGGCTGCAACGGCGGTGAGGGCGAGGATACGCATGGACTCGTGCTTTCCGGTCTTAGGCCTTGGGGGCGTTCATGTAGCCCGGCATCCAGGCCTCGTGGGCCGACCGCAGGGCGTCCAGCGAGACGCTAAACAGGTCCTTTGACGCGAACGTGTCACCGCCGGCGACGCCGGCGACATTGGCGTGGACGCCGGCTTCCTTGGCCGCTTCCAGCACCGCGTCCGGGTCGGGCGTGGCGATCAGGTAGCGGGCCTGGTCCTCGCCCAGCAGGTAGGGGTGGGCGTGGGCGGCGCTGGTGGCGTTCAGGGTGACGCCGATCTTGCTGGCCAGGGCGATGTCGGCCGCGGCGATCAGCAGGCCGCCGTCCGACAGGTCGTGGACGCCGGCCACCAGGCCCGAACTGATCAGGCCGCGCACGAAGTCGCCGTTCTTGCGCTCGATCGCCAGGTCGACCGGCGGCGGGGCGCCGTCCTCGCGGCCCAGGATTTCGCGCAGATAGATCGAGGCGCCCAGTTCGCCGTGCGTCTCGCCGATCAGCACCAGCGTGTCGCCTTCGGTGACCCCGCCGAAGCCGGTGCGCAGGTCGTAGTCTTCCAGCAGGCCCACGGCGCCGACGGTCGGCGTCGGCGGAATGGCGACGCCGTTGGTCTCGTTGTAGAGCGACACGTTCCCCGACACGACCGGGAAGTCCAGGGCGCGACAGGCCTCGGCCATGCCGTCGGTGGCGCGCACGATCTGGCCCATGGTCTCGGGCTTTTCGGGACTGCCGAAGTTGAGGTTGTCGGTGATGGCGATCGGCAGGGCGCCGGCGGCCGTCAGGTTGCGCCAGGCTTCCGCGACGGCCTGCTTGCCGCCTTCGTACGGGTCGGCCTGGACGTAGCGCGGGGTGCAGTCCGACGTGACGGCAATGGCCTTGCCCGTGCCGTGGATACGGACGATGCCGGCGTCGCAGCCCGTGGCGCTGTCTTCCAGGGTGTCGGCCATGACGTGGCGGTCATACTGCTCCCACAGCCAGCGCTTGGAGGCCATGTCGGGGCTGCCGACGATCTTCAGGACCGCTTCGTTCCAATTGGTCGGGGCGGGAATCTTGGCCGGGTCGAGGCGGGCGTCCAGCTTGGGCTGCACCCACGGACGGTCATACAGCGGCGCGTCGTCGAACAGCGGGGCCAGCGGCACGTCGCAGACCGTCTCGCCGTGATGCTTCAGCACCAGGCGGCCGGTGTCGGTGGTGTAGCCGATGACGGCGGCGTCCAGGCCCCACTTCTCGAAGATGGCGTGGCCGTCCTGCTCGCGGCCGGGCTTGAGGACCGCCAGCATGCGCTCCTGGCTTTCCGACAGCATCATCTCGTAGGCCGACATGCCTTCTTCGCGCTGCGGGACCATGTCCATGTTCAGCTCGATGCCGACGCCGCCCTTGCCGGCCATCTCGACCGACGACGACGTAAGACCAGCCGCGCCCATATCCTGGATGGCGGCGACCGCGCCGGTGGCCATCAGCTCCAGCGTGGCTTCGATCAGCAACTTTTCGGCGAAGGGGTCGCCGACCTGCACGGTGGGGCGCTTCTCTTCCGAGTCCTCGGAGAACTCGGCCGAGGACATGGTGGCGCCGTGGATGCCGTCGCGGCCGGTCTTGGAGCCGAAATAGACGACCGCCAAGCCCGGGCCCGGGGCGGCCGAGTAGAAGATGCTGTCGGCCTTGGCCAGGCCCACGCACATGGCGTTGACCAGGATGTTGCCGTTGTAGCCCTTGTGGAAGTTGGTCTCGCCGGCGACTGTCGGAACACCGACGCAGTTGCCGTACCCGGCGATGCCGGCGACCACGCCATCCACCAGACGCTTGGTCTTGGGATGGTCGGGATCACCAAAGCGCAGGGCGTTCAGCAGGGCGATCGGCCGCGCGCCCATCGTGAAGACGTCGCGCATGATACCGCCCACGCCCGTCGCCGCGCCCTGATAGGGCTCGATGTACGAAGGGTGGTTGTGGCTTTCCATCTTGAAGATGATCGCGTCACCATCGCCGATGTCGATCACGCCGGCGTTCTCGCCCGGGCCGCAGATCACGCGCGGCCCGTCGATGGGGAACTTCTTCAGCTGGTTCTTCGAGGACTTGTACGAGCAGTGCTCGGACCACATCACCGAGAAGACGCCCAGCTCCACCAGGTTGGGCTCTCGACCCAGTCGCTTGAGGACAACGTCATATTCGGCGGGTTTCAGGCCGAACTCGGCGGCCAATTCGGCCATGGGCTTTTGGGGCGTGCTCATGGGCGCGCCTTCTAACCCGGTCGGTCAGATTCCGCTACAGCCTGTAGGGCGTCACATCGCCTTGATGGCGGTCTCCAAGTGCTGCATGCCCAGCGCGATCCATTGGTCGATCACCGCGCCGCCCTTTTCGACCGAGCCCATACGCAGCGACACGCCGATGACCATGGCCCCGAACAGGGCCAGGACGACGATGATGGCGTTCAGCAGCGGATTGACGTCCGAGCGCTTGCGGCGTTTGGCCCAGACGGGCACGCCGCTGACATAGGTCTCGGGGAACCGAACTTCGGGATCGGCCATGGTGGTGTTAACTCTTCGCGTCTGCGAAGGCTCCGCCGATGCCTTCGTGTTTTCCCGTTAAAGTAACGTTGCTCGACCCGAAACGAGGATTCCATCAGTCTCGCCCCAGCGGTGCGGCTTAACCTTAATTCTCTTGTCTAAGGCGAAGCTTTCTCCCGCGAACGGCGCCATGGTGGGCGGATCGTTCCGGGAGACACCGTATGCGCCGTCGCGTCCTGCTCGCCGCCTTGGCCGCCATTCCACTGATCGGCGCCCGTCGCGACCGCGAGGTGCGGGTGCGGATAGTCACCGAGCGAGGGACGATCGTCCTGGCGCTGTATCCCGACCGCGCGCCGCTCACCGTGGCCAACTTCCTGGCCTATGCCGACAAGGGGCTGATGGCGGGCGGGAGCTTCTATCGGACGGTCTCGCCGAAGAACGACAACAACCCCGCCACGATCAGCGTGATCCAGGGCGGGTTGGGCGACGCGGGTCAGCGCCTGCCGCCGATTCCGCTGGAACCGACCCACCGCACCGGCATCCGCCACACCGACGGCGTTATTTCCATGGCGCGCGGTGCGCCGGGCTCGACGACGTCGGAGTTCTTCATCTGCCTGGGCGACAATCCGTCGCTGGACCACGGCGGCGCGCGCAACAAGGATGGCGGCGGCTTCGCGGCCTTCGGCAAGGTGGTCGAGGGCATGGACGTGGTCCGCGCCATCCACGCAGCGCCGACGGTCGCGCGCGCCGACGATCCCTACATGAAAGGGCAGATGATCGAGAAACCCGTGAAGATTCTTCAGCTTAGCCGGAATTAAGGCGACTCCGCCGTAGGAACGCTGCGAGTCGGGATCCGTTTTGTCCTCGTGCGCCGAGAGCGTGCGGAGTGAAACAGGAGTAGGCCTGATGGCTGACAACAATCGCAACCCGCAGCAGCAGCAGAACGACCAGCAACGTCGAGCGCCCGACCAGCAGCAGCAACAGGGCCAGCCCAGGCAGAACCAAAGCGAGCAGGGCCGCAATCCTGGCGGCCAGGCCAACCAGCATGATGAGAACGTCAGGCGCGGCGACCGCTGACCTGACCGAGTTACCTCTCCGTAGATGGGAAGGGCCGGCGGATGGTCACCGCCGGCCCTTTTCGTGTCTGAAGATCCTTCCCCCAGCGGGGGAGGTGGCGCGAAGCGCCGGTGGGGAAGATCTCTTGACCTTGCCTCTTCTCCCTCCGTCGTCTCTTCGAGCCGACACCTCCCCCGCTAGGGGGAGGATCGTGCTGCCTCCCGCCTATTTCGCGTCCACCACGGGCAGCTCGATGAAGCTGGCCTCGGCGCCCGCGTGGAACACCCGCTGCGTGGCCTTCACGTAGTCGGCCGGCTTGGCGAAGAAGATGTTCGGCACGAAGGTCTGCGGGTTGCGGTCATACAGCGGGAACCAGCTGGACTGGACCTGCACCATGACCCGGTGGCCCGGCTGGAAGGTGTAGTTCGCGGTCGGCAGGATGAACTGGTACTTCAGCGGCTTGTTCGGCGTCAGGGCCTTGGGCTCGCTGAAGCTCTCGCGATAACGGCCGCGGAAGATGGTCATGCCCACCGCCAGCTCGTAGCCGCCCAACTCGGGCTGGCTGGGAACCTCGTCAGGATAGACGTCGATCAGCTTGACCACCCAGTCGCTGTCGCTGCCGCTGGTCGAGGCCGTCAGATTGACCTTGGGCGCGCCCGCGATCTTCATCGGCTCGGTCAGCGGCTCGCTGACATAGGTCAGGACATCGGGGCGGCCGTCGACGCTGCGCTGGTCGGTGACCAGCCACGGCGTCCAGCGGCTGCGGTCGGAAAACTGCATCGGACGCGGGATGTAGGGCGCCGGCTTGGCCGGATCAGAGACATACTCGTCATAGGCCGCTGCGCCCTTTGCCGCCGCCGGGGCCTGGAAGCCCAGGCCGCCGTTGGCGCCGAGATAGAGGGTCTTGGTCGCCTTGCCCGCGCCGGCGCCCTGGGCCCCGCCCTGCGGCCAAGATGCATAGCGGTTCCACTTGTTCTGGCCTGGGTCATAGATCAGCACCGGCGGGGTGTCGGCCTTGGGGCCGTCCTTCAGGTACTGGTCGAAGAAGGGTTTCATCACGTCGCGGCGGAACTGCAGGGCGGTGTCGCCGTCCCACTTGAACGGACCCAGGTTGTAGCCGTCATAGTTCACCTGGCTGTGCCGCCAGGGGCCCAGCACCAAGTAGTTCTTGTCGTTGCCGGCATCCTTGCTCTCCAACGCCGGATAGGCGTGCACCGCGCCCCAGATGTCCTCCTGGTCCCACAGGCCCTGGATCCACATGGTCGGCACCTTGAGCGGCGTCCTTTCCATGGTCTTGTCCAGAGCCTGCTCGCTCCAGAAGCTGTCATAGGCCGGGTGGGCGAACAGCTTCTGGGCCCAGGGCAGCTTGTCCAGGCCGTGGTTCTTGGCGTAGTCGCCGGCAGACCCCTCGCGCAGGAAGTTGGAATAGTCGTCATAGCCCTGGCGCTGAACGCTCTCGCCCGCGCCGCGCACGCTGGTCTGGCCGGCGAAGTAGTCGAAATTGATCTGGCGGAAGGCCCCGTGCTGGAACCAGTCGTCGCCCATCCAGCCGTCGACCATCGGGCTCATCGGCGCGGCGACCTTGAGGGCCGGGTGCGGATTGACCAGAGCCATCACTACCGTGAAGCCCTCGTACGAACTGCCCAGCATGCCGACCTTGCCGTTGGTCTCGGGCACGTTCTTCACCAGCCAGTCGATGGTGTCGTAGGCGTCGGTCGAATGGTCGACTTCCGAACTGTTCAGCGGCCCCTTCAGCGGGCGCGTCATGACGTACTCGCCTTCCGAGCCGTACTTGCCGCGGATGTCCTGGAAGACGCGGATATAGCCGCCGTCCGCCACAAAAGGCTCGTCACCCTGCGGCATGGCCGCGACCATGCGCGGGCTGTCGGCGCGAGCGGCGCGTTTGGCGGCGTTGTAGGGCGTGCGGGTCAGCATGATGGGCAGGTTCTTGCCGCCCTTGGGGATCACGATGACGGTGTAAAGCTTGGTCCCGTCGCGCATCGGGATCATGACCACGCGCTTTTCGTAGTCGTAATTGACCTTGGTCTGGACGTACTTGCCGTCGATGTCCGGCGTCATCGGCGTGACTTGGGCGTGGGCGGGGGCGGTGAACGCCAAAACAGCCACGGCGGCGAGTAGGCCGGCGCGCAGCTGGGAAACGAGACTCATGGAAGGGCCCTCCTAAAGTGGAGGCACCTTAGGAGCGGTTTCAGGCAAGTGCTATAGTGTAACGCCTGCTTGGCATGCTATTGTCTAGAAATGAGGAGTTTTCTAGATGGCGTTCAGCATCAAGGATCCTGAGACCGACCGGATCGTGCGCGATCTGGCTGAGCGTACTGGTCTTGGCCTGACCGAAGCGGTGCGCATGGCTGCCGAAAATGAACTGAAGCGCCATGGAACATCGCCCAAGCCCTCTCCGGAAATCCAGGCGGCGGAGTTCTTGGCTTGGATGAGGTCACAGGACTATGGCCCAGACACAGGCCTGACGCGCCAGGAGATCGAGGCCGAGATGTACGACGAGTACGGCGTTCCGCGCTGATGGTCATTGATACATCGGTGATGATCGCTATCCAGTTCGCCGAGCCCGAAAGCACTGCCCTGACAGTCGCGATCCTCGCCTCGGAGACGCGATTGATGTCCGCGGCCAGCTACGTGGAATACGTTGCGGTACTGGCGCGTAGATTTCCTGGCTTCGCCGCGGCCGATTGGGTGGAACGGGCGGTCGCCGGGCTTAGGATCAAGGTTGTCGATGTCACGGCCGCCCACGCTCTGCTCGCGGCCGGCGCGTTGGAGCGCTACGGCCGTGCGCGGCATCCGGCCGGCCTGAACTACGGCGACAGCTTCGCCTACGCCCTAGCCAAGGCCACGGGCGAGCCGCTGCTGTTCAAGGGGGACGACTTCGCGCGGACCGACGTGGTGGCCGCCGCCTATTAGGCGCTCTGGAAGATGCTGCGGAACAGCACCGCGCCGTCTTCCGAGCCGAGATCGGCGTCGAAGGCGCGGTCGGGGTGGGGCATCAGGCCCAGGACGTTGCCGCCCTTGTTGACGATGCCGGCGATGTTGCGGGCCGAGCCGTTGGGGTTTTCCTGGTAGCGGAACACCACTTGGCCTTCGCCTTCCAGGCGGTCCAGCGTCTCTTCGTCGGCGAAGTAGTTGCCCTCGCCGTTGCCGACGGTCATGACCGCCTGGCGCTGCTCGCCATAGCCGGCGGTGAAGCGGGTCTGGCCGTTGACAATGTCCAGGCCGACGGGCTTGCAGACGTACTTCAGGCCGGCGTTGCGCAGCAGGGCGCCGGGCAGCAGGCCGACTTCCGTCAGGACCTGGAAGCCGTTGCAGATGCCCACGACGGCGACGCCGTTGTTGGCCGCCGTGACGACTTCCTTCATGACCGGGCTCTGGGCCGCCATGGCACCGCAGCGCAGGTAGTCGCCGTAGGAGAAGCCGCCGGGCAGGACGATCAGGTCCAGGTCGTCGGGCAGGGCCGTCTCCTGGTGCCAGACCATTTCGACACGGGCTCCGGCGGAGCGCTCGATGGCGACCTTGCAGTCACGATCGCAGTTCGAACCGGGGAATACGACGACGGCGGCTTTCATGGCGCGGGCCTGTAGCACCGTTCGCATTGATTTGTCATCCCGGCTCTACGCTGCGCTTCGGCCGGGATGACAGCTTTCTAGGCGCACTCGTCCAACTCGGGTTCGACCGGTTTGCCGGTCGGCGGCGGGAAGGGGGTCTTGAAGATGAAAACCGCCGGGGTCGGGCCTTTGGCCTTGAGCAGGGCCAGCTTTTTCAGGGGCTTCTTCCACCGTCGGCACATGATGGAACTTCGCGCTCATAATTCTCTCCCGCTCGCCTTCACCGAACATCGTGTGGCGAAGCTGGGGCGGAAGAGGGGCGGATGAAATTCCGCCCCTACAGTCGTTTAGGCGATGTCGATGCGATAGCTCTCGATGACCGTGTTGGCCAGCAGCTTCTCGCACATGGCCTTGACCTCGGCCTTGGCGGCTTCGGCGTCCGTGGCGTCCAGGTCGAACTCGATCACGCGGCCCACGCGGGCCTCCTTGACCGACGGCCAGCCCAGGCCGTGCAGGGCGTTCTCGACAGCCTTGCCCTGGACGTCGAGCACGCCGGGCTTCAGGAACACGTGGACGGTGGCTTTCACTGACAGTTTCTCCCCGCGCGGCCTTCAAGCTTCGCGCTGCTTCCAAATGAAGGTCTAGTGCACGCCGCCCTGAATGACGGTCGGCATTTCCTTCATGATGCCGAGGCGGCGGGCCACTTCGGTATAGCTCTCGATGACATTGCCCAGGTCGCGGCGGAAGCGGTCCTTGTCCAGCTTCTCGTTGGTCGCGCTGTCCCACAGGCGGCAGCTGTCGGGGCTGATCTCGTCGGCCAGGATGATCCGCGAGAAGTCGCCCTCATAGATGCGGCCAAACTCGACCTTGAAATCCACCAGGGTGATGCCGACGCCGCTGAACAGGCCTGACAGATAGTCGTTCACCCGCAGAGCCATGGCCATCATGTCGTCGATCTCCTGGGTCGCGGCCCAGTTGAACGCGGTGATGTGCTCTTCAGAGACCATCGGGTCCCCGAGCTTGTCGTCCTTGTAGTAGAACTCGATGATCGAGCGGGGCAGGGGCTGGCCTTCGGTCAGGCCCAGGCGCGTGGCGATCGAGCCGGCGGCGATGTTGCGCACCACGACCTCGAGCGGGACGATCTCGACCTCCTTGATCAACTGCTCGCGCAGGTTCAGGCGGCGGATGAAGTGGTTCTGGACGCCGATCCCGTTCAGGCGAGTCATGATGTACTCGCTGATGCGGTTGTTGATGACGCCCTTGCCTTCCAGGATCGCTTTCTTCTGGGCGTTGAAGGCCGTCGCGTCGTCCTTGAAGTACTGGATCAGGGTGCCGGGTTCGGGGCCCTCGTAGAGGATCTTGGCCTTGCCTTCGTAGATCTTCTTGCGACGGGTCGTCATGGCTCTCGTCGAGGCCCTTCTGAAAGCGCGCGCCCCACCGGGGAAACGAAAAGCGCGCGCGGCGGATAGCTGCGCGCGGCATTCGACTCAAGGCCGCTCACTAAAAAATATCTTGTGGAACCTACCTGAATGAGCGCGGCCGCGCAAACAAACGTGGGCTGTTTTGGTCTATGCTGAAGCCGGAAACGTCGCCTGCGGCTTATCCGCCGATTGCGGCGGAGACCGCCACGATATATGCAGCCCGCGTAGGAGCATGATAGCCGAAAGTGGACGCCGGGTTCGGCGACCATCATGCTCAAAATGTTTAGAATTATGGCCTGTTGCGGCCAGATGAATTCATCTGGCCGCAACAGGCTGACGACTTTGGGGCCTTCATGACCACCTTCGACGAACGCGAACAGGGTTTCGAACGCAAGTTCGCGCACGACCAGGAACTGGAATTCAAGGCGACCGCCCGCCGCAACCGCCTGCTGGGCGAATGGGCGGCCGGCCTGATGGGCCTGGCGACGGTCGAGGAATATGCGCGCGCCGTGGTGAAGTCCGACTTCGAACAGCCGGGCGACGAGGATGTGTTCCGTAAGGTCTTCGAAGACCTGAAGGGCTCGGGTGTCGCCGCCTCGGAAGGCGAGGTCCGCATGAAGATGCAGGAACTGATGGCCGTCGCTCGCGAGCAGATCAAGGCCGAATAGGCCTTCACGCCTGGGTGCGGAACGAGGCCGTCCTTCGGGGCGGCCTTTTTCGTGCCGCAAGCCTTCGATTTATTCTAAATGTGTAATTACACGAATGTGGACGGTTCGCGCGGTCGCGCGGCTTTGCGGCTCAAGCCTTCGCCGAAAGCCAAGTCCTAAGTGGTGATTACCCATGCGCCCATGAATTGTTAGAAATTCAAATTTCGCGCATAGGTTTATCTGGCGTCGCGAGCCAGAAAGGTCAATCTCCCGCCCGGCGGTCGCACGGACCGTCGATAAGATAGGGAGACGTCCAATGATCGCGGAAGCCGACACCCTTCACACGCAGAAAACCGCCAGCGACGTTATCGGTCTCTATTTCGTCAAAGCGGTGGTCGGAAACGTCGGCACGCCAGGCGCGCCGATCGTCAATCTGGCCCTGTCGGTGCAGGCCGCCTCGGGCCACGTCGCCGGTCTCGCCGAGATCGTCCAGGCCATTCCGGGCGGCAATCACCGGTTCAACGTCACCGGCCAGATCTATCAAACGGGCTTTGGGCCCAATCACCAGTTGGTCTCGCTGCGCGGCCAGTTCGTCTACAGCGTGCCGCCGCCGGCCATCGGCTCGTTCCTGGCCGACTTCACCGCCGCTCTGACAGTGGACCAGCAGTGGAACGGTTCGGGCGGCTTCAACTACGTGACCACCCACGTCGAGAACGTGCCGGTCAAGAAGATCTCCTGACGGGCGGGATCGCTCGCGCCGTCCGGGACGGCGCGAGCTTTTCCTGAGCGCTGCCAGATGCGCGAGCGCTTCTCCGGCGGCAGATAGAACTTGTCGCCCGGCTTGACGGCGAATGCGGGTCAGACGCCCTCTGCTGCTTCAGCGAATCGTTGCGCGACTTGTCCTGCCGGGCGAGGGCGAGGGCGAGGTGCTGTCGGGCGGGGTGTGGAAGAAGGTCGGCCCGGGCGGGGTGGTGTTCAATGCCAGCAACAGTCCGCATGCCCTGAAGAATGCGGGGACCACGGATGCGGTCTATCACGTGATCAACTTCAAGACCGACAAGACGCACTAAACCCTCTCGCTCTAAGAGAGAGGGGTTCTGAGCGCCGTCCACGCCTCGGCCTTTTGCGCGAACGTCATCGCCGCATGCGCCGGTGACGAGGAGGGCAGGGCGATCGTCGTGATGCGCTCGCCAATCAGCCGGCCGCCCAGCTTGGCCGCCGCGCCGCCGTTGAAGGCGACGGCTTGCAGGTTGGGGAGGGTGTCGATCAGCGCCAGCAGGTCGTTCGCCGCCGGGTCCTTGATCGCCGCGTCCAGGCTGCCGGGCCGCTCGGCCTCGGCGATGACGTCCCATAGGCCGACGCCGCGCCTCAGCAACGCCGCCAGCCGCGCTTCGTAGCCCAGCGCAACGAGGCGCGCGCTCAGCACGCCTTCCATCAGTCGCCAGAAGGCGTTTCGCGGATTGCCGTAGTATTGCGAGACCGCCAGCGAGGCCTCGCCCGGCAGGCTGCCCAGGATCAGGACGCGAGTGTTCGCGTCGACGACCGGCGGGAAGCCTGCCTTGCGGGTCATTTGCTTTGGCGCGTTTTCTTCACGCGAACCGGTGTCCACTTCGCTCGAAAACGCTTGCGGTCAGGCTTGCTCGCCGAAGACGCGCTTGAAGATCACGTCGACGTTCTTGGTGTGGTAGCCGTAGTCGAACAGCTCCTCGAGCACGCTGTCCGACAGCGCCTTGGACACCACCGGATCGGCCTTCAGGAAGTCGATGAACCGGCCTTCGCCGCGCCAGACCTTCATGGCGTTGCCCTGGACGGCGGCATAGGCGTCCTCGCGGGAGACCCCTTCCTGGGTCAGGGCCAGCATGACGCGCTGCGAGAACACCAGGCCGCCCAGCTTGTCCAGGTTCTTGGCCATGTTGTCGGGATAGATGTTGAAGCGCTCGATAACGCCGGCCAGGCGGCGCAGGGCGAAGTCGAGGTGGATGGTGGCGTCGGGGCCGATGCCGCGCTCGACCGACGAGTGGCTGATGTCGCGCTCGTGCCAGAGGGCGACGTTCTCCATCGCCGGCACCACGGCCGAGCGGACCAGGCGGGCCAGGCCCGTCAGGTTCTCGGTCAGGATCGGGTTGCGCTTGTGCGGCATGGCCGACGAGCCTTTCTGACCCGGATCGAACGGCTCTTCGGCTTCCAGCACCTCTGTGCGCTGCAGGTGGCGGATCTCGGTGGCCAGGCGCTCGACCGACGAGGCGACCACGCCCAGGGCCGCGAAATAGGCGGCGTGGCGGTCGCGCGGGATCACCTGGGTCGAGACCGGCTCGACGGCCAGGCCCATCTTGTCGGCGACGTGCTGTTCAACGCGCGGATCGACATTGGCGAAGGTGCCGACGGCGCCCGAGATCGCGCAGGTGGCGATCTCGAACTTGGCCATGGCCAGGCGCTCCTTGGCGCGCTGGAACTCGGCGTAGTAGCCGGCCAGCTTCAGGCCGAAGGTCAGGGGCTCGGCGTGGATGCCGTGGCTGCGGCCGACGCAGACGGTCATCTTGTGCTCGAGCGCGCGGCGCTTCAGGGCGGCCAAAACGAGGTCGACGTCTTCCAGCAGCAGGTCGGTGGCCTTGCTCAGCTGCACGGCGAAGCAGGTGTCCAGCACGTCCGAGCTGGTCATGCCCTGGTGCAGGAAGCGGGCTTCCGGGCCGACGATCTCCGACACGTGGGTCAGGAAGGCGATGACGTCGTGCTTGGTGACGCGCTCGATCTCGTCGATGCGGTCGCTGTCCCAGACCGCGTCCTTGCCTTTTTCCCAGATCGTCTCGGCGGCAAGCTTCGGGATGGTCCCGATCTCGGCCATGGCGTCGGCGGCGTGAGCCTCGATCTCGAACCAGATCTTGTACTTGGTCTGGCTGGACCAGATGGCGGCGGCTTCGGGGCGGGCGTAGCGGCTGATCATGGGCGGGCGTTTCGGCCCGCCCGCCCCCGGAGTCAAGGGAAGAGGCTTATTACTTAAGCCTCAGCGCGCGCCTTCATGTGCTTCACCAGCCCGATGCTGGCCAGGCCGTAGTGCAAGCCGGCCCAGGCGTAGAAGCACAGCGAGACGATGATGCCCTGCTGGGTCGAGCGGGCCATGGCGCCGGCGCAGGCCTTGGCCAGTTCGGGCGCGGAACCCTTGGGCGCGAGGCCGCCGGGGCACGAGGCCGCGAAGCTCTGGGCGCCCGCGTCGCCGAACGAACTGGCCAGGGCGTGCAGGATGCCCGTCGCGCCGGGGTTGTTGAAGTTGAACTGCGCCATGTGGTCGATCAGCCAGCCGGTGAAGACCGGCCCGCCGCCCAGAGCGATCAGGTTCAGGAAGAAGAACAGCAGGGCCGTGGCGGTAGCCCGGCGGCGCGGCTCCACCGAGTTCTGCACGACGGCGAAGGTCGGGGCCAGGTAGGTGTAGTGGAAGATGCCCGGGACCAGCAGGATCAGGGCCGTGGCCTGCCAGCTCGTCTGCAGATAGGCGGCGATGTAGATCGGGGTGCAGACGATCAGGCCGATGGCGGGGGTCAGGGCGTACCACTTGACGCTCTTCTTGCCCGCCCAGTCGGTGAGGAAGCCGCCGACCAGCGTGCCCAGGCCCGCCGAGAAGCCGCCGATCAGGCCGACAATCAGGCCCACCTGCGCCAGGCCCAAACCGTAGGTGCGCACGAAATAGGGCGGCACGAACGCCCCCGAACCGTACGAACCGAACGAGGCGATGGTCACGCCCAGCACCATGTGCAGAACGGGCCACTTGCCGAACAGCACCTTGGCCACGGCCCACATCTCCGAGAACTCGTTGGCCAGGGAGAAGGCGGGCTTGGGCGCGGGTTCGACGACAATGTTCTCGGCTTCGAGAGGGCGCTCGACAATCTCGGAGTGGCCGCGCGGCGGCTCCTTGATCACCAGCTTGACGATCAGGGCCAGGATCACGCCGGGCAGGCCGACGATGACGAAGGCCACGCGCCAGCTGAACTCCTGGGCCAGCCAGCCGCCGGCCACCGCGCCGAACATGGTGCCCAGCGGGATGCCGAACGAATAGATCGACAGGGCCGAGGCGCGCTTCTTGGGCTCGTAGTAGTCGCTGATCAGCGAGTGGCTGGGCGGCGAGCAGCCGGCCTCGCCGACCCCGACCCCGAAGCGGAACAGGGCCAGTTGGGCGAAGTTGGCCGCCGCGCCGCACAGGGCGGTGAAGCCCGACCAGACGACCAGCGACACCGAGATGATCGTCACCCGGTTCCAGCGCTCGGCCAGGCGGGCGATCGGGATGCCCAGGATGGTGTAGAGCAGGGCGAAGTAGAGACCGCCCAAGAGGCCCAGCTGGGTGTCGGTCAGCTTCAGGTCGACCTTGATGGCCTGACCGATGGTGGCGATGATCGTCCGGTCGATGAAATTGAAGGTGTAGGTGGCCAGCAGCAGCCCCAGCACCGCGGCCTTGTAGCCGCCAGAAAACAAGGGGGGTGAATAAGGCGGCCGATCGCCGCCGGACGCACGCGCGTCGGCCATACTGACTCTCTCCCTTCAAACATTTGTTCTAATCTTTGAAGGGGACTGTGACGGAGCGGAAGGCAAAGCGCCAGAGGGGAAATCGGTAGATTCTCCCCCGCATCGCGGGTGAGCATCTATCTCGCCCCCGGCGACCATGAAGGCCGCGCGCCAGCCGTTGGCGTCGGCGATCGGCCCGCCCATCGCATCCCAGCCAAGGCGCCCAGCGGGTCGCCGATGATGTAGGGGCGGTTGCGGGTCTCGGCGATGCGGGCGATGGGGATGCCCAGCACGGTGTAGAAGATGGCGAAGGTCGGGCCGGTCATCATGCCCTGTTGCCAGTCGGCCAGGTTAAGGTCGCGGCTTTATCGGCTCGGCCAGGATGTTGACCACCTGCCGGTCCAGGAAGTTCAGGGTGTAGATGATCAGCAGCAGCGCGTAGCGACGGTAAGCCACGTGGCGGTCTCCGCCATGGACTCTCTCTCTCTCTCTCTCTCTCTCTCTCTCTCTCTCTCAAACAATTGTTCTAATCATTGAGGCGACCTTAGACGCAGGGTAAGGCGGGCGGCAATCGCATCGGGAGCGCGCGCCATGGAACTCGTCATCGGCACCAAGGCTTGGTCCAGCTGGTCGCTGCGCCCGTGGCTGGCGCTCAAGCGCACGGGCGCGGCGTTCGACGAGATCGAGGTCACCCTGCGCCAGGGCGAGGTGACGACCGCCGAGATCGGCAAGATCTCACCCAGCAAGCTGGCCCCGGCGCTGAAGGACGGCGACCTGGTGGTCTGGGACTCGCTGGCGATCTGCGAGTATCTGGCCGAGAAGTTCCCGGAAGCGAAGCTGTGGCCTGCCGACCCGACCTTGCGCGCCCTGGCCCGCGCAACGGCGGCCGAGATGCACTCGGGCTTCCAGGCCCTGCGCGGCGAGTGCGCGATGGCGCTGGACGTCGCGCCGCACAAGCTGGACATCTCGGAAGCGACCCAAAAGGACGTGCGCAAGATCGTCGAGCGCTGGAACCAGCTGCTGGCGCGATCGGGCGGGTTGTTCCTGCTGGGCGAATGGTCGATCGCCGACGCCTTCTGGACGCCGGTGGCGACGCGCTTCCGCACATACCAGATCCAGCTGGCGGACTACGGCGACGCTGGCGCGGCCCAGGCCTATGCCGACCGCCTGCTGCAGACCCCGGAGTTCCTGGAGTGGGAGCGCGCCGCGAAGGCCTAGTTTTGGAGGCTAGAGCCCCGTCGGCGCGCCGTTCTCGATCGGCGGGGCCTTGCAGCGGCCGGCGCGGGCCTGGACCACGTAGAGCAGGGCGCGGCCCTGAGCGAAGGCGCTATGTTCGGCCAGCGGGTTGGTCGGCTGGCCGGTGGTCAGGCTGAGCGCCTGCTCGCCGCTGCCGGCCGCGGACTGGCCCAGCGAGGCCTGGTTCCACTTGCTAAGCTGGGCGGCGCAGGCGGCGACCACGGCGTCGGCCACGAGCTCGGCGCTGTCCTTCGAGCCGGCCAGGCTGTAGGCCCAGCGGCGTGTGCACTCCTCGACCGGCATGGACGGATCGGCCGCCGCGGTGGCGCCGGGCGCCGTTTTGAAGTCGGCGCAGATCTTGGGGTTGGCCATGGCGTCATGGCCGTTCTCGCACGCGGCGAGACCCAGGGTGGCGAGGGCCAGGACGGCCATCACGGGCTTGCGGATCATTTTTTGGCTTTCCGTGAGTGTGAGCGTCAGCGGGGGCAGATCTGGACGGCGCGCGAACTCATGCGGCCGCGATCGTCGTAATACGAGATCGTCGCATCGCGGCATGAGCCGCTGGACGGGGCGGTGTTGGAGACCTGCTGGAAGGTCCCGTTCTGGACCGTGCCGCTGGCGACCGGATTGCCCATTTGGTCGTAATAGACCTGCCGTACAGGCGCGGGCTGCGATGGCTGGTACGACACGTTCCGGGGGCTGGAGCTGTAGTAGGCCGTGCGGGTGCGATGGCAGCCGCTCTTGCCGATCTCGCGACCGATCAGGGCGCCGCCGACGCCGCCGATCAGCAGGCCCCCGCCGCCTTTGGAGATGGCGTTGCCGACCAGGGCGCCGCCCAGGCCGCCGATGACCGTGCCGGTGGCCTTGCGGCTGCGGCAGGACGCGGCGTCGGCCTCGCTGGGCGCCAGCGCGGGAAGAGCCATGGCGCCGATGGCCAGGCCGATAACGATGAGACGGGGCATCTGATCCTCGCCAGTAAAGGTCCCTCGGGCTTCACAACGCGAGCAGCGGGCGGAAGGATGCGTGGAAGTGTCGGCTTCCGCGCTTTCCCGCGTGCAGCGGCTTTGGCGCGTCGCCGCGGCCAATGGTCTCGGCTTTACGATTAACCCGGATTCACCACGCGTGAGGACCTGGCCTTAACCATCACGCCCCATCCTGTACTGAAATGGGACTGTCTAGATGACACTGGAGGGGGCGCGGATGGCCCAGCACGTGGAAACCTTGGTGATCGGCGCCGGCCCGGCCGGCCTGACGACCGCCTACACCCTGGCCAAGGCCGGCCGCGGCGTGACCGTGCTGGAGATGGATCCGACCTATGTCGGCGGCATCAGCCGCACGGTCGACTACAAGGGCTTCAAGTTCGACATCGGCGGCCACCGCTTCTTCTCGAAGAGCAAGGAGATCGTCGACCTGTGGAACGAGATCCTGCCCGATGACTTCATCGACCGGCCCCGCCTGTCGCGCATCTATTACCGCGAGAAGTTCTACGCCTATCCGCTGAAGGCCTTCGAGGCCCTGGCCAATCTGGGCGTCTGGACGGCGACCAAGTGCATGGCCTCGTTCGGCTGGGCCAAGCTGAACCCGATCGCCAAGCCGACCACCTTCCACGAATGGGTCCGCAACCAGTTCGGCGAGAAGCTGTTCTCGATCTTCTTCAAGACCTACACCGAGAAGGTGTGGGGCATGAGCTGCGACGAGATCTCGGCCGACTGGGCCAGCCAGCGCATCAAGGGCCTGGACCTGGGCGCGGCGATCATCGACGGCGTCAAGCGCTCGTTGGGCGTGAAGGTCAAGGGGGGCGAGGGCTCGCCCAAGACCCTGATCGAGAGCTTCCGTTATCCCCGCAAGGGTCCCGGCATGATGTGGGAGGCCTGCGCCGACAAGATCACCGCCCTGGGCGGCGAGGTCCGCATGGGCCGCAAGGTCGATGGCCTGCACTACGATAAGCTGGCCAAGGTCTGGACCGTCTCGGTGACCAGCGCGGACGGCAAGAAAGAGATCTACACGGCTGACGACGTGGTCTCCTCGGCGCCGATCCGCGAGCTGATGCAGGCGGTCTCGCCGACCCCGATCAGCGTCTTCCACGCCGGCGAGTTGATGTACCGCGACTTCCTGACCGTGGTGCTGATCGGCAAGCCGCAGAAGGAGCTGCCGGACAACTGGATCTACATCCACGACCCGTCGGTGAAGGTCGGCCGCGTGCAGAACTTCCGCTCGTGGTCGCCCGAGATGATCCCGGACGGCGTCTCGATGTGCCTGGGTCTCGAGTACTTCTGCTTCGAGGGCGACGGCCTGTGGGTCAGCTCGGACGAGGATCTGGTCGCCCAGGCCAAGCGCGAGATCGGCAAGATCGGCCTGATGGACCCGGCCGACGTCTATGACGCCTGCGTGGTGCGCCAGCATAAGGCCTATCCGGTCTATGACGACGCCTATGCAGAGCACATCAAGATGATCCGCCTGGATCTGAAGATGCACTTCCCGAGCCTGCACCTGGTCGGCCGCAACGGCATGCACAAGTACAACAACCAGGACCACGCCATGATGACCGGCGTCCTGACCGCCGAGAACATCATCGCCGGCGAGACCCTTCACGATGTCTGGGAGGTCAACGAGGACGCCGAGTACGGCGAGGCCGGCGTCTCGGGGGCTCGCGAGGCCCTGCGCAGCGAGCGCCTGGTCCCCAAGAAGGTCGCCGCCTGATCATGATCCGGCTCTGGAGGCGACTGCCCGAGGGCTTACGTGAACTGGCGCTGTACGGCCTGGCCAGCGCCCTGGCGCTGGGCCTGGACTGGGGCGTTCTGCTGGCCCTCACGGCGCTAAGCGTGAACTATCTGGTCGCTTCGGGCGTCGGCTTCACCAGCGGCATCGCCGTCACCTATCGGCTGTCGATCTGCGTGGTGTTCCGCCACCGTCCGGTCGCTGACCGCCGGCGCGAGCTACTCGGCTTCATCGGCGTGGGCCTAGCCGGCCTGATCCTGACCCAGGGCCTGATGGCGCTGTGGGTCGAGGTGCTGCGCATGACGCCGGGCCTGGCCAAGATCCCGACCGCCGGGATCGTCTTCCTGTTCAACTTCACCGTCCGCCGGGCGCTGCTGTTCAGAGCTCCGCGCACCGACGTCGCCGCGTCGTGAGCCGGCTCGACAAAGTCCTGGGCCTGCTGGCCGCGTTCGGCGTCTTCCTGCTGAGCCGTCCCTACCAGGGCGTGCGCCACGACGGCCGGCTCTATGTCGCCGACGCCCTGGCCAAGCTGGATCCCGCCGGGGTCGGCAAGGACCTGATGTTCGTCCATGACGGTCAGTTCGGGTTCAGCCTGTACACGCCGATGCTGGCCAAGCTGATCGCGGTGCTGGGCCTGTCGGGCGGGGCGATGGCCATCGTCGTCGTCACCCTGGCGGCGTGGTTCGCGGCGCTGGCGGTGCTGATCCACAAGCTGCTGGCGGACCGCTCGCCGGGCCTGCGCTGGGCCGCCTTGCTGTTCGCCGTCGCCCTGCCGGCGCTGTACGGCCCGCTGGACGTCATCGGCTTCGGCGAGCCCTACGCCACGCCGCGCGCCCTGGCCGAGGCGGCGGGCTTTCTGGGCATGGCCAGCTTTCTGTCCGGTCGCCGGTTTCTGGGCTTGGGCCTCTGCGTACCGGGCATGCTGTTCCACCCGATCATGGGCCTGTGCGCGGCCGCCGCCATCGGCCTGGCCATGTGTTTTGAGGATCGCCGCTGGCTGTGGGCGGGGCTTGCCGGCATCGCCGTCGTCACGCTGGCGGGCCTGCTGCACCTGCCGGTGGCCGAGCGCATCGTCACCGTCATGGATCCCGACTGGCGGGCGGTGGTCGCCGCGCGCAGCCCGATCCTGTTTCCCTCGCTGTGGCCGATCGAGACCTGGAGCCGCCTGACCGTGCAGGCCTGCACCCTGGCGGCCGGCGCCTTCCTGCTGAGCGGCGCGCCCCGTCGGCTGGCCCTGGGCGCGCTGATCGCCGGCCTGGTCGGCGTGGCCGCCACCGTACTGCTGGGCGATCGCCTGTCGCTGCTGCTGTTCCTTCAGGTCCAGGCCTGGCGGATGCTCGAGCCGCTGGCGGTGCTGGCCGCCGCATCGTTGGCCCTGCTGTGCGCAGAGCTGCCCCGGCGCGGCCCGTCGGGCCTGCTGGGCCTGGCCTTCCTGGGCTGCGCCTGGATGTTCCGCGAGGTCGGGACCTTGGGGATCAGCCCGGCGATGGTCGGCCTGCTGTTCGCGGTGGTCGGGGACCGGATGCGCTACAGCCGGCCGAGCCTGTACGCGACGGCCGCTATGGGTCTGCTGGCCGTGTCGGCGCTGTTCTACATCGGTCTGCGCGGCGTGGCCCTGACCCATGCGCTGGAGCGCCTGCCGCCGGCCTGGCCGTTCAGTCAGGGCTATGTCTGGAGCAGCGACCTGCCGGGTCTGGCCATCGTCCTTGTCGTAGGCCTGTGGCTGGCGCGCGGTTGGAAAGCGCCGGCGGTTCCTGTCCGTATCGCCGCCGCCGCCGCGGTTGGCCTGCTGGCCGCCGCGCTGTGGGACGATCGCTCGGCTTATGTTCGCCATCGCGACGAGGGCACGGACGCGGCCCTCGTCGCTCTGACGGCTTCAAAACCCGGCGCGGTGCTCTGGGTGTCGGGCGATGTCGAGCCGTGGCAGCTGATGGGCCGGCCGACCTGGTCCAGCAAGGAGCAGAGCGCCGGCGTGGTCTTCTCCCGTCCGCTGGCGATGGTGCTGGCCGCGCGCGCCACGCGCCTGCAGGCGGCCGGACTGGTCGGGAAAGATTGGATGCGCACCCAAACCGTCGCGGCGCAACGCGTGCCTGGGCCGAACGCGGCGAATGTCCGCGCGTTTTGCGCCGCCTCGGACGCGCCGGCCTGGATCGTCCGGCCGCTGTGGAACGACGAAGGCCCGCTAGCTCCGGCCCTGAGGGCGCGCGACTGGACGCCGAAAGCGCCTTACGTTCTCGAGCTCACCGACGCCTCAGGCAGCGCCTGGCGCACGGCTGATCGCTACGCCGTGATTCCCTGCGCGGGCGACTGAGCCGTCTCGGTCCTGTCCTTGCCCTCGCTCAGGCGGGCAAAGCTCCAGCACACGAAATGCACCAGGGCGTCGGCCAGGCCGACCATGGCCGCCAGCACGAACAGGCTGGTCATCAACAGGATCACCACGACGAACATGTTGTTCTCCTATTTCCTTGAACAGCGAGCAGGGCGAAAAGCGGTTCCAATGGTACCGCTATCAATCGTGGAAAAACCACGAGTGTGGTTGACAACGTTGTCACGCTTCCGGTGAATGGCGCGTCCGCGAAAAGACGGACTCAACAAACATCGTCGCTAGGGAGTGGTGGAGTGATTGCGGTGAAATACAGCCTCGAGGGCGCCGTCCGATGACCGACGCCGCGATCGCGAAAACCACGACCCAAACCAGTGGGGGCAAGGCCGGCGGCGTCAAGCTCGCCGTCGTTTATGTGACCTGCCTGTTCTTCATCTGGGCCCTCGTCACCAACCTGCTCGACCCGCTGTTGAAGACCTTCAAGACGGTCTTCACGCTGAGCCCCGTCGAGGCCAGCCTGACGGGCTTTGCCTTCTTCATCGCCTACGGGATCATGTCGCTGCCGTCGGCGGCCTTCCTGTCCAAGCTGGGCTATGCCCGCTCGGTGATGGTCGGCCTGGGCGGCATCGTCGCCGGCTGCTTCATCGCCATCGCCGCGGCCAAGCTGCACACCTTCGGGATCTTCCTGGTCGGCCTGTTCGTCATGGCCTCGGGCGTGACCCTGCTGCAGGTGGCCGCCAACCCGCTGATCGCCTCGATGGGCAAGCCCGAGGAGTCGTCGTTCCGCCTGAACCTGTCGCAGGCGTTCAACTCGCTGGGCGCGGCCTGCGGGCTGTGGTTCGGCGCCAACTTCCTGCTGAAGGGCCAGATCTTCACCAAGGACGTCGTGATCACCCAGGCCATGCGCGAGCAGGCCCTGGGCTTCGTCTCGAACGTCTATCTGGCCATCGGCGTGGGCCTGGCCCTGTTCATCCTGCTGATCTTCCTGGTCCGCCAGAAGATCACCGACGCGGCGCCCAAAACCGGCCACCTGGTCAACCCGTTCACGGCCCTGACCTCGAAGTGGGCGAACCTGGGCGCGATCGGCATCTTCCTGTACGTCGGCGCCGAGGTGGCGATCTCGCTGCACCTGCTGCTGTTCCTGGAGCAGTCGCGCATCCTGGACATCCCGTCCGAGCAGGCCGGCAAGCTGACCACCTTCTACATGGTCTTCGCCATGATCGGCCGCTTCGCCGGCTCGGCCATGCTGAAGACGGTCAAGGACTACGCCCTGCTGACCGCCGTGGCCGTCGGCGCCATCGCCCTGTGCCTGGTCGTCATCCTGACCAAGGACATGGCCCCCAGCGCCCATGCCGGCACGGTCAACCTGCTGATCGCCTCGGCGCCGGTGACCAGCGGCCTGATCCCGGCCTTCGCGGCGCTGCTGGTCGGCCTGTTCAACTCGATCATGTTCCCGACGATCTTCACCCTGACCCTGCAGCGCTCGTCGGCCCCGACCTCGGCGACCTCGGGCCTGCTGTGCATGGCCATTGTCGGCGGCGCCTTCCTGCCGCTGGCCTTCGCCAAGATCCAGGAACTGACCGGCTCGATCTCGATGGGCTTCATCGCCCCGCTCGTCTGCTACGTCTACGTCCTGTGGTTCGCGATCGTGGCCAAGAAGGCCCCGACCCACGAGATCGAGGAAGGCGTGGCCGGCGGCCACTAAGCCTCTCAAAGGACACGAGAACTACCTGCAAGCGCCCCCGGGAGGTTCATCCTCCCGGGGTTTTTTGTTCAGTGAGCGTCTGGCGGGGGCGGGGGCGGGGCGCCGGCGAGGGGCGGGGGCTTGCAGAACAGGGCTATGACCAAGGCCGCCAGGAACGGCCCGCCATCACCCGGAAGACATCGTTGAAGGCCAGGGCCAGACCCACGCGGCGATCGTTTCGCCGATCGACGGCATGGTCAGCGACCGGCGGGCCGAGCCCTGGCGACTACGTCCAGCGCGCGCCGGTGCGGATTCTCATCGGCCTGGGCCAGGCGCAGGTCGCGCGCCTGCGGCCGGGCCTGTCGACGACGGTGAAGGTGAAGCTGAAAGGCTAGCGCTTCAGGACCCGGTCGCGCAGCGCCAGGAACGGCCGCTCGACGACGTGGTGCAAGGCCAGGGCCGCGACCAGCGCCGTGCAGCCATAAAGCGTGAAGGCCGGCCAGCCCGCCAGGGCCTCCGATCCCAGCCACGCCTTGTCCAGCGTGTAGACGGGCTTGTGGACCAGGTAGAGGCTGTAGGACAGCGTCGCCAGGGCCGCGACACCGGGCAGGGGGACTTTCGCCAGCCAGGGCTCGGCGTCCAGGGCGGCCGACAGCAGCAGCGCCACGGCCAGCGAGAACATCGGATAGCCGAAGGTCGCGCCGGCGAAGTCCAGCGCGGGGCCCTGGTCCTTGATCACCAGCAGCGCCCCGGCCAGGAGGACGAGCCCGCCGAGCAGCGCCGCCCAGGCTGGCAGCCAGCGGGCCATGGCTTTCGGCTGGAAGGTGCGCCCCGCCGCCAGCAGCACGCCCAGCAGCAGGCCGTCCAGCCGCACCCAGGTCGGATAATAGAGCCGCGCCATGTAGAGGTTCCACGGCAGGTCCGGCGCATCCAGATAAAGCTTCGCCCGCAACGCCATGCCGCCGATCAGGATCGCCCCGGCCACGGCCAGGCCGATCCACCGGGCCCGGCCGCGCAGGGCCAGCAGGACCGGTGGCGCCAAGAGGTAGAAGTATTCCTCCACGCACAGCGACCAGGCCGAGCTGAACGTGCCGGCGGCCTTGCCGTCCAGGTTCCAGTTCATGCTGAAGGTCAGGAACCGCCAGGCCGGCAGCATGTCCTTGCCCTCGCGCATGGTCGGGACCAGCAGGTAAAGCGCCAGCACCACGAGGAACGCCGGCAGGATCCGGAAGGCGCGGCGCAGGTAGAAGTCGGCGAAGTCGACGCCCTGGCCCTTGGCGAGACGCGCCATCAGCTGGCCGCCGATCAGGTAACCGGAGAGGACAAAGAACACATCGACGCCCAGCCAGCCCCACGGCCAGATATCGGGCAGCACGCCGACGCGGGCGGGGCGGGGCAGGTGCCACAGCATGACCATCAGCACGGCGAGAGCGCGTAGCAGGTCGGGTCCGACGGCGCGCTGGGACCCTGTCGCGGGCATTTCCAAAGCCGCCGCGCTCGCATAGTCCGCCACCCGCATGTCCGCCCCCCTTGCCGCGCGGGCAGTTGCGACCTGCGGCCGAGTCCTGTCGAGGGGCGCGCGCGAGCATCACGAGAAGTTGCTGCCGCCTCCTTAGGCAGATCAGTTTTCCTCTCAGGGCCTCCCGAAAAACCGCGCTCGTAATTCCCACTTCGCCGCACGACATTTATGGCCGAGTTATTTCGTCGAGGACCGACCATGGTCGCAGCCAAGAGCAGTCGCTTCATCAGCGGGTTCGGAGTCCAGGTGCTGGCCGCCATGGCTGTGGGCCTGGGCCTGGGCCTGCTGGCGCGCACCCTGGGACCGGCGGAAGGGCAGGCGGGCTACGCCCTGGCCGAGACCCTGCATCAGGTCGGCGTTATCTTCGTCCAGCTGCTGCGCACGCTTGTGCCGCCGCTGGTGTTCACGGCCTTCGTCGCCTCGATCGCCAACATCGCCCAGCTGCAGAACGCCGCGCGCCTGGTCTGGCGCACCCTGTTCTGGTTCGCGGTCACCGCCCTGATCGCGGTGCTGATCGGCATCGCTCTGGGCCTGATCCTGCAGCCGGGCCTGCATGCCACGGTCGAGGCGGCCGCCGCCAAGGCGCCCCAGACCCATGGCTCGTGGCTCGACTTCCTGAAGGGTCTCGTCCCGAGCAACAACCTGGGGCTGGCCGCCTCGACCAAGATCACCGACGGCGCGGCGACGACGGGCCTGTCGTTCAACGTGCTGCAGATCGTGGTCATCTCGCTGGTCACCGGCGTCGCGGCCCTGAAGGTCGGCGAGGCGGGCGAGACCTTCCTGAAGTTCAACGCCTCGGCCCTGGCCATCGTGCGCAAGGTGCTGTGGTGGGTGATCCGCCTGACCCCGATCGGCACCATCGGCCTGTTCGGCAACGCCGTGGCCCAGTACGGCTGGACCACCCTGGGGCAGTTGGGCGCGTTCACCGGGGCGATCTATATCGGCCTTGGCCTCGTGCTGCTGGTCGTCTACCCGACCATCCTGGCGCTGAACGGCCTGAACCCGGTGAAGTTCTTCCAGGGCGCCTGGCCGGCGATCCAGCTGGGCTTCGTCTCGCGCTCGTCGGTCGGCGCCCTGCCGGTGACCGAAGCGGTGACCGAGACCGGCCTGGGCGTGCCGCGCGCCTATGCCGCCTTCGCCGTGCCGCTGGGCTCGACCACCAAGATGGACGGCTGCGCGGCCATCTATCCGGCCATCGCCGCGATCTTCGTGGCCCAGTTCTTCGGCGTGCGCCTGGCCTGGTCGGACTATTTCCTGATCGTCTTCGTCTCGGTGATCGGCTCGGCCGCCACCGCGGGCCTGACCGGCGCGACGGTGATGCTGACCCTGACGCTGTCGACCCTGGGCCTGCCGCTGGAAGGCGCGGGCCTGCTGCTGGCCATCGACCCGATCCTGGACATGGGTCGCACCGCCGTGAACGTCGCCGGCCAGGCCCTGGTCCCGACCATCGTCGCCAAGCGGGAAGGGATCCTGGACCTGGAGGTCTACAACGCCGCTCGCGTCCCGGCCGAAGCCGAGTTGCACCCCGCCGAATAGGCGAGCGCGGTTGCGCCGGGCGGCGTTAGCGGCGAGTTTGCGCGCCTCGTGAAGCGTCCCTGGGGGATTCCATGGCTTTGAAGACGACGAACGGCGGCCCCGCCGGGCCGAGCCGACGCGCCTTCCTGTCCGGCGCGGCCGCCCTGGCGGGCCTGGCCGTCACCGCCCCCAAGGCCTTCGCTCGCGCCTCGGATCGTGTCGAACGCCTGCTGGCCCAGATGACCATCGAGGAGAAGGCCGGCCAGCTGTCGGTCTTCGCCGACATGATCCGCCCGCCGATCGGCGACATGAATCCGCTGGTCAACATCCGCAACGCCCAGACCCTGACCGCCGAGGTGAAGGCCGGGCGAATCGGCGCGCTGTTCAACGGCGTCGGCGCCCAGGCCGCGCGCGACACCCAGAAGGCCGCGGTCGAGGGCTCGCGCCTGAAGATCCCGCTGCTGTTCGCCGCCGATGTGATCCACGGCTTCCGCACCGTGTTCCCGATCCCGCTGGCCGAGGCCGCCAGCTTCGACCCGCACCTGGCCGAGCGCACCGCCCGCGCCACGGCGCTGGAGGCCACGGCCGCCGGCCTGCACTGGACGTTCGCGCCGATGGTCGATGTGGCTCGCGACCAGCGCTGGGGCCGGGTGGCCGAGGGCTCGGGCGAGGACGTGTTCCTGGGCGAGGTGCTGGCCGCCGCCCGCGTGCGCGGCTTCCAGGGCAAGGACCTCAAGGCCGACGACAGCATGCTGGCCACGCCCAAGCACTTCGCCGCCTATGGCGCGGTGACGGCGGGGCTGGAATACAATTCCGTCGAGCTGTCGGACGCCACCCTGCGCGAGGTGCATCTGCCGCCTTTCCAGGCCGCCTTCGCGGCCGGCGCCTTGACCACCATGTCGGCCTTCAACGACGTCAACGGCGTGCCGGCCACCGCCAACAAGATGCTGCTGACCGACATCCTGCGCGGGGAGTGGGGTTTCAAGGGCGTCGTCATCTCGGACTACACGGCCGACCAAGAGTTGGTGGCCCACGGCTTCGCCGCCGACGATCGCGACGCCGCCCGCCTGGCGATCCTGGCCGGGGTCGACATGAGCATGCAGAGCGGCCTCTACATCCGCTACCTGCCCGAGCTCGTGTCGTCGGGCGCGGTGCCGATGGCGGTGGTCGACGCCTCGGTGCGCCGGGTGCTGGCGCTGAAGGAGGCCATCGGCCTCTTCGACAATCCCTACCGCTCGTTGGACCCGCAGGCCGAGGCCCAGCGCACCGCCACGCCGGCCATGCGCGCCCTGAGCCGCGAGTCCGGCGCGCGCTCGATCGTGCTGCTGAAGAACGACTTGCTTAAGAATGGCGGGGCGCTGCTGCCGCTGCCGCGCGCCGGCAAGCGCCTGGCGCTCATTGGTCCGTTTGCGGATGATCGCGACAACGTGTTGGGCGCCTGGGGCGGCTTCTTCGCCGACCGCCGCCTGAACGTCGACCTGGCCACCGGCCTGCGCGCCCAGATGGCCGATCCGAACAGCCTGATCGTCGAGCGCGGCTGCGAGGTCGAGACGACGATCGCCGGCGGCTTCGAACGCGCGGTCGCCGCCGCCCAGGCCGCCGACATCGTCCTGCTGGCCGTCGGCGAGAGCCAGGACATGACGGGTGAGGCCAAGTCGCGCACCGACATCCGCATCCCGCCGGTGCAGATGCGGCTCGCGGAAGCGATCGCTGCTGCGGGCAAGCCGACCATCGTCCTGCTGCGCCACGGCCGGGCCATCCAGTTGGAGGGCGTGGTCCGCGACGCGCCGGCGATCCTGGCCACTTGGTTCCTGGGCAGCGAGATGGGCAACGCCGTCGCCGACGTGGTGTTCGGCGCGGTGAACCCCTCGGGCAGGCTGCCGGTCAGCTTCCCGATCGACAGCGGTCAGGAGCCGTTCTTCTACAACGGCCGCACCACGGGGCGTCCCGCGCCCGCCGATCCGAACGGCCAGGAGTACAAGGCCCGCTGGCGCTCGATCCGCAACGACGCGCTCTACCCGTTCGGCTTCGGCCTCAGCTACACGCGGTTCGACGTCACCGACATGAAGCTGTCGACGCCGCGGCTGGCCTGGAACGACACGCTGCACGTGACCGCCAAGGTCAGGAACAGCGGCAACCTTCACGGTGACCATGTCGTTCAGCTGTACATCAGGGACCGGGTCGCCAGCCGCACCCGGCCGGTGCGCGAGCTGAAGGGCTTCCAGCGCGTCTCCCTGGCGCCGGGCGCCGAACGGGAGGTGAGGTTCGAGCTGAAGCGACAGCACCTGATGTTCGTCGGCGACAATGACTATTGGATCGCCGAACCCGGAGTATTCGACGTCTGGATTTCCAACTCCTCGGTCGATGGATTGGTCGCCAGTTTCGAGCTCCTCCCGGTTGGGTAGAGGGTGACTCGCGAATCGCGTGTTCAACTGTAAACGGCCGCGAAGAGCCGTTTAGGGCCTCAAAGGCGTCCAAAACCGCTGTGCGTTAGTCGCCCGTTAGGAGAATCTTGAAGGGGCAGGCATAGGCGTGGTTCTCGCGAGCTTTGCTGATCACCCTTGTCTTATAAGGATTTTTCGGACTTCATACGTCCGAAGTTGCCACGTCTAGAGGTGTGCGAACGCACGGACGTCGTCTGCGGCTGCATGTCTCGTTGAAAGGACTTGGAAAGGAAATAAGGTTACGCCCGTCGGGCCGTAGTTTGGCTTGATTGAGGCGCTTGCGTTGGGGGGCGTCTTCAAATTGCTTCGAGCGCGCGCTGGGGCGCGTTCATCAGCAAGGATGAGTGTATGGCGATCTCGAGTCTCTCGGTCGGGCAGATTTCGGCTCTGTCGGTCACGGCTATTCAAGGCCTGTCCACCACCGAAATTCAGTCCCTCAACGGATCACAGATCGCCGCCATCAGCGCGACGGGCATCGGCGCGCTCGCCGACACCCAGGTCGCCGCGCTCAGCGCGACCCAGGTCAAGGCGCTCACCACGACGCAGATCCCGAAGTTCGCCACTTCGGTGACCTTCGACGTCACCCAGCTCACGCAGCTTTCGACCAACCAGGTTTCCGCGCTCACCTCGACCCAGCTGGCGGCGCTCGACACCTCGCATATCGCCGTCCTCACCTCGACCCAGATCGGCGCTCTGTCGGCCACCAACTTCTCGGGGCTGGACGCCACCCAGGTCGGCCAACTCAACGAGACCCAGGTCAAGGGTCTGACGGTCGCCCAGGTGAAGGGCCTTTCGACCACCGACATCGGCGAGATGTCGGGCGCCCAGATCTCCTATCTTTCGACCGACCGCCTGACCGCGCTGTCGGCGACCAACATCTCGGCGATGGACGGGACCCAGATCTCGGCCCTCAGCACCAACCAGATCGCATCGCTGACCACCAGCCAGATCAATGGGCTGAACGCGACCGACATCGGCGAGCTGTCGGCCGCCCAGGTCGGCGCCCTGACGACCCAGCAGATCGCCTCGCTGAAGCCCGCCAGCTTCTCGGCCCTGGACGCCACCCAGATGGGCGGTCTGTCGGCCAACCAGATCAAGGCCGTCACCGCCGACCAGATCAAGGCGCTGAACGCCACCGACATCGGTGAGCTGACTACGACGCAGGTCGGTGCTCTGACCACCGCCCAGGTCGCGCTGCTCGCCACGACCCAGGCCTCAGCCCTGGCCACCACCCAGGTCGCCGCCCTGGCCACGACCCAGGTCGCGGCCCTGACGACCTCGGCCTTCAAGGCGATGGACGCCACCCAGGTCGGCGCGCTGAACGAAACCCAGATCAAGGCGCTGACGACCCAGCAGCTGGCCGCGCTGGACGCCACCAACATCAGCGAACTGGCCAACACCCAGGTGGGGGCGCTGTCGGCGACCCAGCTGGGCGCGCTGACCACGGGCGCCTTCTCGGGCCTGGACCTCACCCAGGTTGCGGCCCTGACGACCGACCAGGTCAAGGGCGTCACCATCAGCCAGCTTAAGGCGCTGACGACCACCGACATCGGCGAGCTGTCAGCGACCCAGATCGGCGCGCTGAGCACGGCCCAGCTGACCAGCATCACGACCGGCAACATCTCGGCGCTGGACGCCACGCAGGTCGCCGGCCTGACCGCGAGCCAGATCAAGGGCCTGACCACCCAGCAGGTGGCCGGCCTGTCGACGACCGACATCGGTGAACTGGCCGACACCCAGATCGCGGCCATGACCGCCGATCAGATCAAGAATCTGTCGACCAGCAACGTCTCGGCCCTGAACTCGACCCAGGTCGCGGCCCTGGCCAACACGCAGGTGGCGGCCCTGACGGTCGCCCAGGTCAAGGCGCTGAACGCCACGGATATCGGCGAGCTGTCGGCGGCCCAGGTGGGCGCGATGACGACCTCGCAGATCGCGGCGCTGGCCACGACCCAGGCCAGCGCGCTGTCGTCGACCCAGATCGGCGGCCTGACCTCGGCCCAGGCGGGCGCGATCACGACGACCAACCTGGTCGTGCTGGACGCCACCCAGATGGGCGCGCTGGACTCGACCCAGCTGAAGGGCATGACGACCCAGCAGCTGGCGGCGCTGACGACCACCAACATCGGCGATCTGGCCGCCACCCAGGTCGGCATGCTGTCCACCGCCCAACTGGGCGCGATCACCTCGACCAGCTTCTCGGCGCTGAATGGCACCCAGATGGCGGCCATCACGACCGACCAGCTGAAGGGCCTGACCGCCAGCCAGATCAAGGGCCTGAACGCGACCGACGTCGGCGAGCTGTCGACGACCCAGATCGCGGCCCTGTCGACCTCGCAGCTCAGCGCGATGACGACCGGCAGCCTGTCGGCGATGGACGCCACCCAGATGGCGGCCCTGACGGCGTCGCAGATCAAGGGTCTGACGACCAGCCAGCTGCAAGGCCTGTCGACGACCGACATCGGTGAGCTGACGACGACCCAGATCGGCGCCCTGACCGCCGACCAGATCAAGGCGCTCTCCACCAGCAACATCTCGGCCCTGGCCGACACCCAGGTCGCGGTCCTGACCGCCACCCAGATGAAGGGCCTGACGACCGCTCAGCTTGGCGCGCTCAGCGCGACCGACATCGGCGAACTGGCCGACACCCAGGTCCAGGCGCTGTCGAACGCCCAGCTGGCGGCGCTGAACCAAACCGCGGTGAAGAGCCTGTCGGTCACTCAGATCGGCGCCCTGAGCGCCAGCCAGGTGGGCGCGTTCTCGGCCAGCAATCTGTCCGCGATGGACGCCACCCAGATGGGCGCCCTGACCGCGGCCCAGATCAAGGGCCTGACCGTCGACCAGGTTAAGGGCCTGAACGCCACCGACATCGGCGAATTGGCTACGACCCAGGTCGCCGCCCTGGGCGCGACCCAGCTGGCGGCCCTGACCACCGGGGCCTTTACGGCCCTGGACGCCACCCAGATGGGGGCGCTGACCGAGACTCAGATGAAGAGTCTCACGACCAGCCAACTGCGCGCCATGTCGGCGACGGACATCGGTGAACTGGCCGATACGCAGGTGAAGGCGCTGACGACCGCCCAGGTGTCGCAGCTGACCGACACGGGCTTCGCGGCGCTGAACGCCACGCAGGTCGCGGCGCTGGAAACCACGCAGATCAAGGCCCTGACGGCCACCCAGCTGAAGAACCTTTCGACCACCGACATCGGCGAGTTCACCTCGACCCAGATCGGTTCGTTGACCGTCGACCAGATCAAGAGCCTGTCGGCCGCCAACATCTCGGCGATGGACGCCACCCAGGTGTCGGCGCTGGTCAACACCCAGCTGCAGGCGCTGAACGCCACCCAGCTGAAGAGCCTGACGACCACCGACATCGACGAGCTGTCGTCGACCCAGATCGGCGCGCTGACGGCCGCTCAGATCACCGGCCTGGCCTCGACCCAGGTGCAGGAACTGTCGACCACCCAGATCGGCGGTCTGACCTCGACCCAGCTTGGGGCGATCACCTCGACCAACCTGACGCTGATGGACTCGACCCAGCTGGGCGCGCTGACGACGGCGCAGCTCAAGGGCCTGACCACGCAGCAGGCGGCGGCCCTGACGTCCACCAATGTCGGCGCCCTGGCCGACACACAGATCCAGGGCCTGTCCGGCGCCCAGGTCGCCGCCCTGTCGACCGGCAGCTTCTCGGCTCTGAGCGCCACCCAAGTGGCGGCCCTGAACGAGACCCAGGTCAAGGCGATCACGGCCAGCCAGATCAAGGCGCTGAACGCCACCGATATCGGTGAGCTGACGACGACCCAGATCGGCCAGCTGACCACCTCGCAGATCGCGGCGCTGACGACGACCAGCTTCTCGGCCCTGGACGCCACCCAGTTCAGCGCGCTGACGACCGCCCAGCTCAAGGGCGTGACGATCGATCAGGTGAAGAACCTGTCGACCACCGACGTCGCCGAGCTGACGACGACCCAGATCGGCGCCCTGAGCGTCGACCAGGTCAAGAGCCTGACCGCCACGAACCTGTCGGCCCTGGACGCGACCCAGACGGCGGCCCTGACCGTTACCCAGATGAAGGGCCTGACGACCCAGCAACTGAGCGGTCTGACGACCACCGATATCAGCGAGCTGGCCGATACCCAGGTCGGCGCGCTGTCGGCCAGCCAGATTGCGGCGCTGAACGTCAATGACCTGACCACGACCCAGATCCAGGGCCTCAGCACCACGCTGATCGGCGCCCTGGGCGCGACCAAGTTCGCGGCCTGGGACGCCACCCAGGTGGGCGCGCTGGCGACGACCCAGATGAAGGGCCTGACGACCAGCCAACTGGCCGCGCTGAGCGCGACGGACGTCGGCGAACTGGCCGACACCCAGGTGGCCGCCCTGGCGGCGACGCAGCTGGCCGCCCTGTCGACCGGCAGCTTCTCGGCCCTGAGCGCCACCCAGATGGCGGGCCTGAACGAGACTCAGATCAAGGGCATCACGGCCAGCCAGCTCAAGGCGCTGACCACGACCGATATCGGTGAACTGTCGACGACCCAGGTCTCGCAGCTGACGACGTCGCAGATCGCGGCCCTGACCGACACGGCCTTCTCGGCCCTGGACGCCACCCAGGTCGCGTCGCTGAGCGTGACGCAGATGAAGGCGGTCACGGCCACCCAGCTGAAGAGCCTGACGGCGACGGACGTCGGCGAGCTGGCGACGACCCAGGTCGCCGCCCTCAGCGTCGACCAGATCAAGAGCCTGTCGGCGGCCAGCATCTCGGCCCTGGCCGACACCCAGGTCGCGGCTCTGGCCAACACCCAGATCCAGGCGCTCTCGGCGACCCAGCTGAAGGGCCTGTCGGTCACCGACATCGACGAACTGTCCTCGGCTCAGGTTGGCGCGCTCTCGGCTCTGCAGATCGGCTCGCTGGCCGGCACCCAGGTCCAGGAATTGTCGACGACCCAGATCGGCGGCCTGACGGCCACCCAGCTGGGCGCGATCTCGACCACCAACGTCCAGTTGCTGAACGACACGCAGATCGGCGCCCTGACGACCGCGCAACTGAAGGGCCTGACGGCTCAGCAGGCGGCCGCCCTGACCAGCACCAACGTCGCCGCCCTGGCCGACACCCAGGTGCAGGCGCTGTCGACCGCGCAGATCGGCGCCCTGACGACGACCAGCTTCTCGGCCCTGAACGGGACCCAGGTCGCGGCGCTCTCGGCCGATCAGGTTAAGGGCATCACGGCGACCCAGCTGAAGAACCTGACGACGACGGACGTCGGCGATCTGGCGACTACCCAGATCCAGGCGCTGTCGACCTCGCAGATCGCCGCCCTGACGGCGACGGCCTTCTCGGCGATGGACGCCACGCAGGTCGGCTCGCTGACCGCGACCCAGATCAAGGGTCTAACGGTCGACCAGCTGAAGAACATGACGACCACCGACATCGGTGAGCTGGCGACCACGCAGATCCAGGCCCTGAGCTCCAGCCAGCTGGCCGCGCTGACGACCGGCAACCTGTCGGCCCTCGACGCGACCCAGATGGCCTCGCTGACGGTCACCCAGGTCAAGGGCCTCACGAACGCTCAGATCCAGAGCCTGAACACGACCGACATCGGCGAACTGGTCGACACCCAGGTCGCGGCGCTGTCGGCCGCCCAGGTCGGCGCCCTGGCCACGACCCAGGCTGCGCAGCTGTCGACGACCCAGATGGGCTCCCTGGCCTCGACCCAGATCGCCGGCCTGACGACCTCGGCTCTCCAGGCCCTGGACGCCACCCAGATGGGGTCGCTGACCGCCAATCAGCTGAAGGGGCTGACGACCCAGCAGGCCGCCTCGCTGCGCGCCACGGACGTCGCCGAACTGGCCGACACGCAGATCGGCGCCCTGAGCGCCACCCAGCTGGCGGCGCTGACGACCACGGCCTTCTCGGCCCTGGACGCCACCCAGATGGCGGCGCTCAACGAGTCGCAGATCAAGGGCCTCACCACCCTGCAGGTGAAGAACCTGACGGCGACCGACATCAGCGAACTGGCCGACACCCAGGTCAAGGCTCTGACGGGCACGCAGCTGTCGTCCCTGACCACGACCAGCTTCTCGGCCCTGGACGGCACCCAGGTCGCGGCGCTCACCGTCACCCAGATCAAGAGCATCGCCACCAGCCAGATCGCGGCCCTGAACGCGACGGATGTGGGCGAGTTCACGACGACCCAGATCCAGGCCCTGACGGCCGACCAGATCAAGAACCTGTCCGCCGCCAGCGTCTCGGCCCTGGCCGATACTCAGGTCGCGGTCCTGGCCAACACCCAGATCCAGGCGCTTTCGGCCACCCAACTGAAGGGCCTGTCGGTCACCGATATCGATGAGATGTCCTCGACCCAGATCGGCGCGCTCTCGAACCTGCAGGTCGGGGCCCTGGCCTTGACCCAGCTGCAAGAGCTGTCGACCACCCAGATCGGCGGTCTGACGGCCAGCCAAATCTCGGCGATCTCGTCGACGAACTTCAACCAGCTCAACGACACCCAGATCGCCGCCCTGAGCGCCGATCAGGTCAAGGGCCTGACGACCAGCCAGATGGCGGGCCTGAGTGCGACCAGCATCGGGGCCATGGCCGACACCCAGGTCCAGGCCCTGACCTCGACCCAGCTGGCGGGCATGACCTCGGGCGGCTTCTCGAGCCTGAACAGCACCCAGGTGGCTGTCCTGACCTCGACGCAGCTGAAGGGCCTGACGACCGCCCACATGAAGGGCCTGACGACCACCGACATCGGCGAGCTGGCGGACACCCAGATCCAGGCGCTGTCGGCGGCTCAGATCGGCGCGATGACGACCTCGGCCTTCTCGGCCATGGACGCCACCCAGATGGCGGCGCTCAACGCCACGCAGATCAAGGGCATCACCGTCGATCAGATCAAGAACCTGACGACGACCGACATCGCCGAGATGACGACCGGGATGATCCAGTCGCTGGCCACCAGCCAGTTGGTCGCTCTGTCGGTGACCAACCTGTCGGCGATGGATGCGACCCAGATGGGCTCGCTGGCCACGACCCAAATCAAAGCGCTCACGGGCGACCAGGTGAAGGGTCTGACGGCGACCGACATCGGTGAACTGACCACGGCCCAGATCGGCGCGCTGAACACCGCTCAGGTGGTTCTGCTCAACGCGACCCAGGCGGGCGAGCTGTCGGTGACCCAGATCGGCGCCCTGGCCACGACCCAGATCGCGGCGATGACCGCGACGACGTTCTCGAGCCTGAACGACACCCAGGTGGCCGCTCTGAACGAGACGCAGGTCAAGGCCATCACCACGAGCCAGCTCGGGGCCATGAACACCACCGACGTGGCCCAGTTCGTCGGCACGCAGATCGGCGCGCTGACCACCCAGCAACTGCAGTCGATCTCGTCGGCCAACCTCTCGGCTCTCGACGCCACCCAGAGCGCGGCGCTGACCACGTCTCAGGTCAAGGCTCTGACGGCCTCGCAGCTGAAGGGCCTGACCGCGACCGACGTGGCCGACCTGGCCGGCACGCAGCTGGCTTCGCTGGCCACCACTCAGCTGGCTCAGCTGTCGACCGACGTGATCGCGTCGCTGAGCACCACCCAGATCGGCCAGCTGGAAACGACCCAGCTGCCGGGTCTGACCGCGACCCAGCTGGACTATCTGTCGACGACCAACATCGAAGCGATGACGTCGACCCAGGCGAACTCTCTGACGCAAAGCCAGGTGCAGAGCCTGAGCGACGCCCAGATCGTCTCGTACCTGAACGTGACCTGATAACGAGCGCCGCCTGCGCCCCTCGGCGCGGGCGGCGGATCGTCGCTCGGCCATTGGTCGAGCCCCCAGCCCCATGCCATGATCGCGCTGCGCCGACTCGCGCGCCGCCTTCGCGCGCGCCTGTCGGTCACCGCTTATCGGTACCAGGAAGACAATGGCCGACGTCGATACGCTGGATCTGCTCAGCAAGCTTACCGCCGAGGGTTGCCCGCTCGGCGAGGTGATCACCGTAGCCGCGCAGTTGGGGGCAGCGGGACAGCCCGCCTTGGCCGACCAGGCCTATAAGGTCTGGATCAAGTTCAATCCTGAGCATCCACAGCTGTGCGTGGCGCTGTTCAACCGGGCGATCCTGCAATCGGCCCTGGGCGACAACGTTGGCGCGGCGGCCTCGCTGGAGCAGGCGGTTGCGCTGAACGCGGACTTCATGCCGGCCTATGTCAATCTGGGCGGCCTGCAGGAGCGGGCCGGCCTGCACGAAATGGCCATCGCCACCTGGGAGACCGGCGCCAACCGCACCGTCGTGCCCAGCGGCATGGGCGTCAGCTACGCCTTCACCTGCCTGAAGCAGATCGCCCGCCTGCTGGGCGACATCTCGCAGCCCGCCCGCGCCGAGCTGGCCCTGATGCGCGCCGCGGACCTTGATCCCACCGCCGAGGAGGTGATCGGCCAGCTGGTCGCCACCCGCCTGGCGCAGTGCAAGTGGCCCGCCCTGCAGCCGACTGAGCGCCTGAGCCGCGAGACCCTGCTGCGCGGCGTCAATCCGCTGTCGACCTCGGCCTATACCGACGACCCGCTGCTGCTGCTGAGCGCCGGCAACCACTTCATCGAGCGCGAAGTGAAGGTCACCCCCGAGCAGATTCGCAGCGATCGCCGCGACGCCCCCATCGACATCAAGGGCCGCCGTCCGCGCATCGGCTACATCTCGTCGGACCTGCGCGATCACGCCGTCGGCTATCTGATGGCCGAGTTGTTCGAGGTGCACGACAAGTCCAAGGTCGAGGTCTTCGCCTACTACTGCGGCCCCGAGTCCAGCGACGGCCTGAACACCCGCATCCGGGCGTCGGTCGAGCACTTCACTGATATCCGTCCGATGTCGGACGAAGAGGCCGCTCAGCGGATCGCCGACGACGGCATCGACATCCTGGTCGACGTCAACGGCCACACCCGCGACGCCCGCACGGCCGTCTTCGCCCGTCGTCCGGCCCCGATCATCGTCAATTGGCTGGGCTATCCCGGCACGATGGGCAGCGACTACCACCACTATGTCGTCGCCGATCCGTGGATCATCCCGCCGGAGATGGAGCTGTATTACTCCGAGGCCGTGCGCCGGATTCCCTGCTACCAGCCCAACGATCGTCGCCGGAAGGTCAACGACACCACGCCGACCCGGACCGAAGTCGGCCTGCCCGAGGACGGCTTCGTCTTCTGCTGCTTCAACGGCACGCAGAAGATCACGCCCTTCGTCTTCGACCGCTGGATGGAGATCCTCAAGCGCACGCCCGGCAGCGTGCTGTGGCTGCTGGACAACAATCCCGAGACCAATGCCCGGCTGCGCGACGCGGCGCAGGCGCGGGGCGTGGACCGCACCCGCCTGGTCTTCGCCCAGAAGCTCCAGAACGCCTTCCACCTGGCTCGCTATCGCCTGGCTGACCTGTTCTTGGACACCACCCCTTATGGGGCCCACACCACGGCCTCGGACGCGCTGTGGATGGCCGTGCCGGTCCTGACCTGGTCGGGCAAGAGCTTCGCCTCGCGCGTCTGCGGCAGCCTGGTGCGCAGCGCCGGCGCGCCCGAGTTGGTCGTCGACAGCGCCCGGGCCTATGTCGAAAAAGCCGTCGAGCTGGGGGCCAATCCGGAGAAGGCCCGCGCCCTGCGCGCCCAGCTGGAAGCCAGTCGCGACACCTGCGTGCTGTTCGACATGGACCTCTTGGCCGGCAAGCTGGAAGAACTCTACGGCGAAATGATCGCCGAGTATCAGGCCGGCCAGCGGCCACAGCCGAACCTGCCCAACCTCAGGACCTATCTCGAGATCGGCTTGGCGCTGGACCGCGACGATCGCGAGATGCAGGGCGAGGCCGACCTGCATGCGCTGTACCGCGCCGAGCTGGCCCGCCGCCATAGCGTCAAGGCCATCCCCGCCGACGGCCGCCTCTGGGACGGCGGCGCCGCGTGACGCAGGGTCCGGTCGACGTCGCACCGGAGATGGGGGCGCTGTTTGCTCCCACCTCGGCCCGTCCCGCGCAGTTTGGCCGTCTGACGGTCCTGAACGCCCTCAACGGTCTCATGGACTATCTGCGGCGACGCAAGGCCCAGGATCCCGGCTTCCGGATCCTGCTGATCGGCGGCGGCCCGCCAGGCTGGCCCGTCGAGCTCTGCGACGCGATCCTGGGCGGGAGCGGGGTAGAGTTCGCCGGCGACCTGTCCGATCCGGAGACCTATTGCGCGATCCTGGCTCAAGTGGCCCGCGAGGGGAGCTTCGACTACGTCGTCGCCCTGCACGTGGTGCAGATGCTGGCGCGGCCTTCGGTTCTGCTGGAGCGCCTGCCGCTGCTGGCGCAGGCCGGCTGGATCACCATGCCGTCGCGCTATCTGGAGGTGCTTAAGGTCGAGGGGCGACATCGTGGTTTCGCCCATCACCGCTGGGGCGTCGACCACATCGACGGCGTCCTGGCCTTGGCGCCCAAGACCCCGCAGATCGAGCACCTGGTGTTCCCCGGCGAAGCCGTCTGGGAGCAGGCGACCGATCGTTTCGAGCTGCAGGTCGGCTGGCGCGGGGGCCTGCGCTTCGAGATCCTGGGCGGGGACGAGGCCCTGCTGCCTCGCGTTCCCATGCAGGCTCTGCTGGGCCGCTTCTTCGAGGGCGTCGAGGCCAGCGCCGCGCCTCAAGCTTCGCCGCCGTCGTCCAAGGTCGATATCGAGGGCCAGCTGGTCCAGGCCCTGGCCCAGGCGCGCGATCACACCAAGCTGCATCCGCTGGGCCGGATGAAATACTACCACGACGCCGCCAGCCTGATCCTGTGCGAGCATCCGACCCGCGAGCGGCTGGACCTGTTCGAGCTGATCCTGGCCGAGGCGGGGGCCATGGACGTGGACTCGCCGGGCGTGGAGTGGGTCGACTGGATCCATCACTACAGCGCCGTGATCGAGGCCCTGACCGGCGCGAACCTGGACGGTCCGACGCCGCCCGACGTGGACGATGGTCCCCAGACCTTCCTGACCGGCGACGGCAAGACGCTGGACGGCGAGGGGCTGAAAGCCCACGCCGACGCCTTGGGCGCGCAGGTGGTGTTCTTCGCCGCGGCCGACGAGCGTTATGTCGAGCTCTATGCCCGCTGGCTGGCCCTGTCGGTGATCAAGCACAGCGACGTGTCGTTCCTGGTGGTGATCCACGTGATCGGCGGGGCCGAGCGCTTGGCCCAGGCCGCCGCGACGGTGCGCATCGACGACCCGCGCATCGTGTTCACGGGCGACGACTTCGACGCCTCGAGCGTGACGATCAAGTGCTATGAGGCCCCGCCCAAGGGCCTGATCGAGATCCCGGTCGCCCACTACCAGTCGGTGCGGTTCCAGCGCCTGGGGGCGTTGCTGGATCTGCTACAACGGCCGGTGTTCGTGTCGGACATCGACCTGCTGCTGCAACGGGGCGTGGCCGATCTGCTGGAGCAATGGAACGACGCCGATCTCGTGATCAACGAGAACGAGCGCAACATGCAGGCCGGCTCGCGCATCACGGCCAACCTAGTGCTGGCCCATCCTTCGCCGGCGACCTTCGTGCTGCTGCGTTGGTTGCGGGCCTATCTGGACGATCGACTGTCACGCCCGGTCGTCACCCGCTGGATAGACCAGGTCGCCCTGAACCTGGCCCGCGCGCACCTGGCGGTGCACGTCCCCGGCGCCAAGGTCGGCGCCTTCGACACCCAGAGCGACATCAACAACGTGATGTTCAGGGAATACGTGCCGGGCCATCCGTTCCGGTTCCTGTCGCTGTACCACGGCTTTGATACGTCGACCCTGGAGGAGTAGGGGGGAGGAGTAGGGGGGAGGAGTAGGGCGGCCTAGAAGGTGGCCTTAGCCTTCATCAGCACCACGCCGCCGCTGGCAGCCCACAGCGCCGCGCCGTCGTCGGTCAGACGGCCGTGGGCGGTGATCGTCTCGCCGACGAAGGCGGGTTTCAGGGCGCGGAACGAGAAGCGCGAGAGCGGCCTTGCGGGCATGGCCTCCAGCAGCAGCAAGGCGATCAGCGGGCCATGGACGACCAGGTCCGGATATCCCTCGACCTCGCGGGCATAGGCCTGGTCGTAGTGGATGCGGTGGCTGTTCGAGGTGGCCGCCGAGAAGGCGAACAGCAGCACGGGATCGGTCGGGGTCTCGCGGGACCACTCGGCGAGCGGAAGCTCGGCGTCTGGTGTCCGGGGCGCGGGCGGTGCGGCGGTGTAGACGATGGTCTGGCGCTCGCGCACCCGCGTCGCGCCGGCCTGGCTGAAGGTGCGATCGACCGTGACGAAGGTCAGCGGGCCGCTGGCGCCGAGCTTCTCCTCGACGGAGGCGACGGTCTCGACCAACTCGGTTTCCAGGCCGGGGAGGAGGGGCCCTGCGAAGCTCGTCTCCGCCGCGGCGAACATCCGCCGAGGCGGGGCGATATCTGGCAGGAACAGACCGCGCCGCTGATGGCCGTCGGGGCCGAGGTCGGCGCCGGGCAGGGGCTCGGCGAGGCACGCCCAGTGCCAGGCGGGCGGGACCTCGTCGGTTGGCGCGGCGCGGCCCAGCACCGCCGCCAGCCGCGCCAGATCCGAGGCCGCCAGGACCGCCGTCCGCCGCCGTTGCATCAGTACGAGCGCGGCAGGCCGAGCACGTGCTCGGCGACATAGGTCAGGATCAGGTTCGTCGAGATCGGCGCCACCTGGTAGAGGCGCGTCTCGCGGAACTTGCGCTCGATGTCGTACTCCTCGGCGAAACCGAAGCCGCCATGGGTTTGCAGGCACATGTCGGCGGCCGCCCAAGAGGCCTCTGAAGCCAGCATCTTGCCGATATTGGCCTGCTCGCCGCACGGCTCTCCACGATCGTAGCGGGCGGCCGCGTCATAGACCGTCAGGCGCGCGGCGTGGGTCTGGGCGTAGGCGCGGGCGATCGGGAACTGTACGCCCTGGTTCTGGCCGATCGGGCGGCCGAACACGACACGGCTGCTCGCGTAGTCCCGCGCCTTGCCGATCAGCCAGGCGGCGTCGCCCAGGCATTCCGCCCCGATCAGGATGCGCTCGGCGTTCATGCCGTCGAGGATGTAGCGGAAGCCCTTGCCCTCCTCGCCGATGAGGCTGCCCTCCGGGATCACCAGGTTGTCGAAGAACACCTCGGTGGTGGCGTGGTTCAGCATGGTGGCGATCGGCTTGATCTTCAGGCCGGCGCCCTTGGCCTCGCGCATGTCGACCAGGAACACGGATAGGCCGTCGGTTCGTTTCTGGACTTGGTTCTTGGGCGTCGTTCGGGCGAGCAGAAGCATCAGGTCGGAATGCTCAGCGCGGCTGGTCCAGACCTTCTGGCCATTCACGACGTAGGTATCTCCCTCGCGCTTGGCGAAGGTCGAGATCGCGGTGGTGTCGGCGCCCGCCGTGGGCTCGGTGACGCCGAAGGCCTGCAGGCGGATAGAGCCGTCGGCGATCCGTGGCAGCCAGGTCTCCTTCTGCGCCAGGGAGCCGTGCCGCAGGACCGTGCCCATAGTATACATCTGAGCGTGCAGGGCTGCGGCGTTGCCGCCGCTGGCGTGGACCTCTTCCAGGATCGCGGCCGCTGCCGTCAGGCCCAGGCCGCCGCCGCCATATTCCTCCGGGATCAGCACGCCCAGCAGGCTGGCCTTGGTCATGGCGGCCACGAACTCGGTCGGATAGGCCTTCTCGCGGTCCAGGGCGCGCCAGTAGACCGGTGGGAAATCGTGGCACAGGGCCCGCACCGTCTGGCGCAGGGCCTCGATGAGCTCGGCGTCCGCCACTAGACGCGCTCGAAGGCCAGCGCCGCGCCCTGGCCGACGCCGATGCAGAGGGTGGCCAGGCCGCGCTTGCCGTCGGCGGCCTCCAGCTGGCGCAAGGTCGTTAGCGCCAGGCGCGCGCCGGATGCGCCGAGCGGGTGGCCCAGCGCGATGGCGCCGCCGTTCGGGTTCACGTGGGCGCCGTCGTCGGGCAGGCCCAGCTGGCGCAGCACCGCCAGGCCCTGGGCCGCGAAGGCCTCGTTCAGCTCGATGGTGTCGAAGTCGCCGATCGACAGGCCGGTCCTGGCCAGCAGCTTCCGCACCGCCGGGACGGGCCCGATGCCCATCACGCGCGGCTCGACGCCGGCGGTGGCGTAGCCGGTGATGCGGGCGCGGGGCGTGAGGCCATGGCGCTTCACGGCGTCCTCGGAGGCGACGATCAGAGCCGCCGCGCCGTCATTGACGCCCGAGGCGTTGCCGGCCGTCACCGTGCCGCCTTCGCGGACGACGGGCTTCAGCCTGGCCAGGGCCTCGATCGTGGTCTCGCGCGGGTGCTCGTCGCGGTCGACGATCGTGGGCCCGGCCTTGCCAGGGATCTCGACCGAGGTGATTTCGCCGGCCAGGAAGCCGTTGGCTTGAGCGGCGGCGGCGCGCTGCTGGCTGCGCATGGCGAAGGCGTCCTGGTCCTCGCGGCTGACGCCGTAGTCGGCTGCGACGTTCTCGGCGGTCTCGGGCATGGAATCGACGCCATAGGCCTTGCGCATGGCGGGGTTGACGAACCGCCAGCCGATGGTGGTGTCGAAGATCTCGGCGTTGCGGGCGAAGGCGCTGTCGGCCTTGCCCATGACGAACGGCGCGCGGCTCATGCTCTCGACGCCGCCGGCGATGACCAGGTCGTTGTGACCGGAGAGGATGGCGCGGGCGGCGTAGCCGACGGCCTCCAGGCCCGAGGCGCAGAGACGGTTCACGGTCATGCCCGGCACGCTGACCGGATAGCCCGCCAGCAGCAGGGCCATGCGGGCGACGTTGCGGTTGTCATCGCCGGCCTGGTTGGCGCAGCCCAGAACCACCTCGTCGATGGCCGAGAGGTCGAGGCCGGGGTTGCGGACGGCCAGGGCCGTCAGCGGGACGGCCGCCAGATCGTCGGCCCGCACCTTGGACAGCGCCCCACCGTAGCGCCCGATCGGAGTGCGGATCCCGTCACAGAGATAGGCGGTCGTCATGCTCAGGCTCCGATCGTGCTCTCAAACAAGTGTTAGAGTTGCACGGCCGGAGCCTCAACAAGTTTTCAGCGCCAGCCGCCGCCCAGGGCCTGGACCAGCGCCACCGCCGTCGTCTGGCGCGACACCGCCGTGGTGACCAGGGCGCGCCGCGCCGACAGGGCCGAGGCCTGGGCCGCGACCACGTCGGTGTAGGCGACCTGACCGGCCTTGTACTGGTTCAGCAGCATCTGCTCGGTCTGGTCGGCGGCTTGGGAGGCGGTCAGCTGCAGGGCGTACTGCCGCTCCAGGGTGCGGGCGGCGGCCAACTGGTTTTCGACGTCCTGGAAAGCCTGGAGGGCCGTCTGGCGGTAGTTGGCCGCGGTCTGATCGTAGGCGGCGCGGCTCTGGGCCACCTGGGCGCGGCGGGCGCCGGCGTCGAACAGGGTCTGGGCCGCGGTCAGGCCCAGGGACCAGGTGTTGGCCGTGGCGGTGAAGAGGTCGCCCAGGGCGCTGGTCGTCGAGCGGCCGTTGGCGGTCAGACTGAAGGTCGGGAAGAAGGCGGCGCGCGAGACGCCGATCTGGGCGTTGGCGGCGGCTACGCGGCGTTCGGCGGCGGCGACGTCTGGACGCCGCTCCAGCAGGGTCGAGGGCACGCCGACGGGGATCTCGGGCACGATCGGCTTCCAGCCGGCGTCGGCCGCCAGGCGGAAGCTGCTGGCCGGCTCGCCCACCAGCACGGCGATGGCGTTCTCGAAGGCGGCGCGGTTCTGGACCAGGCCCTCCAGCGTCGACTGGGCGCTGGCCAGCTGGCTCTGGGCCTGGAGGACGTCCGACTTGGGCGCGATGGCGGCGTTGTAGCGGTTGGTGGTGATCTGGAGGCTGCGCTGGTAGCCCTCGACCGTGGCCTGGACCATGGCGATCTCGGCGTCGGCGCGGCGCAGGCCCAGATAGCTGGTCGCCAGCTCGCCCTGGGCCGAAAGCCGGGCGGCGGCGAGGTCGGCGGCGCTGGCTTCCGCGCTGGCCTTGGCCCCGCTGATCCCGGCGCGGATGCGGCCCCAGACGTCCGGCTCCCAGGTAGCGCCGATGCCGACCTGGTAGCGCTGGGTGTCGCCGGCCCGGGTGCTGCCGCCGGCGCCGGGCGCACTGGTGGTCCCGCCGCCGCCCGAGCGCGTACCCGAGCCGGTCAGGCTGATGGTCGGGAAGAGGCCCGCTCGCTGCTGGCTGACCAGGGCGCGGGCCTGGCGATAGGCGGCCTCGGCGGCGGCGATCGACTGGTTGTCCACCTTCACCCGTTCGGCCAGGGCGTTCAGCTGCGCATCGCCCAGCAGGGTCCACCAGTCGCCGCGATCGAGGTGGTCGGACGGCGTGGCGGTCTTCCAGCCTTCCATCGCCTTGAACTGGGCCGGCGGGGCCGACTTCAGGGCGGGGGTCTGGTAGGCCGGCGTCATCGAGCAGGCGCCGAGGGCGAAGAGCGAGACGGCGCCAATGAAGCGAAGAGGGACGGACATCATGCGGGTTCCGGCGCGTGGTGGGTCAGATGCCGCTCGTCCTTGTCGCGCGCCTTGCCGCGCAGACGGTCGAGATAGACATAGACCACGGGGGTGGTGATCAGGGTCAGGAGTTGGCTGGCGATCAGGCCGCCTATGATGGCCACGCCCAGCGGACGGCGCAGCTCGGCGCCTTCGCCAAAGCCGATGGCCAGGGGCAGGGCGCCCAGGGCGGCGGCCAGGGTGGTCATCAGGATCGGCCGGAATCGCAGCAAGCTCGCCTCCCGCGCGGCTTCCTGGGCCGTCAGGCCACGGCTGCGCTGCGCGTCCAGGGCGAAGTCGATGATCATGATGGCGTTCTTCTTGACGATGCCCAGAAGCAGGAAGACCCCGATCAGGGCGATGATCGAGAACTCCATCTTGAAGATCAGCAGGGCGATCACCGCCCCGACGCCGGCGGCGGGCAGGGTGGACAGCACCGTGATCGGGTGGACGTAGCTCTCATAGAGAATGCCCAGCACGATGTAGATCGCCACGATGGCGGCCAGGATCAGCAAGGGCTGCTGCTTCATCTGGTCGTTGGCCTGGCGGGCCTGGCCCTGGAAGCTGCCGCGCACGCTGGTCGGCATGCCGATCTCGGCCTCGGCGGCCGCGACGGCGACCTGGGCGTCGGCCAGGGTCTTGCCCTCGGCCAGGTTGAACGAGACCGTCGTGGCCAGCTCGCCGTTCTGGTGGTTGACCGAGGTCGGCGTGGCGTTCTGCGAGACGCTGGCGATGGCGGGCAGCGGCGTCATGGCCGTGGCGGCGGTGTTCAGGGCCGAGCCGGTCGAGGGATCGCGCAGGGCCGGATTGACGCTGCGGGCCGCCGTGGCGGTCCCGACCGGGCGGGTCGGCACGTGGACATCGTTCAGCGCCTCGGGGCCTTGGGCGAACTTCTGCTGCCACTCCAGGATCACGGCGTACTGGTTGACGTCCTCGTAGATGGTCGCGACCTGGCGTTGGCCAAAGGCGTTGTAGAGGGCGTTGTCGACGGCGCGCGGCGTGATCCCCAGGCGCGAGGCGCTGTCGCGGTCGATGGTCACCAGGGTCTCGACGCCATTCTCCTGCTGGTCGGAATCGACATCGGTCAGCACGTCGTCGTGGGCCTTCATCGCCTCGGCCAGCTTGCCGGCCCATGCCTTGAGGGCGGCGCTCGAGTCGCTGGTCAGGGTGTACTGGTAGGTCGAGTTGCTCTGCCGGCCGCCCATGCGCAGGTCTTGCACTGGGTTCAGGAAGACATTGAGGCCGGTCACCTTCTGCAGCTGCGGCCGCAGGCGGGCGATGACCTCCGAGCCCTTCTCCGTGCGCTCGCCGATCGGTTTGAGGTTGACGAACAGGAAACCGCCGCCGGCCCGGCCGCCACCGGTGAAGCCGACCACGGTGTCGACGGCGGGGTCTTTGCGGATGATGTTGACCACCTGGCGCAGCTTCTTCTGCATGGCCTGGGACGAGACCGACTGGTCGGCGCGGATGCCGGCGTTCAGCTGGCCACTGTCCTGCTGTGGGAAGAAGCCCTTGGGCACGGCGATGTACAGCCAGGCGGTCATGGCGATGACCGAGACCAGGATCAGGATGACCAGCGGCTTGGCGGCCAGCGCCCAGTCCAGGCTGTGCTCGTACATCCTGTGCACGCGGTTGAACCCCGCCTCGAAGAACCGGGCGATGCGGCCTTCCTTCTCCTTCTTCTCGGGGCGCAGCAGGTAGGCGCACATCATCGGCGTGGTGGTCAGGCTGATGACCAGCGAGATCAGCACCGCCGCCGACAGGGTGACGGCGAACTCGCGGAACAGCCGCCCGACCTGGCCGCCCATGAACAGCAGCGGGATGAACACGGCGACCAGCGAGATGCTGATCGACAGCACCGTGAAGCCCACCTCGCGCGCGCCCAGCAGGGCGGCCGAGAAGCGGTCCATGCCCTTCTCGATGTGGCGGGCGGTGTTCTCGAGCACGACGATGGCGTCGTCGACCACGAAGCCGGTCGCCACGGTGATGGCCATCAGACTGAGGTTGTTGAGCGAGAAGCCCAGCAGGTACATGACCCCGAACGTCCCCAGCAGCGAGACGATGGTCGCCGCCGCCGGGATGAAGGTCGCGCGGGCGCTGCGCAGGAAGACGCTGACCACCACGATGACCAGCACGATCGAGATCAGCAGGGTGACCTCGATCTCGTGCAGCGAGGCGCGGATCGAGTTGGTGCGGTCGCTGGCCACGTCGACGGTGATGTCGCCGGGCAGTTGGGCGCGCAGCTCGGGCAGGACGGCGCGGACGCTGTCGACCGTCTCGATGATGTTGGCGCCGGGCTGGGCGGTGATCAGGACGATGATGGCCGGCTTACCGTTGAAGAGGCCGAGCGTGCGGGTGTCGGCGACGCTGTCCTTGACCTCGGCCACGTCCGACAGGCGGATCGGCGCGCCATTGCGCCAAGCGACCACCAGGCCGGCATAGTCGGCGGCCTTGCGACCTGCGCCGGTCGTGTAAATCTGATAGCGCTGGCCGTTGCCCTCCAGCGCGCCCTTGGGACGGTTGGCGTTGGCCGACTGGATCGCCGCGCGGACATCCTCCATGGCCACGCCGTACGTGTTGAGCAGGAACGGATTGGCCGAGATCCGCACCGCCGGCAGCGAGCCGCCGCCGATCTCGACGTCGCCGACGCCGGCCACCTGGGCGATGCGCTGGGCGACGATGTTCGAGACCGCGTCGTAGATCTGGCCGGGGGTCTTGGTGTTCGAGGTCAGGGCCAGGATGATCACCGGCGCGTCCGACGGGTTCATCTTGCGATAGGTCGGGTTGCTGCGCAGCGTCGCCGGCAGGTCGGCGCGGGCGGCGTTGATGGCGGCCTGAACCTCGCGCGCGGCGCCGTCGATCTTGCGGTTCAGGTCGAACTGCAAGGTCACTCGGCTGGAGCCCGTCGAGCTCTGCGAGGTCATCTCGTTGACGCCCGCGATCGTGCCCAGCCGGCGCTCCAGTGGCGTCGCCACGCTGGAGGCCATGGTCTCGGGGCTGGCGCCCGACAGGTTGGCCGACACCGAAATGGTCGGGAAATCCACCTGCGGCAGGGGCGAGACCGGCAGCACGAAGAACGCGAAGATGCCCGCCAGCGCCACGCCGATGGTCAGCAGAACCGTGGCGACCGGCCGCCGGATGAAGGGGCCGGACAGGTTCACGACGGCGCTCCCGGGATCGGGTCCGGATCGATACGCTCCGGATGGGGCTCCCCATCGTGTTCGGGGTCACGCGTCTTGTGCTTGGCCGCCGGGGCCAGGCGGTCGAAGGCGAGGTAGACGACCGGCGTCGTGAAGATGGTCAGCAGCTGGCTGAGCAGCAGGCCGCCGAAGATGGCGATGCCCAGCGGGCGACGCAGCTCGGCGCCGTCTCCAAAGCCCAGCATCAGTGGCACGGCCGCGAACAGGGCCGCCAGGGTGGTCATCAGGATCGGCCGGAAGCGCAGCACGGCCGCCTGGAAGATGGCGTCGTGCGGGCTCTTGCCTTCGGTGCGTTCGGCGTCGATGGCGAAGTCGATCATCATGATCGCGTTCTTCTTGACGATGCCGATCAAGAGGATGATGCCGATGATCCCGATGACGCCCAGGTCGTTGCCGGTAATCCACAGCGCCAGCAGCGCCCCGACACCGGCCGAGGGCAGGGTCGACAGGATGGTCAGCGGGTGGATGTAGCTCTCATAGAGCACGCCCAGCACGATGTAGACGCAGACCACGGCCGCCAAGATCAGCCACAGCTGGTTGGACAGCGAGTTCTGATAGGCCCCGGCGGCGCCCAGGAAGGTGTTGGTGACCGACGCCGGCATCTCGATCCGCTTCATGGCCTTGCGGATCTCGTCGACCGCATGGCCCAGCGAGACGCCCGGCGCGGTGTCGAAGCCGATCGTGGTGGCTGGAAACTGGGCGACGTGGGTGACCTGCAGCGGCGACGCCTGCGTCTTGATCGTCGAGAACGCCGCCAGCGGAGCAGGGGAGCCGCCGCCGGTCTTGAGGTTAAGGTTTCCCAGGGTGGTCGGGTCGGTCAGGACGCCGGGCTTGGCCTCCAGGATCACCCGGTACTGGTTGGTCTCTGTAAAGATCGTCGAGACGATCCGCTGGCCGAAGGCGCTGTACAAAGCGTCGTCGACATCCGACGCCGTGATGGAAAGACGAGCGGCGGTGTCGCGGTCGATGTCGACATAGGCCGCCTGGCCGGTGGCCGAGGCGTCGTTATAGACGTTTCGGACGGCCTTCACCTTGGCCAGTTCGGCCGTGAGCTTGCCGGCCCATTCCTTGATCGTGGCGGTGTCGGCGCCTTCCAGCGACAGGCGGTACTGGGTGGGGCCTGTCTCGGCGTCGATGGTCAGGTCCTGGGTGGGTTGCAGGTACAGCGTCACGCCAGGGACCTCGGCCACGCGCTCGCGCAGCCGCTGCATGATCTTCTCCTGCGAGCCCGATCGGTCGCGCTTGAGGTTGATCTGCATCTGGCCGGTGTGGAGCATGGCGTTGTTGGCGCCGTCGACCCCGATGAACGAGGCGACGTTCTCCACCGCAGGATCGTCCAGGATCGCCTCGGCCGCCTGTTGCTGCAGGGCCGCCATGCGGTCGTAGCTGACCGACTGGGCCATCTCGGTGCGGGCTTGCAGCTGGCCGGTGTCCTGGGTGGGGAACAGGCCCTTGGGGATGATCAGGTAGAGCAGGGCGGTGAGGACCAGCGTGCCGACCGCGACGACCAGGGTGGCGGTCTGGCGCTGCAGCACCCAAGCCAGGGCCGTCTCGTAGCGGACCTCGACCTTTTCGAAGAGGTCCTGAGCCTTCTTGCTGACGCCCTTGGCGTTCTCGCCCTCGTGCGGCTTCAGCCAGCGGGCCGACAGCATGGGCGTCAGGGTCAGGGAGACCACGGCCGAGATCAGGATGGTGATGGCCAGGCTGATGGCGAACTCGCGGAACAGGCGGCCCACGACATCGCCCATGAACAGCAGCGGGATCAGCACCGCGATCAGCGAGATGGTCAGCGAGATGATCGTGAAGCCGATCTCGCGCGCGCCCTTCAGCGCCGCCGCCATCGGCTTTTCGCCCTTCTCCAGGTGGCGGGTGATGTTCTCGATCATCACGATGGCGTCGTCGACGACGAAGCCCGTCGCGATCGTCAGGGCCATCAGGCTGAGATTGTTCAGCGAGAAGCCCAGCAGGTACATGATCCCGCACGAGCCGATCAGCGAGATCGGCACGGCCAGGCCCGCGATCACCGTCGCGCGCAGGCTGTGCAGGAAGAAGAAGATCACCACCACGACCAGCACCACGGCCAGCAGCAGCTCCATCTGCACGTCACGCACCGAGGCGCGGATGCCCGTGGTGCGGTCGGCCAGGATCTTGACGTCCAGGGTGGCGGGAAGACCCGCTTGCAGTTCGGGCAGCTTGGCCTTGATGGCGTCGACGGTCTTGATGACGTTGGCGCCGGGCTGGCGCTGGACGTTGACGACGATGGCCGGGGTCCTGCCGGCCCAGGCGCCCAGGCGGGTGTTCTCGGCGCTCTCGACGACCTGGGCGATGTCGCTCAGGCGGACCGGCGCGCCATTCTTCCAGGTGACGATCAGCGAGCGATAGTCGTCAATGGTCAGCAGCTGGTCGTTGGCGTTGATCGTGTAGCTGCGGGTAGGACCGTCGAAGCTGCCCTTGGCGCTGTTGGCGTTGCTGGCGCTGATCGCGGTCTGCACGTCCGACAGGGTCAGGCCGTAGCTGGCCATGGCTTGCGTGTCGGCCTGGATGCGCATGGCGGGGCGCTGGCCGCCGGAGAGCGACACCAGCCCCACGCCCGAGACCTGGCTGATCTTCTGGGCCAGGCGGGTGTTGACCAGGTTCTGCACCTCGGTCAACGGCAGGGTTTCGGAGGTGATGGCCAGGGTCAGGACCGGCGCGTCGGCCGGATTGACCTTGGCGTAGACCGGCGGGGCGGGCAGGTCGGCCGGCAGCAGCGAGCCGCTGGCGTTGATGGCGGCCTGCACTTCCTGCTCGGCGACGTCCAGCGTCTCGCCCAGGTCGAACTGCAGGGTGATCACCGACGCACCGGCCGTGCTGACTGAGCTCATCCGCGACAGGCCCGCCATCTCGCCCAGCTGGCGTTCCAGCGGGGCGGTGACGGTCTGGCTCATCACCTCGGGGCTGGCGCCCGGATACAGGGTCTGGACCTGGATGGTGGGGTAGTCGACCTGGGGCAGGGCCGACAGCGGCAGCAGCCGGAAGCCGACCAGGCCCGCCAGGACGATGGCCGCCATGAACAGAACCGTGGCGACGGGCCGCTGGATGAAGGGGCGCGAGGGGTTCATCGCCGGGGTTATTCCGGACGCTGGCGACGGCCTTCGCCGCCGCCTTGGCCGCCTTCACGCTTGCGACGCTCGCCGCGCTGGCCTTCGCCCTTGCCGCCCTGGCCTTGCGGACGGGCGCCGGGCAGCTGGACCTTGCCGCCGTCGCGCAGGCGGTCGCCGCCTTCGGTGATGACCTTGTCGCCGACCTTGAGGCCTTCGGTGATCTGCACCTGAACGCCCGTGGCCTGGCCGGTCTTCACCGGCGTCTTCTTGACTGTGCGGTCGCTGTTCAGCAGCCAGACGAACGCGCCGTCGGCGCTCTGGCGGACAGCCGTGGCCGGCACGACGATCGCGCCCTTGATGGTGTCCAGCTCCATGCGCACATTGACGAACTGGCTGGGGAAGAGCGTTCCGTTGCTGTTGGGGAAGCGGGCCTTGGCCTTCACCGTGCCGGTGCCAGTGTCGACCAGGTTGTCCAGGGTCGAGAAGGTCCCGCGGTCCAGGGTTTGGGTGCGGGTGCGGTCCAGCGCCGTGACGGGCGCGTTGGCGCGGCCCTGGCGGGCGGCGATGCGCGGCACGTCGTCCTGCGGGACGGTGAACTCGACATCGATCGGCGAGATGGTGGTGACCACCGCCACGCCGCTGGCGTCGCCCGCGCCGATATAGTTGCCGACATCCACGACGCGCAGGCCCACGCGGCCGCTCACCGGGGCTGTGATGCGGGCAAAGCCCAGGTTCAGGCGCGCGGCGCCGACGGCGGCGCGGTCGGCCATGACCGTGCCTTCCAGCTGCTTGACCATGGCGGCCTGGCTGTCGACCTCCTGGCGGGCGATCGAGTCTTGAGCCAGCAGGGTCTGGTAGCGGGTCAGGGTCAGGCGGGCGGCGGTCAGCTGGGCCTCGTCGCGAGTCTGGTTCCCCTGCGCCTGCAGCAGGGCCATCTGGTAGGGGCGGGGATCGATCTGCACCAGCGCCTGGCCGCGCGAGACGGTCTGGCCTTCGCGGAACATCACCTGGGTGATCGTGCCGCCCACCTGCGGGCGCACCGTCACCGTCGCGGCCGGCTTCACCGTGCCCAGGGCCTCGATGATGATCGGCAGGTCGGTGACGCTGGCCGTGGCCACAGCGACGGTGCTGGCCGGACCGCGGCGACCGCCGCCGCCGAAACCGCCGCCCGGACCTCCTGGGCCGCCGCCTTCGCCCTTGTCGCCGTTGAGCAGGGTCCAGGCCAGCCAGACGACGCCGACCAGGGCGAGCACGGCGATCAGCCCGCCGAGGATCAGCGTCCGACGGCGCGGAGGCGTACGGGGGGCGTGCAGGTCAGTCATCGTCAGCCTTCGAGCCGGCCGCGACCGGCGCGGCATGAGCAGGCGGCGCAACGGGCCGCCTCGGGGAGACCGTCAAGAAAGCTGACGGTCTGGAATCCCTAGAGGCCTAACGTGTGCGTCGGTTTTCAGAGCTGAAATGATCTCGCCGCGATATGGCTCCGCTTGGATGTCGGAAAGTCGCCACTATGGGCCTTGTGCGGAGCAGTCGCGACCCTGTCGACGACGGCGCAAAAGGCTTTGGTTCCCCAGAGGGGAATTCTTCTAGATCACTGAATTTTTGAGAGAATGGTGGGTGTAGTAGGATTCGAACCTACGACCCGCTGATTAAGAGTCAGCTGCTCTACCAACTGAGCTATACACCCATTCGACGGTCCGAAGCACTTGCGAGCCCCGGCGGCGAGGCGCGGAACATACGCAATGATTTTGGGAGCGCAAGCGCTTTTTTCATGGCCAGACGAGATATTAGCGGAGCCGTTGATTTCGCTTACCTGGAAGGGTTCGCGGCGGGGGATTCCGGGGTGGTTGAGGAGGTGCTGGCGCTGTTTCGCGAACAGGCCGCGCTGTGGACCCCGATGCTGGATTCCACCCACCCCGGCTGGAAGGATGCGGTCCACACGGTGAAGGGCGCCGCGCGCGGCGTCGGGGCCGTCCAGCTGGGTGAGGTCTGCGAGCTTTGCGAGGCCGGACAGGAGAGCCTGGAAGCGGTCAGGACCGCTCTGGACGCCGCGCTCCTCGATATCGCCGCCTATGTCCACGAACAGGCCCTGCGGTCGCTGAAGGGCTGATCAAAGAAAAAAGGGGCCGAAGCGAACTTCGGCCCCCGCAGGAGGAGTGAGCTAGTAGGCGCGCCCGGAGCCTGTCTTCGACAGGCTCCTATTTTTTGTTTGGCGCGCGATGGCCGCCGAAACCGGCGACCACTTTCGGCTATCGCGCTTTAGAACTTCGCGCGGATGGTCACCTGGTAGGTGCGGCCGTCGTAGTCGATGAAGCGCGGGAGGGTCGGGTCGTTCTCGTACTCGGCGCGCTGGGCGTTGGTCAGGTTGAACGCGTCGACCGACACGGTCAGGTCTTCGGTGATGTTGAACGAGGCCGAGGCGTCCAGCTGGCTGCGCGCCTTGACGGTGCGGGCGTCCCCGACGAACGAGTTGCCGGCGGCCAGGTCGTACTTGTCGCGCCAGTTGTAGACCAGGCGGACGCCGCCCCACTTGGCTTCGTAGTAGCCGATGACGTTCAGGTTGTTTTTCGAGACGCTGGGCAGGGTGATCTTGTTGCCCGCCGTGTCGGTGCCGTCGATCTTCGTATACGAGTAGTTGAACGCGCCGCCGAAGTTCTTCCAGAAGCCCGGCAGGAAATCCAGGTTCTGCTGGATGTTGAACTCGACGCCGGTGACGGTCATCGGCGACTGGTTGGTCTTGCCGCTGACATTGACGCGGGCCTCGACCAGCGGGGACGTCGCGCCGGCGGCGCCGACGAACTTGTTCGAGCTGACGCAGCGCGGGGTGCCGGCCGAGTTGTCGATGCGCAGGGTTCCCAGGTCGACGTCGATGCCGGGGATCTTGCCGTCGGCCGGGCACAGGATCGACTGGTCGGTGATCGGGCCGATATAGCCCTTCACTTCCTTGCGGTAGGCGGCGATCGAGATCAGGCCGCCCGGACGGTTATACCACTCCAGCGACATGTCGTAGGAGTCCGAGGTGTACGGCTTGATGTCTGTGGCGCCCAGGGTGACGGTATAGACCGGGTCGACCGGCGGGTTCACGTCGACCGGCACCTGCACGAAGGTGGTCGGCACGTTGTCGCGCGGTTGCGGACGCACATAGGTGCGGTAAGCGGCGGCGCGGAACACCAGGTCGTCGCGCAGGTCGGCCATGATGATCGCCGACGGCAGCCAGTAGTCGAACTTGTTCTTCGTCGTGGTGGTCGATAGCGAGTGGTTGATCGCGCCGGTCTGGTTCGACAGCGCGGTGGTGCAGTTCTTACAGTTCAGCGCGACGATCTTCTGCTCGGTATATTCGTAGCGCGTGCCGACGGTGCCGCGGACCGGGATGTTGAACAGGTCGCCCTTGAACTTGGCCGCGATATAGGCCGAGAAGACGTCGTTCTGGTTGCTGAAGTTGTTGTTCCAGTAGTTGCCGTCCGTGTAGTTGTTCACCACGCCGTACGGGGTCAGGAACACGCCCGGCGCGCCCAGCAGGAACTGGTCGGGCAGGCCGTTCGGGTTCAGCGTCGTGCGCAGGTTGGTGTTGACCGGCGTGATCGCCTTCAGCACGCGGTTGACGTCGACGTTCATCCAGTTGGACGTGGCGCCGCCGGCCTTACCCCCGAAGAAGTCGTTGGCGTACGACAGCTGATAGGCCATGTCGGGCGTGATGTTCTGGGTCTGGGCGCCCAGGGCGGTGTTGCGCGAGCCCGTCGAGGTGAACTTGTTGTGCTCGGCGCGGCCGCCGAACTGGAACGCGTTCACGAAGCCGTCCAGCGAGCGCTCGAAGTCCAGCTGGAAAGAGTCCAGCACGTTGTCGGCCCGGCCGTTGGTGCCGGTGACGCCGAAGCGGTCGGCTGCGATGTTGGCGGCCTGGCCCGGCATCTGGGCGCCGGCCTGGGTCGGGGCGGTGTTGGTCGCCGGGATCAGGAAGCCGCCGGTCGGCAGGTGAGTGGCGCGCGGGGTGACCAGGCTGGCGGTGTAGTCGCCCAGGTTCGCGCCGCCGGTATACACCGAGGCCACGATGCCGTTCAGGCCGGCCGAGCCCAGGTTGCGGTAGGGGTTCTGGACGACGTCGAACTCGATCTGGTTGGCATAGGCCTTGGCGCGCGAGACGGTCAGGGCGGCGTTGGCCTTCCAGGTGTCGTTCTTGAACTCGAGGTTGGGGTTGATGGCCCAGGTCTGGTTCTCGGCCGGCTCGGAACGGACCGAGTCGAACGTGTTGATGTTCTCGGCCTTGAAGCTGTTGATATAGGCGCGCGGACCGTTCGGCGTCTGGACGATGTAGGGCGCGCCCAGGTTGCTGAGCTTGGCGACGGCCGAGGTGGCGGTCAGGCCGGTGAAGGTGTTGTTGCCGGGACCCGCGTCGATATAGAGCAGGTTGTTGGTCGCCTCATCCAGCTTGCGCTTGGTGATGAAGCCGTTGGCCCCGAACTTCCATTCCTCGTTGATGCGCCACTCGAAGCCGGTGGCGGCCGAGAGGGTCGAGCCGCGGTTGAACTTCACCAGCTGGCGGGTCTGGCTGGGATAGTAGACCGGGGCCAGGCCGGGCGCGAACTGCGCCTTGTAGCTGTCGGGCAGGGCGGCCTGCATGGCGTCATAGGCCGGGTTGGCGCCCGGGATATAGGTCTGCACCCCGTTCACGGTGGTCGCGACGGCGGCCTGATTGCCCAGCTGGATGCCGCCGATGCGGTTGCCCCACGAGTTCACGGTGATCGAGTCGCGGCGGAATTTCTCGTCCTTCCAGGCCACGACGCCGAACACGGCGAAGTCGTCGGTCAGGTGCTTGTTGTAGCCCAGCGAGGCCAGCGGGCTGCCCAGGTTGCCCAGGTCGTTGTACTCGTAGGACAGCTTGGCGAAGCCGCCGTCCTTGCGGGCCAGGGCCGGGTTGATGCGCAGGTCGACATTGCCCGACAGGCCGCCGGCCAGGTTCGAGGCGGACGGCGACTTGATGACGTTGATCGCCGTGAAAATGTCGGAGTTGAACGCGCCCAGCGGGGTCGAGCCGTTCAGGATCGGGTCGGCGAACGCGCCGCCGTTCAGCGTGGTGCGGGCAAAGCTGCCCGGCAGGCCGCGCAGAGAGATCGTGGCGTTGCGGCTGCCGGCTTCGCGGTTGATCTGGACGCCCGGGATTCGCTGGATGGCTTCACCGACGTTCAGGTCCGGGAAGCGGCCCAGGCCGTCAGACGAGATGCCGTCCGAGATTTCCAGGGTCTCGCGCTTGGTGGCGATGGCGTTGGCGTAAGCCTGGCGGAAACCGGTTACCACAACGGCGTCGACGGTTTCCGTTTCCGGCTTTTGCTCGCTCGGAGCGGGCGCGGCTTGGCGCGCCTGCGCGGCCGAGCCCAAGGCCAGGGTCGCGCACGAGACCAGCAAGGCCGCGCGAAGAGCAAAGAGATTGCGAGCATGGATCATGAGAGTGCCTCCCCCGGCGCACTGAGATGGCGCCCTTGAGGGGACTTATCCGACCAGTTCGTGGCGTTGTCAATAATTGGTAATGCCACTTATGAGAATGGGGCGGCCACTTGGTCAGGCCAAACCCAAGGGTGCGGGCAAGCCGAAGACGCGATGGAAGCGCGTCCAATGGTCAAGTGACTTCATGAGCCGAATTGCGGGAGAATATTTGGTCGTTCGTACGTGTTTCGGGTGCGCGGCCGGCCGATCATGGAGCTGCGCTATTTGTCCGACCAATGGTATGACCAGATTGGCCGGCCGGCATGACCGCCGCCCAACAAGGCCATCACAAGGGAAAGCGCATTTAAAGGAAGCGTAATTGGCGAGTGTCACTCGGGCTCGCTAAGAACGGTGTTCTAGACACGAGGAGCTTTCCCCATGCCCACCAGTCCCTGGAGCCACACCCGCAGCGCCAGCGTCGCCGACGACATCGACTTCGAGATCAAGGGTGATGATCTGCAGTTCGTCGAGATCGAGCTGGATCCGGGCGAGAGCGCCGTGGCCGAGGCCGGCGCCTTCGTGTGGAAGGACGCCAGCGTCCAGATGACCACCGTCTTTGGCGACGGCTCGGCCGACCAGGGCGGCGGCTTCATGGGCAAGCTGCTGGGCGCCGGCAAGCGCCTGGTGACCGGCGAGAGCCTGTTCACCACCGTCTTCACCCACCAAGGCCAGGGCAAGGCGCGCGTGGCCTTCGCCTCGCCGACGCCGGGCTCGATCCTGCCGCTGAACCTGGGCCAGCTGGGCGGGACGCTGATCTGCCAGAAGGACAGCTTCCTAGCCGCCGCGCGTGGCGTGTCGATCGGCATCCACTTCCAGAAGCGGATGATGACCGGCCTGTTCGGCGGCGAAGGCTTCATCATGCAGCGCCTGGAAGGCGACGGCTGGGTGTTCGTGCAGATGGGCGGCGCCCTGGTCGAGCGCGAGCTGGGTCCCGGCGAGGAACTGCACATCGATACGGGCTGTCTGGCGGCCTACACGCCGGGCGTCGATTTCGACCTGGTCATGGCCGGCGGCGTGAAGAGCGTGCTGTTCGGCGGCGAGGGCCTGTTCTTCGCCCGCCTGCGCGGTCCGGGGAAGGTCTGGATCCAGTCGCTGCCGTTCTCGCGCTTGGCCGGCCGCATGATGCAGGCCGCGCAGCATCAAGGCGGCAACCAGGGCGAAGGCTCGATCCTGGGCGGCCTGGGCCGGATGATCGACGGGAACTAGGCGGACTGTAGAGCTGATGGACGAAATGGCGAGGATCAGGAGCGGCGATTGCCTGCCGTTGGCGTGTTTGATCCTCGCCGCTGTCGTTGCGGCGAGCGTTCCGGCAGCCGCTCAATCTCTCTATACGATCAAGGAAACGTCGGAGGGCCAAGCTTATCTGGGCTCCGACTTTTTCGTGGCGCGGCCGTTGCCCGACGCCTCCCAAGACACGCGCGATACGGCACTGAAGGTGACCCCGAACGCGGTTAGCTCCGTAGCAACCGGCGTCATGCTGCCGCTTCGTACGAAGCACTGCGCATTGGCCGATTTTCGCGGCTTGCGGGAAGCAGAGCCGTCCGGATTCTCGACCAGTTTCAAACGGGGAGGTCGCGGCTACTACGTCTGCGACCCCACCTTTGCGCCGGCCTTCGTGCTCTTCAGCGTGGAAGTCGACAGGGCAAATGCCAAGTCATTCCCCGATACGGAAACTTTGGCTCGGCGAATAGCGACCACGGGCATGTTGCAAATGCCAATCCGGTCTCCCGATGCGAAGTGCGAAGCTTCAACTTCTGAAGACCGCTTGCGACTGAGCTGTCGGCGGGACGATGAGGTCGACGGGAAGCCCGTTGAAGAACGAGGCGAGGTCTTCGTGCGCGGCGGCGACAGCTTTGTCAGTTTCAACATCGCCTGCCTGCAGGACCAATGTGCAGCGGCTGCGAAGGGGTTGGATGACCTGGTCGCAGCGATCGACATATCGTCCCTGAGGGCCGACGCGACTTTCCGCTAGAGGCTCCACACGAGCGCTCGACCCACCGCCTGTCCCAATCTCACCCTAGATGTCCATGAGGAGAGGGGCGGCGGGTTTTCGCGTCTCAGCCCTTGGTCTTGTCCCAGCTATCGTATTCGTAGGCGATGCAGCGGTCGATCAGCGTGCGCCAGACGGGCTCGGCGATGGCTTCCGACAGGCCGGAGGCGCGGGCGGAGGCCTTCACCTTTTCCACCACGTCCTCGATCCGCGCGCGGTCGAACACCTTGGAGCGGTCGGCCTTGATGCGGGCGGCGGCGTCCATGAAGCCCTGACGTTCGGTTAGGAGCTGGACCAGGGCCCGGTCCAGGGCGTCCACGCCCTGGCGCACATCGGCCATGGTCTGGCAGTCGGCGGGAGCGAGGTGCTCGTCGACGGTTAGAGTCGTGATTTTCATGGGCTCCTTTAAGCCGGTTCCGCGCCCTAAAACCAGAGCCGTAAAGGCTTAAATCCCCGACCCGTTGTCCATGGTGAGCAGCGCGGCCTCGTGGGCCTCGGCCTCGGCGCTCAGCCAGTTCACGAAGGCCTTCACCTGGGGCAGGCGACCCTTGGCCTTGGGATGGACGACGTAATAGGCGAAGTCGACCGCCGTGGAGGCCTCGAACGGGATCACCAGGCGCCCCGAGTCGAGGTCGGCCTGGGCCAGGGTGCGCTTGGCCAGGGCGATGCCGCGGCCGTTGGCGGCGGCTTCGATGACCAGGCTGGACTGGTTGAAGCGCGGGCCTCGCGCGCCGTCGACGCCCTTGACGCCGCGCGCCGCCAGCCACATCGCCCAATCGGGGCAGCTGTCGTCGGCGTCGGGCGAGCCGTCGTGCAGCAGGATGTGATGGGCCAGGTCCTCGGGGCGCTCCAGGGCGTTCTGCTCCAGCAGCTCGGGGCTGGCGACCGGCACCACGGTCTCGTGCATCAGCCGGATGACCTCCAGGCCCGGATAACGGCCCGAGCCGTAGCGGATGGCCATGTCGACCTCGCCGGTGGCGAAATCCACGACCTCCATACCGGCCGACAGCCAGACATCGACCTGCGGATGGGCCTGCTCGAACTTGCCCAGACGCGGCACCAGCCACTTGGCGGCGAACGAGGGGGCGGCTGTCAGGGTCAGGCGGCGGCCGTCGACGGCGGCGGTGAGCAAGCTGGCGGCCTCGGCCAGGCGGTCGAAAGCTTCTCGCAGAGCGGGCAGGGCGGTCTGGGCGGCGTCGGTCAGCAAGAGGCCCTTGGGCGTGCGCTTGAACAGGGCCGCGCCGACATAGTCCTCCAGATTCTGGATCTGCTGGCTGACGGCGCCGGGGGTCACCGACAGTTCGTCGGCGGCGCGGCTGAAGTTCAGGTGGCGGGCGGCGGCCTCGAAGGCGCGCAGGGCGTTCAGCGGCGGCAGGCGGCGGCGCTCGTTGGGTCTTTCCATGAGTTTTACTGAACGCCCCGGCAGAAGTCCTTGTTTGCGAATTGAGCCCTTCGCGACGACTTTGCAAGCGTTCGCTGACGGATAGGCCCTTTTCGTCAGCGGCCGCTTGCGGGGTTGTCCTTAGGGCGACCCCGCGTTGCGTTCTACCGTTTTATTCCAAGCGGCCTGATAGAGGTTCTTAAAGCCCATGGCCCGCCAGCCGGTCCGCAGCAGCAGCAAGTCCGGTCTCGCCAAACACGGCCTAGTGGTTGTCGGCGGGACGCGGGCCAATCGTGCGCTCGGCGCCGTGTGGCTCGTGGGCGCTGGTCCCGGCGATCCGGACCTGCTGACCTTTCGCGCCTTCAACGCCCTGCGCGCCGCCGACGTGGTGGTGCATGACGGCCTGGTCTCCGACGAGATCCTGGACCTGGCGCCCAGCCGCGCCCGCCGTATCAACGTCGCCAAGCGCAAGTCGCGCCACACCCTGCCGCAGGACGACATCAACCAGCTGATCGTGGCCCTGGCCCTGGACGGCCTGAACGTCGTGCGCCTGAAGGGCGGCGACCCGTTCCTGTTCGGCCGTGGCGGCGAGGAGCTGACCGCCTGCCGCGAGGCCGGCGTCGAATGCCACGTGGTGCCCGGCGTCACCGCCGCCCTGGCCGCCAGCGCCGGCGCCGGCGCGCCGCTGACGCATCGGGGTTCGGCCCAGGCCGTTACCTTCGTCACCGGCCACGCCGCTCATGGCGAACCCGACCTGGACTGGGCTTCGCTGGCCCGTCCGAACCAGACCGTCGTCGTCTATATGGGCGTCTCGACCGCCGGCCTGATCGCCGGGCGCCTGATGGCCGCCGGCCGCGCGGGTGGGGTCCCGGCCCTGGTCGTCGAGAACGCCAGCCGCGCCGACGAACGCCGCATCCTCACCACGCTGTCGGGCCTAGCCGAAGCCGCTCAGAGCGTGAAAGGCCCGGCGCTGCTGATGGTCGGCGAGGCGATGGCGATGGCCGACGCCGGGGCGGACAACCTCGTCCTTCGACAAGCTCAGGATGAGGTTGTCTCGGGCATTCCAATAGACCTCACCCTGAGCCTGTCGAAGGGCGAGGTCGGCTCCCAACGTGCGGGTGGTCAATGAAAGCTATCGTCGCCAACCGCCTGCTCGACGGCGACGTCGTGTTCTGGAAGGCCGGCCAGTGGGTCGAGCGCTTCGGGGACGCGCAGCTGTTCGACGAGGCCGCCGAGGCCGAGCTCGAGGCCGCCGTCAACACGGGCAAGGGCCAGCCGACCGTCGTCGTCGACGTCTACCCGATCGACCTGACCCCGTCGGAGGGCCACTGGGCCCCGGTCAGCTACCGCGAACGCATTCGGGCGCTGGGTCCCACCAACGAACCCACGCACGGCAAGCAGGCCGAGGGCGGCGACGTCGTCGAGGCCCTGCGTCACGCCTCGGGCGCGGCGCGCTCGACCGGCCGTGTCGACCTGATCCGCAGGAAGTAAAGCGATGTACCAGTACGACATCATCGACAAAGAGTTCCTGCAGGACCGCTCGAACGAGTTCCGCGGCCAGGTCGCCCGCCGCTTGGCCGGCGAGCTGACCGAGGACCAGTTCAAGCCGCTGCGCCTGATGAACGGTCTGTACCTGCAACTGCACGCCTACATGCTGCGGGTCGCCGTGCCGTACGGTTCGCTGAACCCGGCCCAGGTGCGCCGCCTGGCCGAGATCGCCCGCGACTACGACAAGGGCTATGGCCACTTCACCACGCGCCAGAACATCCAGTTCAACTGGATCAAGCTGAAGGACGCGCCGGACATCCTGGACAAGCTGGCGCAGGTGGATCTGCACGCCATCCAGACCAGCGGCAACTGCATCCGCAACACGACGTCCGACCCGTACGCTGGCGCCACTTCGGAAGAAGTCGACGACCCGCGCGTGTGGTCGGAGGTGATCCGCCAGTGGTCGACGCTGCACCCGGAATTCTCGTTCCTGCCGCGCAAGTTCAAGATCGCCATCACCGCCTCGGCCAAGGACCGCACGGCCGCCAAGGTGCACGACATCGGCCTGTTGATGCGCCAGGGCCGTGACGGCCAGCTGGGCTTCGAGGTGATCGTCGGCGGCGGGCAGGGGCGCACGCCCTATGTCGGCCCGACCATCAAGGAGTTCCTGCCGACCGACCGGCTGCTGAGCTACCTGGAAGCGATCCTGCGCGTCTACAACCGCCACGGCCGCCGCGACAACATCTACAAGGCCCGCATCAAGATCCTGGTCGCCGCCCTGGGCGCCGAGGAGTTCGCAAAGCAGGTTCAGGAAGAGTGGGAAAAGATCGACGCAGACCGCGCCGACCTGCCCGCCGCCGAACTGGCCCGCATCCGGGCCTCGTTCGCCCAGACGCCGTTCGAGACCCTGCCGGCCCGCTCGGAAGCGTTCGAACTGGCCAAGGCCAAGGACAGCGCCTTCGCCCGCTTCGTGCGCAACAACGTCCGCGCCCACAAGCAGCCGGGCTATGCGATCGTCGAGGTCTCGCTGAAGGCCCAGGAACAGACGCCGGGCGACGCCACGACCGAGCAACTGAACGTCGTCGCCGACCTGGCCGAGCTTTACGGTTTCAACGACGTGCGGGTGACCCACGCCCAGAACCTCGTTCTGCCGCACATCAAGCTGGACGACCTGCCGACCGTGTTCGCGGCGCTGCAGACGGCCGGTCTGGCGACGCCGAACATCGACCTGATCAGCGACATCATCGCTTGCCCGGGCCTGGACTACTGCGCGCTGGCCAACGCCCGCGCGATCCCGATCGCCCAGGACATCGCCCGCCAGTTCGCTGACCTGGATCGCGTCGAGGACATCGGCGAGCTGAAGATCAAGATCAGCGGCTGCATCAACGCATGCGGCCACCACCACGTGGCCCACATCGGCGTGCTGGGCGTCGATAAGAAGGGCGAGGAATTCTACCAGCTGTCGCTGGGCGGCTCGGGCGCGGAAGACGCCTCGATCGGCAAGATCCTGGGTCCGGCGCTGCCGGCTGACAAGGTGGCCACCGCCGTCGACCAACTGGTCGGCGCCTACCTGACCGTCCGCACCGACGGCGAGCGCTTCCTCGACACCTATCGCCGCGTCGGCCTCGAGCCCTTCAAGGAGGCTGTCTATGCCCAAGCTGATTGAGCTGGCTAACGGTCAGGCCCAATGGGCCGAAGACGCCTTCGTCAACGTCACCGACGAGGACGCCATTCCGGACTCGGGCGACGTGATCCTGTCCCTGGCCCGCTTCGAGGCCGAGGGCGACGCCCTGCTGTCGTCCAACAGCCGCCGCGTCGGCGTGCGCGTCGAGTCCGACCAGGAGATCGAGGTGCTGGCCTACGACCTGCCGCGCATCGCGGTGGTGGCCCTGGCCTTCCCGAAGTACCGCGACGGCCGCGCCTATACCTCGGCCCGTCTGCTGCGCGAGCGCTTCAAGTACGAGGGTCAGATCCGCGCCGTCGGCGACGTGCTGCAGGAGCAGGCCGGCTTCATGGTCCGCTGCGGCTTCGACGCCTTCGAGCCGAACGACGGCGCGACGCCCGAGGCCTGGACCAAGGCCGCCAGCCGCTTCCGCCATGTCTATCAGCGCGCGGCGGATGACCGCGTGGTCGCGTTCGAGGAAAGGGCAGGCTGATGGCCTACGACCAGATCGGCGGGACCTCTGCTGGCCTCGCGGCCCGGCTGGACGCCGAGCTGCGTAACGCCCATCCGTTGGACGTCCTGAAGGCGGCCTATGCCCATTTCGGCGACCGACTGACCTTGGTCTCTTCGTTCGGGGCCGAGTCGGCGGTGCTGCTGCACCTGGTCTCGCAGGTGTCGCCGGCTATTCCGGTGCTGTTCCTGGACACCGGCATGCTGTTTGGCCAGACCCTGGACTACCGCAAGACCCTGGCCGCCAAGTTCGGCCTGACCGACGTGCGCGACCTGCGCCCGGCCTTCGCGGACCTGGCGACCCAGGACCCGAACTCGGATCTGTGGCGCACCAGCGTCGACGGCTGCTGTCACATCCGCAAGGTGCTGCCGCTGGACCGCGCCCTGGGCGGCTTCGAAGCCTGGATCACCGGCCGCAAGCGCTTCCACGGCGGTGATCGCCTGAGCCTGCCGGTGGTCGAGGAGGCCGACGGTAAGCTGAAGTTCAACCCGCTGGCCAACTGGTCGAAGGCCGAGCTGGACGCCTATGTCGCCGAGCACGACCTGCCGTCCCACCCGCTGGTGGCCCAGGGCTATGCCTCGATCGGCTGCTGGCCCTGCACCAAGCCGTCAGAAGACGGCCGCTCGGGTCGCTGGCAGGGCCAGGAAAAGACCGAGTGCGGCATCCACGTCGCCCGCGCGCCCGGCGTGGCGTCGAACGTGGGCGGGGATATCTGACTTGGAATCTGCTCCCCCGCTGGGGGAGCTGTCGCGGAGCGACTGAGGGGGCGTCGCCGGCCTATGCCGAGTTGCCCCCTCCGGCCCTCCGGGCCACCTCCCCCAGGGGGGAAGGAGAGGCGCGACCTTACTCCCCCGGCCGATACGTCTTCACGGCGTGCGTTTTCACGTCCTCCGGATAGAAGTACACGTCCCGCAAATTCCCCAGTGAGTACCGCAGCGCCTGGTCGTTGAAATGCGGCGAGGCGGGGTCGCCGCTTTCGCCGCCGGCCGAGACGGCGCGGGCGCGGACCTTGTCGCCGAACTGCACGACCGCCACGAAGCTGTTGCCCAGCGTGCCGTAGTGCTTCTTGGTCCCCGGCCAGCGCTTGGCCCCGAACGAGGCCAGCGAGCCCCATTGGGCCGAGGTGAAGGCCACCGGGATGCTGGGCTTGGCGTCATCGAACATCTGGACGATGGCGCCGTCGTTGCGCTGGAAGCGGTTGATGTCGCCCCACGGCGTCTTCCACGATCCGAAATCGGCGGTCAGGCGATCCGAGGCCTCGGCCAGGGCGGCCAGCTTCTCGGCGCCCGTCAGCTTGTCGGCCATGTAATCGTAGGTGTTGAGCCCCTGGGCCTTGGCGGCCGGCGCGGCCTTGGCCCACATCGCCTCGCCCCAGAACACCGCCAGCGAGGTCTGCGTCGAGCGCGCCGACCACTTGCAGTCCCAGGTCTTCAACGCCGCGACCTGCTCGGCCAGCTTGGGATCGGGCGCGGCGTCATAGGCCGTGACCAGCGTCGGGATCAGCCGCGCGAAGGCGGTCAGGTACGGGTCGTAGGCCTTGTCGATCAGGCCGCCCAGGGTCAGGTTCTTGGCGTCCTTCAGCACCAGGTCGGCATGAATGCCGCGCGGGTTCTCGCCGAAGGTGTCCATATACTTGGGATAGTCGGCCTTCTTGGGGCTGTAGGGGCCGGCGGCTGTGTAGGGCCAGTTGTTGGTGTTGAAGGTCCAGCCGTTGGGCGGGTTCACCACGTGCGGCGCGTCCTTCAGGGCGTGCAGGCCCTTCCAGTCGGTGGCGGGGTCGGAGCCATCGACCGGCTTGGTGTAGTCGAAGCGGTCGTCGCGACGGGGGATAAACTGCGGGTGCAGATAGGCGATCTCGCCCTTGCTGTCGGCGAACAGGGTGTTGTTCGACGAATTGGCCTTCAGCTCGGCCACCTTCATGAAGCTGGCGAGATCCGTGGCCTTGGTGCGCAGGAACGACTGCTCCAGGGCCGCGACCGGCTTGTTCATCAGGGCGATGCTGATCCATTTGCCGCCCTCTTCGCGGACGATCGGGCCGTGGTGGGTCTTGAAGACGGTGAAGCGCTTTTCGGCCATCGACTCGTCGGCGGCGCGGTAGGGGACGGCGATGACCTCGCTCTTCAGCGGGCGCAGCGCGTTGCCGTACTTGTAGAACCGTTGGCCGTCCTTCTCGAGAACCGTCTCGGCGAACTCGTCGACCACGTCGACGCCGCTGGAGGTGTGCATCCAGCCCGCCTTGGCGTTGAAGCCCTGATAGATGAAGAACTGTCCCCAGGTCGTCGCGCCATAGGCGTTCAGGCCCTGGTCGGACGAGACCTGCATCTCTGACCGGAAGAAGAAGCTGGTGTGCGGGTTGATCAGCAGCAGGGCGTGGCCTTCGAGCGTCAGCTTCGGCGCGATGGCCATGCCGTTCGAACCCTTGGGCTCCTTGAACAGCAGGCCCTTCTCGTCGGCGGTCATGGCCAGTTGGCGCTGGCCGTAGAAGGCCTCCAGCTGGGTCAGGGCCACGCGCTCGATATCGCCGCCGATGCTGCCTTCCGAGAAGCTGAGCGCCATCCAGGGCTCGAACCTGGTGATGACGCGCGGCTTCACGTCCGGATGGGTCGCCAGGTAAAAGTTCAGCCCGTCGGCCCAGCCGTTCATCAGCGCCTTCAGCCACGCCGGGCTCCTGGCGTAGTCGGCCTTCAGCACGACGGGATCGATGAACAGCTTCTGGCGCAGGTCGGCCCAGATCGCCTTCTCGCCCTCGGCCTCGGCCGTGCGGCCCAGCGAGGTCATGAAGTTGGTCTCGACGCGGTTGAAGTCGTCCTCGGCCTGGGCGTAGGCCATGCCGAACACCGCGTCGGCGTCGGTCTTGCCGTGGATGTGGGCGATGCCCCAGTCGTCGCGGGTGATCGAGACGGCGGCGGCGCGGGCCTTCAGGCGAGGGAGGTCGTCAGCATGGGCGGGCGCCGTGACCAGGACGGCGGCCAAAGCCAGGATGCTGACCGAAAGACGACGCATACGAACCCCCAACCTCAAGAAGGAGGGGATCCAAGCCGAGTTTGGAGATCAACGCCAGCCCGCGAGTAATTTGCGGGGGGCAACTGCTACTGCGGCGGGCAGCCCTTGAACTGGCCGACCGTGCTGACCGACAGGCTGGTCAGGTCCACGCCGCCCAGGGCCTTCATCGAGGCGGCGCCGAAGCCGCTGAAAAGGTCGAGCTTGAGGCCCTTTACCGCACCGCCGATGTCGGAGGCGTACCAGTAGCCGTCGTGCTTGCTGCCGTCCGGCATGGCCAGGCCGACGGTTTCCTTGATGAAGATCACGGTGCGACGCGGGATCACCTTGGGATCGACCGCGACGGTGCGCATGGCCGCGACCTTGCAGCCCAGCGAGTCGAACGCGCGGATGCCCTTGGCGCCCGCGTGATACATCGTCGCCCGCATCTTGAACTCGACCGAGCCCGGCAGGCCGCCGCCCAGAGCAGTGCTGATCAGGTCGCCCAGCGGATCGGGACGCGCGGCCGTGGCGGGCGCGGACTCCGCACCGGTGGCGGCATTGGCGAGAGCGGGAATGGCGAGTGCGGAGATGACCGCGGTGGCCAAAATTCCGGCGAGCTTGCGTCGCATCGAGGGGGTCCTCTTATCGGCGTATCTGTCGGGCGGCGTCTGGGTAGCCCGATCACGGAGGCGTGACAACCCCGGCAGGCGTCGCACCGCTGGCCAAGCTCGCTCGGTGCGCGAAAAAGCGGCAAGGATTCAGAGGCTTGAAACTACGCTGTAAAGACTCACTTTTTTCGGTTTGAAGAGCTTCACAGGAGGAACCCGCATGACTCTGCGCATCTACGGCGACTCGATTTCCGGCAACTGCCTGAAGGTGAAGTGGACGGCCGAACGCCTGCATCTGCCGTTCGACTGGATCGAGACCAGCGTCCTGAAGGCCGAGACGCGGACGGCCGAGTTTTTGGCGCTGAACCCCGCCGGCCAGGCGCCGATGGTGATCCTGGAGGACGGCCGGCCGCTGGCGCAGTCCAACGCGATCATGCTGCATCTGGCCGAAGGCTCGGCGCTGATCCCGACCGACGCCTATGAGCGGGCCAGGATGTTTGAGTGGCTGTTCTGGGAGCAATACAGCCACGAGCCCTATGTGGCGGTGGTCCGCTTCCAGGTCGCCTATCTGGGCAAGGATCGCGACAGCCTGGAGACCAAGCTGATCGAGCGCGGCGACGCGGCTCTGGCGCGCCTGGAAACACAGCTGAAACAAACGCCCTTTCTGGTCGGCGAGCGTCTCACCCTGGCGGACATCGCCCTGGTGGCTTACACCCGCGTGGCGCACGAGGGCGGGTTCGACCTTTCGCAGTATCCGGCCGTGAAGGCCTGGGTGGGGCGGATGGAGACCGCGCTCGGCATTATCTGATCTCTGGGAGCCTCCCCCTTGCGTCATTCCTCTTCGCGCCGTCCCACTTCGCGCTTGGCGACCAACCTGAAAGTCCTCGTCCTCGCCGCCGCCCTGTCGGCGCCGGCCGTTTCGGCCTTCGCCTGGGGCGCCTCGGGCCACCGCGTGGTGGGCGTCGTCGGCGCCAAGAGCTTCCCCTCGGACGTGCCGGCCTTCCTGCGCACGCCGGAAGGCGTGGCCGCGATCGGCGAGTACGCCCGCGAGCCGGACCGCTGGAAGGGCTCGGGCAAGATCCACGACAACGACCGCGACGCCGCTCACTTCCTGGATGTCGATGACCAGGGCCGGATGTACGGTGGTCCGATGTTCACGGTGGCGACCCTGCCGCCTACCCGCGTCGACTACGAGACCGCCCTGCGCGCCGCCGGCGTCGACAGCTGGAAGGCCGGATACCTGCCGTACGCGATCATCGACGGCTACCAGCAACTGGTGAAGGACTTCACCTATTGGCGCATCCTGACGGCCGCGGTGAAGCTGGAGAAGGACAAGACCAGGCTGGCCTACTACAAGGCCGACCTGAAGCGTCGTGAACTGCTGCTGCTGCGCGACCTGGGCGTCTGGGCCCACTATGTCGGCGACGGCAGCCAGCCGCTGCACCTGTCGGTGCACTACAACGGCTGGGGCGACTATCCGAACCCCAACGGCTACACCAACTCGCGGCAGACGCACGGTTCGTTCGAAGGCCCGCTGGCCGCGGCCGTGGGCGACGAGACCTCGGTCAAGGCGCTGGTGCCGGCTTACAAGGCCTGCGATTGCTCGATCGAGACCCGCGTGGTCGGTTATCTGACCGATACCTGGAAGCAGACCGAGCCGCTTTACCAGCTGGAAAAGGCCGGCGGCATGGTCGCCACCGACGACCGCGCCAAGAGCTTCGTGCGCACCCGCATCGCGGCCGGCGCCACGGCCCTGCGCGATCTGGTGACCGACGCCTGGCGTGAAAGCGCCAACGGCAAGATCGGCTACCGCCCCGAGATCAGCGTCGCCGACGTCGCGGCGGGCAAGGCCGATCCCTGGTTCGACCTCTACGGCAAGGACTGATCTGGGAATGCTGGCTTTCGGGACGCCCGGAGAAGGGCTGACCTATCGCGATCGCCGCGCCGCCTTCGGGGTGGCCGAGAACGGGCTGGGGCAGATCGCCCTGGCCCAGGTCGCCAAGCCCGGCAAGGCGCCGTATTTCGACCTGCCCGGCGGGGCGGTGGATGGCGATGAGACGGAAGCAGAAGCCGTCGTCCGCGAGTTCGGCGAGGAGACTGGCCTGATCGTCCGGGCCGGATCCCTGATCGAGACGGTGTCGCAGCACTTCCTGAAGTCCGACGGCGAACCCGTGCGCAATTACGGCGGGATCTATGTCGTCAAGATCACCGGCGAGGCGCCGGGCCTGAAGATCGAGGACGACCACCAGCTGGTGTGGCTGGACCCGCGCGATGCGGTGGTGGCCCTCCGCCACGACGCCCATGCCTGGGCCGTCGCGGCGTGGATGCGTCGGGGCTAGCTTAGTTCGAAGCGAAGATGGTTCGGGCGCCGGCGCGCTGGGCGGCCTTCAGGTCGGCGATCTGCTGCTCGGTCATGGCGCCCTTCACGTCGATGGCGAAGTCCATGCGGCAACCCCGGGCCGTCAGGCCGCGCAGGCCCTTGCCAGCGCATACGCGGGCGCCGGCCACGGCAGCGCGGCGCTCGAATTCACGGGCGTCGGCCGGGTTCGACAGGGTCAGGTCGCCGACCAGGATACGGGCGACCGGCTGAGCCGGCTCGGCGGCGTGGGCGGCGGTCAGGCCGATGATCGGGGTGGCGGCCAGGGCCAGGGCGGCGACGGCGGCGATACGGTTGACGATCTGGTTCATGACTAATGTCCCTCTAGTCTTTGTTGTGGTCGCCCGCGGCGGCGATCCGTTGAAAGAGGGTGTAGTCTGGTCGATCGCCGAATACTCGTTACGAGTGCTTCATGACGTCGAATTAAGTCTATGAAGCGCAAGTAATATTTCTAAAAATTTAGAATTGAGGAGCGGGCTTGTCTTCGGCGTTTGACTGTTTGGCGGCCTTGGCCACGAGATAGGCGTACTCGCGAGAGTTCTTGAATTTCCGCAGCTTCTTCATGATCCGGCGGCGCAGGTGCGCCCAGCGGGCGCGTGACCATTCGGGATTGATCGCGCGCGGGCAGGGGCGTCGGGTCATCGCTTTCTCCTGTAGGCAGGCCAAGGCGCTCCGGCGCGTCCACGGCGGAGGGGAATGAAGGGGAAGCGGGGCGCCGGGGCCTCGCCCGGAGCAGGATAGAGAACTAACCGTTTCGACGAAGCGCGACGCCCCGCGTGATCGTTGTCCGGAAGCGCGGCGCCGCGATGCTGTTCGCACCTCGACGCCCTTGAAGCCTCCGACGGGCGGGCCAGGCCGCGAAGCCTGGTCCCGGATGCGGCTGTTTCCAACCGCCTGTCGTTCTCCTCGGCCCTCATCCATCGCCGTTTTAGTGTTCCAGGGTCGGCTACCTCAGGATGGACCAGGTTGCGGAGCTTCCCCCGCGCCGACGAGCACGCCCGCTCGACCACCCCCGACAGCCGCCCAGTTCGCCGGCCGGACGTCCCTTTCAAGCCGTCGGGTGAGGACGATTATGGGGGCGAGTTTGAGCGCGGATCATTCAGGGGCGCGTAAAAGTGAGAAGTGGTTGATTTTGCGAGGTTCGATCTCACGAACGCCGGGGATAGAGCGCCGCCAATCCCCTATCTCCAAGAGAAAGGAGGGCATGGTGCGAGCCCCACGAGCCGCCCGGCGGTCTGCTTTCGCCCCAAGTCGGAGCTTCGGAAAGTCTGCTGATATCCCTCCCCACAAGGGGGAGGGAAAGGGCGAGAAACCCCCTAAGCCGCCACGAAGTCCCGCGTGGCCTTGTGGTCGCTCTGGCGGACCGGCAGCGTGAAGCTGACCGTGGTGCCTTCGCCGGGCTGGCTGTGCATCTCCAGCGCGCCGTCGTGCATGGTGATCAGCGACTTGGTCAGGGCCAGGCCCAGGCCGGTGCCTTGCGTGGTCTTGGAGAACTGGCTCTCGACCTGCTCGAACGGCTTGGCGAGGCGCGCCAGGTCTTCCTTGGCGATGCCGATGCCGGTGTCGGTGACCGACACCTTGACCATGTCGCCGAACGGATCGCGGCGCACCTCGGCGCGGACGGTGACGCTGCCGGCGCGCGGCGTGAACTTGATGGCGTTCGACAGCAGGTTCAGCAGCACCTGCTTGACCGCGCGATAGTCGGCCTCGATCTCGGGCAGGTGCGGGAACTCGATGTTGAGCTTCAGGCCCGCGGCCTCGGCGCGGTTGCGGATCAGGCGGACGGCGTCCTCGGCCACGTCCTCCAGGTGCATCGGCTCGAACTTGAGGTTCATCTTGCCGGCCTCGATCTTCGACATGTCGAGGATGTCGTTGATCAGCGCCAGCAGGTGCTGGCCCGACGAGTGGATGTCCTGGCTGTAGCCCTTGTAGCGCTTGTCGCCCAGCGCGCCGAACATCTCGTTCATCATGATCTCGGAGAAGCCGTTGATGGCGTTCAGCGGCGTGCGCAGCTCGTGGGACATGTTGGCCAGGAACTCGCTCTTGGCCTTGTTGGCGCTCTCGGCCTTGACCTTCTCGGTCTCGTACTTGCGGGCCAGCTCGGCCAGCTGCTCCTGGCTGCGCTCCAGGCCGGTGATGGCGTTCTGCAACTGCTCCTCGTTGAGGCGGCGGGCTTCTTCCTGGGTCTTGATGGCCGTGATGTCGGCGGCGGTCATCACCAGGCCGCCTTCGGCCGTGCGGCGCTCGCTGATCTGGATCCAGCGGCCGTCCATCAGCTCGGCCTCGCGCACGCCCTTGGCGCCGTCGGGGGCGGGGTGGTCCTGCTTGATGGCCAGGGCGGCGAAGCGGTTGACCTCGGCGCGGGCGGCGCCGGGTTTCAGGATCTTGGGCTCCAGCGAGAAGACGCTGCGGTAGTTGCGGTTGCACATCAAGAGCCGGCCCTGGCGGTCCCACAGGACGAAGGCTTCCGACACGCTTTCGATGGCGTCGCGCAGGCGGTTCTCGGCGGCCTGGGCGCGGGCCTGGGCGATGCGCTCCTCGGTGACGTCCAGGGCCACGCCGATGATGCGGACATAGCCGTCGGCGCCGGGCTTTCCGAAGCCCTGGCCGCGCGCGTCGATCCACAGCGAGCGGCCGCCCTGTTCGGTGGCCGGCACGCGGAACGAGACGTCGAAGGCGCCGTACATGGCGGCGTTGGCCAGCGCCTGGCGCACGCGCTCGCGGTGGTCGATCGAGATGCGCTCCAGCAGGTCCTGGCCCGAGACGACGCCGCCGCCGCCCCAGCCGAACATCGCGCCGGTGACGTCGGACAGGAACACCTGGTCGGCGTTCAGGTCCCATTCCCAGATGCCGCAGCGGGCGGCCTCGACGGCCAGGCGGAAGCGCTGCTCGCTGTCGATGAATTCGCGGTGGGCGCGCTCGGCCTTGCGGCTCTGGACCATCAGCAGCAGCGCCAGGGCGATGCCGACGGCCAGCGGGGCCAGCAGGGTGAAGGCGCCTTCCATCACCTGGCGGTCCAGGTTGGCGACCGAGCGGGTGGGCGAGGCGGCCAGGACCAGCAGGGCGCCTTCGGCCACGGGCCGGACGGCCAGGTCCAGGGCGGCGCCGTCGACGGCCTGGCCGCGCACGGCGACAGAGCCTTCGCCCAGGTCCTCGACCGCCAGGGCGAAGGCCTCGCGCAAAGTGGCCGCGCCCTGGGCGCCGCGGCCGCGGGCGGCGATCAGCTTGCCGCCGGGCAGGGCCAGGGCGCCGCTGTCGCCCTTTTCCGGATCCTCGATCAGGCGGGTCGCGTCGCCGCTGGCGATCACGAAGGCGCGGGTCTTGTCCAAGGTGGCGGCGGTGGCGACGTACAGCCGGCCGCTGTCGCCGACCGAGCCGGTCCAGGTGGTGCGGCCCGAGGCGGCGGCGGCCTGGGCGGCGGATTTCCAGTCGGCGCCGTCGTCGCGGCCCGAGACGGCGACCACGCCGCTGGGCGAGACGACCGCGACGGCCGCGGCCTCGCCGCCGGCGGCGCGCAGGGCGGTCTCGGCGGCGTCCATGGTCGCGCCCGGATCACGCTTGAGCAGGTCGGCGGCGGCCGAGAGGCCGGCGCGCTGGGCGGCCAGATTGGTCTCGACGCGACCGGCGATCAGGCTGGCTTTCGCGGAGAGGGGCGCGCCGCCCGGCTGGGCCGTGGCCTCGTCCTGCAGGCGCTTGACGCCGAAGGCGGTGTAGACGGCCAGCAGCAGCAGGGCGGCCAGGATGGCGATGCGGACGAAGGCTTGGGAGGGCGCCTGGACGGACTTCGCCCGCACGGCCGCAGGCGCGGTCGGTCCGGCTGCCGCCGGCCCCCCGTGTCTAGCCATGCCCCTGTCCAAAACGCCCGGCTCCCGGATTCACGCGGCGAGTCACTTCGCCAAGATGGTGAATCTACCGTAAGCGCCGCGACCGCGTCACCGCCGGAAAGGCGGATTCCGTGCTTGTGAGCCCATTGGTCGCAACCCTGGCGAAGCCTGTCCAATTCGTATGTCCCATCCGAATTGGACAAACAGGCTTCGTTTCAAAGAGTTGAGAGCGTGGCGGCCGCCGAAACCGGCATCCACTTTCGGCTGCCACGCTCTCGGGCGACTCGTGGAAAGCTCTGTCAGGCCAAGGCCTTGGTCGCCAGCTCCAGAACGTTCTTGGACAGGTCGGGATGGGCCGCCACGCGCTCCAGCTGCTCGCGCATCAGCTGGCCCAACTCCGGACGGTAGCGCCGCCAGGCGCCCAGCGGCTCGACAAGACGGGCGGCGGTCATCGGGTTGAAACTGTCCACGGCCAGGATCTGGTCGGCCAGGAAGCGGTAGCCCGCGCCGCTGGGGTCATGGAACCGCGCCGGGTTGAAGTTGGCGAAGGTCGAGACCAGGGCCCGCAGGCGGTTGGGATTGGTCGGCTCGAAGTCCGGGTGCTTGGTCAGGGCGATCACCCGGTCCAGGGCGGCCTCGGACGGATCGTAGGCCTGGACCGAGAACCACTTGTCCAGGACCAGCGGCTCCTGGCGCCACGCGCCATGGAAGTTGGCCAGGGCGATGTCGCGCTGCGGGTCGCCGCTGAGCACCAGGGCGTACAGGCTGCCGACGTTGTCGGTCATGTTGCCGGACGAAACGTAGTGGCCCACCAGCCGCTCGAGGTTCTCCGCGCGGGGATCGGCCGACAGCATCTCGGCGCAGGCGTTGCGCAGCGCGCGGCGACCGGCGGCCTCGGCGCTTTCCGAGAATTCGGCGGCGCTCTGCATCTGGCCGTGCAGCAGGCGAAGCAGGTCGCCCAGATGGACGGCGATGCGGGCGCGCAGCTGGCCGCGCGCTTCGTGAATGGCGGCGGGATCGGCCGAGTCCAGGGCCAGCGCCAGGCCTGGTTCCGAAGGCAGGGCCAGCAGCAGGGCCTTGAAGGCCGGTTCGGCCGCCTCGTCGACCAGGGCCTTGCCCAGGGCTTCGGCGTAACGCTCCTCGCCGACCTCGTCGGGCTGGCCGGCCGCGCGCGCCAGGATCAGGTCGAGGGCCAGGGTCTGGCCGGCTTCCCAGCGGTTGAACAGATCCGGATCCGAGCCGAACAGCACGTAGCGATCCGACGGGCGGGCGTTGGTGGTCAGCTTCACCGGGGCCGAGAAGCCGCGCAGGGCCGACAGGACGGGCGGGCGCTCCACGCCGTCCCAGCGGACCGTCAGGCTGTCCTTGTCCAGCAGCACCACCTCGGTGTCGCGCAGCACCGCGCCGTCGGCCGAGAGCAGGCCGATGGCGACCGGGATCGGCAGCGCTTTCTTGGTCGGCTGGCCCGGGGTGGGGGCGGTGGACTGGGTCAGGGTCAGGGTGACGGCCTTGGCGGTCTCGTCATAGGCGGCGTCGATGGTCACCGACGGCGTGCCGGCCTGTTCGTACCAGCCGAAGAAGTCCGACAGGTCGCGGCCCGAGGCCTCGGCGAAGCAGGCGATGAAGGCCTCGACCGTGGTCGCCTGGCCATCGTGGCGCTGGAAATAGAGATCGCCGCCAGCCCGGAAGGCTGCTGGGCCGACGATCGTCTTGAGCATGCGGATGATCTCCGAGCCCTTCTCGTAGATCGTCGCGGTGTAGAAGTTGTCGATCTTCAGATAGCTGGACGGGCGCACCGGGTGGGCCAGGGGGCCGGCGTCCTCGGCGAACTGGCGCGCGCGCAGGGCCCGCACTTCCTTGATCCGCTGGACAGCCTCGCCGCGCATGTCGGCGCTGAAGCTCTGGTCGCGGAAGACCGTGAAGCCTTCCTTCAGGCACAGCTGGAACCAGTCGCGGCAGGTGATGCGATTGCCGGTCCAGTTGTGGAAGTACTCGTGGGCCACGACCGCCTCGATGCGCTCGTAGTCCAGGTCGGTGGCGGTCTGCGGGTCGGCCAGCAGCAGGGAGCTGTTGAAGATGTTCAGCCCCTTGTTCTCCATGGCCCCGAAATTGAAGTCGCGCACCGCCACGATCATGAAGAGGTCGAGGTCGTACTCGCGCCCGAACGTGTCCTCGTCCCACGTCATGGCCCGCTTCAGGCTGTCCAGGGCATAGGCCGCGCGCGAGGCCTGGCCGGGGTCGACGAAGACCCGCAGCGCCACTTCCCGGCCGCTCATGGTGATGAACTTGTCGGCCAGGACGTCCAGGTGTCCGGCCACCAGGGCGAACAGGTAGCAGGGCTTGGGGAAGGGGTCTTCCCATTCGGCGAAGAAGCGATCGCCGACAGCGCCGCCGCCCATCAGGTTGCCGTTGCTGAGCAGGTGCGTGAACGGGCGGTCGGCCTCGATGCGCACGCTGTAGCGGCTCAGCACGTCCGGCCGGTCGGGGAAGTAGGTGATGGTGCGGAAGCCCTCGGCCTCGCACTGGGTGCAGAACCGGCCGCCCGACATGTAGAGGCCCATCAGGGCCTTGTTGGCCGACGGATCGATCTCGACCTCGGTGGTCAGGACGAACTGGTCGGGGACCTGATGGATGGTCAGGCGCTCGGGATCGACCGTGTACTGGTTGGCGCTCAGGGCCTGGCCGTCGACGGCGATCGACAGCAGCTTCAGCCGCTCGCCGTCCAGCCTCAGGGGCTCGTCTTTCGCGCCGGTCCGGCGCACCGTGAGCTCGGCCTTCACCCGTGTCTGCGACGGGTGCAGGTCGAAGATCAGGCGGGTGGTCTCGATGGCGAACGGGAACGGGCGGTAGTCCGCCAGGCGGACGGGCTGGGGCGTGTCGGTGCGCATGTGTCCTACTTAGTCCCCCTGGCGAGCCTCCGCGAGAGGACCTTGCGGCTCAGCTCGAATTATTGACTGGTGGCGGCTCGGATCAGCCGGGGGAAGCATGGGAATGGCCGAGCAAGGACTGGAAGTCGGACGCAGGCGGTTCCTGCATCCCGGGCCGCTGCGCTGGCTGCGAGCCAGCGCCTGGATGGTTCTGCTCTTCATCGTCTTCAGCCTCGTCTATGCGGGGGCGCAAGCCGTCGGCAATCCGCTGTTCAAGAATGGCGGCCATCTGCTGGAAGTGCTGGAGGTCACGGCGATCTGCGTTGCGGGCCTGGGTCTCTACGGCGTCGTCGTCTGGCTGGCCGAGGGGCGCTGGCC
>CAIUMD010000019.1 GCA_903900155.1 uncultured Caulobacterales bacterium | reverse complement strand
TGTGGGGGCGACTCCACAACCGCGTCCTTCCCCGAGGTAGTCGACCCTGGACCACAGAAACGACGTCGGGCGCGGGCTGGCAGGCACAACAGGCACGGGCTGAAATCGCCCGTGCGGTCCGGACGAGGCTTAGCCAGCCTCTCCGCCCGTCGAAGGCGCGTTCGGGAGCGGGCTAACACCCCGCGCCCCGAAGGCTTTCGGATAACGGCTGCGCGGAGCGCTCTGGCTTCGTCGAAACGGTACTTACAAACTCACACTCCGGGCGTGGCCCGGCGCTCCGCAGTCCCTTCCACACTTCAGCGGCTGGCCGCGTGAAGGCGACAGCGCATGATCTTGAGCGCATGATGCGGTATTATAATACCTAAACATCTATCACATTGTATTATATGTGTTTTGTAAGTTTCTCGCATCGCTGTTGTTGACAGCTCGCGAACCCTCCCGTACATGCCGCGCCTCATACGGACGAAACCGGGTTTCTCGGGTTCGAACGCCCAGAAATTACGGATCAATCCCATGCAGAAGATCACGGCTTCCTTGAAGCCAGCCGAGGTCGAGAAGAAGTGGATCGTGGTCGACGCCGAGAACGCCGTTGTCGGCCGTCTGGCGACGTTCATCGCCATGCGTCTTCGCGGCAAGCACCGTCCTGACTACACCCCGCACGTCGATTGCGGCGACTTCGTCGTCGTCATCAACGCCGACAAGGTGAAGTTCACCGGCAAGAAGATGGACGACAAGGTTTACTACCGCCACACCGGTCACCCGGGCGGCATCAAGGAAACCACCCCCCGCAAGGTCCTGGGCGGCAAGTTCCCGGAACGCGTCCTGGAAAAGGCCGTCGAGCGCATGCTGCCCAAGGAGAGCCCGCTGGCTCGCAAGCAGCTGACCCACCTGCTCATCTACAACGCCGGTGAGCACCCGCACCAAGCGCAGAACCCCGAAGTCGTCGACTTCGCGGGCCGCAACGCCAAGAACATCCGGAGCCTCTAAGCTATGACCGACGCTCAAGGCTTCGAAGCGCTGGCCTCGCTGTCCAGCAACCCGGAAACCGCCGCTCCGGCCGAACCCAAGATCGACGCCCAAGGCCGCGCCTACGCGACCGGCAAGCGCAAGAACGCGATCGCTCGCGTCTGGATCAAGCCGGGCAAGGGCCAGATCACCATCAACGGCCGCGACCAGGAAGTTTACTTCGCCCGTCCGGTGCTGCGCATGATGATCGCCCAGCCGCTGGAAGTGACCGACCGTCTGGGTCAATTCGACGTCGTCGTGACGGTCGAAGGCTCGGGTCTGTCGGGTCAGGCCGGCGCCATCCGCCACGGCCTGTCCAAGGCCCTGACGCACTACGAGCCCGGCCTGCGCCCGGTCCTGAAGCCGCACGGCTTCCTGACCCGCGACAGCCGCGTCGTCGAGCGTAAGAAGTACGGCAAGGCCAAGGCCCGCCGCAGCTTCCAGTTCTCGAAGCGCTAATCGCGACGATTACGTCTTACGGGAAGGGGCGCTTCGGTCAGGCCGAAGCGCCCTTTTTCATTTCCGTCTCAGTTTTCTGCTTTGTCTGGCGTTAGCCAGGTACGGAGTCCGCCATGACCAGCGCCCCCAAGGTCTTCATCGACGGCGAAGCCGGCACCACCGGCCTGCAGATCCGCGAGCGCCTGGTCGCCCGCACCGACCTGCAATTGGTCTCGATCGACCCGGACAAGCGCAAGGACGCGGCCGCCCGCGCCGAGATGCTGAACGGCGCCGACGCCGTAATCCTGTGCCTGCCCGACGACGCGGCCAAGGAAGCCGTGTCGCTGGTGACCAATCCGGACACGGTGATCATCGACGCCTCGACCGCCTATCGCACCGCCGAGGGCTGGGCCTATGGCTTTGCCGAGCTGGACAAGGAACAGCGCGGCAAGATCGCCGCCTCCAAGCGCATTTCGAACCCGGGCTGCTATCCGACCGGCGCCATCGCCCTGACGCGGCCGCTGGTGACGGCGGGCATCCTGCCGGCCGAGCTGCCGGTCTCGTACAACGCCGTCTCGGGCTACAGCGGCGGCGGCAAGGCGATGATCGCCGAGTTCGAGGACGAGAGCGCGGCCAACCACACCAAGGTCCCGTTCCGCATCTACGGCCTGTCGCAGAGCCACAAGCACGTGCCGGAAATGCAGAAGCACGGCGGCCTGCTGACCCGTCCGTTCTTCGCGCCGGCCGTCGGCCGCTACATGCAAGGCATGCTGGTCGAGCTGCCGCTGCACTTCTCGACCCTGAACGGCGCGCCGTCGCTGGGCGACATCCATGAAGCCCTGGCCAAGCACTACAAGGGCGAGAAGTTCGTCGAGGTCGCCTCGCTGGACGAGGCCAAGGGCTTGACGACCCTGGATCCGGAAGGCCTGAACGGCACCAACCGCCTGAAGCTGTTCGTGTTTGGCAGCGACACCAGCGGCCAGGCCCGCCTGGTGGCGCTGCTGGACAATCTGGGCAAGGGCGCCTCGGGCGCGGCGGTCCAGAACCTGAACATCGCCCTGGGCCTCAAGGAAGACGCGGGTCTCTAGCCCGCGTCAGACCCGCCAGCGATAGTGACCGGCGGGCTTGTGCAGTTTGAACATCCAGAGCGGCTCCTCGCGGACGCCGGACCCGATGTTGTGCGCCACGCGGACGGGTCCGTAATCATCGACCACGACGCCCAGGTGCGGACGGCCGCCGCCGGCCAGTCGCCAGGTCAGCACGTCGCCGGCCTGCGGGCTCTTGAACGCGTCGCCGCCCAGCAGACGGGCCGAGGGCAGGGGGATGCTGGCGTTCTGGCGGGCCAGGAAGGCCTCCAGGTTCAGCACCCGCCGGTGATCGATATTGGCGTCGGGCTTCTTCAGGCCCCAGGTGCGCCGCGACGGATAGGCCTCGAAGGCGCGGACCATGTCCTCGTGCACCCGCCGCTGCAGGTCGATGTCCCAGGCGTCGCGGGCGGCGCGGATCAGGACGTCCGAGCAGACGCCGCTGGTGCGCAGCACGTCGCCGTTGGGGTAGCCGATCGCGCGATAGCTGGGATCGTAGTCGATCGTGACGCCGACCTGCTCGCGGGCCGCGGCGGCCAGCTTCAGGCCGGCGTTCTGGATCAGGGCGAGGCCGGGCTCCGCGCCCGCCATCAGGGGCGAGGCGGCGAACATCCCCAGGGCTGTCCGGCGGTCGAGCGTGAGCATGGCGCGGAAGCTCCGCCGTGCTCGTGGCGACTTTTGGGCGAACGTTGGTCGCTCGTGTGTTCAGTCGTCGATAAGGACGCGGGGGCCGGCCCCGGCGCTCGCCATGACGTCACCGGGGTTGCGAAGGGGGCATTCCTGGAGCGACAGGCAGCCGCAGCCGATGCAGCTGTCGATCTGGTCGCGCAGGCCTGTCAGGTGGCGGATCCGCTGGTCCAGCTCGGCGCGCCATGACTCCGAGAGGGCGCGCCAGTCGTCGGCGCTGGGCGCGCGGTCCTGGGGCAGGTGGTCCAGAGCGGCCTTGATCTCGACCAGCGAGATGCCGGTGCGCTGGGCGATGCGGATCAGCGCCACGCGACGCAGGACAGCCCGCGGATAGCGCCGCTGGTTGCCCTCGGTCCGCAGGCTGCGGATCAGGCCCTTGGCCTCGTAGAAGTGCAGGGTGGAGACCGCCACGCCGCTGCGCTTGGCGACCTCGCCGACGCTCAAGGTCGGAGGCGAAGGAGATGTCGACATCGGCGCTTGACCTCAGCTTTGGTTGAGGTTGTACGGGAGAGGCTCCCTCACAGGCAACTCGCCAAGGAGCCCATATGGACACCGCCCCCGTCATCAGCATCAGCGTCATCCGCCCCAAGGCCGGACGCCTGCAGGATTTCATGGCGCTGCAGCTGGAGCAGCACCAGCGCGTACGGGGCAAGGTGGACGGGCTGCGCGGCGCGCGGCTGTTCCGCTCGGACGACGGCGTGGTGCTGATCTCGGTGTTCGACAGCGCCGAGCAGGCCGACGCCTTCCGCCGCGACCCGATGTTCACCGACCACATCGCCCGCGTCCGGCCGTTGATCGAGACGTCTGAGGCTGGCGCCTTCACCCAGGCCTATGCGGTGGGGGAAATCTGATGGCCGCGCGCGCTTCCGTCCGCCTGGTCGAGGTGCTGGAACCGGCCGCGCCGGCCGTCTCGATCAGCGTGATCCATCCCAGGCCCGGTAAGCTCGACGCCCTTCTGGCGGCGCAGGCCGCGCAGCATCGCCGTCTGGAGGGCCGCGTCGCCGGCCAGCGCGGCGTTCGGTGCCTGCGGGCCGGCGAGGTCGTCGTGGTGATCACCACCTTCGACGACCCGCTGGACGTGCTGGCCTTCGCCCGCGACCCGCGCCGGCTGGCCCATCTGGAGCGCATCCGGCCGCTGGTCGAGCGGGTCGAGACCGACGTGTTCGAGGAGGTCTATGCCAGCGGGACTCTTTAGGCCTGCGACTTGACCATCACGAAGCTGCCTGGCGCGTTCTCCAGCGGCCTCAGCTTGCCCTTGGCCGGATCGCGCGCCGGGACCTGATCGCCCGATCGCGACCGCAGCCACTCGGCCCAGTGCGGCCACCACGAGCCCGGGTGCTCGGTCGCGCCGGCGATCCATTGGCCGACGTCGGACGGCAGGCTTTCGTTGGTCCAGTGCTGGTACTTCTGGGCGTCCGGGTGGTTGATCACCCCGGCGATGTGGCCCGAGCCGGCCATGGTGAAGGTCACCGGCCCGCCGAACGCCTTGGCCCCGCGATAGACGCTGCGATAGGGCGCGATGTGATCGTCCTTGGACGACTGGACGTAGATCGGGGTCTTCACCTTCGACAGGTCCAGATGCTCGCCGCCCAGGCTGAGCTGGCCCGTGGTCAGGGCGTTGTCCTTATAGAAATTGCGCAGATAGAAGAGGTGCAGCGCCTTGGGCATGCGGGTCTGGTCGGCGTTCCAGAACAGCAGGTCGAAGGGGCGGGGCTCCTTGCCCATCAGGTAGTTGCTGACGAAGAACGACCAGATCAGGTCGTTGCCGCGCAGGGCGTTGAAGGTGTCGGCCATCGACTGGCTGGGCAGGAAGCCGCCGGCGGCGTCCATCTGCTGCTCGATCGACTGCAGCCATTCCTCGTTGGTGAAGAGCAAGAGGTCGCCGGCCTCGGCGAAGTCCTGCTGGGCGGCGAAGAAGGTGGCCGAATTGATCCGCTGGTCGCCGCGCGCGGCCATGTGGGCCAGGGCGACCGACAGCAGGGTGCCGCCGATGCAGTAGCCGACCGTGTTGACCCGATCGACGCCACACTGGGCCATGACCTGCTGGGTGGCGTCGTAAATGCCTTCGAGCATGTAGTCCTCGAAGGTCTTGGCGGCCAGCTGCTGGTCCGGATTGACCCACGAGGCGACGAACACCGTGAAGCCCTGGCTGGTCAGCCAGCGGATCATCGAGTTCTCGGGCCGCAGGTCCATGATGTAGAACTTGTTGATCCACGGCGGGAAGATCAGCAGCGGGATCTCGCTGACCTCGTCCGTGCCGGGATCGAACTGCAGCAGCTGCAGGATGTCGTTCTGGTAGACGACCTTGCCCGGGGCGGTGGCGACGTTCTCGCCGACCTTGAACTTGGCCAGGTCTGTCTGGCTGATCGCCAGCTGGCCGCCGCCGCGCTCCAGGTCGGCGGCGAAGTTCTCCATGCCGCGCACCAGGCTCTGGCCTTGGGTCTGCACCACCTCGCGCAGGGCGGCGGGGTTGGAGATCAGGAAGTTCGACGGCGAGAAAGCGTCGGTCAGCATCTTGGTGAAGAACTCGACCCGGCGCTTGGCGCCCGGATCGACACCTTCCACTTCCGCGATCAGGCCGTTCAGCCAGTTCGAGGATAGCAGGTACGACTGTTTCATCAGGTCGAACATCGGGTTCGACGCCCAGTCGGGGTCGTTGAAGCGCTTGTCGCCGGCGGCCGGCGCGACCACGGGCGCGACCTCTTCGCCGGCGGCGCGGCGGGCGGTCGATTGCCACAGCTCCATGTACTGGCTGAAGAGATCGGCCTGCGCGCGCATCAGCCGGTCGGGCTGGGCCGCCAGGCGCGTCATCACCTCGTTCAGGGCTGGGGCGACGTGGAAGGGATCGGGCGTCAGGGCGGCCGGGCGATCGGCCTGTCGTAGCGCCGCCTCGGCGATGGCGCCCTGGGCGGTGACGGCGGCGCGCGCCAGGTTGGCCGACAGGGTTTCGACCATCTTCAGCTGGTCGGGCGACAGCACGCTCTCGAACGGTGGGAAGGGCGGGGGCGCCTGGTTGCCCTGGGGACCGCTCGCCGATTCGGTCCTGGGGGGCGGCTCGACGGTTTCCGGCTTGGCCTTGGGCTTCGTCGTCTTAGCCTTCGGTTCGGCGGTCTCAGCCTTGGGAGAAGCCTTCTTCCGGGCCTTGGGAGCCGCCTTCGCCGTGGCCATGAGTTCCTCCGCCTAATGTGTTCGCGAAAAGCGGCGTCGAACGCCTTTCGCTTGCCGCGATCATCGCATAAGACCAGAACCAATGAACGGCGAAACCCGCAAAATCGTACGTGTCGCTTTGATCGTCGGCCTGGCCGCCGGCGCGGCCGCGTGCGTGGCCAGTCCGTTCACGGCCGCACAAGTCGATCCCAGCTCGCCGATCGCCGCGCGGGCGACCGCCGCCGCCAAGGCCAAGGCGCCGCGCCGCAAGTTCTCGGACATTCCGGTGATCCCCGGCGACGTGCCGAATGCCGACCAGGTTCGCGCCGCCGTCGTCGACCAGCAGCGCGCCGGCGACGCCCTGACCAAGGCCGTCGCGCCGGGCACCTGGGCGCTCAAGGACACCGAAGGCTACGCCGACAAGGCGCGCCGCGACGTCAAGCCGGGCAATTTCGAAGCCCCCACTGACACCGATCGCGCCAACACTGAAGCCTTCGCCCGCGCAGCCCGCGGCCGAGCTAGCGCGCCTCCGTCAACGCCCCAGTAGGGCGACGGAGGCATAATCTTCCTTGAACTGGCTTGGCTTGGCCCCGCTCGGGGTCTATCCATGCCCGACTTTTCGCTCCCAGAGCGCCGAAGCGGCGCACAGAGCCCTCATGAGCACCGATTTTCACCGTATCCGCCGCCTGCCGCCCTACGTTTTCGAAGAGGTCAACAAGATCAAGGCGCGCCTCCGCGCCGAGGGGACCGACATCATCGATTTCGGCATGGGCAATCCGGACATGCCCACGCCCCAGCACATCGTCGACAAGCTGATCGAAACGGCGCGCGACCCCAAGGCGGGCCGCTACTCCGCCTCCAAGGGCATCCCCGGCCTGCGCAAGGCCATGGCCAACTATTACGGCCGCCGTTTCGGCGTGAAGCTGAACCCCGACACCGAGGTGATCGCGACCCTGGGCTCGAAGGAAGGCTTCGCCAACCTGGCCCAGGCCCTGACCGGCCCCGGCGACGTCATCATCTGCCCGAACCCGGCCTATCCGATCCACGCCTTCGGCTTCATCATGGCCGGCGGCATCATCCGCCACGTGCCGGCCCTGTCGCCGGAGGAGTACCTGTCCAACATCAGCCGTGCGGTGAAGCACTCGGTGCCGCCGCCCAGCGTGCTGATCCTCTCCTATCCGTCGAACCCGACGGCCCAGTGGGTGGACCTGGACTTCTACAAGGACGCCGTGGCGCTGGCGAAGAAACACGACCTGCTCGTGATCAGCGACGTGGCCTATGGCGAGATCTATTTCGACAACAATCCGCCGCCGTCGATCCTGCAGGTCCAGGGCGCCAAGGACATCGCCGTCGAGGTCAACTCGCTGTCGAAGACCTACGCCATGGCCGGCTGGCGCGTGGGCATGGTGGTCGGCAACGCCCGCATCTGCGCGGCCCTGGCGCGCGTGAAGTCGTACCTGGACTACGGCGCCTACACCCCGGTGCAGGTCGCTGCGGCCGCCGCGCTGAACGGCCCGCAGGACTGCGTCGACGAGATCCGCGGCATCTACAAGAGCCGCCGCGACACCCTGATCAAGTCGATGAAGGGCGCGGGCTGGGACATCCCCAACCCGCCGGCCTCGATGTTCGCCTGGGCCAAGATCCCCGAACAGTACCGCGAAGCCGGCTCAATGCTGTTCTCGCGACTGTTGATCGAGGAGGCCGGCGTCGCCGTCGCTCCGGGCATCGGCTTTGGCGAATACGGCGAGGGCTATGTGCGGATCGGTCTGGTCGAGAACGAGCACCGCATCCGCCAGGCGGCGCGCAACGTGAAGAAATTCATCGCCAGCGCCGACTCCATCCTGGCCAAGGCCCACAACAAGATGGAACAGGCCTAAGGGCCGGTTCGACCTAAGGATTCGAAGATGACGAACAAGACCTGGCGCGTCGGCGTCGCGGGCCTGGGCACCGTTGGCGGCGGCCTCCTGCAGTTCCTGGCCGACCGTCCGGACTTTGCGCCGGCCGGTGACCGGGCGGTCGTGACGGCCGTCTCGGCGCGCAGCAAGTCGCGTCCGCGTACGGTCGACATCTCGAACCTGGCCTGGTTCGACGATCCGGTGGCCCTGGCGGCCTCGCCGGACGTCGACATCTTCGTCGAGCTGGTCGGCGGTTCGGACGGTCCGGCCAAGGCCGCCGTCGAGACGGCCCTGAAGGCCGGCAAGCCTGTGGTCACGGCCAACAAGGCCCTGATCGCCGAGCACGGCGCCGAACTGGCCGCCCTGGCCGAGGCGACCGGCGCGCCGCTGCTGTTCGAAGCCGCGGTGATGGGCGGCGTGCCCGCCGTGAAGATGATGCGCGAGGCCCTGGTCGGCGACGACATCGCTTCGGTCGCCGGTATTCTCAATGGCACCTGCAACTTCATCCTCTCGGAGATGGAGAAGACGGGCCGTTCGTTCGCCGACGTGCTGCGCGAGGCCCAGGGCCTGGGTTATGCCGAAGCCGATCCGACCATGGACGTCGGCGGCTTCGACGCCGGCCACAAGGTCAGCATCCTGGCGGCTCTCGCCTTCGGCTGCGCCCCGAACTTCGCGGCCGCCGAGATCGAGGGGATTAGCGAGGTCGACCTGCTCGACATCAAGCTGGCCAAGGATCTGGGCTATCGCATCAAGCTGATCGCCAGCGCCGCCAAGTCCGAGGACGGCGTCGCGGTGAAGGTGCATCCGTCGCTGGTCCCGCTGGATCACCCCCTGGCCCAGGCCGGCGGCGCCCTGAACGCGCTCTTCATCGAAGGCGCCCGCATCGGCCGGATCTTCGTCCAGGGGCCGGGCGCGGGCGCGGGTCCGACCGCCGCCGCCGTGGCCGCGGACATCGCCGACGTGATGACCAAGGCCGTGCGCCCTGTGTTCCAGGCTCCGGCCGGGGCCCTGACCTCGTTCACGCCGATCGATCCGGCTCGCGCCGTGGGCAAGGCCTATCTGCGTGTGATGGTGAAGGACGAGCCCGGCGTGATCGCCGCGATCTCGGAAACCCTGGCCGAATGTGGCGTCTCGATCGACAGCTTCCTGCAAAAGCCCGTCGATGGCGCGGGTGGCGTGCCGATCGTGCTCGTTACGCATGCGACGCCGGAATCGAAGCTGCTGGACGCGATTAGCCGCATCGAAAAGCTGCAGACCGTGCTAGAGCGTCCCCGCCTTCTGCGCGTCGCGCGCATCTAAACGACTGAGAAAACTCGGCGTCGAAGGCGACATTGGGAACTAGGCCGCCCTTTTCCGGGGGCGGTCGGGAGAGACGGATGAGTTCGAACACCCTGGACCGTTCGCTGGTCCTGGACGCCGTTCGCGTGACAGAAGCCGCCGCCATCGCCTCGTGGACGATGCTGGGACGCGGCGACGAGATGGCTGCCGACCAGGCGGCCGTCGACGCGATGCGCAACGCTCTCAATGAGCTGAATATCGACGGCGAGATCGTCATCGGCGAGGGCGAGCGCGACGAAGCGCCGATGCTCTACATCGGCGAGAAGGTCGGCACGGGCAAAGGTCCCAAGGTCGACATCGCCTTGGATCCGCTGGAAGGCACGACCCTGGCGGCCAAGGCCCAGCCCAACGCCCTGACGGTGATGGCCTGGGCCCCCAAGGGCACGCTGCTGAATGCGCCAGACACCTATATGGACAAGATCGCCTGCGGCCCGGGCTTGCCCGCCGGGGTGATCGACCTGGACCGCTCGCCGGCCGAGAATATCAAGGCTCTGGCCGAGGCCAAGGGCGTCGCCGCGAGCGAGATCACGGTCTGTGTGCTGGATCGTCCGCGTCACGCCGACATCATCGCCAAGGTCCGAGCCGCCGGCGCCCGCGTCCATCTGATCACGGACGGCGACGTCGCTGGCGTGATCAACACCACCGATCCCTCGACGGGCATCGACCTGTATCTGGGTTCGGGCGGCGCGCCGGAAGGCGTGCTGGCCTGCGCGGCGCTGAAGTGCGTCGGCGGCCAGTTCCAGGGCCGCCTGCTGTTCCGCAACGGCGACGAGCGCGCCCGCGCCGCCCGCTGGGGCATCACCGAGCTGGATAAGAAGTACGACCTGCACGAGATCGTCCGCGACGAGGCGATCTTCGCCGCCACCGGCGTCACGCGCGGCGGGCTGGTGGACGGCGTCGTGTTCCGCGACGGCTGCGTCCACACCCACACCCTGGTGATGAACTCGTCGACGGGCACCGTCCGCGAAGTTCGCATGAAGCGGAAGGTCTGAGACCTTTCTGTCACGGCCGCCCTGTACAGGCGGCCGTTCTGCTTTCTGGTTTCGAGGTTCCTATGACCACCTTTGTCGACTTGGCCGCCTGGCTCGCGGCGGAGCCGGCGGACGCCGCCCTCAAGGACGTCGTCCAGACGGTCGCCGGCACCTGCGCGCAGATCAGCCGCGTGGTCGCCTCCGGCGCCCTGTCGGGCAGCCTGGGCGCGGCGGGCAGCACCAATGTGCAGGATGAGGAGCAGAAGAAGCTCGACGTCATCACCAACGACATGCTGAGCGACGCCCTGAAGGGCTGCGCCGCGGTCGCGGGTTTGGCCTCGGAAGAACTGGAAGAAGTCGAGCCGACGGGCCGTATTGGCGGCTATCTGGTGACCTTCGACCCGCTGGACGGTTCCAGCAATATCGACGTCAACGTCTCGGTCGGGACGATCTTCTCGGTGTTGCCCGCGCCGGCCGACCATGCGCCGACGGAAGCCGACTTCCTGCAGTCGGGCCGCAACCAGGCCGCCGCCGGCTACGCCGTCTACGGTCCGCAGACCATGCTGGTCCTGACCCTGGCCAGCGGCGTCAACGGCTTCACACTGAGCGCCGACAGCCAGTGGCTGCTGACCCATCCGGCCATCGCCATCAAGGCCGACACGGCCGAGTTCGCGATCAACATGTCGAACCAGCGCCACTGGGCCGCGCCGGTGCGCCGCTACATCGACGGCTGCCTGCAGGGCAACGACGGTCCCCGGGCCAAGAACTTCAACATGCGCTGGGTGGCCTCGATGGTCGCCGATGTCCACCGCATCATGATGCGCGGAGGCGTCTTCATGTACCCGTGGGACGCCCGCGAGCCCGACAAGCCCGGCAAGCTGCGCCTGATGTACGAGGCCAACCCGATGAGCTTGCTGGTCGAGCGGGCCGGCGGCAAGTCGACCGAGGCGGTGATCGACATCCTCGATATCCAGCCGACCAAGCTGCACCAGCGCGTGCCGGTGGTGCTGGGTTCGGCCAATGAGGTGGAAGTCATCCGGGCCGAGGCCAAGGCCGGCTGACCCACGTCCGGGACTGTCGCCTCGGCGCCGCATGGTCCGAATCCACGTGACCGGCTACTCTCCAGCGATGCCCGCCGATGGTGTCACTCATCTCCCTTCCAGCGCCTTCCTGGGCGTCGAACGTTCGCTGAGCGGCCGCGCCTGGCGGGAACGTCCGGCCGACATGGCCGTGGTGCGCGACATCCAGCAGCGCCACGGCCTGACCGAGCCCCTGGCGCGAGCCCTGGTCTCGCGCGGTGTTTCGCTGGAGAGCGCCGAACACTATCTGCGCCCGACCCTGAAGGCGCTGTTCCCCGATCCGTCCAGCTTCACCGACATGGACCGGGCCGCCGAGATCCTGATCGACGCCCTGGAGCAGGGGCGGCCGACCATGGTCTTCGCCGACTACGACGTCGACGGAGCCACCAGCGCCGCCCAGCTGGTCCGCTGGTTCCGCTACATGGGCGTCGAGCTGCCGATCTACATTCCCGACCGCCTGACCGAGGGTTACGGCCCCAGCCCCGCGGCCTTCAAGACCATCCGCGAGAGCGGCGCCGAGCTGGTCGTGACTCTCGACTGCGGCGCTGCGGCCTATGACGCCATCAACAGCGCCGCCGAGATCGGTCTCGAGGTCGTGGTCATCGACCACCACCTGATGCGCGAGGACCCGCCGGCCGCCGCCGCCGTGGTCAATCCCAACCGTCCGGGCTGCCAGAGCGGGCAGGGGGTCTTGGCCGCCGCCGGGGTCACCTTCGTGCTGCTGGCCGCCCTGAACCGCGAGGCCCGCAAGCGCGGCCTGTTCACCCAGGATCGTCCGCAGCCGGACCTGCGCCAGTGGCTGGACCTGGTGGCCCTGGGCGAGGTCTGTGATGTCACGCAGCTGGTCGGCTTCAACCGCGCCCTGACGGCGCTGGGCCTGCGCACCATGGGCGCCTGGGCCAATCCAGGCCTGAAGGCGCTGTTCGAGGTTGGTAAGGGCTCGGGCGAGCCGTCCGTCTTCCACGCCGGCTTCATCCTGGGTCCTCGCATCAATGCCGGCGGCCGCATCGGCCGCTCCGACCTCGGCGCCAAGCTGCTGTCGACCGACGACCCGCTGGAGGCCGCCGCCCTGGCCGAGGAGCTCGACAGTCTCAACACCGAACGCAAGGCTGTCGAGGCCGCGGTGGTGGAAGAGGCCGCGGCCCTGCTGGAGCGCGGCAGCAACTTCAACCCCGACGCGCCGGTGATCGTGGTCGCCGGCGACGACTGGCATCCTGGCGTGATCGGCATCGTCGCCGGACGTCTGCGCGAACGCTATCGCAAGCCGGTGGTGGTGATCGGCGTCGACCGCGCCGCCAATGTCGGCAAGGGCTCGGGCCGCTCGCAGCCGGGCGTGAACCTGGGCAAGGCGATCCAGGCGGCGTTCGAGACCGGCCTGCTGATGGCCGGCGGCGGGCACGCCATGGCGGCGGGTCTCTCCATCCGTCCCGACTCGATCCCTGAGTTCCGCGCTTTCCTGGAAGAGCGCCTGGCCGGCGAGATGGAAGCGGTGGGAATCGAATCGGTCGAGATCGACGCCTTGCTGCAGCCACGGGCCGCGAATCGCGCGCTGCTCGACGACTTCCAGCGCCTGGCCCCGTTCGGTCCCGGCAATCCCGAGCCGATGTTCGCGCTGAGCCAGGTGCGGCCCGATCGCGTCTCGGCCCTGAAGGGCGGCCATGTGCGCATGGACCTGGTTGGTCCCACCGGCGACCGCATCAAGGCGATCAGCTGGCGCAGCGCCGAAACGCCGCTGGGCCAGCGCCTGCTGGCCGGGGGCGGGGCGTTGGACGTGGTCGGCAAGCTGAAACCCGACGACTATATGGGCCGCAACGGGGTCCAGCTGGAGATCGAAGACGCCAGTGATCCCCGGGCCCGCTATTCCGAATAGGCGGCGCGGCGCCGGCGATGTGGACGGACTGAAAAAATCCGTTTTGGGCGGCTTGCGCACCCCAGAGGTCGCGGCTATACACCCGCTTCCTCGCGGGGCCGCTGGTCCCTTCGTCTATCGGTTAGGACGCCAGATTTTCAATCTGGAGAGAGGGGTTCGACTCCCCTAGGGACTGCCACCCGCGAGGACTACATATCGGCTATGTTCCGCTCCGGCGGTTATGTGGTCCCTTCGTCTATCGGTTAGGACGCCAGATTTTCAATCTGGAGAGAGGGGTTCGACTCCCCTAGGGACTGCCATCTCTGGCTGTATTTCCCAATTGTTTCTGTGGTGTATCTGCGACGAAATGTCGCGTATCGCACCCACACGCGGTTTTGACGTGATTTCGTCATTGACGGTTCTCGTCACGCGAGAACACTGTTCTCGTAGTGCTCGCTCCGATGGGCTGATTGGGCGAGCCAGAGGGGTGGGATGTCTGGTTTCGATTTTGAGGACGCTGCGGCGCACGAAGAGTTCGTGCGCATCAGCGGGAGGGTGAAGTGGTTCGATGCCGGCAAGGGCTATGGGTTCATCGTACCCGATGATCCCGGCCAGACCGGGCTGAAGGACGTGCTTCTGCATGTGACGTCGCTGCGTAACTGCGGCCGCGAAACCGCCATGGAGGGGGCGGTGATCGTGTGTGACGTCGTGAAACGGCCGAAGGGCTGGCAGGTCTGCGAGGTGGTCAATCTCGACGAAACTTCGGCGCCTGCGCCGCTGGAGCGCCAGAGGCGGACCTTCGCCGACGGGCCGCCGCGCCGCGACGCTCTGCGGGAAGGGCACGGGCGCCACGCGCTCGAGCCCGAGGGGCCGCCAGAGCACGCCAAGGTCAAGTGGTTCAACCGCACCAAGGGCTATGGATTCGTGATCCGCGACGCCGAGCCGGGCGATATCTTCGTGCATATCGAGACGCTCCGCCGGGGCGGACTCGAGGACTTGCAACCGGGGGATGACGTTCTGGTGCGGTTCGCGCGAGGTCCCAAGGGCCTCGTCGTCGCGGAAATCACGGCCGGCGACGTCTAGGTCGGGCGCCTGACTTCCGTCGCGTGGCGCCGAAAGCTAGTCTCGGATGAGACTGGCTTTCGGAGAGGTGGCGCGTGGCGGAACGGATGATCGACAGGCGGGTCTTGCTGGCCGCGCTGGGGCTTGGCCTCGGCGCGGGCGGCAAAGCGTTGGCTGCGCCCAAGCTGGAGACGGTCGAGGTCGTCTCCAGCCGCGGTCGCGCGCGCTTCCAGGTCGAGATCGCCGCCACCCTGGCTCAGCAGAAGCAGGGGCTGATGTTCCGCAAGTCCCTGGCGCCCGACCGGGGCATGCTCTTCACCTACAAGCGACCGCAGCCGGCCGCCTACTGGATGAAGAACACGCTGATTCCGCTAGACATCATCTACATCGCGCCCGACGGGAAGGTCCTGTCGATCGTCCGCAACGCCCGTCCGCATGACGAGACGCCGCTGCCTTCGGGCGGCCTGATCCTGGGCGTTCTGGAGATCGCCGGCGGCCGCGCGGCCCAACTGGGGATCTTGCCGGGAGATCGCGTCTTGCACAGGATCTTTCCAAAGGCATGACGCTTCCGTTGATCCGCGCTCCGAACCCCTGTAGAGCAGCCGCCTGCCGATGTTTCGGAGCGTAGCGCAGCCTGGTAGCGCATCTGTTTTGGGAGCAGAGGGTCGCAGGTTCAAATCCTGCCGCTCCGACCATCGGTAAGGTACTTTGGAGAAGGTCCATGCTGGCCCGCATCTATCGCCCCGCCAAGAACGCCATGCAGTCCGGCAAGGCCAAGACCAAGGACTGGGTGCTGGAGTTCGAACCGGCCTCGGCCCGCAAGCCCGACCCGCTGATGGGTTGGACGACGTCCAGCGACATGAACGGTCAGATTCGCCTGACCTTCGAGACCCGCGACGAGGCGGTGGCCTACGCCCAGCGTCATGAGATCGCCTTCCAGCTGTTCGAGCCGAAGGCCCCCAAGAAGATCATCAAAGCCTACGCCGACAATTTCGCGGCCAACCGCAAGCAGCCCTGGACCCACTAGGGCTCTCGCGGGGCTAGCCGGCATGCGCGCCCTTAGCTCAGCTGGATAGAGCACTCGCCTTCTAAGCGAGCGGTCGCTGGTTCGAATCCAGCAGGGCGCGCCACCGCCGTTTGTACCCTAGAGTACGATCCTGCACGCTAGACCCGCCGATTATATACTTGAAAATTGGGGAAATCGTACGATCGGCGCCGCTTTTGGGGTGCTGAGGAGTTGACCGATTGAGACGCTATTTTCGAGTCGGTTCCGCGGAGGTAGATGTTGTCGACCTATAGGTCGCCCTCCATCCAGAACGTGTCATTCTAAACGCTAGGCTCTTTGTTCGGGCCTCGATGATCTGGATGCGTTAGCCGTTCGAGCTTTTCTCCTGGCTTCGGGCATTAGCAGTTTCCCGCCGCCGCCTGAAAGGCTCGTGAAAGCGATGGGGCGAAATCTCGTGACGGCGTTCACAATGACGCTGCCTGGGAAATCCTGCGTGCCGCCCATTCTTGATCACGGCTTTTTGGCGAACACCCCGCGTCGCGATGAGGCGAGGCGCTGAGTGGTTGTACTCGTGCTTGTTCTCGTGGCGCTGGCGTTCGGCCTTTTGTTGGCGGGACGGATCGGGCCTCGATAGTCGATCTTCCGGGGCGCTTCCCCACCCAAGGCCATCTTCGTGGGAACGCCACTGGATAACCCCGAAAGGTTCGTGGAAGGTTTGCGTCCCAGGAGGACGACGAAGACCTCCTTGGTCCTACGTCGTCAGGAGACCCTCCGAATGCTCGATCCTCCCCCGGTCAAGCAAGGTTCCACGCGTGAAGGCGGCTACTCCCTGGTCTGGGCGCTGTTCTCCTCGGTGGTGCTGGTCACGGTCATGGTCTTCATGGTCGTGCAGTTGTTTGACCCCAGCAAGGCGGCCGTGGCCTACGCCGAGCGCGTGGACTTTGCCCATCTGGCCGCCGAGGTCAGCGACAACCTGCCGTGGATCCTCATCCTGGTTTCGATGATGATGGCGGGTGTCTTCGCGGCGCTGCATCTGGGCCTGCGACCGCTGCGGCGGATCTCCGAGCGCGCCGGCGAGATCGGGCCTGCCACGGTCAGCCAGCGGCTGCCCCTGGAGTCTACGCCGCGCGAGATCGCGCCGCTTGTCGTCGCCTTCAACGCCGCCCTGGACCGCCTGGAGGCGGGCTTGCGCGCCCAGCGGGACTTCTCGGCCAACGCCGCGCACGAGCTGCGCACGCCCCTGGCCACGCTGCGGGCGCAGGTCGAGAGCGTGCTGGAGCCAAGCGAGCGCCAGGACGCCATCGAGGAGTTCGATCGCCTCTCGCGCCTGATCGCTCAACTCCTGACCCTGGCTGAGGCCGACGGCGGCGATGCGCCGGTCATGGTCTCGTTCGACCTCGTCGAGACGGCGCGCGAAGTCGCGCGGGACATGGCCGGGGCGCTCGTAGCGGGTGGCCGAACGGTGGGCTTCGATAGTGTCCCCGACCACTGGGAGTGCCGCGGAGCGCCGGGCCTTGTGGAGGTCGCCTTGCGCAATCTGCTCGAGAACGCCGCGCGACACACGCCGCTCGGAAGCGAAATCCTGGTGGCGATCGACGTGTTCGGCCGCCTGACGGTCAGCGATACCGGGCCCGGCATACCCACCGATTTCCGCACTCGCCTGTTTCAGAGATTTAGCAAGGCCGACCCGCGTGGGGCCGGGGCCGGCCTGGGCCTGTCGATCGTCAGCCGGATCATGGCTCTGCACGGGGGCGAGGCGCGACTGGATCCGTCGCCAGCTGGGGCGCGCTTCGTCCTGGATTTCTCCCAGCGCGGCTACGGTGGCCGGAACGCGCGTCCATGAGGGTGCTCTTCATCGAGGACAACACCAAGCTGGGCGAGGCGACCCTGAAGTCCCTGACCAAGATCGGCTTCGCGGTCGATCTCTTCGAGACGCTCGAGGATGGCTGGCATGCCTGGCGGGTCGCGCCCTACGACGTGGTCATCCTCGACATCATGCTGGCCCGCGAGAGCGGGCTGGACCTCCTGGCCCGCGTGCGCGCCGCGGGGCTGTCGACCCCGGTGTTGCTGCTGACCGCCCTGGGCAGTGTCGGCGAGCGGGTGCATGGCCTCGACGCCGGGGCCGACGACTATCTGGTCAAGCCGTTCGCGATCGAGGAGCTGGTAGCGCGGCTGCGGGCGCTTGGGCGACGGCCGTTATCGCTGGCCGAGGCGGTGATCCGTTATGGCGACGTCGTCTATGACGTCGTCGCCCGAGAGCTGGCGGTAGGCGAGGGGCGCATGAGCCTGACGCGCGGCGAGAGCATCGTGCTGGAGCGTTTCCTGCGGTCGCCCGAGCGGGTGATCACCAAGGCGCAGTTGGGCGAGAGCCTGCATTCCCTGGAGCAGGACTACACGGAGAACTCCATCCAGGTTCACGTCCACAGGGTGCGCCGCAAGCTGTCGGACCTGGGCGCGAACGTGTCGATCCGCGCCTTGCGGGGCCTGGGCTACATGGCGGTGATCACTTAGGTCGCAGGAGCCAGCAGCTCGGCGGGATCGCGGGCGCGGTCTGAAAGGTTGGCGGAAGTTTCGGTTTCCAGGGTGCGCGCGTCGTCACCTGGAGACCGATGAATGACCCTCCTCCACCCGGCTCGCCGCCCGGCCGGCCGCGTTGTCCTCCTGACCGGCAAGGTCGCCGCCCTGGGCGCTCTTTCGGCGCTGGCCGCCTGCCAGTCGATGCCCGCCGCACGGTCCGGTTATCTCTCGAGTTACGAGGGACTGGCCGAGGCCAAGCCCGGCAAGCGGCGCGACGAGGCCGCCTCCGCCGCGATCCGACGGATCTATATCGAGCCCACGGCCTTGCGCCTCAGCGCCCTGACGTCGCTCAAGCCGTCGGACCAGACGCTGGTGCGGCAGGAGATAGACCGGCAGCTCTGCTACAAGCTCAGCCGGCGGTTCGAGATCGCGCCGCGGCCGGAAGCCGGTGTCGCGCGCGTCCGCGCCGCCGTTGCACATATCGCGCCCACCAATCGCGGCGCCTCGGCCGTCACGGCCGCCGCCGGCTTCTTCAATCCGGTCCCGATCATGAAGATCAGGGCGCCCAAGCTCTCCGGGGGACTGGTCGCCGAGGCTGAGCTGGTCGCGCCCGATGGCCGGCAGGCTGCGGCGATCGCTTGGTCGAAAACCATCGAGGGGATCAGCACCATAGACCCCTCGTTGTCGCCGGTGGGAGATGCGCTGCAACTGTCGGAGAAGTTCGCCGACGCCGTCAGTAAGGCCTTCGTCGCCAAGGCCAGCAAGAAACACGCGGTCCCCAAGCCCGACCCTTGCGCGCGTTTTGGGCCGCGCATCGGCGCGCGCGCCGTGGGCGGAGTGATCATCAACATCGGCGCGGGTCTCTATACGCCCTCCATGACCGGCGCTGGCCGTCCGCCCGAAGGCGAGACGCTCACCGAAGCCCCCAAGCCCTGAAGTGGTGATCGAAGGACGCCGCCGCCGCGCCGCCCGACATCGCCCGGATCGATCCCGACATGAGAAGACTTGCTCGCGGCCTCGCCCTGGCGCCTTTGGCCGTGCTCGGCGCTTGCGCCCTGCAACCCGACTACCAACGCCCGGCGATCAAGGTCGCCGATACGTGGACGAACGCGGCGCTCGCTCCGGCGGTCCCGCCGCTTCAGGCCTCGGACGGCTGGTGGACACTGCTGAATGACGCGGCGGTGGACCGGCTGGTCGCGGCCGGCCTCGCCGACAATCCCACCCTGGCGGAGGCCGCGGCCCGGCTGGAACAGGCGCGCGCGGAGCTGTCGATCCGGGACGCCATGCGAGGGCCTACGCTTTCCGCTAACGCCGGCGCGCAGCGGGCGCGGGATCGCGCCGGGGCCGGGGAGACGACGGCCAGCCAGAGCACGGCGTCGGTCGGCGTCGGCCTGGCCTGGGAGTTGGACCTCTGGAGGCGGGTGCGCGAGGGCGCGGCCGCCGCTCGCTATCGCCTGACGGCCAGCGCCGCCGAGGCGGAGGCCGCTCGGCTGTCGGTCGTCGGCGATATTGTCGATACGTCGCTGGCTCTGCGCGCCTGCGACGCCCGGACGACCCTGCGCGACCTCGACATCGTCTCGCGACAGACCGAGTTGGCGGTGACGCGGGCGCGTCTGGCGGCGGGCAGCGTCTCGCCGGTGACCTTGGCGACCGCCTTGGGCGACTTGGCCGCCGCGCGCACCGATCGCATCGCCCAGGACGAGACATGTCGTCACCTGGTCAACTCGTTGTCGGCGCTGAGCGGACTGAAGGGCGCCGAGATCCAAAACCTGCTGGCGACCAGCAGGACCATCGCCGCGCCGCCGCCTTTCACGCCGGCGCTACCCGCGACCGTGCTGCTGGATCATCCCACGGTCGTCGCGGCCGAGCGCGAGGTCGCAGCGCGATGGTCGGATATCGGCGTGGCGCGCGCCGAAAGACTGCCGCGCGTCGACCTGGCCGCCGCGCTGAGCGATCAGTGGATCCGGGCGCTGGGCGACAGCGCGTCCTATGGTGCGCGGTCGGCGGGGCTGAGCCTGAACGGTCCGCTGCTGGATGGCGGCGCCGGGGCGGCCAGTGTGAGTGGCGCTGAGGCCCGCTATCGCGAGGCGGCGGCGCATCTGGACCTCACGGTCAGGACCCTGGCGCGGGACGTCGAAGACGCTTTGACCGCCCAGCAGTCGGCGCTGGCGCGGGTCGATACCTCCCGAGACGCTCTGAGCGCGACCGCCTTCGCGCTGGAGGCCAATTCGGCCCGGTGGCGGGTCGGCGCCATAGCCCAGGTCGAGCTGGAAGCCTCTCGTCGCCAATACAACCAGGCGCAGGACAGCGCCGTCGCCGCCGCCGCCGATCGCGCCCGCGCCTGGGTGGCGCTGATCCGGACGACGGGCGCGGCAAGTTCCAGGAAGAATCCATGAACAAGGAAGTATCGCTGATGAGGGATCGATCGGCCGTCGCTCCTTTCAGGGGCCGACGTCTCCTCAGCCTGGTCAACGGTCGGCTCGTCGTGGGGGCGGTGCTGCTGGCGGCGGCCGCCGCGGGACTGATCCTGTGGACGGGACGACGGGCTGACGCGCCCACGCCGGTCCGGGCGGTCCCTAGCCTGACGGTCACCACGGCCTCGCCCCAGCGGGTCATCTGGCCCCGCACCGTTGCGGCGTCCGGTGTCGTCGCACCCTGGCAGGAGGCCAGCGTCGGCACGCAGATCGGCAGCTATCAGCTGGTCGAGGTGAACGTCGAGGTCGGCGATCAGGTCCGGCGCGGCCAAGTGCTGGCTCGGCTCAATCCGGCCCTGCTGCGCGCCGAGGAGGCCCAACTGCTGGCGCGTCACGATCAGGCCCAGATCAATAGCCGGCGGGCTCAGGTCCTGCGCGCCAGCGGCGGCGTCAGCGAGCAGGAGGTGCTGGCCGCCGAGACCGAGGCCAAGGCGGCGTCCGCCCTGCTGGCCGCCAAGCGCCTGGAGCTGCGCTACACCGCCGTGCTGGCGCCTGACGACGGTGTGATCACCGCGCGGAGCGCGACGCTGGGCGCGGTGGCCCCGGCCGGCCAGGAGTTGTTTCGCATGATCCGCCGCAATCGGCTGGAATGGCGGGGTGAGCTGACGGCCGAGCAATTGCGCGATGTCGCGGTAGGGCAGTTCGTCACCCTTTCACTGCCCGATGGAACTCGGGACGGCGCCGTCGTGCGAAGGCTGGGGCCGGCGATGGACGCCCCGTCTCGCCTGGGCCTGGTCTATGCCGATGTCGCGCGGGGCGGCCAGGCGCTGGCAGGCATGTATGTCGCAGGGGCCATTACCGTCGGCATGACCCCGGCCCTCATCGTGCCGGCGCAGTGCGTCGTGATCCGCGAAGGGCGCAGTTACGTGATGATGGTCGACATGCAACTCGGCCCGCCCGGCATCCGCATGCGTCGCGTTAGGACCGGACGACGGGACAACTCCGCGATCGAGATTTTGAGCGGCCTGACCGGAACCGAGCGCCTGGTGCTCAGCGGCGCGGGCTTCCTCAACGACGGCGACGTGGTCCGCGTGGCCGGCAGCCAGGAAAAGCGCTCCCAGGGAGACCGCCGATGAACTTCGCCGCCTGGTCGATCCGCAATCCCATTCCGGTCATCCTGCTTTTCCTGCTGCTGTCGCTGGCGGGTCTTCGCGCCTTCAACCTGATGGCCATTCAGGATCTGCCGGACCTGTCGCCGCCGTCGGTCAGCGTCAGGGCCAGCCTGCCCGGCGCGACCCCCGCCCAACTCGAGACCGAGATCGCCCGGCCCGTCGAGGACGCGCTGGCGGCGGTCGACGGCGTGCGCCACGTCACGACCGCGATCACCGACGGAGCGGTTCAGGTCGAGGCCAGCTTCGTGCTCGACAAGCCGTTGTCCAACGCCCTGATTCAGACCAAGGACGCGGTGGACGGCATCCGCTCGGACCTGCCTGCCGACATGCTGCAGCCGACCGTCGAGGCGGTAACGTTCGGCACGGCCCCAGTGCTGATCTACGCCGTGCAGTCCTCGCGCATGGACGAGACCGAGCTCTCGTGGTTCGTGGATGGCGCTCTGGGCAAGGCGATCCGCGCCGTGCCCGGCGTTGGCAAGGTCGAGCGGCTGGGTGGGGTCACCCGTGAGGTGCGCGTCACCGTCGATCCCACGCGCATGGCCGCCCTGGGCGTGACCGCAGGCGACGTCTCCCGCGCCCTGCGACAGGTCCAGCAACAGTCGTCGGGCGGACGCGGCCAACTGGGAGGGCAAGAGCAGTCGATCCGCACCGTGGCGATAGTCGGCCAGGCCTCGGACCTGGCGGCGCTGCCGATCGTGTTGGCCGATGGTCGCCAAGCGCGCCTGGACCAGCTGGCCAGTATCGAGGACGGCGCGGCCGAGCGCACCCAGGCGGCTTTCCTGGACGGCAAGCCTGTGGTGGGCTTCCAAGTCTACCGGGCCCGGGGCGCGGACGAGACCCGGGTCGCCAGGGGCGTCTACGCGGTCCTGAACCAGCAGATGGGCAAGACGCCGGGCCTGGCTTTGCAGCCCGTCGGCGGGGCGGTCGACTACACGCTCGAGCAGTACCACGGCTCGATGTCGATGCTGTACGAGGGCGCGCTGCTGGCCGTCATTGTGGTCTGGCTGTTCCTGCGTGACGGGCGGGCCACCCTGATCGTCGCCACGGCCCTGCCGCTGTCGATCCTGCCGACCTTCGCGGCGATGGCGGTGTTCGGCTACTCGCTGAATACCCTGACCTTGCTGGCCCTGGCGGTGGTCATCGGCGTCCTGGTCGACGACGCCATCGTCGAGGTCGAGAACATCGAGCGCCATATGCGGCTGGGCAAGCCGGTCCGCGAGGCGACCGAGGAAGCGGTGAACGAGATCGCCATGCCGGTGATCGCCACCACCCTGAGCCTGGTCGCCGTCTTCCTGCCGACCGCGATGATGCCCGGCTTCGCGGGGCTGATCTTCAAGCCGTTCGGCTGGACGGCGGTGATCGCGGTGCTGGCTTCATTGATGGTTGCGCGCCTGCTGACGCCGATGTTGGCGGTCTATTTCCTGAGGGAGACCGTCATGCGCAGGTCCGAGGACAGCTGGGCGATGCGCCGCTACCTGTCGGCCGTCGAGTGGTGCCTGTCGCATCCTCGGATCACGGCCGCGGCGACCGTAGCCTTCCTGGCCGGTTCGCTGGCGCTCACGCCCCTGATCCCGACGGGCTTTCTGCCACCGGACAACCGCAGCCTCACCGAGGTGTCCGTCGAGCTGGCGCCCGGCAGCGGGATGGACGCCACGGCGGCGGCGGCCGAGGACGTGCGCCAGGTTCTGAGCGGCGTTGACGGCGTGCGAGGGATCTTCGCCGCGATAGGGCAAGGCGGGGGCGACGATTCTGGCGGCGCGCCCGAGGTGCGTCGCGCGGCCCTTACCCTCAGCCTGTCGCCGCGCGAGGATCGTCCGGCCAAGACGGTGATCGAGGCGGTGATCGGGGAGCGGCTCAAGACGGTCCCGGGCGCCCGTTTCGCGGTCGGGGACGGCGGCGCGGGCCGGCTGGACCTGATCCTGGCCGGCGACGACCCGCGCATGCTGCAGGCGACCGTCCGGCGCCTGGAGCGCGAGATGCGGACCATCCCCGGCCTGTCGAACATCGGCTCGACCGCCAGCCTGGAGCGGCAGGAGATCGTCATCCGGCCCGACCCGCGACGAGCGGCCGAGCTGGGCGTCACGGCCGAGGCGATCGGCGAGACCGTCCGCATCGCCACCAGCGGGGACTTCAATGCCCAGGTCGCGCGCCTGAACCTGGAGTCGCGACAGCTGTTCATCCGTACCCGTATCGCCGACGCGGCGCGCCGTGATCCGCTAACCGTCGGCGCGTTGCGGGTGGCCGGGCGCGACGGGCCCGTGCCGCTGGCCAGCATCGCCGACATCGCGGTCGAGAGCGGGCCCTCGCGGATCGACCGCTTCGACCGCCGCCGTCATGTGACCATCACCGCCGATATGAACGGCGTGCCGCTGGGCGAGGCGATGGCCAGGGTGAACGCGCTGCCTGTCCTCCAGGCCATGCCCTCGGGCGTGTCCCTGATCCCGGCAGGCGGGGCGGAGATGGGGGAGGAACTGGGCGTCGGGTTCGTCACCGCCCTGATCGCCGGGGTGCTCTGCATCTACTGCGTTCTGGTTTTGTTGTTTCGCGACTTCCTGCAGCCGGTCACCATCCTGTCGGCGCTGCCGCTGTCGATCGGCGGCGCCTTTGTGGCGCTGCTGCTGGCGCGCAGTTCGCTGAGCATGCCGGCCATGATCGGCCTGGTGATGCTGATGGGCATCGTATCGAAGAACTCGATCCTGTTGGTCGAGTACGCGCTTGTCGGGATGAAAGACAAGGGCCTCTCGCGACAGGCGGCGCTAGTCGACGCCTGTCACAAGCGCGCGCGTCCGATCATCATGACCACGGTGGCGATGGTCGCCGGCATGGCCCCGATCGCGCTGGGCCTGGGCGCTGACGCCAGCTTCCGTCAACCCATGGCGATCGCCGTGATCGGTGGCCTGCTGACCTCGACGTTCCTCAGCCTGCTGGTCGTGCCGGTGGTCTTCAACTTCGTGGATGGGTTCGAGAAGCGCATAGGCCGGCTGTTCGCTGGACCGTTCGTGGGCCCGCTCCCAGCGCGGGAAAAGCACGGAGCATAACGTCCCGAAACGTCTGAAGGCGGCAAGGGCGTTGATGTCCGCCTCTGGCGCAACGATGACGCGATGGTGAAGGTCGATAATTGGCGTCCAAGCCGCAAGAGGTGGCGGGCGCGATGCTGGACCGAAGCCAGGCGAGGAATTTGAAGCGCCATTGATCAGGGGCCGCGGCATGGAGCGCGTGGCAAGTCAGGCCAGTTTCATGTCGTATGTCGTTGGGCCGTTCGCATAGTTGGTCCTTCCAAGCCATTCGGACGGATATCCGAGGGGCGTCGGAGCCGTATTCTGAGGTCGACCCAAGGTTCCATTGACGTATCCATCCGAATATTTGGCAATGAGTTGGTCGGACAGTCGCCACCATTGCTGGACCAAGGCCGACGAGAATGTCGTCGCCAGACGGGTCAAGGCTTCTGGGTCCAGAGCTTCCTTGTCCCACTGGGCCAGCGCGCTTTCGCCTTCCTTCTCCAGTTCCCGCTGTAGTGGCCGGATATCGGCCTTGCACATGCGCTGGAAGTTCAATCGCGACCAGTTAGCGACGAAATCGAAGGCCCACCAGGCGCTGTCGCGACTGAAGACCTGGGGATCACCCGTCTGGTAGGCCTTGGGCAGGTCGAGCATCTTGGCCGGAAAGGGCGCAAAACAGGTCGTGTAGGCCACGTCGGGCCCGAACCAGCAGACGCCTTTGGTGAGATCCGGCGCATCGGGACGGACCTCGCAGACGGTCAGGTAGCCCTGATAGAAAATGGAGATCGAGCGTTCCCACGCGCCATACATCTTCTCATGCGAGACGTTGTTCTGGGCCCCGTCATAAGGCCCGATGAAGCGATGCGGATCGCCATAGGGACCGGCCGCGATCCCTTTGGTCAGATCAAACTCCGTGCCCTCGTAGTGATCGCGATAGAGATCGAAAATCTCTCGCCGCTCGAGGGGACGCTGTGGCGGCGCCGAAAACGGATAGTCGGTGGTGTAGCCGCCGCCGTTGACCCAGGGGCTCAGGCCAAGATCGGGATTGGCGCGATCGAAGACCCGCCAGACTCGGCGCAACGAATAGTAGGGGTGGGAGTATTCGCCGTCGCTGATCGTCGGCAGCCAGTCGACCGGCCCGTCCGAAGGCTTCCACCATCCCGCCTTCTCGGCGCCCGGTTCCAGGTGCTTCGACCACATCTGGTCCGGATTGCCTTTTTCCAGCGTGCGGATGCGAAATTCGTTGGCGGCGACGAACAGGTGGCCGTCAGGAACCCTTTGAGCCGCCCAGGCCGAGTGATCGACCTCATCGGGCAGGGCGCACATCTCGAACACCCAGGCCTCGTCCTCGTCGCCGACGAGCAGGGTTTCGCCGGTGGAGAAATAACCGTACTCGTCGATGAGCGCGCCCATCAACTCGACCGCCTGGCGCGCCTTGGTGCAGCGCTCCAGGGCGATGCGGGAGAGTTCGGCGCTATAGAACAGCCTGCACTGGACGCCGCGCGTGGCGGCGTCCTCCTGCGAAACATAGTCGGGCTGATACTTCGCCCCGTTGGTGCATTCGCCGAACATCAGGTTGTGTTCGTTCATGATTCCATAGCTGCCGTCGAAGTATGCGTAGGTATGGGCAGCCTGGGGAATGTGATCGATCGCTGGCGTCGGCGGATAACCCTCTAGCGCGTAGTTAGGCCCGCGCTGGTCCGTGACCAGGCGCGGATAGGCGTCGTTCGCGCCGGCCACGACCGCACGCTGTGCGCCCGGCTGATGGTGCTGGGCGGGAACATAGATGATCCTCTGATCCGACAGCTCGTTGTCGTCGGAGTGGGTCACACGCATGGCGCCATCGGCGCATGCGCCTTTGGTGAAGATCATGGTCGTGCACATGTCGCGCTCCGATACCTAGCGAGAGTACCAGACGCCGATCTGAGCGCCGATGTTGGTCACGTTGCCACCGGCGCCGGAACTGCTGGTCGCCGTCTGCGGGCGTTGCGGATAGTGATTGCCGTCGGCATCCATGAAGACCAGTTGCTTGTCGGGAAGGTTCTCGTAGATGATGGCGAAGGACGAGCCGCCATAGTTGAACATGCCCATTTCCTGGCCCTTCTTGACCGAAGCGCCCTGCGTCATCTGTCCATCGAAGGCGATCGTCGAGACTTCGCTCATGCCCAGGGGAATGCAGCACACGCGGCCGTAGTCCGCGGTCTCGAAGACGATCAGGCCGCGGGCGTTCACCTCGGTCAGATAGGGCAACGACGCCGTGGTCGCGCCGCCGAAATCGGGCAGGACCAGCTTGTTGAAATAGGCGCCCGGAATACAGATCGGGTCGAACAGGACCTTGCCGTTCACCGGAACCCACCAACGGTGGAAGTTGTAGGGGTTCAGGTAGGTCTGGAAAACATAACCACCAGCGAACATGTCGACGAGGCCGAACTGGTCGATGATCGACTGCTGTTCTGGGATCGGAGAACTCAAGATATCGCGCAACGAGTAGTTCATGTCCTTGAACCAGAACGTGTTGTCGGCCGCGACATTCCAGTCCCAGCGGAACAGCGATCCATCGTTCGGGCAGATGACGGTTTGGTTCGATTGAGGATCGGCGATGGGGCGAGCCGATTGCGGATCCTTGAAATTGCGCGTGAAGAAGGAATTCCAGGAATTCCAATAGGGCAGCGTTTCGTTGTCCTTTTGCCAGAGGTCGAATTGATAAGACTCCTTGGCCTTGGGGGATAACCACTGCTCGCCTTCCTTGGAGAACCCCCCGGCCGAGGCCGGTGACCCCAGGAACTGGTGCCATTGGTTCAGGACCTGTCCCATCTTCTCGTTGAACTGCGGCAGGCCCAGCAGTTGCGATCCGGACAGGGTCGGGTCGATCCCGACCGTGAAGCCCGAGAACGGCAGGCCCACCAGATCGTCATCGATGTAGCGCGGCCACCAGGTCAGCAGAAAGTTGCAGACGGCCGCGAAGAATTGGGCGTCGGGGATGCGGGGGATAGGGACGCCGTCCGTATCGAGGTTCGGCGTGTTCAGCATGGTTTCGTTCTGCCGACAGGCATTGGCCATCAGGTAGGAAACCACCGGATTGTCCGTCAGAAAGTCCAGCAGCTCCTGGACGGGCGGGGCCAGCGGGCCGTCAAAGGCGCGGACCTCATCTTCGACATGCTTGTGGAATTTCGACCAGGCGGTGCTGCCAGGTTCGGGCAGCCATCCCGTGCGATAGCTGCTGGGGAACGGATGCGACGTGCTCTTGCTATATGACCGCTGCATTTTGATCTCCTCCGCAAATGGCGCACCCACCGCGCTCGGCATCACCACTATAAATACATATATATATAAAATACAACCATCGGAAATCGCCTCGCAGGCGTCCGCTTGAGGGCTTCGGCTTTCGAGGCCGTCCTTGGGGTAATAGCTCGACGATCAGCGCGCCCCCTCGGCGCTGAGGCTGCCTCGAGCATTTTCTCCCGCGACGCTGTGATCGCGATTCTGAACCGCTGCGCGCCAACGGTTGGGCGCTTGCGACCCGAAGGCTCGTCGCTATGTTGGCGCCGCCAAAAGCGATTTCCCCAAGCCCGGCTGCGCAGCCCAAGAGAGGCGGAAACTTTGAAGTTTGCCCTGGATGAGGAACTCGAGGCGCTGCGGACTGCGCCCTTCGATGTTGATCTTTCGCAGATCGAGCCGAGAATTTGGCTGCGTATCGGTCAGGTCCGGCGCGCGCGCTCGATCGAGGCGTGGTTGGCGCTCATGCGGGCAGGCGTCGTGCTGGCGGCGCTGGCGGCGGGGGGGCGCGCTGGGGGCGGCTTCGGTCTGCCAGGCCGATGCGCGGCGAGATGTGATCGCCTTTGATGTCGAAGGTGACTTTGCGCCGTCGACCCTGCTGGGCCAGCGGTAGTGGGACTGATCTCGCGCAATCTGCTGATGACCCTGGCCTTGTCGCTGGTCGCGATCGGTGCGGGTGCGTGGCTGGGCGCCCAGTTCTTCGTCCATCAGCGCCATCCGGCCAGTCTGCACGAGTTCGTGCATGAGCAGCTTGACCTGACCGCCGAGCAGAAGGCCCGATTGGATCGCCTGGAGCGCGATTTCGCCGCCAAGCGCGCGGCGCATGAGGCCGAGCTGCGAGCCGCCAACGCCGAACTGGCCGCGGCCATCCAGGCTGGCCATGAGTACAATCCCCAGGTCCAGGCCGCGATCGACCGGTTCCACCGGGCCATGGAGGCGATGCAGAGGGACACGGTTTTCCATGTTCTGGAGATGCGGACCGTGCTGACCCCGGCCCAGGCGGCCGAGTACGACAAGCGCATCACCCGGGTCCTCACCGAAGACAACCGGTGACGCGCGAGGTCGAGCCCAACGATGTCGAGCTGGCGGCGCGATCACTCGCCGGCGAGGACGCTGCGTTCGGCCAGATCATGCGTCGCCATAAGACCGACCTCTTCCGTTTCGCCCGACGCTACACGGGCGATCCGGACACGGCCCTGGATATCGTCCAGGAGACCTTCGTGTCGGCGTGGCGCGCGCTCGGCCGCTTCGACGGTCGTCATCCGCTGGGCGTCTGGCTGCGCGCCATCGCCCTGAACAAGTGCCGCGACGCGGCGCGCCGGCGCATCCTGCGCCGGATCGTCCTGGGGCAGGTTGATCCTGAAGGGGCAGAAGCGCGCAATCGGCCCGACCCCGCCGACGACGCCGAGGCGACGCTGATCGCCCGGGAGCGCTTGGTCAGGCTTGACCGGGCCGTGGCCAGCCTTCCAACTGGTTTGAAGGAGCCGCTCATCCTCACCCAATTCGAGGGACTCTCCCAGCAGGCGACTGGCCGTCTGCTCGGCCTCAGCGTCAAGGCTGTGGAAATCCGCGTCTATCGCGCCCGCAAACGCCTTGCCGAGATCCTCGGCGACCCAGGCGAAAAAATTTAAAGCCCCCTGATGAGGGGCGCCGGGCGTCCGTGCGTATCACCCTATGAGACGGCGCGAACGCGCGTGTCCGGCAGGCGCTTTGCGTCCACCCCGCGGGTCCATAATGGCCTGTGTCGGGAAAGTATCTCTTTGACAATGCAGTATAGATGTTGTGCATATGCGCGACATGGCGATGTTCTGCGGCTTGTAGCCACGTTTTGATGGCGGCCCCCCATCGCATCAACAATGCGGCCTGTCGCATCAACAATAATGAGAATCTCAAAGCGGTTCGCGCAATGGTCGATTGCGGGCTGTTTGATTCTTGATCGCGTGATGTAGAATCTTTAATCGGCACGATTTGACGACGTTCTGTATGTGCGAAGATCAAAAAAGCGCGTTAAAACCAAAAAATTGGATATTCTTGGCAATAAAATTTTTATTTTGTGGCGTTTCTTGTCGATTTCTCGTGAATTTCAGTGTGTTTTCGGGAGTAGTATACCGCCGATCTTTCCTCATTATGTATATACATGACTTGACGATGACAGCCCCGAACGGCGTTCTTGCGGCGTGGCCAGGGCCGGCGGATGTCAGGCGCCGCCGCGGTATCCAAGGGGGTTATCATGAACAAGTTCAGCAAGCGGCTATTGCTGGCCAGCGCCTGCGTCGCTTTGGCGCCGGCCGGAATGGCCTTTGCGCAGACCAGTGACAGCGGGACGGTCGAGGAGATCGTCGTCACCGGCAGCCGCATCAAGCGCACGGACATCGAAGGGGTCGGACCGGCGACGGTCATCGGGGCCCAGGACATCGCCAAGAGCGGCATCGTCAGCGTCGAAACCCTGCTGCAGCGCCTTCCGGCGGCGGCGGGCTACGCCGGCAACCAGGGCAACGCCTACTGGGCCTCACGCGGCTGGGGCACGGCGACAGTCAACCTGCGGGGCCTGGGCATCAACCGCACGCTCGTCCTGCTGAACGGCCGGCGTCTGGTGAACGGCGGCACGGGCGCCAACAGCTCGCCGGACCTCAACACCATCCCGACCTCGATCATCGGGCGGATCGAAGTGCTGAAGGACGGCGCCTCGGCGATCTACGGCACCGACGCCGTCGCCGGCGTGGTCAACATCATCACCCGCAAGGACATCAACGGCCTGGAGCTGGGCGCGCGCTACGGCATGGCCGATGACGGGCGGGGCAAGGACTTCACGTTCGACCTGGCCTACGGGGTCCACAACGAGCGCGGCAGCCTGCAGTTCGCGGCGAGCTACCAGAAGACCAGGCCCGTCGACATGTTCAGCCGGGCAGGGTGTCAGCTGAACGGTTCGTCCGGCTCGCTGATCTGCCTGGGCGGCGGCTCGACCGCCGGCGGTCGCGCCTCTCTGCCGAACGGCCAGATCATCAACTTCACCGGCGGCAACGCCTATGAGACCTATAGCGCCGCCAAGCACGGCTTCGACGGCAACAGCTATCTCAACGCCGTCAATCCGATCAAGCGCCTGACGACCGGCCTGTTCGGCGACTACCAGCTCACCGACGACGTCCAGATCTTCGGCGAGTTCCTCTACACCCACCGCGAGACCGAGCAGAGCTCGACGCCCGGCACGCTGTCCAACTTTGTAGTGGCGGCGAACAACCCCACCAACCCCACCGGCCAGCAGATCACCCTGATCCAGCGGCGCCTGGTCGAGGGCGGGGCGCGGATCGCCTTCCAGGAGACCGACACCTTCCAGGTGACGGGCGGCGCGCGCGGCAAGTTCGGCGCGGACTGGACCTGGGAGCTGGCGACCAATTTCGGACGCAACAGCGGTCGCGACGGCTTCACCAACATCGCCAACAAGCAGAACGTGGCCAACACGCTGAACACGGCCGTCTGCTCGTTCGCGGCCGGCGCGGCGATTCCCTGCGCTGACTATCTGGGCCCGGGCGACATCTCGCCGTCGGTGCTGAAATACATCATGGCCACCACGATCGACACGGGCGGCAACGAGACCATCAACGCCAGCTTCGACACCGGAGGCTCGCTGTTCAAGCTGCCAGCCGGGATGCTGCAGGTCGCCGCCGGCACCACCTACCGCAAGGACAAGGGCTGGCGCGATCCCGACAACCTGATCGTGCTGGGCATCGCCAACTCCAACCAGCAAAGCCCGATCAAGGGCGCGGTCGAGGCGGTGGAAGCCTATGCCGAGGTCAGCGCGCCGCTGCTCAAGGATCTGCCGCTCATCCAGGACCTGCGGTTCGACGGCGCCATCCGCTACTCCGACTACAAGCGCTTCGGCAGCGACGTGAACTACAAGGCCGCGCTCGACTGGTCGGTCGCCTTCGGCCTGCGCGCCCGGGCCACCTGGGGCACGGCCTTCCGCGTGCCGAACGTCGCCGAACTGTTCAGCGGCGTGACCCAGGGCCAGCTGACCACGACCGATCCCTGCAGCCGTTATTCGACGAGCACCAATTCGGTCCTGGTCGCCAACTGCCAGGCGGCCGGCGTGCCGAGCGGCTACATCCAGCCGAACAACTCGATCCTGACCACCACGGGCGGCAACGTAAACCTGGCGCCGGAAACGGCCGAGACGGTGACCCTGGGCTTCGTCTGGGAGCCGCCGGTGGTTTCGGGCCTGGCGGTCACGCTGGACTACTTCAAGATCGACATCAACAACGCGATCCGTTCGATCACCGGCTCGACCAAGCTGTCGGTCTGCTACAATACGCCCAGCCGCGCTCACCCGTTCTGCTCGGCCGACAACTTCACCCGCAACTCGCTGACGGGCGAAATCAACTACCTGTCCTCACAGCAGGTGAACGTCGGCGCCGAGTCGACCAGCGGCTATGACGCCTCGGTCACTTACGGCTTCGATCTGGTGGGCCGCCGGGCGACTTGGCAGGGCAGCGTCACCTACCTCAAGGATTACACCATCATCCCGTATCCGGGCGGCGCGCCGATCATCTATCGCGGCTTCATCGGCGGCGGAAACGGCGGCTATCCCAAGTGGCGCGGCCTGACCAGCTTCTCGGTCGAGGACACCAAGTGGAGCGCCAGCTACACCGTCCAGTGGATCGGCAAGGCGACGGACTTCAACGCCGCCCCGACCGCTATCGGCTATCGCACGCCGAACGTCTTCTATCACAACGCCCAGTTCGCCTACCGGCTGAACGACTCGGCGACCCTGGCCGTCGGCGCCGACAACATCTTCGACGACAAGGCGCCGTATTTGCCCAGCTACACCGACGGCAACACCGACACCATGACCTACGATCTGGTCGGACGCCGTGGCTATGTGAGCGTGAAATACAAGTTCTAGCTTCCCCGGGGAGAGCGCCGGCGGGCCCCCTCTAAGCCGCCGGCGCTCCAACCCCAGTCCTTGAACCATTCCCCAAAAGCCCGCGCGAACGATCCCGCGGGCGCAGTACGAAAGGGTTTCCCCGTGAGACTAGCCGCTGCCCTTCTGATCTCGCTGACGCTGCCCGCCGCCGCAATGGCTCAGACCGCCGCGCCGCCTCCGGCTGCGCCCAAGGCCGCCGTGCTGCCGAAGACGACGGTGCCTGCGACTGACGTCGCGCCGTCGTACATCCAGCTGGCGACCAACGTCGAGGTGATCCCCAACCTCGAAGCCGCCGTCAAATCCAAGGCCGCCAACCTCACGCACGAAGGCATCTTCGGGCCGCTGCTGTTCGCCGAGGAGACGCGCGCCTTCTTCATCGAGCTGCAGCCCGGCATGTTCCTGGCCGAGCATCCGCACGACATCGGCAGCATCATCTACACCGTTCGCGGCAAGTGGGTGCTGGCCAGCGAAGGCAAGCGTCAGGTTATGGAGGCCGGCTCGCTGTTCCGTTTCGGCGACAAGATGCCCACGGGCTGGGAAGCGCCGTTCAGCGAGCCGGCGCTGCTGCTGGTCGTCAAGCCGAAGGGGCCGACGACGAGCTACGACATCTTCAACCGCAGCATCAAGGCGATGCAGTCCATGACCGACAAGGAGCGCAAGGCCGGCGCGGCGTTCTACTACAACGAGCTGAAGCCTGATGATCCGGCCCTGGCCTTTGCGCGCAGCGTCAATCCCAACTTCGACGCCGTCCTGAAGATCAAGTATTGAGGTCCGTCGTGAAACCTTCGCACGCTTTGATGGCGGCGCTGGCGGTCCTGGCCCTGGGCGCGGCGCAGCCGGCTCCGGCGGCCGCCCAAGCGCCGGCGGCCAAGGCCAAGCCGGTGACCTGGAAGACCGTCGACTCCGTCAACCTCGCCGAGTTCAACAAAGACCTGGTTCCGGGCAAGCCGACGATGGACGTGGCGATCTACGTCCCGTCGAACTTCGACCCGTCCTTCAAGAAGGTGTCGGTGCAGCAGATGCTGGACGGCCTGCGGTCCGCCAAGGAGATTTACGCGCCCACGGGCGTGCAGATCAATCTGGTCTCGGTGAAGACCGGCGTCGTAGACCCGCGCTTCCTGGCCATCCAGGCCAATGAGATCCCGCGGGTGCCCGACACCGAGTATCTCAACAGCTACGAGTCCAGCGTCCGCCATCCGACCGAGCTCACCGACATGGCGCGGCAGGCCTTCCAGAGCATGATCGAGCCGCGCAAGGACAGCGACAGGACCGTTTACCTGATCGCCCTGCAAGACGTGATCATGCCGTTCCTGGAACTGGCCGAAGGCCGCAACTGGACGATCAAGATGGTGCGCACGGGCGGGCTGTCGTTCCCATCCTATTCCTACTACGGCACCATGCCCTCGGCCTATCGCGGGGTGATCACGATCACCAATCTGTCGACGCCCAGCCGGGCCAAGCGGACGATCGCTCACGAGATCGGCCACAAGGTCATGAACGTCAGCCACGAATACAGGACGACCTCGCCCGCCCACGAGATCTACGCGGACGGCGGCCTGATGCTCTACGGCTCCGGCGTCGAAGTCCCCTCGGGCGAGGCCGGTCGCTGGCATCTGGAGCGCCTGCTGATGTCGCCCTACCTCTACAAGCTGCGGCCCGACGGGACCAAGCAGTGGAACCCCGACTACAAGGAGGGCGGCCACTACTACGACCCCCTCTACGGCGATAAGGTCATCCGCTTCCCGGGCCAGTCCAAGATGGACCCGAACTGGTGACCGTGGCCCGACCGCGCTGGTTCGCTCGCCCAAGGGCGACCGACTTGGCGCGGTCGGCGCGTTGCGTCGCGTCTTCGCCTTCCGCCGGGCGACGAAGCGTTGGAAGATCTGGCATGGGGAGCATCCAGCGCGTGACTGTCGACCATCCCGAAAAGTCCATGATCCGAAGGATTCGGTCGGAGATTTCCGAACGGATCCTCTCCGGCGCCTGGCCGCCCGGACACCGGATTCCGTTCGAGCACGAGCTCACCGAGCAGTACGGCTGCTCGCGCATGACGGTGAACCGGGCCCTGGGGCCGCTGGCGGAATCGGGCCTGATCGAACGCCGCCGCAAGGTGGGCACCTTCGTCGCCAGGCCCAGAACCCATTCCCTGGTGCTCGATGTGCCCGACATCGCCGCTGAAGTGATCGCCCGGGGCGAGACCTACGCCTACGAGTTGCTCTCGCGCAGCATTCGCACCGCCTCGCGCGCGGAACTGGGCCTGCTGGACCTTGGCCGCCCCGTCGATGTCCTGGTCCTGCGCTGCCTGCACCGCGCGGGTGGACGGCCCTACGGCTTCGAAGAGCGCGTCATCAATCTCGAAGCGGTTCCGGAAGCCGAACTGGTCAATTTCGCGCTCAAGCCGCCCAATAGCTGGCTGCTGGCCCACGTGCCCTGGACCGAGGCCGAACACCGGATCAGCGCGGCCAACGCCTCGCGCGCCACCGCCTCAATCCTGGGCGTCGACACCCATACCGCCTGCCTGGTCGTGGAGCGCCGCACCTGGCGGGGTCCCGACAAGATCACCCACGTACGCTTGACCTATCCGGGCGACGCTTACGATCTTGTCGCCCGTTTCGCCCCGCGACATACACTGCCTGCGGCCTGACCGGCCGCCACACCTAGTCCCTCTGTTCCCCCTCTATCCCCCAAGTCCAAGTCGGAGTTTCAAATGCGCAAGTTCCTCGCCCCGCTCGTCATCGCCTCGGCGTTGTTCAGCGCCCTGCCGGCCGCGGCCCACGAAGAGGTTCCGGTCGATGGGCAGGTGACGGCGGTCTCGGCCAAGACCGTGGCGATCAAGACCAAGGCGGGCCAGGTCGTCACGCTCGATGTCGACAGCAACACCCGCGTGCTGCAGGCTGGCAAGCGCCTGGCCCTGAAGGACCTCAAGGTCGGGCAGGCGGTGAAGGCCGTCGGCTTTGGCGACAGCATGACGGACCTCATCGCCATCGACGTCGAGATCGTCGGCAAGGGCGGCTAGCGCCGTCTCCCACCCGTCAAACTGGGCATTCCCGTGAAATCACTTCCTCTCATGCCTAGGGGCGTGGGCCGTGCGGCGCTGGGCGCCGTCGTCCTGCTCGCCCTCGCGGTCGCCAGCCCCGCCTTGGCGCACGGCCTCGGCGGCAAGGACGCCGCGTTCGTCGCCTCCACCACAGGGCCGGACATCGTCCCGTTCCTCTATCTGGGGGCCAAGCACATGGTCACCGGATACGACCATCTGCTGTTCATTCTGGGCGTCATCTTCTTCCTCTATAAGATGAAGGATGTCGGCCTCTACGTGACCCTGTTTTCGCTGGGCCACTCGCTGACCCTGCTGGCCGGGGTGCTGGGCCGGATCGAGGTCAATTCCTACCTCGTCGACGCGATCATCGGCCTGTCGGTGGCCTACAAGGCTTTCGACAACCTGGGCGGTTTCCGGACCCTGTTCGGCGTTCAGCCGAACACCAAATGGGCCGTGTTCGGCTTTGGTCTGATCCATGGCTTTGGCCTGGCGACCAAGCTGCAAGCGCTCGAGCTGCCCGAGAACGGCCTGCTGATCAACATGCTGTCGTTCAACGTCGGCGTCGAGATCGGGCAGATGATCGCGCTCACCTTCATGCTGGCCTTCATCATGGTCTGGCGCACCCTGCCGGGCTATCGCCGCATGTCCACCGCCGCCAACGTCGTGCTGATGACGCTCGGCTTCATTCTCATCGGCTTCCAACTCGGAGGCCTGGCCTACGGAGCACCGGCCTGATGTCGGATCTCAAAACCCCGCCGGACGCCATCGACGCGGCGTCTCCCTCCAAGCGCACCCTGCTGTACACGATCGGCGGCGCGGCTCTGACGGCGGTGGTGATCACCTTCGCCGCCGTTCTGCCGGCCGAATACAACAAGGATCCGCTCGGCCTCGGCCGCGCCACGGGCCTGTCGCGCCTATGGGCGCCCAAGGAAGTCACGGTCGACACCAACGCCGGTTCCGGCCCGGCTGCCCGTCGCGAAGTCGGCGCCTTCCGCACCGACACCTTCGAGATCCCGCTGGCGGCGGACGGCGATGCAGCCCGGCGCAACGCCCTGGAGTTCAAGGTGCGGATGCCCAAGGGCGCCAACCTCGTCTACAGCTGGCAGGCCGAAGGGCTGGCGGTCCCTGAAGACCTGATGTTCGACTTCCACGGCCACACCGTGAAGGGCGAGGCCAAGGGGCCGGTCAGTGTGGCCGCCTATGAACGCGGCAGCGGCGCCGGCGCGAACGGGTCGCTGGTCGCCCCGGTCGACGGCATCCATGGTTGGTACTTCCGCAACCGGTCCGACAAGCCGATCAAGGTGCGGCTGAAGCTGTCGGGCTTCTATCAACTGGTGCCGGCCGGGCAGGAGGGCAACCTCGCGGGCATCGCGCCCGTGGGCGAGGGCGCTCCGGCGGCGGCGCGCTGATTACGCGATCACGGCAGTCAATTCAGGAACAATGAACATGACCAAGACGACCAAGGTCTTCGCCGCGCTGTGCTTGGGCGGCGCGCTGGCGGTGTCGGCGGCTTCCGCCGTCGCCCACGAGATGTTCCTCAAGCCCGCGCGCTTCGATCTCGCCCCAGGATCGACCGCCGTGATCGCCCTTTTCAACGGCACGATCGACAAGAGCGAGAACCCGATCACCCGCGACCGGATGAAGACCGTGTCGGTGATGGCGGGCGGCAAGGTCACGACGCCCGATCCGAGCCAATGGCGCGACGACACCGTCACCTCCTATCTGGATCTGACCGTCGGGGCGCCGGGCACCTATGTGGTGGGGGTCTCGACGGCGCCGAGGATCATCCAGCTCTCGGCCGACAATTTCGAGGAGTACCTGCGTCACGACGGCATCGAGGACACCCTGAAGGCGCGTCAGGCCGAGAAGGTGGCGCGGACGCCCGTGCGCGAGCGTTACTCCAAGCACGTCAAGACCATCGTGCAGGTCGGTGAGACGCAGACCGACGACTATGCCCGCCCCCTCGGCTTTCCGGCCGAGATCCTGCTCTCCAGGAATCCCGCCGCCGTGAAGGTCGGCGAGACGCTGCAATTCCAGGCGCTGATCAAGGGGCAGCCCATGGCTGGCCAGTTGGTCTATGCCAGCTTCGAAGGGTTCCAGGGAGAGGTCCCTGGCGGCGGCGCCGGCCGGGCGGTCAAGCTGCGCACCGACGCCGCCGGCAAGGCTAGCTTCAAGGTCACCCAGGCCGGGCGCTGGTTCGTCACGCTGATCAACATGCAGAAGGCCACCGGCGATGCGACCTACGAGTCCAACTGGTCGACGGTGACCTTTCAGATCCACTGAGCGTCAGGCCTCGGGCGCAGAACCATCACCGGCCCGAACCGAGGCCGCCACGGCCTTCATCGTGGGCGGGCTGAATGGCGGGGCGCCGCATAGCCGTATTGTCGTAGCGGGCGATGAACGGCAATTATCCGCAAGACATACTGTATTCGCGCGAGGGCGAGACGCTTCGGTTGCGTAAGGCCTTCTAGCGGAACTGTCCGTCAAGCCACGCCGTTGGCTAGCTGCGCGGCTGTCGGCGGTCGTCGATCTGGCTCTTCGCCAGGCGGCGACGTCTTTTGCGCTAGAGGGATGTCCGCTCAATGTTCTCACCGCTGCGCAATCGCGCCTACCGTCACCTCTTCATCGCCCAGGTGGCCGCGCTTCTCGGGACCGGCATGGCCACCGTGGCGCTGGGCCTTCTGGCGCACGACCTGGCGGGCGCCAGCGCCGGGGAAGTCCTGGGCGCGGTGCTGTCGATTAAGATGATCGCCTATATCGGCGTGGCGCCCTTCGCCTCGGCCCTGGCCACCAAGCTGCCGCGCAAGACGTTGCTGGTCGCGCTGGACGTCATCCGGGCGCTGGTCGCCGTGGCCCTGCCGTTCGTCCGTGAGCCCTGGCAGGTCTACGGCCTGATGACGGTGCTTTACATCGCCTCGGCCGCCTTCACGCCGGCCTTCCAGGCGATGATCCCCGACCTCCTGGAGGACGAGGGCGAATACACCAAGGCGCTGTCGCTCTCGCGTTTGGCCGCGGACCTGGAAAGCGTGGCCAGCCCGGTGGTGGCCGCCATCCTGCTATCGGTGATCAGCTTCAACGATCTCTTCCTGGGCACGGCCCTGGGCTTCATGCTGTCCGCGGGCTTCGTCGTCACCGCCGTCCTGCCGGCCGCGTCCAACGTCCAGCCGCTGCCGTTCATTCAGCGGCTGACGGGGGGCTTGCGCCTCTTTGCTCTGACGCCGCGTCTGCGCGGCCTGCTGGCCGTGAGCCTGGCGACGGCCGCCGGCGGCGCGATGGTGTTCATCAACACCGTCGTCCTGGTGCGCTCGAACTTCAACATGTCCAACCAGGCCAGCGCCTGGGCTCTGGCCGTCTTCGGCCTGGGGTCGATGAGCGCGGCCATGACCCTGCCGCGGGTGCTGGAGAAGATCACCGATCGCCGCGCCATGGTCGCCGGCGCCTTCCTGATGACCGCGACGCTGCTGGCGGGCGCCTTTGTCGCCAAGAGCTATCCAGTCCTGCTGGCGTTGTGGCTGGTGATGGGCTTTGGCTATTCGCTGACCCTGACGCCGGCGGGCCGCGCCCTGCGCCGATCGTCCAACAGCGCCGACCGCCCGGCCTTGTTCGCCGCCCAGTTCGCCCTGTCGCACGCCTGCTGGCTGATCGCCTATCCGGTCGCCGGCCTGGTCTCGGCCCAGGCCAATCCGAGCGCGGCCTTCCTGGTGCTGGCGGGTCTCTGCGGCGCCGGCGCGATCCTAGGCCTTGTGATCTGGCCGGCGAACGACCCGGAGAACATGGTCCACGTCCACGACGACCTGGGCCAGGATCACCCGCACTTGGCGCAGGACGAGGCGAACGGCGCTCATGCGCACCCTGTGGTCATCGATCGCCAGCACCGGCGTTGGCCCAAGGCGCCGCGCTAGATCGCCAAATTCTGGGCTGGGCGCATGACTGAGATGACCGTCCTCGGAGAAAGACGATGATCCGGCGGACCATCTCCGTCTTGCTGGGGATCGGCGTTCCGCTCCTGGCCCTGGCGGGGCTGCGCTACATCTTTTCGCCGGCCTTCGTGTTCGGCCACGGCAACGGGTATGACATCGGCTTGGCGGCGATCCTGGTCGTCGCCCTGGCGGTGAGCGTTTGGTCGGCCTCGCGCTAGTGCGTTGAGGCCCAAGGAACTCTTGCCGCGCCCCGTGTTTGCGGTAAGCATCCGCCATCGGGCCAAAGCGGGCGCCCGGTCCAAGACGGCTCGCCGTCCAAGACCTGCTCTTAACCTCGCTTGCGGGGAAGGAGCTTCTATGCGCCGACGACGGACCTATTGCGACCTGACTGGAACACCCTCGATCCCTGAGCGGCGAGGGGTGTCAATCGATTACCCCTTGCTTGCCCACGGTTTGGACGGCCTGCGGGCCGGACCGACGCCGTACGCGCGCCTTTCATCCTCCTCTTCCCGCTTCTGAGTCTGGAGTTTCATAATGACAGATTTCAACGCCGATCGCCGTCAGGTCCTGGCCGGCGCCGCCCTCGTGGGCGCCTTGGCCGCCGCGCCGCTGGCGTCCGCTCAGTCCGTCGCCCCCGCAAAGCCCGCGCCCTTCACGCCGCAAGCCTTGCCGTTCGATCCCAAGGCGATCACCGGCCTGTCGGAAAAGCTGCTCGTCAGCCACCACGACAACAACTACGTCGGGGCGGTCAAGCGTCTGGGAGCGATCGACGCCCAGTTCGCCGCGCTCGACCCGGCCGCGGCGCCGACCTTCCTGCTCAACGGCCTCAAACGCGAGGAGTTGATCGCCTGGAACTCGATGATCCTGCACGAACTCTACTTCGCCGGCCTGGGCGCGCCCTCCAAGCCCGGCGCGGCCCTGGTCGCCGCGATCGAGCGCGACTTCGGCAGCGACGCGCGCTGGCGCGCCGAGTTCGCTGGCATGGGCAAGGCCCTGGGCGGCGGATCGGGCTGGGTGCTGCTGACCTGGAGCGCCCGCGACAAGCGCCTGGTCAACACCTGGGCCGCCGACCACACCATGACCCTGGCCGGCGGAACGCCGCTGCTGGCTCTGGATATGTATGAACACGCCTACGCGCTGGACTACGGCGCCAAGGCGGGCGCCTATGTCGACGCCTTCATGGCGACCATCAACTGGAGCCACGCGGACGGCCTGTTCAAGACGGCGTCCGCCTAAGGTCGGAGCGGGCGAGAGGTCTCGATGATCCAGCGGATCGCCTATGCCGTATTCGGGACGCTGGGCGCGGCCTTCGCCGCGCTGGGACTGCGTTACGTGTTCTCGCCCGCGTTCCTGTTCGTCACCGACAAGGGCTACTACATCAGCCTGGCGGTGATCCTGCTGGTCGTCTCGCTGTGGTTCGTCTGGCGCGCCTGGCGCTGGTGAGCGCCCTTCACCGCCCGGCGGCGGCGAAGGGCTGTGGCGATCAAGCGACGCGCTTGATCTGGGAATAGGCGCCGCTGGTCTTCAGGATGACGGTGACCGGCGCGCCCGAGCGGTTGCGCCAGAACCAGCCGTGCTTGCCGTCGAAGGCGGCCTTCAGTTCGCCCTGGGCCTCCTTGGCCGAACCCTTGCCGTAGGGGTGGTACTTCACGCCGGGACGGTCGGCGTGCATGTCGAAATTGACCTTGCCGCCGGTGCTGCTCCAGCTGTAGCGGGCCGTGGCCCCGGCCGACATGGTCAGCTTGATCTCGGCCGCTTCGTCCGGCGCGAGATTGACCAGAAGTTCGTCGGAACGTTGGGCCGCGTTGGTTGGGACGGGCGCCGGCGGGGCGCTAGCCGCTTCGGAGGCCGGCGCCGAGGCTGTCGTCGCGGCTTCCGCCTCGGCTTCGGCCGCCAGCTGGCGCTTGATGCGACCCATCTCGGTCAGGCCGAAGACCGAACCGATGCGGGTGGGGTCGACACCATATTCGGCCGGCAGGACCACGGCGACCAGCAGGCCGCTGGCGATGATCATGGCCAGGCCCGTGGATTTCAGCAGCTGCGACGTCGAGGGCAGGTCGGAGCGGGCGGGGCGGTTTGCATTGAACATCGGGATGCTCCGATCACATGACGAAGAAGCCGACGAGCTGGTAGCCCGTCAGGATGAAGCCGAGGGTCATCAGGGTGACGTTGGCGGCGTAGGCGTGCCGCCAGAAGCCGTTCGTCCGCCGCCAGAAGCCCATCAGGATGAGGATGGCGCCTAGGGCCAGGAGCTGGCCGATCTCGACGCCGATGTTGAAGGCTACCAGGTTGCCCAGCAGACCGTCGGGCGAGAGCTTGAAGTCCTGCAGCTTGGTCGCCAAGCCAAAGCCATGGAACAGGCCAAAGACCAAGGTCGCGCCCTTGGTCGAGGGCTGGAAGCCAAACCAGCGCTGGAAGGCGCCCAGGTTGTCCAGCGCCTTGTATACGACCGAGAAGCCGATGATGGCGTCGACCAGATAGCTGGAGACGCTGACGCCGGTCAGCACGCCCAGCAGCAGGGTGGACGAGTGGCCGATGGCGAACAGCGTCACGTAGGTGCCGATGTCCTTCATCCGGTAGAGGAAGAAGATCACCCCGAACAGGAACAGCAGGTGGTCGTAGCCGGTGACCATGTGCTTGGCCCCCAGATAGATGAAGGGCCAGAACAGGAAGCCCGAGGTTTCCTGGATATAGCCCTTGTCGCCCTCGGCGACACCGTGGGCTAGGGCCGGCGCCAGAAAACCGGCGACGAGATAGAGCGTCAGGGCCAGCAAGGCCAAGGCGGCGGGGGATCGTAGCCAGGCCCTGGGACCTTGGCTTGCGAGGGTTTTCATGTGGTCCTTTCCGTCAGGGACGAGGGAGAGATCGGGGCGCGGGACAGGCGTATGCGCAGCCAGCGGCGCGCGGGACCTTCCCAGATGAAATGCAGCGCGAAGCCGGCGGCGACGGTGATCGACAACAGGACGATCGCTTCCCACGGCGTCATCAGGTAGCTGCTGTCGATGCCGCGCAGAAGGGCGACGCCGTTCTTCCAGATCACCAGCAGGGGCATGTGGGCGAGGTAGATCGCGTAAGAGGCCTCGCCGGCGGCCAGGGCCCAGGGATGGGCCAGCGGGCCGTCCGCGCCGACCCGGCTGACCATGGCCAGACTCAGGACCAGCAGTCCGGACACCGCCACGGTCAGGCGCTCGTCGGCTTGCAAGGCCATCATCAGCACCACGGCGGCGGCGCTGGCGGTGGCCGCGGCGATGGCCATGGTCCTGCGCGGGCGCAAGCGGAGGCTAAGCTGCTGCAGGCCGATGCCGTACAGGAACTGGGCCGGGATTCGCATGACGCCCAGATAGAAGTCGGCCTGGGTTAGCACCTCGCCGTACATCCGGCGGTACAGGGCGTCGAGGACGACGAACAGCACGCCGGCGACGCCGATGGTCACCCAGGGATTACGGCCGCGCTTGAGGCCGACGAAGGCGAAGACGGGAAAGGCCAGATAGGCGGCCCACTCGGCCGACAGCGACCAGGCTGGCCCGTTCCACTCGGTCGGCGTGATCGGAAACCAGGCCTGGACCAGGGTCAGGTCGGCCAGCCAGCCGGCGAGTGTGTAGCCGCCGCTTGCGAACGGCTGGCGCAGCAGAATGGCCACGCCCGCCAGTAGAGCCATCAGCACCAGCATGGCGATGTGGGTGGGATAGATCCTGGCGAAGCGCGCGACGAGGAACTCGCGATGATCGTATCGGCCATCCTGGACCTGTGGTCCGTACACGTGGGCCAGGACGAAGCCGGACAGGATGAAGAAGATGTCGACGCCCAGGCGCCCGCGCTCGATCAGGGCGATCGGCGTTGCGCCGGCTGGCAACATGGTCACCTGATAGTGGAAGAGCACCACCCCGAGCGCCAGAAAGAAGCGCAGGCTCGTCAGGGCGGGCAGCGATGCGGGGCGTGCGATGGGCGCGGGCGCGCCGGTCCCCGGGGGCTCGGATAGGATCAAGAAAGGTCTCCAGGCGACGCGCGTAGGAACGCGTGGGGATCACGCGACGAGAAAAGCGGGAGCCTGGACCGATCTTGGAGGGGGTGTCGGCGCGCGAGGGCCGGCCTGCGCGGGATAGGTCGAGGCGAAGGTCGAGACTGTCGTGTCGGTTGTCATGGCGGTGGCCATTGGAACCTGGCCTTGCGGGGCCAGCGGCGTGTCGGCGCCGTGGGCGTGTTCGGCGTCGTCGTCGATAGCCTTGTCCAAAGCCCGGTCGACGGCGTCATGGTCAAGGTGCGAAGCGGCGGTCGCTTGGGCGACCGCCGTCCCATGGATATGGTTTTGGCCAGTTTCCACGTGCCTGGGTCCCACCAGGATGAGCATGGCCAGGAGCACGCAGAGCGCCCGAAGCAGCCTCGCGGCGGCGTCGCCGCGCGCGAGGCTGGAGCGGCCGACGGTGGGGGGAACCGTCGGCCGCGCGCGCCGGAGATGCATCTGGGGGCTGGGCATCTCCGGCGGACCGTCAGGCCGCCTCGGCCGTGCGGCGCGTCCGGCGAAGGACGAGACCGCAGATGGCGGGCAGCACGAACAGGGTCAGGGCGGTCGAGGTGATCAGGCCGCCAATGACGACCGTGGCCAGCGGACGCTGCACTTCGGCGCCCGTGCCCGTGCCGATGGCCATGGGTACGAAGCCGAGCGAGGCGACCAGGGCGGTCATCAGCACTGGCCGGAAGCGTTCAAGCGCCCCATTGGTCACCGCCTCATCGACCGCCATGCCGTCTTCGATATTGCGACGGATGGCGGCGATCAGAACCAGACCGTTCAGCACCGCCACGCCCGAGACGGCGATGAAGCCGACGGCGGCCGAGACCGAGAACGGGATGCCGCGCAGGAAGATCGCGAAGATCCCGCCCGCCAGGGCCAGCGGAACGGCGGTGAACACCGTGCCTGCCAGGGCCGCGCTGCGCAGGGCCATGTAGAGCACCCCGAAGATCATCAGGAAGCAGATCGGCACGATCAGGCTCAGGCGCTTGGAGGCGGCCTGCAGGTTCTGGAACTGGCCGCCCCACTCGATGTACGAGCCGGCCGGCAGCTTGACCTCTTGGTCGATCTTCTTCTGGGCTTCGGCGACGAACGAACCCAGGTCGCGACCCACGACGTTGGTCTCGACATAGATCCGGCGCTTACCGTTGTCGCGGCTGACCTCGTTGAGGCCTTCCGTGAACTGGAAGCTGGCCAGCTGGCGCAGCGGCACCGAACCCCGCGGACCCGTTCCGGTTTCCGGCAGCATCACGGGGATGGAGCCCAGCGCGTCCAGGTCGTTCCGCTTGGCGTTAGGCAGGCGCACGACGATGTCGAAGCGCTTGTCGCCTTCGAAGACCTGGCCGGATTCGCGACCGCCGAGAGCGGCGGAGACGGTGTCGGCCACGTCCTGGACGGTCAGGCCGTAGCGGCCGATGGCGTCCCGGTTGAACTTGACGTCGAAGGTCGGGAAACCCTCGGTCTGGGCGCGACGGGCGTCCGAGGCGCCCGGAACCGTACGCAGAACCTTGACGATCTGGTCAGCCGTAGCGGTCATCTTGCCCAGGTCTTCGCCGTAGAGCTTCACGGCCACGTCGGAGCGGACCCCGCCGATCAGTTCGTTGAAGCGCATCTCGATGGGCTGGGTGGCGTCGTAGAAGTTGCCGACGATCGGGTCGGTGGCCTTGCGGATCCGCTCGATCACCTGCTCCTTGGTCTTGACGCCCTCGGGCCAGTCCTTCTTCGGCTTGAGGATGACGTAGTTGTCCGAGGCGTTCGGCGGCATCGGGTCAGCCGCGAGGCTGGCCGTACCGGCCTTGGAATAGACCGTCTTCACTTCCGGCAGGGCCATGATCGCCCGTTCGATCGGCAGGTCGAGTTCGACGGACTTGTCGATCGAGGTCGAGGGGATGCGGACCGAGGACAGGTTCAGGTTCTGCTCGTCCAGGGTAGGCATGAACTCGCGACCCACGAAGGTGAAGGCCACCATGGCCAGGGCGAAGATGCCCACCGCCGCGCCGATGAACGGCCAGGGACGGGCGACCGCGCGATGCAGCCACGGCGAATAGACCTCCTTCGACTTGGCGACGACCGGAACTTCCTTTTCCGAGATATGGCCGCGGATCATGATGGCGGTCATGGCCGGCACGAAGGTCAGCGACAGCACGAAGGCCGAGGCCAGGGCCAGCATCAGGGTGATGACCATCGGCGAGAACATCTTGCCCTCGACGCCCTGGAAGGTCAGGCAGGGCAGGAAGACGAGGAAGATGACGATCTGGCCGAAGACGGTCGGACGGACCATTTCCTGGGTCGAGCTCAGCGCCACTTCCAGTCGTTCCTTCAGATTGAGGATACGACCTTCGTGGTGTTGGCGTTCGGCCATGCGGCGCAGCGTGTTTTCGACGATGATGACCGCGCCGTCGATGATCAGGCCGAAGTCCAGGGCCCCGAGGCTCATCAGGTTGCCCGAGATCTTCATGCCGTTCATGCCGATGGCGCTGAACAGCAGCGAGAGCGGGATCACCAGGGTGGCGATTACCGCCGCGCGCCAGTTGCCCAGCATGAAGAACAGGATGGCGATGACCAGCAGCGCGCCTTCGGTCAGGTTGCGCGCCACCGTGGCGATGGTGGCCTCAACCAGACGCGAACGGCTCAGCATGACCTCGGCGGTGATGCCGGCGGGCAGCGTCGGAACGATCGTGGTCAGCTTTTCAGAAGCCGCGGCCGCGACGGTTCGGCTGTTCTCGCCGACCAGCATCAGCACGCTGCCGACCACCATTTCGTGGCCGTCGCGGCTGGCCGCGCCGCGACGCAGTTCACCACCGATATTGACCGTGGCCACGTCACGCAGCAGCACAGGCACGCCACCGCGCGTAGCGACCACGGCGCGGGTGATCTCGTCGGCCGACTGGATGCGGGCGTCGCCGCGGACCATGTAGCTTTCGCCCGAACGCTGGATGAAGTTGGCGCCGACCGAGAGGTTGGCCTTCTCCAGGGCGTCGCCCAGCTCGCTGTACGAGATACCGTACGACGCCAGCTTAGACGGGTCGGGCTCGACCACGTATTGCTTCACGAAACCGCCCAGGGAGTCGACGTCGGCGACGCCGGGCACCGTGCGCAGCTGGGGGCGGACGATCCAGTCCTGCACCGTGCGCAGATAGGCCAGGCGCGAGGTCTCGTCGGCCAGGCGTTGGCCGTCGTCCGTGAGGAACGAGCCGTCGCTCTGCCAGCCGGGCTTGCCGTTCTGGATCGTCGCGCCCTTGCCGTTGGGGTTCTTGAAGTCGACGGCGTAGTGGACGATTTCGCCCAGGCCCGTCGAGACCGGACCCATCTGGGGCTCGGCGCCGGCGGGCAGGCTGGGCCGCGCCTGGGCCAGGCGTTCGGTCACCTGCTGGCGCATGAAATAGAGATTGGCTTCCGGCTTGAAGATCGCCGTCACCTGGGAGAAGCCGTTACGCGAGAACGAACGGGTGCTCTCCACCCCGGCCAGACCCGCCAGCGCGGTCTCGATCGGGAAGGTGACGCGCTTTTCGACTTCCACCGGCCCCAGGGTCGAGACGACGGTGTTGATCTGCACCTGCTTGTTGGTGATGTCGGGGGTGACGTCGATCGGCAGCTTGACGAGCTGCCAAGTGCCGAATGCCGAGACGATGGCCACCAGCACGAGGACCATCCATCGTGCTCTGACCGAAAAGGATAGGATGCGGTCGATCATTCTGCGTCAGCGCCCTTGACGATCTCGGCCTTCAGCAGGAAGGCGTTGCGGGCGGCGACGCTGTCGCCGGCCTTGAGGCCCGAGACGATCAGCGCCTGGCCGCCGCTGCGGGTGGAAACGACCACCGGACGAACGGCGAAGCCCGTCGCGGTGCGAACAAACACGACGTCGCGGCCTTCCAGCGATTGCACGGCCTCCTCGGGGAGGATGAAGCCCGGCTGACCCGAACCGCGCGCGGTGATCGTCGCCTGGACCGCCTCGCCCGGAACCAGGCTGCCGCCCGACACCGACAGCACCACCGTGGCGCTGCGGGTCTGGGGGTTCAGGGTCGGGGTCACCGAGCGGACGGTGGCGGTGATCGTGGCGCCCGCGGCGTTGCGGACCGTGGCGCTGGCGCCGGGGAGGATCCGCGCGGCGTCCTGCGGGCTGACCGCGACCTCGATCTGGACGTCGCGCCCGTCGGCGACCCGGAAGAGTTCGCTCTCGGACTGCACGAAGGCGCCCAGGGTGGCGGGGGCGGCGGTGACCTTGCCGCTGATCGGGCTGACGACCGCGACGCTGCGGCCGTCAGCCGCGACGCGCGAGGCGCCGGCGGCGGCGCGGGCGCCGGCCGCTTCGGCCCGTGCCGCATCGGCCACGGCCTTGGCGGTTTCGTAGTCCTGGCGGGGCGTGACGCCCTGCTCGAACAGCCGCTTCTCGCGGGCCAGGTTCGAGGCGGCCAGCGCCGCGCGGGCGTCGGCCGCGCCGCGCTGGCCAGCGATCAGGGCCGCGTCGCGGCTTTCGACCAGGGCCAGGGTCTCGCCGGCGCGAACCGGCTCGCCCAGACGCTTGAAGATGCGCACGACGGCGCCGGCGGCGTGGGCGGTCAGCACAGCCTCGCCGCCGGGCGTCGCCACGACGCTGCCGGAACCCTGGACCTGACCGCCGAAGTCGCCGGCGGTGACGGTCTGCAGGCTTATGTTGGAGGCTTTCAGGTAGGATTGATCGACCTTGACGGTCGACGGCGCGGCCTTGGCGGCGGCGGCGGGAGCTTCGGCGGCGGGCGGCGCCTTGGTGGTCAGCTTGGCGACGCCGAAGCCGGCTCCCAGGAGGGCGACGGCGGCGACGCCGAGCATCAGAGTGCGCGGTCCGGCCGCGTTACGGGTAGCCATGTCTTATTCTCCGAAGGGGGCGCGGCCGGCCAGGCGGGCCAGGGTGGCTTCGGCGCGAACCCGCGCCATGCGCGCATCAAGGGTGGTCCGGCGCGCGTCGGTGAGGGCGCGCTGGGCGTTGAGGACTTCCACGAGCGGGGTCTTGCCGGATTCATAGCCAACGCGGGCCAGGCGATAGGCCTCGTCTGCGGCGGCTTCCGATTGCTGGGACGCGGTGACCCGGCTGACCGCTGCATCGGCTTGGATGCGGGCCGAGCGCCAGTCGGCCTCGGCGCGCAGGCGAGCTTCCTCGAACCGGGCGTCGGCGGCGTTGGCGCGGGCCGAGGCGGCGGCGACATTGCCCCGGTTCTGGTCGAACAGCGGGAACGGCAGAGAGACCCCGGCGATCACGGCGGTGCCGTTGCCGCCGGCCAGACCTTGGCCGTTCAGCTGGCGCACGCCGAACGAGGCGGTGACGTCCGGAATCGCACGGCGACGCTCGACGGTGACCAGCCGGCCGGCGGCTTCCCGCTCGGCGCGGGCCACCTGCAGGGCGGGCATGTCGGCCGGGGGAACGCCGTCGGCGGTGGCGGGCGAGGCCGGGGCGGAGAGGAGTCCGCCGGCCAGGCTGGTGTAGGGCGCGGGCGCGCCGGCCAGGGCCGAAAGGCGGGCCAGGGCCTCGACCGCGTCGGCGCGGGCGGCTTCGGCGTCAGCGCGCGCCGAGGCCTCGGCCGCCTGGGCCATGACGAGCCGCAGGTTGGCTTCACGGCCGGCGTCGACCAGAGCGCGCGAAACGCCAAGGTCGTCCTGCGCACGCTTCAAGGTCTGGGTGGCCAACTCGGCGCGGTTCTGGGCGGCTTCGGCGGCGGCGTAGGCGACCGCCAGTTCATAGGCGAAGTCGGCGGCGGCCTGTCGATTGCGCGCCTCGGCGGCGGTCACTTCGGCGTTGGCGGCCGAGACTCGCGCCGAGCGCTTGCCGCCCAGCTCGAGCGCCTGGGCCACCGACAGCGTCGTTTCCAGGAGGTTCGTGCCATTGTACGGCGTCTTGCCGCCAAAGTTCTCGCCTTGGAGGCCGACGACCGGATTGGGTCGTGCTCGGGCCTGAAGGGCTAGGCCCTGGGCTTCGCGGACGCCGGCTTGGGCTTCCTTCAGCCGCGGCGCGGTCTGGGTGGCCTGGCGCAGCAGGTCGGCGTAGGCCGGCGCGGGCTCGGCCCACGCGGGCCCCGCCGCGACGGCGCCCCACGCGGCGCACGCGAGGGCGAGGTATGAGAGTCTAGACAGGATTAAGTCCCCTGAGCTTGGGCCGGCATGTTGAGCCGCTGGCCGCCTACTTGCGATTACGCACACATTCGGCCGCGCCCACGCACAGAAAAGATGTTTTTTCTTGCGACCTCAATGGGCGGCGAGGCGCTTGCGCGCGCGAGCGATCCGGCCCTCGAGCGCCTTGACGGTGATATTCTGGCTGGCGGCGGCCTCCTGATAGCTGAGGCCGGTGATCGCCGTCAGGACCAGCGCAGTGCGCAGATCCTCGGGAAGAGCGGCGATTTGACGCGCGACCTCCTCGAGCGCCAGGCGATGGTGGGCCTGGGTTTCCGGATCGGGCGCCTCGGCCTCGACGCGGGTGGCGCCCTCGTCGAGTTCGGCCGCACCGAAGAAGAAGGCGCGCACCCGCCGGCGGCGGGCCATGTCGCGCACGCGGTTCAGCGCGATGGCGAAGAGCCAGGCGCGGAACGGGCGTTGACGGTCATAGTCGGCCAGGCGTCTCCAGGCGGCCACGAAGACTTCCTGGACGATATCCTCGACTTCGAAGACCGGCGCGCCATAGGCGCGGGTCAGCTTGGCGACCGCCGGACTGTGGTGACGGAACAGTTCGACGAACGCGACCCGGTCGCCCGCGATGGCGCGGGCGACGAGCTGGGCGTCGTCGGCGGCGGCGCTCACTTGGCTCCGTCGGACAAGGCCTTGACCAGGACCGTGTCGTAGGCGGGCCGGTGCTCGGCGTTCAGGCCTTCACGCATCTCCACCACGTGCTGCAGGGTGGCGCGCTCCAGTTCGGCGGCGGCGGCCTCGACGTCCTTGCTCGCCGCCTCGACCTCCGGGGTCCAGCCGGGCTGCAGGGCGATGGCTCGCGCCAAGCGACCGTTGGTAGTCTTGACCCGCTGTTCGATGGCCGCGCGCCGGGCCCGATAGGCATTTTCGCGTGCTTCCAGGCGCTGCTTTTCCTGGGTGCTGAGCGGCACCATCTCGTGCAGTTCCTGGTGTAGGTCCATCGGCTTCGGGTGAGCCGATTGCAGCGCCCAATGCGCGGTCGAGACCAGGACCGCGCCGACGGCGCCCGCGACGGCCGCGCCGGCGATCATCCGGGTCCAGTTGGCGCGGCTCATCCGGCGTTTCGCGGGGCCAGGAGATTGGAAGGCGACACGGGGAAGGCCGCTGCTGGCCAGCGGGCGGCCATCTGTGTCGTGGGTGTGCGCTGGATCATGCCAAGTCCGCTCGTCGTCGCAGCGCCGAATAGGGTGGCGACCATCAGGCAGGCGGTCAACTGGCGCCATTCACGACGGGACTCGATCGTACCGGGCGCCGGTTCGCCGGCCAGACGCGCGGCAAGCGCGTCGGCGGCGCCGGCCGAGAGGCCGACATGGGCCTTGGCCGCGCCGTTCAGCCACTTGTCGAAATCACTCATCGGAACCTCCATGCGGTACGCTGGCGGCGACCGCCGCCGGCGCGCGCAGCACCTCGACCTTTTCCAGGGTTATGACGCCGATCTTGTCCAGATCGGAAATGGACGCGGCAAAGTCCCGAAGGGTCTTTTCCGCATCAATCAACTCGATCACGAGCGGCAATTCGTCCTCCAGGTCGAACATTCGGTGGCTGTGAATGAGCGCCGAGCGTCCATAGCCCAGGCGGCCGCGCAGAACCGTCGCGCCAGCCAGGCCCTTGAGCCGGGCGCGCTCGACCAGCAGCTCAAAAATCGGGCGATCCCCGACGAAGGCGCGTTCGTCGGTATAGATACGCAAAAGGCCAGCGCCGTCTCCGCTTTGCATCACGACTTCTCCCTAGCCTGGGACCGGCAAGACGCGGGCCCGTGCATTAAAGTTTACGCAGGCCAACGACGTCACCCGCGTCCTCGCGCCGCGCATCATCGAATGGCGCCCTGGCCCAGGCGCTGGGCGACGGACCGGGCGTGGGCGGAAAGCCCCTCGGCGTCGGCCAATGCGACCGTGGCCGGACCCAGCGTCTCCAGCGATGTTTCATCACAAGCGATCAGCGAGGTGCGCTTGATGAAGTCGAACAGCGACAGGCCCGACGAATAGCGGGCCGAGCGGCTGGTAGGCAGGACGTGGTTGGACCCGGCGATGTAGTCGCCGATCGCCTCGGGGGTCAGCCGACCCATGAAGATGGCCCCGGCGTGACGCACTTGGCCCGCCAGGACCTTCGGATCGTCGATGGCCAGCTGCAAGTGTTCGGGCGCCAGGGCGTTGACCAGCTCTGCGGTCCTGGACCGGGGCGCGACGATGATGGCGCCGTTGGTGTCCCAGGACATCCGCGCGGCGTCCTGGGTCGCCAGCGTGGCGATCTCGGCTTCCACCGCCGCCGCCACGGCCTCCGCGAACCCGGTATCGTCGGTAATCAGCACCGATTGGGCGACCGGATCGTGCTCGGCCTGGGACAGCAGGTCGACGGCGATCCAGCGCGGATCGTTGGCCGCGTCGGCCACCACCACGATCTCGGACGGCCCGGCCAGGGCGTCGATGCCCACCGCGCCATAGACCTGACGCTTGGCGGTCGAGACATAGGCGTTGCCCGGTCCGACGATCTTGTCGACCGGCGCGATCGGTCCGGCGCCATAGGCCAGGGCCGCGACGGCTTGAGCGCCGCCGACCCGCCAGATCTCGTTGACGCCGGCGATTTGCGCCGCGGCGAGCACCGCCGGCGACAGATGGCCAGGCGGGGTGACCATGGCGATGCGCGTCACGCCGGCGATGACGGCGGGGACGGCGTTCATCAGCAAACTCGATGGGTAGGCCGCGCGCCCGCCGGGAACGTAGATCCCGACCGCGTCCAGCGGCGTCCAGCGCCACCCCAGCTCCAGGCCGTCCTCATCCTTGAACCAGGCGTCCGCCGGTCGTTGACGGGCATGGTACTCGCCGATCCGGCGCGCCGCCAGGAAGAGGGCGTCGCGGACTTCCGGCGGGCACAGCGCCGCGCCGGCGGCGATCTCCTCGGCGCTGACCCGCAGGTCCGCTTCTTCGAGCCGCGCCGCGTCCAGCTGGCGGGAAATGCGCAACAGCGCCGGCAGGCCTTCGCGTCGGACGGCGGCGATGATCTGCGTGACCGTGTCCTCAACGGCGGGCGAGGTCTCCCGGCGCTCTTCGACCAGCGTGGCGAAGGCGGCGAAAAAACCAGGGTCCTCGAAGGTGAGGCGGCGGGCCAAGATGACGTCTCCGGTGCGTTAATCGTGCGCCGAGGGGGCGGCGCTCTCGCGAAACTTACGCGCGCCGAGCCCGCAGCCCTCGCGCGGATCGCTTTTCGGCGTGAGGAGCCGGCTCTGTCAGGTCTTCTTCTGGGTCAGCTTGGCTTGGCGCCGGGGGCGTTCGGCGACGATCCGGCGGCGGCGATGCTCGCTGATCTTCTTCCATTGCCGGATCTCTTCGGTCGTTCGAAGGCAGCCGACGCACATGTCCGATCGACGGTCGAACTTGCAGATGTCCAGGCAGGGCGAAGAGGTGGTCATCCGGATTCCCTGGAGCCGGGCATGTGCTCAAGCCCGGGCCGGCGCATGGACCCGGAAGCGGGGCGGGACGCCGTCCTCGAAGATCGACAGCGCTAGGACGCCGTGACCGGTGTCGATCGTCCGCGTCTCGTCGTGATGATGGTGGCCGTGGTCATGGCCGCGTTCGGCCGCTTCGGCCCGGCCCTCGCGCCAGGTACGCCAGATCATCCAGATGGCGACGCCCAGGATGATGACCGCCGAGGCCAGCTGGAACCACGGCTCGGCCGTCTCCAGGTTCAGCTTGCCGCCAAGGTAGAGGCCCGCCAGCCCGATCGACCAGACGATGGCCGTGTGAGACAGCGTCGCCGATAGGCCCAGCAGCACCGCCTGCCAGACCGTCCCGCGCACCGCCACGATGAACGCCGCCATCATGGTCTTGGAGTGACCCGGCTCCAGGCCGTGCAGCGCGCCCAGCAGCAGGGCGGACGGCGCGAAGAGCCAGGCGCGGGGCCGCGCCTTGAGAGAGCATCTCGGCGAACGGTGTCATGGGCGCCTGCGAAAGTGGGTCCGCAAAGCATTTTGCCTTGCGCCGAGCTTTACGCAGCCCAGACGCGGCGCCCTCGCGTCGGGCTTGAAATTCTTCATCGTCTCGCGAGGGTCAGCTTGGCGGGCTGCGTAATTTGTGCAGATTGGCGGGCGCCGAAACCGGCTGCGTCGCCGACGATCTCCCCAGGTCCTCCGTCGGAGTTTGAAATGCGCAAGTTCCTCGCCTCGCTGATCGTCGCCTCGGCCGTGCTGAGCGCCATGCCTGCAGCGGCGCACCAAGACGTCCCGCTCGCCGGCAAGATCACGGCGGTCACCGCCAAGACGATCGATGTCGTGACCAGCGAGGGCGAGATCGTGACCCTCGACGTGGACAACAACACCCGCGTGGCGATGGACGGCAAGCGCTTGACCCCGAAGGACATCAAGATCGGCCAGACGGTGAACGTGCTAGGCTACGGCGACAGCATGACGGACCTGACGGCGATCGACGTGACGATCGCGTCGCCGGGCAAGTCCCGCTGACGCGATCAGGCTAGGCTGGCGCGGAGCGCGATAGACCTGCCCGTTCAGTTGCGGGTTTCGCGGAGCGGTGCAGCGCGGCGTGGGAGGCGCGTGTCCGGAGTTCAGGCGCTGATGGCTCTTTCGCTCTGGAAGAAGGCCGTGACCCTCAGCGCCCGTGCCAAGCGCCAGCGCGGATTTCAGCTCAGATAGAGGCGGCGCAGTTCCTGGCGCATGGCGTCGGTCAGGCCGTAGCGGGTCTTGGCCAGGGCCGACGGGCCGCCCCATCGGGTGTCGATCACGGCCAAGGCCCGACGCATGACCTCCGGGTCGGAGCCCAAGATAACTTTCGTCACCGCCGACGGCGTCTTGGCGAAGGCCGGGAACTGCGACGCGTAGTGCGTGGGCGGGACATAGGTCTGGGATAGGGCGTAGTCGGCGATCACGGTCGCACGCGAAACGCCAAGCGTCGACAGCACCAGGGCCGAGGCCAGGCCTGTGCGGTCCTTGCCGGCGCTGCAGTTCATCGCCAGCGGGCCGGCGTCGTCCGCGAGACGCGCAAAGAGGTCGGTGAAGTTTGGCGCCAGGTGATCCAGCAGCGCGACATAGGCGTCGGCGAAACCCTGGATGGCCTGCTCGCGGGTGGTCATGGCTACGAACGGCGCCAACGAGACGGTCTCGTAGTCGAAGGCGGCCACCCTTGGACCACCGGCCTTCAGGAAGGGGCTGGGTTCGGTCGCGCGCTCCTGCGGGTTGCGCAGGTCGCAGATAACGGTGACGCCCAGGTCCTGGAGGTAGGTGATGTCGGCCATCGTCAGGTCGGTCATGACGCCGGAGCGATATATCCTGCCCCACTTGACCTGCCGGCCGTCGACGCTCCGCCAGCCGCCCAGGTCACGGAAGTTTCGGCCGCCCGTCAGTGGCAGCAGGCGCTCGGCCACGCGGGTCTGGCGGCCGTCGGCGGCGCGGACCAGGAAGTAGGGGCGGGGGCTGATGGGAGTGGTGACCTGCGTCATAGCGCCGGCCAGGGTCTTTAGCGGCCGCATCGCCGATCTCGGCGCTTCCGGATCGTCGGAGGCGAGGATCGAGACGGCCCCTGCGCCGGTCCAGGCCAAGCGGACGCTGCTGGGGCCGAGGCGCGTGGCCTGAGCGTCCAAGGGCGCGGCGGCGCGAGCGGTCGGGGCCAGCGCCAAGGCGCCCGCCAGGAACAGACGACGATCCATGTCGAGACTTTCCATGAGAAAAAGGTCCCGCCCAGGCGATCGCCCAGGCGGGACAGTCGTGCGCGGCGATACGGGGCCGCCCGCGCTTCAGGGGACTAGAAGGCGTACTTGGCGAAGACCCCGACTGTTCGGTGCGCTTCCCGCGAGATGCGATGGGTCAGGCTCATGGTGCTGTACTGCTCGAAGGCGGTGGAGAAGTACTTGTCCAGCAGGTTGCGGCCGTAGAGGCCGACCTCGACGCCGCCGTTCTCCGGGGTGACGCTGATGCGGCCGTTGGCCATGCCGTAGCCCGGCAGCTCGGTGTTGGCGGCCTGGCCGACCGCGCTCCAGGTGCGGGTGCGGTAGGCGTAGTCCAGGCTGGCTTTCAGGCGATAGGCGCCGATCTCGCGGTCATAGTTGGCGCTGAGAGAGCCTTGCCACTTGGGCGCGTTGGTCAGGCTGGTGCCCTTGTAGTTGGTCGTGGCGTTGTAGCGGAAGTCGGTGAACACCGCGTCGGCATAGGTCACGCCGCCGCTCAGGGTGAGGCCTTCCGTGGCGCGCCAGGCGAAGGTGGTCTCGAAGCCCCGGCTGCGCAGGCCGCCGGCGTTGCCCGTCGCGATCACCGCCACCGGATTGCCCGGCACGAAAGTCAGCAGCGAGGTCTGGAAGTCGCTGAATTCCGAGTTGAACACGCTGGCGTTCAGGCGCACCCGGCGGTTGAACAGCTCGGACTTGACGCCAGCCTCGACGCTTTTGACCGTTTCGTCCTTGTACGGCGAATAGTTGTTGCCGACGAAGGCGGTGCCGCCGGGCTTGTAGCCTGTGGCGTAGGACACGTAGGCCATGACGTCGCTGCTGAGGCGATACTGGGCGGCCAGGCGGTAAGAGAAGTTGTCGCCCTTGACCTGACCATAGGGCTGGCTGGGCGGCTTGCCGCTGGGCGTGAAGGTCATGGGCATGCCCAGCGCCTTCACCGGGTCGATATAGAAGAAGCTTTCCGTCTGGCTGTTGTCGTTCTGGGTGTAGCGCGCGCCGGCCGACAGGCTCAGCTTGTCCGAGACGTTGAACTTCAGCTGGCCGAAGGCGGCCTGCGTGATGTTGGTGGTGCGGAAGCGGGTGGCGTTGCCCGGGTCGCCGACCACGCCGCTGGTGGTGGTGATGTTGGTCACGGGCAGCGGCGCGCCGAAGGTGGCCCACTGGGCTTGCGTCGCGTCCTGGCTCAGGCGGTTGTAGTAGAGGCCGGCCAGATATTCGAAGAAACCGCCGGTCGGCGAGGCCCAGCGCAGTTCCTGGCTGAACTTCCAGGTCTTCACCGTGCCCTGGTTGAACGGCACGAAGGCCCACTTGTCGACCGGGGTGAAGTCGCCGGGGCCCGCGCCGAACGAGCGGGTGTCGCGGTACGAGCTGACCGAGGTCAGGGTGTCGCGGCCGATCTGAAACTGGCCCCTCAGCGTCTGGCCCCAGCTGGTGTTCTTGAGCTGGCCCATCTTGCTGTCGGCGTTGCTGTCGTTCTTCAGGCTGGGCGTCACGCCGTTGGCGATCTGCAGGTTGGTGAAGAAGGCCGAGCCGCCGCCGACCGTAGTGCGGTTGTTATTGTCCCAGTGACGGGCATAGTCGCTGGAATAGATCAGCTCGATCCGGTCGTTCGGCGCGAACAGCAGCTTGGCCCGATAGCCGTGCTCCTTATAGGCATTCAGCGACTGGTTCAGCACGGTGTAGCGGCCATAGCCTTCCTGGCCCTGGGCGAAGCCTGAGACGCGCAGGGCGATCTTGTCGCCGATCGGGATGTTGACCGTCAGGTTCGCAGTCCGATCGGCGCGTTCGCCATAGGCCGCGTCACCCTTCACCGAGTATTGGCCGAGCACCGGCTTGACCGTGGTGATGGCGATGACGCCCGAGGTGGCGTTCTTGCCGAACAGCGTGCCCTGGGGGCCCATCAGCACGTCGATCTGCTGGATGTCGTTCAGGCCGGTCAGGCCGTTGTCGCGCTGGGCGTCCATCACGACGTCGTCGACCACCAGGCTGACTGACTTCTCATTGGAGAAGTCCCACGAGCTGCTGCCGACGCCGCGGATGTTGAAGGCCGTGCCGTTGGTCGTCTCGAAATTCACGCCCGGGACCAGATAGGGCAGGTCGGTGATCGAGCGGAAGTTGGACTGCTCCAGCTTCTGGGCGCTGACCGAGGTGATCGAGATCGGCACGTCCTGTAGACGTTCGGCGCGGCGCTGGGCGGTCACGACGATCGGCTCCAGCGCGGTGTCGTCAGCGGTGGTTGCAGTGTCGGCTGCGAACGCTTGTGCGGATGAGGCGCCGCTCAGGGCGGCGCTGGCGAGCAGCAGGGTGCGAAGGCGTTTGTATGTGAGCATTGGAAGTTATCCCCGAAAATTCGAACTCGACGGAGGTGGTATCAGCGCTCGATGACGGTTGCGTAACGAATGTACGGGAATTTTTGCTCGAATTTTCGCTCGTCGATAACGGATGTACGGATTTGGCGGATCAGCGCAACGCCAGGGCGGTCTCACGCATGCGCTCGGCCAGATCAAAACCAAAGCCGCCGGCGGCGGTTGGCTCCAGAAGGCCGTCCAACGTGAACCAGCCCATGGCCGTCAGGGACAGCGCCTGGCACGCCACCACGTCGAATACCCGCTCGCCGTACAGTCGCTCGTAGTAGAAGACCGAGCTCTCGCCGCGCTGGCGGCGCAGGTCCGCCGCGACCGGCTTGAGGCTGGGCATGCGCCCGGCGGCCAGGGCCAGGGCCAGGGTCGCGCGGCTGCTCTGGATGGCGGTCAGGTTGAAGTCCGGCGGCGCGTCGGAGGCCGTGGCGCCCGTCGCGCGGCGAACCTTGGACACGATGTCGTCCAGGCCGGCCCGCAGAAGGTCCTCCTGCTTCGGGAAGTGATAGGCCAAGGTCGAGTTGGCCAGGCCCGCGCGAGCGGCGATGGCCCGGTGCGTCACTGCGTCGGCGCCCTCGGCGATGATCAGCGCCGAGATGTGTCCCGCCGCCTTGGCCTGCCAGTCGGACATCGGCGGTGTGGCGGGCTCGTCGCCATGGAGGTCGTCCAATGCGGTTCGGAAGGTCGCGTAGGCGCGCTGGTCCTGGCTCGCGTCCGTCGGGATCAGGCCGCAACACAGTCGGCGCAGGTTCAAACGGCGCAGCCAGCGATAGGCGGTCACGTCCTCCAGCACCAGGCTGTAGGCGGCGTCGCCGATGCTGAAGCCGTGCAGAATCTCGGCGAGCTCCGGCAGGGGCAGGCGCTGCGTCGCCGCGTGCCAGAAAGCCAGGCGCCGCGCCGACCAGGCGGCGACCGGCTCGGCGATTTCGGGGCGCGAGGCGGCCGCCTGCAGCAGTTCACAATAGAAGCGCGTGCGCCCGGCCTCGGGCCCGGCCAGGTCGGACAGCACCGCTTCGGCGACCTCAGCCATCAGCGCGCCGTTACGCACCTCCAGCGCCCGGATCCGCGCCAGCCAACCGTCGAGGAAGGCCCCATCCTCGGCGATGGCGACTTCAACCAGGGCGGTGACCATCTCGTCCTTGCTGCCGAAGCGGCGGATCAATGCTGGCGCGGTCGTGCCCAGCTGTTCGGCCAGCGGCCGCAGGCTGAGACCCTTCAGTCCGTCGGCGGCGACCAGCGGCAAGGCTGCGCGCAGAAAGGGCTGAAGGTCGGTGATCTTGTTGTTCATGCGTAGGCTCGGACGTCGTCGGGTGGTCGCACCCTAGTTTCAAGGTGGATATTATCCACCGGAAAATTAGGCATTGTTTTCCGTACATCCGTATTGAGGTTGTCACATGTCGTCGATAGAGGTCACGCCGACTCAACCGGACGACCCATCATGCTGAAAGCGTCTCTCGCCGCTACCGCCGCCATCTTCGCCCTGCTGGTCGGCCAGCCCGGCGCCGCCCAGACCGCTCCGGAGCGGACCTGGACTCGCGCCGACGACACGCGCCGCATCGACTTCCCGGTCACGGCCAAGGGCGAGCAGGTGCTGGCGGTCGACACCCACACGCACACCATCTTCAGCGACGGCGTCGTCTGGCCCAGCTTCCGCCTGTGGGAGGCCGAGCAGGACCATCTGGCCGCCTATGCCGTCACTGACCACCTCGAGGCTCATCCCTACAGCCCCGACATCGTCACCGACGACCACAATCGCCCGTACGCAATCGCGGTGAAAGAGGCGGCCCGTATCAGCTCCAAGGTCCTGCCGATCCCGGGCGTCGAGATCACACGCGGCATGCCATGGGGCCACTTCAACGCCCTGTTCCTGAAGGATGTCAACGCCCTGGCGGTCGACCCGACCATGTCCAAGGATCCGACCGAGGTCTTGAAGGCCGCGCGCGGCCAGGGCGCGGTCATCATCTGGAACCATCCCTGGGCGCTGCCTGGCCTCGACCCCGCAATGGCCGAGCTGATGCCCGCCGAGCAGCGTGGCCTGCTGAAGGCCGGTCTGTTCGACGCCGTCGAGATCGCCAACAGCGCGCAATATTCGGCGGCGGCCTTCGACATGGCGCTGAAGTACGGCCTGGCAGTCGTCGGCGCGTCCGACGTCCACGGCGCCGTCGACGCCGACATGCAGATCCCGGAAGGCCAGCACCGCACCACGACCCTGGTGCTGGCCAAGGACGGCTCAGCCGAGGCCATCCGCGCGGCGATGCTTCAGAAACGCACGGCGGCGCTCTATCGCCAGGCGCTCTACGGCCGTGAGCAGGAACTGTCCCAGATTGTCGGCGCGGCGCTGCGTATGACCGGCAAGGCGCGGGCTCAGAGCTTCCTGACCAAGGACATGGTTCAGGTCGAGCTGCACAACGACGCCTTCATGCCGCTCCAGCTGCGCCTTTCCGCCAGCCCGCTGACCAACTCGCGCATGCTGACGGTCCCGGCCCATGGCAAGGTCGTGATCCAGTTCGCCAACGTCCCGGACATGGCCGCGTTCACCCTGGAGGCCGAGGTGTTGAACGCCTTCGTCGATCCGCAGCGGAACCTCAAGGTGATGCTGAGATAGAGGGGGTGGTCTGTCGTTGAGATGTCATGCGGCGGCGGCTCTCCAAATCGCTCCGTTTGTTGGTTTTTCGCTTTATCTACGCCGCCTTTGCCCGTCGGCATTGAGCCTGTCCGCGCTCCCCGGAGGGAGCGCGGACGAGCCGTCAGAAGGTCTTGCGGATGCTGGCGTAGAAGTACCGGCCATAGGGCTGGTACACCGTGCCCAGATAGCCGTTCGACGACAGCGGCGGGGCCTCGTTGGTCAGGTTGCGCACGCCCAGCTTCAGGCGGGTATTGGCCGCCCAGCCCTTGGTGAATTCGTACTGGCCGTAGACATTGGCCGTGATCTGGGAGTCGATGATCCAGGGCGCGCCGGCCGAGTCGATCAGGCCCGTGTCGTCGATGTCGGAGATGTACTGGGTGAACACCCCGGCCGAGAACTGGTCGAGGCTCCAGCTCAGGGCGGCGGTCCACTTCCAGTCCGGCTTGCTGTTTTGGCGGATGTAGCTGCCCCCGCCGGTGATCGTGGTGCCGGCATTGATCGTGCCGGCCGCGCGGGCCGCCATCAGCGCCGCGATCTGTGGCGAGGGCTGCTGGTAGAACTTGATCAGATGGGCGCCGTTGACGCTGAGGTCGAAGTCACCGATCGGCGTGCCGTGCTTGCGCCACATCAGGCCGATGTCGATGCCGCGGGCCTCTTGCGGCAGGGTGTTGACGTACTGGTCCTTGACATACAGCACCGTGCCGACCGGGGTCAGGCCGGTGCCCGCAAAGGCCGCGGTGTCGTCGGCCGTAGGAGCGGCGCGGACGACGTTGGCGTTGCTGGAACCGCCCTGACGCAGCAGGTAGTCCAGGATCAGGGCGTTGCCTTCGCCGAACAGGCCCACGATGCCCTTTTGCTTCACGCGCCAGTAGTCGGTGGTCAGCGTGAACTGGCCAAATTCCGACGGGATGAACTTCGGCTCGAAGACGAAGCCGAAGCCCATGGTCTCGGAGTCTTCCGGCTTCAGGTCGGGGTTGCCCGAGCGTTGCGCCTGGACGCTGAGCGTGCGGGTGCAGTTGCTGAAGCTGGTGATCCGGCCCGCGCGCAGGTCGGCTTCGCAGCGCACATAGTCGGTGCGGGTGTTGGCGCGGGTGACGACCGTGGCGTTGATCTGCTCGAGGTTGGGAGCCTTGAAGCCCTGGGCCCACGAACCGCGGACGCGGAAGCCATCGACCAGGTCCCAGGCCAGCGCGACCTTGGGCTTGGCCACCGAACCGACGTCGCTGTACTTCTCGGCGCGGCCGGCCAGCTGCAGCTCGACGCTGCGGACCAGCGGGATGCCCATCTCGGGCGAGATCACCGGCACGGCGAATTCGACATAGGCCGAGCTGACCTTGCGCGAACCCTTCGTATCGGGCGACGGGCTGGTGCCGACCATATCGGACAGGTAAGTCACACCCGTGACCGAGTTGGTGTAGGTGATCGTGCCGTCGACATGGGCGTCGCGGTCGTCGTGCTGGGTTTCGCGGCGCCATTCGACGCCGGCCGCCACGCCGACATCGCCGCCGGGCAGGTGGAACAGGTCGGCCTTCGAAACGCGGAAGTCCCACGAGGCCAGCGAGCTGGTGCTCTCGCGCTTGGACTTGAAGCGGATCGCGTCGATCGCCGCCTGGCTGCCGGGCGTGGCGTCGCCAACGCTGGGATTGGCCACCGTGCCGCCGTTGAACGGGTTGTAGGCGTCGGCGGTCGACAGGCCGATCTGCTTCTGCGCCGCCGTGGCGCTGATGCCGTCGGAGACGTCCTTGACCTTGGCCTGGGAGTACATCAGCGCTGACTCCCACTTCCAACCCATGGCGTCGCCGCGCAGGCCGGCCAGGAAACGGGTCTGGTCGTTGGTGACGTCGACCTGCTGCTTGCCGGCGTCGACGAAGTCGTAGCTGGTCAGTGTGACGGCTAGGCCGGTGGCCGGAGCGTTGATGCCCGCCAGGCGGTTGGGGTTGGCCGCGCCGTTGAAGGTCGTGGGGCCGAAGGGGTTCCAGTAGCTCGTGGTCGGGGCGGTGATCACCTGGGCCGAGGTGGTCGTCGCCGGGGCTTGGTAGGCGCGGGTCTTGGCCTGATAGACGCCCACTTCGCCGAAGGCGGTGATCGTGTCGGTCACGTCGTAGTGGCCTGTGACGAAGACGTTCAGGCGCTTGAGCGCCGGCATCACCGTCAGGCCGCTGGCGGCCCCGTCATAACGCAGGTTGCGGTCGTCGCCCGAGGTAGCCGGCGCGCCGTCGTCGATGCTGATGCCGTTGCCGACGGTGGCCAGGCTGCCCGGATAGGTCGTGGGCTGGACGTGGAAGGCGCCGGCCGAGCTGGTGATCAGGGTCGTGCCGACCCGCACCGCCGAGGCGGCTGTGAAGCTGCCCCACGGCGTGACCGTGCCACGGCCGTCCAAGGACGCCGCGCCGTCGAACCGAGTGCCCGTGAACAGGCCGCGCTTGTCGGCCGAGGCGGTGTAGGCCTGGTCCGTGGTCCGCAGTTCGGTGCGTTTGTCGTAGCTGACGAGGGCGGTCAGATTGCCGCGCTCGAAATTGTGGCCGAACAGGCCGTTGAACTCGTATTCCTTGAGGTTCGTGCCTTCGGCCGCGCCGTACTGGGCCTCGACGTCGACGCCGTCGAAATTGTCCTTCAGCACGGTGTTGACCACGCCGGCCACGGCGTCGGTGCCGTAGATGGCGGCGGCGCCGTCGCGCAGGACTTCCAGGCGCTTGAGGCCCGAGGTCGGGATGGCGTTGGTGTTGTAGGTGATGGTCGGGACCAGACTGTTGCCGTCGGCCTGGCTGGTCGGGTGGGCGACCACGCGGCGGCCGTTCAGCAGCACCAGGGTGTTGCCCGAACCCAGGTTGCGCAGGTTCACCGAACCGATGTCGCCGCGGGCCGAGTTGCTGCTGCCGGGCAGGTAGCTGGAGTTGTAGTTCACGTCGCCCATCTGCGGGATGGCGCGGAACAGGTCGTCGCCCGAGCTGGCGGCCACGGCGTCCAGCTGCTTGGCGTCGACGACGGTGACGGGCAGGGCGGCGGTGGCCTTGGCGCCTTCGATGCGCGAGCCGACGACCACGATCTCTTCGACAGTGCTTTCGGGCGCGCCGGTCTGGGCGGAGGCTTGCCCGGCCCAGGCGACACAGAGCGCCGAGGTCGCGAACATGGCGGCGCGGAGCGCCTTCGTGTTGGTCATATCAATTCCCCTCTTCTTGAACTCCGTCCCCCAAGGCCGGAGCTGTCCATTTTGGTCCCACCCGATCGCTTCTTCCCGTCGGATCCCTTTCGGGAGGCGACGCCCGGGCGCGGTCTTGAAGCCGCGCGCCGGGCCATGGTCGCCGGCCTTTAGAAGAAGACGACGTTGTCGACTTCCAACCAGAGCTTCTCGCCGCCCTTGCGGCCGCCCATGAACTCGACCTCGGTCAGGTCGGAGGCGGTCCATTCGCCCTTGGCGCCGCGCTCGCCGGCGAGCTTGAGGGCGGAGAACGAAACTTCCACAGTCTGCCAGGTCGCGCCCGCCGTGAACGGCGCCGCCCAGCGGCCGCTGGACGCGCTGACGCCCAGGGCGTAGTCGCCGTCGCCGCGCACCTCGAAGCGCACGCCCTTGAAGGCGCGGGCGTCGACGGGCTGGATCGAGCCGCGCGTCAGCGGGATGATCACCCCGGCATAGGGCTTGGCCTTCATCGCCATGCGGGCGTTGATCGACAGGGCGTGACCGTCGGCGCCGCGCGGGATGCGCTGGCTGATCTCGACCGTGCGGTCCAGGCCGCCGTCGGGATCGTCGGTGCGCAGGGTGTCGAGGCTGGAGCGGCCGTCGGCGCGCTCGAAGTCGTCGATCTGGGCCTTGGCCGGGATCGACGGCATGGTCGTGGCCTGGTTGGCGGTCATCGGCGCAGCGCCCGGACCGAAGACCAGTTTGCCGTCGATGAAGACGCGGTCGGTCTTGCGCACGTCGCCGATGGTCTTCCAGGGCTCGCCCTTGATCAGCACGAGGTCAGCGCGCTTGCCTACCTCGATGGTGCCGCGATCGTCCTGTAGGTTGATGACCTTGGCGCTCAGCGCCGTGCCGGCCATCAGGGCCTCCGACGGGGTCAGGCCCGCGCGGACCATCAGCTCCATCTCGTGCAGGGTCGAGACGCCGTGCGGCGTGCCCGGCATGCCCGCGTCGGTGCCAAGCGCGATGACCACGCCAGCGTCGTGCAGCGCCTTGGCGTTGCCCAGGGCGTAGTCGAACTTCTTGAAGCTCTGCTTGACCCGGGGATCCTCGTCCGGATCGCGAGCAGGCTGGCCGGGCTTCACCGGCTCATAGACCGCCAGGGTCGGGGTGTCGGCCGTGCCGCCAGCCTTGAGAATCGCGATCGCCTCGGCGTCCAGCGGACGGTCCTGCAGGCTGTGGGTGATGACGTCGACCTTGGAGCGGCCCGCCACCTCGCCGCGATCGACGCTGACGGTGTGGGTGAAGACCTTCAGATTGTTCTTGCGGGCCTCGTCGACCAGGGCGGTCAGGGTCCACTCGTCCATGCTGGTGTTGTCGGGCGCGACGCCGTAGCGCCAGCCGTCGGTGAAGGCCTTGATCAAGTCGGGCTTGTAGGGGATCAGCGCCTTGACCGCCGCGCGGGCGGCTTCGGGCGTGTTGACCCACTTGGTGGTGGCGGTGTCGGCCCAGTCGGCGCCGTGGCCGCCCGGTGTGCTCATGCGCGCGGCGAAGTTCACGTGCGGCGCGACCAGGGTCGACAACCATTGGCGGCGCGGCGCGAACGACTCTGGCGCGGCGTTGAAGTCGCTGACCGTGGTGACGCCGGCCGAGACATAGGCCGCGGCGATCTGGGGCGTGGTCGAGGGGACGCCGCCCGGCGTCCAATGGGTGTGCAGATCGAAGAAACCCGGCAGCAGGGTTTGGCCCTTGGCGTCGATCATCTTGGCGCCGCGCGGCGCCTTCGCGGTCGGGCCGACCTCGGCGATGCGCCCGTCGCGGATGATGACATTGGCCAAGTGAGGGGCGGCGCCCGTCGCATCGAAGACCGTCGCGCCCATGATCGCGACGACGGGCGCGTCCGCGGTCTTGGCCGCCTGGGCGATGCCGAACGCGGCGAGTCCCCAGCTTCCGGCCAGCGCCGTGGCCGCCAGGGCGGTCTTGTGAGTAGGCTTCATGACAATGAGATCCCGACCTTGTCGATGCTACTACTGGATCGACGTATGGGATTTTCGTTTCCGCCACTCAGCTGTGTTCGAGAAATCGATAACTGCAACCCGCAAGTTGACGGGTGGGCGAGGGGCCCACCCGTCGGTCTTCTCTTAGAAGCGCTTGCGGACCTGGAAGCCGGCCGTGCGCGGGTTGATGCTGACGACCTGCTTGGGGTTGTTCACCGCCGAGGTCACGCTCATCAGACCCACTTCGTCGGTGACGTTGTTGACGAACAGGTAGGCGCCCCAGTCGGCGCCCTCGACCCCGGCGCGCAGGTTGGCGTAGCCGTAGTCGCCCTGCTTTTCGTAGTAGACGTAGGTCGGACGGAACTGCGAGGCGGACTCGCCGACATAGGCGTAGTCGGCGCGCAGCAGGCCGTTCATCTCACCCTTCAGCGGCCAGGTGTACTCGACCGAGGCTGAGCCGCTGTACTTGGCCACGTTCGGGAACTTGTCGCCGCGCAGGCCGGTCGAGCCGGTGATCAGGATGGTCGAGTTGGCTTGGTCTTCCGTCAGCTTGGCGTCGACGAAGGCTGCGGTGCCGCTGATCGTCAGGCCCGAGATCGGACGCGCCGTGGCCTCGATTTCGAAGCCCTTGATCCGCGCCTTGCCGGCGTTGGTCAGGTAGCTGAAGGCGCCGTTGGCGCTGGTGGCCGAGATCTGCATGTTCGACCAGTCGATCTGATAGGCCGCCGCATTCAGGGTCAGGCGACGGTCGAACCACTGGCTCTTGATGCCGCCTTCGTAGTTCCAAAGGCTGTCGGGCGCGTAGCCCAGCAGCGCGCTGGCCAGGCCTGGCACGTTGTTGGCGCCGCCAGGGCGGAAGCCCTTGGCCGCCACGGCATAGACCATGACGTCGGACGTGACCTGGTACGAGGCGTTCAGCTTGCTGACCCAGCCGTCCGCGCCGGCGTCGACCTGGGCGGCCGGACCGACATAGGACTGGGTGATGAAGTTGCTGATCAGCACCTGGCCCGAGACGGTCTTGTCGTACTTGAAGCGGCGCAGGCCGCCGGTCAGGGTCAGCTTGTCGACCGGTTTCCACGAGACCTCGCCGAAGAAGGCGGTCTGCTTGGTGTCGGTGCCGACGTGGCGCCAGGCGGTCAGGTCGTTGGGGTTGATGACGCCAGTGGTCGCGTCACCTTTTGCCACCTTGCTTTCGATGTAGTCCTCACGCTTTTCCAGATAGGCGCCGGCCGTCCAGTCGACCTTGTCGTCGAACAGCGAGCCGGTCATGCGCAGCTCGTGGTTCCACGAGGTCAGGCCCATCGGCTGGTAGAGCGCGCCGGGCGTGCGGCTGTCGGCATAGGCGGTATAGGCCGTCAGCTGCGCAGCCGTACAGGCCGGGTTGGTCGAGCCCGTCGGCGCTGGACCGCCGGCGACCCAGTTGCGGCACGAGGTGGCGTTGGCGCGGCTGCCCGACAGGGTGGGGCTGTAGTCGGAATTCCGCAGCAGGGTCCACTTGTAATAGGACGAGGTCGCCGTGACCGTGGCGAAGTTCAGGTCCCACTTGCCCGTGACGTTGTACATCCGCAGGTTATCGCTAGTCGGGGCGATGACGCGGGCGTTGGTCGAATAGGCATCCTTATTCAGGGCCGGATACCAGCTGTTCTGACCGTCCAGGGTGGTCTTCTGGTATAGGCCCGAGGCGTTGATCGTCAGGTTCTCGGTGGGCGTGAAGCCCAGCATCAGGCGACCGCCGCTGGAGTGCTGGTCGTTGATGTCCTTCTTGTTCAGCATGACGTCGTCGACATAGCCGCCGCCTTCGGTCTTGTAGAGCACCAGGCGCGCGGCCAGCTTGTCCTCGATCAGCGGCACGTTGACCATGCCCTTCACCGAATAGCCGGTGCTGCCGCCCTTGGTGCTGGTGCCTTGCGCCTCCACCGCGCCGGCATAGCGGCTGGTGTCGGGCTTGTTGAGGATGACCCGCAGGGTGCCGCCCATCGAGCCCGAGCCGTACAGCGTGCCTTGCGGGCCGCGCAGGACTTCGATGCGCTCGGCGTCGAACAGGTTCACGTCGGCGCTGGTCGAGCTGGCGTCGGCGGTGGTGCCGGCCGGACCCGTCAGCGGGGTTTCGTCGTAGTAGAGGCCGACCGTGGCTTCACCGGCGCTGCGCACGCCGCGCAGGGTCAGGCGGCGGCTGGTGGGCGAGTTGCCGTCGACCTGCAGGTTCGGAACCGTGCGGAAATAGTCCTGGATGCCTTGCGCGCCCAAGGCTTGCAGCGACTTTTCGGTGACCGCGCTGACGCTGATCGGGGTGGTCTGGACGGTGGTGGAGCGCTTCAGCGCGGTGACGACCACTTCCTCGATCGCGCCGGCGTCGCTGGCCTGGGCAAACGCCTGGCCGGCGACCAGGCTGGTCAGGGCGCTGGCGCCCAGGGCCAGGGTGCGAAGGCCTCGAAACTGCATCATTGTTGATCCCCTCTTATCGGCGCGCTCGACGGCGGCCTGTAGGATCAGACGCAAGGTCGCGGAGCTACCTCACCTGGCTAGTGCGAAAAAGACGCCTTCGGATCAGAAGCGGCGTTCTATGCTCAGGCGGAGCATGCGCGGCGCCACGCCGAAGTACTCGACGGGACCCGAGGTATTGCGCGCGGCGTTGGCGCGGCCGGCCCGGTCCAGCAGGTTGTCGACCGTCAGGTCCAGGATCCAGTCGCGGCGTTCCAGGCTGAAACTGGCGCCGAAGACGGCATAGCCGCCCATTTTCAGATAGTCGCCGTTGCCCGCGTTGAAGGCCGATCGCGCGATGCCCGCGTAGGAGCCGTCGAAGCGGAGGCGTCCAACGAGATCGCCGGGCAGGGACCAGCGGCGCTCCATTGAGGCCGAGGCCGTCATCCGGGGCACGATCGGTAGGCGGTCGCCCTGCAGGCCCAGGCCGATCGCGGTGTTGGTCAGCTGGTCGGCGGTCAGGCGCGCGTCGGTGACGGTCAGGTTCCCCGCCAGATCCCAACTCATCACGCGCTGGGCGGTCGCTTCGATCTCCAGCCCGTGGATGCGCGCGGCGCCGATATTGGTGACGTAGGTGAAGGCGCGGTTCTGGGTCTGGGCGGCGTACTGCATGTCCCGCCACGCGATCCTGTACAGCGCCACGTTGGCCGTGAAGTGGCGGTCGTCGCTCTGGACCTTCAGGCCCAGCTCGTAGTTGTTCAGGCGATCCGAGCGATAGACCGCCAGGCTTTCGGGCAGGCCGGGCACGACATTGACGCCGCCGGGACGGAAGCCCTGCGAGACCTGGGCGTAGCCGAACACGCCCGGCCCGAACTGGCGGCTGGCCAGGGCCTTCAGGCTCCAGCCCTGTTCCTCGGTGCGGGCGTCGATCGCATAGTCGGTCCAGGTGCCGGACACGACATTGGCGATCTGCACCGCGCCCCCGTCGCGCTTGACGTAGTCGAAGCGCCGCGCGCCCAGGGTCAGCTCGGTCTCCGGCGCGACGGCGTAGGAGATTTCGCCGAAGATCGCGCTCTGGGAGAGGTGGTTCTCGATATCGCGACGGCCGATCAGCTGCGGCGGCTCGGTCAGGGCGCCGGTGGCGAGGTCCACGTGCCGGACCTGGCTGTCGATGGAGTCGCCGCGCACCTCGCGATAGGCGCCCAGTGTCCAGGTCAGGGGGCCGTCGCCGACGGACGAAGCGCGGATCTCATGGATCTGCGCGGTCAGTTCGGCCGGCTGGTTCAGGATCGCCGGATAGACGCTGTCGACATAGGCCGAGTAGCTGGCCATCTGCGCAGAGTCGCAGGTCACGGAGAACATCCGCATGCAACTGGCCGCATTGGTCCGCTCGCCCAACAGCACGCCGCTGTAGTCCGAGCGGCGGGTCAACTTCCAACGATACCAGGACGACACGGCCGTCAGGTCCACGACCTCGCCGCGCCATTTCACGGTCGCCGCCGCCAGGTCGATCTCGCCGTCGAAGGGCGCGCGGCCGGCATGGACGGTCCGCCAGGGACCGGCCGTGTCGTTCCAGGCGGAGATGTCATCGCGGCGGCTGTTTTGGTGCGTGGCCGAGACCAGGGCCGTCAGCCGTGATCCCGGCGCCCACAACGCCGCCAGGCGCACGCCCCGCACGCGCGAGGCGTCGACGTCCTTCAGTCCAAGCCGGACATTGTCGATCACGCCGGGCTGGCGCTGGTCATAGGCCGTCAGGCGGACGGCCAGGGTGTCGGGGATGACCACGGTGTTGAGCACGACGTTCGCCCCGCCGCCTTGCCCGCCGTGGGTGGCTGACGACAGCGAGACGCCGACCGAGGCGGCGTTTTTCGAAAGGTCTGGGCGCGTAAACAGGATCCGTAGCGCCCCGCCCATCGCGCCGGAGCCGTAGAGCGTTCCCTGAGGGCCGCGCAGCAGTTCGATGCGGTCGACGTCGACCAGGGCCAGCTCCGGCGTCATCACGCCAGGGTCGGCGGTAGTACCGACCGGACCGGTCATCGGCGTTTCGTCGTAGTAGAGGCCTGTCGTGGCCTCGCCGGCGCCATAGACGCCGCGCAGCACCAGGCGGCGGCCGAAGGCGGTGGAGACCAGCTTCAGCCCCGGCAGCAACGGCGCGGCCTTTTCCAGATCCAGGAAGCCCAGGCGTGCCAGCTGCTCGCCCGAGACCACGGTCATGCTGATCGGCGTCTGCTGCACCAGGCTGGAACGCTTCAGCGCCGTGACGACCACCGAATCGATCGCGATCGGCGGCGGAGTCGGTGGCTGAGCGGGCGGCGCGTCCGGGGCAGGGGACCTGGCCGATCTCGGAGCCGGCACCACCAGGAAGCTGCGCCCCTCGAGCTGGACCGTCAGGCCCGAGCCCTCCAGCAGGCGCTGCAGGGCGGTCTCGGCCGTGAACGTGCCCGACAGGCCGGGGCTGCGCTTGCCTTGGGTGAGGGCAGGGGAGAACAGAATCTCGCGGTCGCTGCGCAGCGCCAGTTGGTTCAGGGCCTGGCTCAGCGGCTGTGAAGCGATGTCGAAGCGGAAGGCGGCCTCGTTGCGTCCCGGCGCCGCGATCGCCGCCGACGCCGTGGTCAGGGCCGTGGCGCAGAGCAAGGCCAAGACGGCGCCGCGTCTTCTGGACGCTTCCAAGCCTCTGGACCTGAACAACAAAGAAACCCGATCTCCCCTGGCGGCCTGAAACGTCACGCCGTCGAGGGCGCGCACCATGCCTCATTTCGTCGGCCGCCGTGCTTCGCAGCGTGTCCTGACGTCCCAAGATCGCGTGTTGCATAGGCATTAGGCAACCGGCCACGGGTTGCGTTGTCTCAGCCTCACGCCTGCAGCCTCCCTTGACGGGGGCGAGAAAGCGATTTCACCTGACTGTCATGTCGGGGCGTAAACAATGATCTGGGGCCGCAAGCCCCCCAAGCCTTCCGAGCAGGTTCGTGACCTGTCGGATAGCGGGGCGCGCTTCACGCCGGCCCTGCGCGCCTTCTTCTCTCGCCGCGCCCATCCCAATGATGTCGAGGACCTGGTGCAGGAGGTTCTACTCCGTATCCAGAAGCGCCAGCCGGATGCGGTCGTGAACAATGTCGAGGGCTATCTCTTCGAGGTCGCCGCCAATGTTCTGATCGATCGCGGGCGTCGCGATAAGACCCGCCGACGGTCCGATCACTGCGAACTGCAAGAAATTCATCATCCTGTTGATGAAGTATCGCCCGAACGCGTCTTACAGGGACGTGAGCAGATGGCGCGCGCCATGGCGGCCCTCAACGAGCTGCCGGAACGCACGCGACGGGTTTTCATTCTCGTGCGCTTCGAGGAGATGAGCTACAAGCTCGTCGCCCAGCGCCTGGGGGTCTCCGTCAGCGCTGTCGAGAAACATGTGATGAAGGCGCTGCGTCACCTGCACGCACGTCTGCGAGACCAGGATGACGTCGACCACGTCGGGCAACGAGATACACGACGACCCGGATAGCGCGGCCGCCCTGTGGTTTGCGCGATTGCAAGGTGATGACGTGCCACCGCGTGTCCGGCGCGAGTTCGAGCGCTGGCTGAAGGCCGACGCCCGGAACATGGCTGCCTGGGACGATCTCAACCGCACCTGGAACGGCGTGGCTTCCCTCGAGGATGATCCGGCCTTCGCGGCCTTGCGCGCCGATGCGCTCAGCGCCGGCGACAAGCGTCCTTATCTGAATCGCCGAACCCTGGGCCTGGCGGCCGCAGGCCTGGTCGCCGCGGTTGGCGGCGCCATCGTCGGCAAGCGCTGGCTGGGCGGCGACGCCTCGCCCGCGTCGCCTGCCGAAGAGCCGGTGTTCAGCACCGCGGTGGGCGAGCACACGACCTTCCGGCTGGCCGACAACTCGGTCGTGACGCTCAGCACCGATTCCGCCGTGCGGGTGAACCATTGGAGCGTAGAGCGCCGTCTGACCCTGCTGCGCGGCCAGGCTTTCTTCCAGGTCGCCAAGGATCCCGCGCGGCCCTTCGTGGTCGCGGCGGGGGACAAGCGGGTGACGGCCATCGGCACGGCCTTCGACGTACGCATGGATCCGGGCAAGCTGTCGGTGACGCTGGTCGAGGGCCGCGTGCGCATCGCTGGCGATGCACCACAGGGCGAGCGGCGCGTCGAGATGTCGGCCGGCTCGCGCTTCGTGGCCGCCGAACCCGCCGACTGGGCGATCTCGACCGTCGACACCGCCAAGGAATCTGCTTGGCTGAAGGGCCGACTGGTGTTCGATGGCGAGCCGCTGTCGGCCGTCGTCGCCGAGATGAACCGCTTCTCAGAGCGCAAGCTGTCGCTGTCGGATCCGGCCCTGGGCGCCACGCCGGTCAGCGGCGTCTTCCGCACCGGCCAGATCGACGCCTTCGTCGCCGCGCTCAAGACCTATGGCCTAGCCGATGTCGGTCGCGCCGACGACAGGCAGGTCGAGTTGGTGCGTCCGCCCACGACGCGCGGCCAAGCCGAATAAAATTTTACACCCCAGGTGAGGTGCGGACAAAGCCCTACGTCATACAGATGGACGCCCGTTCGGCGTCGACTTCGCCACCGGGGAAACCGTTCCATGAAGCTGTCCGCTCTAAAGCTCGCCCTCCTGTCCGCCAGTATGGCGACGGGCGTGCTCGCGACCCAGGCCCACGCCGCGCCGCTGACCGACGCCGCCCGCGCCCAGATCCTCAAGGCCGTCGACGCCGACGCCCCGCAGATCCGGGACGCCGCGCTGAAGATCTGGGGCTTCGCCGAGGTCGGCTATCAGGAGGTCAAGAGCTCGAGCCTGCTGCAAGGCCAGCTGAAGACCGCCGGCTTCGACGTGAAGGCCGGCGTCGCGGGTGAGCCGACCGCCTTCATGGCCAGCTTCAAGAATGGCGCGGGCCCGGTCATCGCCATCCTCGCCGAGTTCGACGCCCTGCCGGGCCTGGCCCAGACGGCCGATCCGGTGAAGACCGGCATTCCCGGCCAGATCGCCGGCCACGGCTGCGGTCACAACCTGTTCGGCGCGGCCTCGGTCGGCGCGGCCGTCGCCATCAAGGAGTGGATGGTCAAGAACAACATCAAGGGCGAACTGCGTGTGTTCGGCACGCCCGCCGAGGAAGGCGGCTCGGGCAAGGTCTATCTGGTCCGCGACGGCCTGTTCAACGACGTCGACGCCACGCTGCACTGGCACCCGGCCAACGAGAACTCGGCCGTCCAGGGCGTGTCGATGGCCAATATCAGCGGCAAGTTCCGCTTCCACGGCATTTCGGCTCACGCCTCGGGCGCGCCGGAGAAGGGCCGTTCGGCGCTGGACGGCGTCGAGGTCATGGACGTCGCCACCAACTTCCTGCGCGAGCACACCCCCGACAAGACGCGCATCCACTACGTGATCACCGCCGGCGGCACCGCGCCCAACGTCGTGCCCGAGTTCGCCGAGGTCTATTACTACGTTCGCCATCCCGACCCGGCCGTGGTCAAGGACGTCTGGTCGCGCGTCGAGAACGCCGCCAAGGGCGCGGCCCTGGCCACCGGCACGACGGTCGACACCGAGATCACCGGCGGCGTCTACGCCCTGCTGCCCAACGACACGCTGGGCCGCGTGATGGACGCCAACCTGCGCAAGGTCGGCGGCATCACCTGGACGCCGGAAGAGATCGCCTTCGCCAAGAAGATCCAGACCAGCTTCCCCAACGCGCCGTCGATCGACACCGTCAAGACCATCGAGCCCTACAAGGTCGAGTTGGAAGGCGGCGGTGGTTCGACCGACGTCTCGGATATCAGCTGGGTCACCCCGACCGTGGGCCTGGGCGCCGCGACCTTCGTTCCGGGCTCGGCCGGCCACAGCTGGCAGAACGTGGCCGCCGCCGGCTCGTCGATTGGCGTCAAGGGCGCGGTCAACGCCGCCAAGACCCTGGCCCTGACGGGCGCGGACCTGTTCTCCAACCCCGATCTCGTCAAGAAGGCCAAGGCCGAGCTGGACCAGCGTCGCGGGCCGAACTTCGCCTACAAGGCCATGCTGGGCGACCGCCCGCCGGCGCTCGACTACCGCAAGCCCGCCTCGGCGGCGCGCGAGTAACGATCGCCCCTTCTTCCCCGGCGATTGTCAGCGGCCGGCGCCTCCCCCTTTGAGCGCCGGCCGCGCCCTTTTCAATGACTCTTGGAGTTTGGCGTGGTCCAGACCATCACCATCAGCCACGAGCGGTTCAAGGCGCTCAAGACCGCCTTGCCGGCGGTGACGCGCGAGCATCTGACCCACGTCTACGGGATCAGCGAGACGACCTGGACCAAGCTGCGCAAGGGTGAGCCCATCAAGCTGAAGACCTGGGAGCGGATCCAAGCGCGGTTGGCCCGTCTGGAATTGATCTCGCTCTAAGGCTGGCGTTCTGCGTCGGCCCGCGTTAGCAGACCGCCCATGATCCGCCTCGACAATATCTCCAAGCAGAACGGCCACCAGATCCTGTTCATCGAAGCGTCGATGGGCATCCAGAAGGGCGAGAAGGTCGGCCTTGTCGGTCCGAACGGCGCCGGCAAGACGACGCTGTTTCGCATGATCACCGGCCAGGAGCAGCCCGACGACGGCCTGGTCACAATCGATCCCGGCATGAAGATCGGCTATTTCAGCCAGGACGTTGGTGAGATGCAGGGCCAGAGCGCGGTCGCCGCGGTGATGGACGGCGTCGGTCCGGTCAGCGCCCTGGCTTCCGAAATGGCCACGCTGGAAGCGGCCATGGTCGATCCGGACCAGGCCGACCAACTGGACACCATCATGGAGCGCTACGGCGAAGTGCTGGAGCGCTTCCAGGAGTTGGACGGCTACGCGCTGGAAGCGCGGGCGCGCGAGGTGCTGGCGGGCCTCAGCTTCAGCCAGGAGCGCATGGACGGCGACGTCGGCATGCTGTCAGGCGGTTGGAAGATGCGCGTGGCGCTGGCCCGCATCCTGTTGATGCGTCCCGACGGCATGCTGCTGGACGAACCCTCCAACCACCTGGATCTGGAAAGCTTGATCTGGCTGGAGGCGTTCCTGAAGAACTACGACGGCGCGCTGCTGATGACGTCGCACGACCGCGCCTTCATGAACCGGATCATCGGCAAGGTGGTCGAGATCGACGCCGGCTCGCTGATCACCTATTCGGGCGACCTGGACTTCTACGACCAGCAGCGCGCGCTCAGCGAGGCGCAGCGCCAGGCGCAATATGAGCGCCAGCAGGCCATGCTGGCCAAGGAAATCAAGTTCATCGAGAAGTTCAAGGCGCGCGCCTCGCACGCCGCCCAGGTCCAGAGCCGGGTCAAGAAGCTGGACAAGATCGAACGCGTCGAGGCCCCGCGTCGCCGCCAGACCGTGCAGTTCGAGTTCCAGAGCCCGCCGCGCTCGGGCGAGGACGTGATCAGCCTGCGCGGCGTTCACAAGGGTTATGGCGACAAGCCGATCTATCAGGACCTGGATTTCCTGGTGCGCCGCAAGGAGCGCTGGTGCGTCCTGGGCGCCAACGGGGCCGGCAAGTCGACGCTGCTGAAGCTGGTGGCCGGCGACGCCAAGCCCGATAGGGGCGGGGTCTTCATCGGCGCCAGCGTCAAGATGGGCTATTTCGCCCAGCATTCGATGGATCTGCTGGACGGCGAAGAGACGATCTTCGAGTCGCTGGAGCGCTCGTTCCCGCAGGCCGGCCAGGGCGCCTTGCGCACCCTGGCGGGGTGCTTCGGCTTCTCGGGCGACGACGTCGAAAAGCCCTGCCGCGTCCTATCCGGCGGCGAGAAGGCGCGTCTGGTCATGGCCAAGATGCTGTTCGATCCGCCGAACCTCTTGGTGCTGGACGAACCGACCAACCACCTGGACATGGTGACCAAGGAGATGCTGGTCGCGGCCCTGGCGGACTTCGAGGGCACCATGCTCTTCGTCTCGCACGATCGCCACTTCCTGGGCGCTCTGTCGAACCGCGTGCTGGAACTGACGCCCGAGGGCGTCCACCAGTATGGCGGTGGCTACACCGAATATGTCGCCCGCACGGGCCAGGAAGCGCCGGGGTTGCACCCGGGCGGGTAGCAGCCCGGGCGCCTTGGTCGTGGTCTAGAAGTTCGGGTCGAAGCCGAAAAAGATCGGGTTCGAGAGCCCGACCATGTCGCCGCTCAGCTTCATCGAGTTGGGCACGGCGGGGTAGGGCGTCGGCGCGCCCTGGACCTCGACGCGGTAGTAGGTGCGGCCTTCAACGGCCGGGGTGTCGTCGAACTCGACGACCGGCGCCGGACCGTGGGCGGGATAGCTGCCCAAGCGATCGCCGTTCTTGATCACTGTCACCGTATAGGCGCCGTCGGCCGGGATGGCCTTGCCGCTCAGCTGGATGCGGAAGTGAACCGGCCGGCGGGTGGGCTTGGCGTTGTCGCCCATCATCATATCCATGCGCCCGTCGGCGTTCAGGTCGGCATAGAATTCCACGCGCGGGCCCGCGGGATTGGCGCTGACCGCCACGCGGCCGTTGGTCAAGGCGTCGACGACGCCTTGCGCCGTGCGGGTCCTGGCGAACACCCAGGTCGTGGGCGTGCCGACATAGTTGGCGGTGGCCTGGACGCTGCCCGGCGTCGCCTGATCGGGCGTGTCCGGGACGCCGTGGTGGGCGTCGCTGCCGCCGCGGCCCGTCAGCTTGCGGCCTGACTTCAGCATGTCGTCCCAGATCATGATGGCGGAGGCGTTCTTAGGCCAGACGGCCGAGTTCCACACCTCGATCGAGTCGACGATGTCATACGAGAAGCCGAAATTGTCCTTGCCGATCGGGTGGTTGGCCGACAGGTGAATGCCCAGGGCCTTCTTCACCGCCAGAATCTTGGCGTCGCGCTGGTCGCGGACGTCGTACAGGCGCTGGTGGTCGTAGGGCTTGGCCGAGAAGACGTTGCCGTGGCCGCGATGGGTGGTCCACTCGGCGCCGTACAGCAGGAGCACCTTGTCGGACTGTAGCTCCGGATCGGCCCAGGTGTGATGGGCGACGTCGCCGTCGACGTGGTTGTCATGGTCTGTGATGTCGATGAAGTCCATGCCGTTGGCCTCGGCGAAGCCGATGATCTTCTTCACCGGGTTGTTGGTCGACTCCTTGCTGTGGCGCGAGTGCAAATGCAGGTCGCCTTTCAGCCAGACGCCGTCGGTGAGGTTGGCGACAGGCGGGATCTCGGGAGCGGCGAGGGGGGAGGCGGGAGCCGCCAGGGCCAGGACGGCCAGCAGGGCGCATGCGCGCATGATGCGTCTCTCGATGTGATGAAAAGACGCGGGCGACCACTGAGGGCCGCCCGCTAGTCAGGGGTTAGAACCGGGCGCGCAGGCCGACCAGGAAGGTCCGGCCGTAGTTGGTGTAGCCGGCGAAGCGGTCGTTGCGGACGTAGTTCCACTGCACCGCTTTGGTCAGGTTGATGCCCTGGAACGACACCGACATCTTCGGCGTGAGGTCGTAGGAGATGTCGTAGTCCAGCGAGCCGAACGCCTTGTCGTTGGTCGCCGCCAGGCCCGCGCCGCCGACGTCGCGCAGCACGTTGCCGCGCCACGAATAGGTCAGGCGAATGGCCGCGCCGTTCTTCTCGTAGAAGGCCGTCGCGCTAAAGCTGTCCTTGGCCACGTCGACCAGGTCGTCCTTGGTGACGATGCCGGTCGAGGTGGAATAGGTCCCCTGGCTTTCGGTGTGGGTGTAGTTGGCCAGGAAGCCCAGTCCGTCGAACGGCGCGGGGAGGAACTTGAAGGTCTGCTGATAGGCCAGTTCGGCGCCGTAGACATAGGCCCCGCCGCCGTTCTGCGGCGCGGTGAGCAGGTAGGTCACGCCATCGATCACGAACGGCTTGGTCTGGGCGAAGACGAAGGTGGTGATGTCCTTGTAGAACACGCCGCCGATCAGGGCGCTGGAGGGCGCGAAGTACCATTCGGCGGTCGCGTCGTATTGCCAGGCCTCGAACGGCTTCAGGTCGGGATTGCCGCCGGCAGCGGTCAGCTGGGTGCTGGTGGCGGTGGACAAGCGCGGGGCGATGTCGGCCAGGGCCGGGCGGGTGATGACCTTCGAGGCGGCGAAGTGCATCTGGAAGTCGTCGGTGACCTCGGCAGCCAGGTTGAACGAGGGCAGCCAGTTGCCGTAGCTGCGCGCGAAGCTGACCGGCCGGGCGAACACGCCGTTGTCCAGATAGCCGTTGGAGGTCTGCCGGGTGTTGGCGTAGCGCAGGCCAAGATCGCCGCGCAGGGTGACGCCGCCCAGCGGAATGTTGAACTCGGCCATGCCGTAGCCGGCCCCGATCCGTTCCTTGACCTCATAGGAGTTGCGCAGGTCGCCCCGGGTCAGCGGGGCGGCCAGTTGCTGTTGCAGATCGGTCGAGGCGGCCAGGAACTTGTCCGGGCGCGGCTGCAGCCAGCTACGCGGCAGGTCGCCGTCCACCGAGCCCAGGAAGCCTTTCACCGGGAAGGGGTTGAAGAACTCGATCGGGAATTTGACGCCGACGATGCCGTTCAGCAGGGTCAGGTCGCGGCGGTGATAGTTCCGGCCGCGGTCCTGGATCTTGGCGCCGAAACGCACCGAGGTGAGGCCCGTGTCGCCAAATTCTCGCACCACGTCCAATTTGGCGGCCGCTTCACGGTCCAGGGAGTCGTTGACGCGATATTCGATGCGGCGACCGGGCAGCAGTCCCGGATCGTTCAGGTTGGCGGCGAAATTGAGATTGGGCAGGCGCTCGCCCGCCAGGGCGTAGTCGAAGGTCACCAGGCCCACGGGACCCAGCAGGCGCGAGCGCGTAATCGGCGACGGCGTGTTGGAATAGGCGCGGCTGTAGGTCAGGTCGGTGTTGACGGTCCACTTGTCCTTGGTCCAGGCGACATTGCCGCCCAGGATCAGGCTCTGGTAGTCGAGTTTGGAGACCTCGCGTCCGATCTGGGTGTTGGTCTGGACCGTGGCGTGGGTCAGGACGCCGTCGGTGATCACGGCGGTGCCGGGGACGATGGCGCGCAGCGCGGTGGTCTGGAAATCCGACGAATAGGTCATTTCGTCGTAGTTGATCCGTAGGCGGCTCCACAGCGCGTCCAGATTGACTTGCAGGTTGTCGCTGGGCCTCCACTGCAGACCGCCGGTCAGGCCGATGCGCTTGCGCTGCTCCTGTTCCAGGGTCGGGCGGTTGGCGGTGGGGACCAGGATCGTGCCGGGATCGAGGACGCCGTCGCCATTGGCGTCGATCCGCCCGTCGGTCCAGCCGGTCTGGATAATGCGGTCCTGGCGCACCGAGCGCTCGTCATAGACGGCCGAGGCCAGCAGACCGAGGTTTCCATCCTTGCTCTGCCAGGCGGCCAGACCCGACAGGCGGGGGTCGATACCCTTGTCCGCCAACTGCGAGTAGCTGCCGGTCGCCGAGACGTTGACCGTCGGACCCTTGAAATCCAGCGGGCGGAAGGTGCGCATGTTGACGATGCCGGCGATGCCGCCTTCGTCCAGCGAAGCGTTGGGGCTCTTGATCACCTCGACCGCCGAGACCAGCTCGGAGGCGAAGGTGTCGAAACGGAACTGACGGCCGGTGGTGCCGCCGTCACGGACGTTTTCGTTCACCGCGGCGGTGCGGCCGTTCAGGGTGACGATGTCGAACGATGGGCCCAGGCCCCGGACGCGGACGAAGACGCCTTCACCCCGGTCGCGGACGATCGAAACGCCGGGTACGCGCTGCAGCGCCTCGGCGATGTTCTGGGCCGGAAACTTGCCGATGTCCTCGGCCTTGACCACGTCGATGACGTTGGTGGCGCGGCGCTTCTGGTCCAGAGCCTGGGCCAGGCTGTTGGCGATGCCGGTCACGACCACGTCATCCATCAGCACCGGTTCGTCGAGCGCCGAAGTCGTCTCCGGCGCATCGCTAGGGCGGCGGCGCCGCACGATCAGCGCCCCGGCGCTGTCGTGAGTGACGACCAGGGGCGAGCCTTGCACCAGTCGGCGCAGGGCGGTCTCGGCGTCGTATTCGCCGCTCAAGCCCGGGGCCTGCAGACCCTTCACCGAGTCCGCCGTGAACAGGATGTCCACGCCGCTCTGCTTGGCCAGCTGTTCGATCGCCCGGTCCATGGGTTGGGTGGGCATCTGTACGCGCACCGGGCGCGACTGCGCCGCGGCCACACCGGTCCAAAGCGCCGCGAGCGCGACGCCCGCAGTCAAGGCGCGGCGCATCCGCCGCTTAAGGTCGCTCATGATATCCCCCGAAAGGCGCAGCCCCGAGACGTCGGGGCGCCCCCTCGACGCTCTGGGGCGGGGTTTTCCTCAACTGCGTTTCGATGAAACTTTTTAGACGGCCTCGATGCGGATCGCGTCGGACGTCGCAACCACCCGCACAGGCAGGAGCAGAGACACGGCGTTGGCGAAGGCGGCGGTGTCGCCCACGCGATAGACCCCGCTCAGTCGCAGGTCGGCGACCTGCGGATCGGCGACCACCAGCTTGCGCTCGGTGTAGCGGTTCATCTCCCGGGCGGCCGAGGCCAAGGTCGCGTCACGGAACACGGCGCGCCCGCTCTGCCAGGCCAGCAGGTCGTCGAGGTTGGGATGGTCGACAGCCTCGCCGCCGTCGCTGCTGGCCACGCGCAGGCGTTCGCCGACGCTCAGGGCGCGGGGCGCGGCGCCGCCGGTGACATCGGCCTGGCCTGCCGAGACGACAATCGCCGTCCCGCCGTCGTCGCAGCGGATGTCCAGCTGGCCCTTGCGCGCCGTCACCTGGCGCGTGCTGGTGACGATCAGGAAGGGACGAGGGTCGGTCGCGACTTCCAGACAGGCGCGCCCCGTCCGCATGTGGATCTCGCGGCGATCCTGGCGCATGCGCACCCGCAGGGTGGTGGCGGTGTCCAGCAGGACGCGCGAGCCGTCGGGCAGGGTGACGCGGCGCTGTTCGCCGACGGCGGTTTCCACGACGCCCGCGCGGGCGATCTCCCAGCCGCCGAACCCGACGGCGGCCACGGCTGCCCCGAAGCCTGCCAGAACCGCGCGCCGGGGGACGCGTCGCGTCGGCGCGCGCGGAATGCGGCCGGCGATGCCGCCGATCGAGTCCCACACCGCCGAGGCGCGGTCGAAGGCCTGGGCGTTGGCGGGATCGGCGGCGATCCAGCGCCGGAACTCGGCCTCGTCGGCGGGCGTGCGATCATCGGCGTGCAGGCGCGCGATCCAGGCCGAGGCTTCCTGGACGGACGTGGAATGGTCGTCTGAGGAACGCGACGTCACCAGTTTTCCATCCAATCGGTCAGGATCTCGACGGCCTTGGCCACGTGCTTCTCGACGGCGCTCTGGCTGATGCGTAACTCGGCCGCGATTTGCCGGTGTTTACGACCGTCGAGGCGATGCATCAAGAACACCTCGCGGGTGCGCGGGCTCAACTGGTCGATGCCGGCCAGCAGTCGCTCCAGCCGATGGCGCGCGATCAGCGCCTCGTCCTGCAAGGGCAAGTCATCGCGCACAGCGGCGACCTGATGTTCGGTCAGCACCCCGGAGTCCGGCTCGCGTCGTTCGCGGCGATAGGCGTCCCAACCGCCGTTGGCGGCGCTGCGGACCAGGAACGCCTCGGCGTTGTCGACGGCGGCCGCCCGCTCGGCCATGCGCACCCAGGCGTCATGCAGCAGGTCTTCGGCGTCGTCGCGCCGGGTCGTCTTGGAGACCTGCGCGCGCAGATAGCTCCAGCGCGAGCGGAGGAGGGCCAGGTTCATGCGAACAGGTCCGAAGCGTTGTCGAGAGACGCCCCGCTAGAGCGTAAGCGACACGATTTCATGACGCTGAGCATCTGCCGCGCGTTCCGGGTCAGAAATGTCATCCGGCGGTCAGCCTCATGACCGGGCGCGGACGGCAGGATGCCTTGTCCTTGCCTCGGCGCCAGTCCACCACCCCCCCACCCCATGGCGACGAGCGCAAGGACGCTCTATCTTGCCGGCCTGGAGCGCGCCTGCGTTCCGGGCTGTTGGTCGTGAGACGCCTCGCTCTATGAAGATCCTGATCGTCGAGGACGAACCCAAGACCGTCGCCTACCTGCGCAAGGGGCTGACCGAGCAGGGCTACGCGGTGGATTTCGCCAGCAATGGCGAGGACGGCCTGCACCTGGCCCAGACCCTGGAGTACGACGCGGTGGTGCTGGACGGCATGCTGCCCGGCCTCGACGGGGTCGAGGTGCTGGAGCGCCTGCGTCAGACCCGCCAGACGCCGGTGATCATGCTGACCGCCCGCGACAGCGTCGAGGATCGCCTGAAGGGCCTGGGGGCCGGGGCCGACGACTATCTGGTCAAGCCGTTCTCGTTCCTGGAGCTCCTGGCCCGCCTGCAGGCCATCACCCGGCGCGGGCGCAGCGAGTCGACGACCATCACGGTCGGCGACCTGCATCTCGATCTCCTCGCCCGCCGCGCCACCCGCGCCGGCAAGCGCCTGAACCTGACGGCCAAGGAGTTCGCCCTGCTGGTCGTTCTGGGCCGCCGCCAGTCGCAGATCGTCTCCAAGACCATCATCACCGAGCTGGTCTGGGACATCAATTTCGACACCAACACCAATGTGGTCGAAGTCGCCATCAAGCGCCTGCGGGCCAAGATCGACGGCATGTTCGAGACCAAGCTGCTGCACACCGTGCGCGGCATGGGCTATGTGCTGGAACACCGTCCCGAGGGCTCCTCGTCGTGATCGCCGCGCCCTCATTCTTCACGCCTAAGTCGATCGCCGGCCGCCTGGCCCTGATGTTCGCCATCGCCACCGGCGCGGTGTCGATCCTGGCCGGGGTGACCCTGTTCAGCTTCCAGAGCCTGGAACTGAAGCGCCACCAGGCCGAGGAGCTGAACGCCCGCTCGGAGATCATCGTGGCGATGATCCGCAAGCTGGAGGACCCGGCCCGCTGGCCGCTGATGGCCGACAAGCTGAGGTCGTTCACCCCCGCCGACGGCTCCATCCGCTATCGCATCGAGAGCGCCGACCCGCGCTTCCAGTTCATGCCGGGCAAGGCGCTGGAGCCGGCCCGCAACGGCTTCGGCGTCATCCACGCCGACGGCAAGCGGTTCATGACCCTGTCGCGCACTGTACCGGCCTTCGGCCGCCGGCCGGACGTGCGGCTGGTGATCGCCGCCGACACCGAGCCGTTCGACGCCTCGCGCTATGTGCTGGGCGTCGGGGCGCTGGGCATGTCGGTGCTGATCACGGCGCTGGTCGGCCTGCTGGGCTGGTGGATCGCGCGTCGAGGGCTGGCGCCGGTGGACCGCCTGTCGCAGCGGGCCGGGGCCCTGAACCCGGCCGATCTGTCCCTGCGCATGCCGACCCAGGACCTGCCGGCTGAGCTGGTCGGGCTGATGAGCGCCTTCAACGGCGCGCTGGACCGGCTGCAGGCGGCCTATGAGCGGCTGGCGGCCTTCAACGCCGATGTCGCCCACGAGCTGCGCACGCCGCTGGGCAACCTGATCGGCCAGACCCAGGTCGCCCTCTCGCGCCCCCGCGACGCCGACGAGCTGGAGGACACGCTGCACTCCAATCTCGAGGAACTGGAGCGCCTGCGCACGATCATCAACGACATGCTGTTCATGGCTCGCGCTGACCAGGGGGCGTTGGCGGCCAACCTGACGCCGCTGTCGCTGGCCGCCCTCACGCACAAGACCGCCGACTTCCTGGACGTGCTGTTCGAGGACGCCGAGGTCAAGCTGGAGGTGCGGGGTGACGCGGTGGTGGTCGCCGACGCGGCGCTGCTGGGCCGGGCGGTGACCAACCTTCTGGACAACGCCATCCGGCACGGCGTCGACTGCAAGACCGTGCGGGTGATGATCGAGCCGCAGGACAAGGCGGTGTGCCTGTCGGTCCGCAACCGCGGCGGCCCGATCCCGGAAGCCCACTTGGCGCGCCTGTTCGACCGCTTCTACCGCGTGGACCGGGCCCGGGAGCACAGCGGGGAGATCCACGGCCTGGGCCTGGCGGTGGTCAAGGCGATCGTGATCATGCACGGCGGGTCCGTGTTCGCCCGCTGCGAGGAGGGGGAAGTGCTGATCGGGTTCATGCTGCCGAAGGCGGAGGGGGTGGTGGTGACCCCGCCTGGGCGGGAGACGGCGGGCGCTTAGTTTCCCTCTCCCCTTGCGGGAGAGGGGGCCCGCAGGGCCGGGTGAGGGGTCGCGCTCCGCTGTCCGGACAGGCCTTTCAACCCCTCATCTGTCAGCTTCGCTGACACCTCTCCCGCAAGGGGAAAGGAGATCAGGAAGCGCTCCACCCGCCGCCCAGCGCCCGGATCAGATCCACGCTCGCCGACAGCCGTCGCGTCCGCAGGTCCAGCGCCTCGCGCCGCGCCTGCAGCTCGGCCGTCTGAGCCGTCACCACGTCGAGATAGCTCGCCGCGCCCTCGCGGTAGCGGGTGGTCGCCAGCGCCGTCGTGCGCACCGCCGCATAGACCGCCTCGTCCTGGCGGCCTTGCGCCGTGGCCAACCGGTTGGCCAGCACCATCTGGTCCTCGACCTCCCGGAAGGCGTCGAGCACGGTCTGGCGGTAGCCGGCGGCGGTCTCGTCGAAGACCGCCCGGCTGCGGGCGACCTGGGCCTTGCGGACGCCGCCGTCGAACAGGGGCAGGGCGGCGGCCAGGGGGCCGAGCGCCCAGACATGGTTGGCGGCGGTCAAGAGCTCGCCGCCGTTCGACTGGTAGCCGCCGGCGGCCGCCAGGGTCACGCTCGGGAACCAGGCGGCGCGGGCGACGCCGATGCGGGCGTTGGCGGCGGCCATGCGGCGCTCGGCGGCGGCGACGTCGGGACGGCGCTGCAGCAGGGTCGAGGGCGCCCCGACCGGGGTCACCGGGGCGTCGCTGAGACCTTCCGCCGCGGCCAGGCTGAAGCTCGAGGCCGGCTCGCCGACCAGCACGGCGATGGCGTGTTCCAGCAGGGCGCGGTCGGCGACCGCCTGCTCGTACTGGGCCTGGGTGGCCGCCAGCTGGGTCTGGGCCCGGCCGGTGTCGAGGCCGCTGGCCGCGCCGCCGGCCTGGCGGCGGTTGGTCAGGTCCAGAGCCTGGCGATAGGCCTCGACCGTCGAGCCCAGCACCGCGATCTGGGCGTCGGCGCCGCGCAGGGCGAAGTAGCTGTCGGCCAGCTGGGCCTGCAGGCTCAGCCGCACGCCCGCCAGGTCGGCGGCGCTGGCCTGGGCGTCGGCCTTGCCGGCGGCGACCAGGTTGCGGATTCGGGCCCACAGGTCGAACTCGTAGGCGGCGCTGGCGCTGACCGTGGTGGTGTCGAAGCGGCCATTGGCCGGCGTGCGCTGGCGCTCGGCGCTGGCCAAGACGCCCACCGAGGGCAGCAGGGCGCCGGCGGCCTGCCGCGCCAGGGCTCGGGCCTGGTCGTAGCGGGCCAGGGCGGCGGCGAGATCGGCGCTGCCGGTCTCCAGCCTGCGCTCCAGCCCGTCCAGCGTCGGGTCCTTGAACGCCGCCCACCAGGCGCCGTTCGACACGGTCTCGGCCGGCGCGGCCGGGGTCCAGGGTCCGGTGTCGCGGAAGGCGGTCGGCGCGGCCGGCGTCGGCGGGGCGTAGGCCGGGGGCATCGAGCAGCCCGCCAGGCCCAAGCCCGCCAGGATCAGGAGGCTAGCCTTTTGCATGGGCTTCCTTCTTGGCCTTGACCGGATTGACCTTGTCGCCGGTGGCGATGGCGTCCGGCGGGCTGGTGACGATCCAGTCGCTGGCGGCGACGCCGCCGGCCAGCTCCAGCTCGGCGCCGTCGTCGCGGGCGATCTTGACCGACCGGATGGCGACGGTGTTGTCGCCGCCGACCACGGCCACGGCGGCGCCTTCCTTGCGGAACAGCAGGGCGTTGGACGGGATGCGGACCGTGCTGGCCTGGGTCGTGGCGGCCTGCAGGTTCAGGCTAACCTGGGCGTAGGCGCCCGGCTTCAGCCGGCCGCCGGCGTTGGCGACCTCCAGCTGGATCAGCATGGCGCCCGACTGGGCGTCGACGGCGTCGGCCGTACGGACCAGGCGGGCGTTGAAGGTCTGGCCCAGGAGGTCGGGCGAGGTGAAGGTCGCGCTCATGCCCGGACGGATCTGGCCGGCCAGGCTTTGCGGCACGCTGACATAGAGGCGCAGGCGCTTGGTGTCGGAGACGGTGAACAGCGGCGTGGTGCGGCCGCCGCCGGCGCTGATCAGGGCGCCCTGCTCGACGTCGCGGCTGGTCACCACCCCGTCGAACGGGGCGACGATGCGCTTGAAGGCCGTCAGGCTCTCCAGGCGGCGGACATTTGCGATGGCCTCGTTGCGCATGGCGTCGCGGGCGGCGAGATCCCCGGCGCGCTCGTCGGCTTCCTGCTGCGAGACGGCGTTCTCGCCCACCAGGCGCTTCCAGCGGGCGGCGCTGGTGGCGGCCAGATCGCGCTGAGCTTGAGCCGTGGCGAGGGCGGCGCGGGCGGCGACCAGCTGCTGGTCGACTTCCGGGGCGTCGATCTCGGCCAGCACCTGGCCCGCCTGCACCGGCTGGCCGATGTCGACATACCAGCGGCGCAGATAGCCGTCGGTGCGGGCGAAGACCGGGGCTTCGTTCCAGGCCTGCAGGCGGCCGGGCAGCACGAGTTCGCCGGCCTCGCCGCCGCCGGGCTGGACGACGCTGACCGTGGTGATGGCGCTGGCCTGGCTGGTCTTTTTCAGGTCGTTGCTGGCCATCAGCCGCGAGGTCGCGCCCGCCGCCAGGATCAGGACGAAGCCGGCGGCGCCGATCAGGGCCAGACGACGCAGGCGCTTGGGGTCGGTCTTGGGAAGGTTCTCAGACATGGACGACGCCTTCGGGGGACGCGGCTTCCGCATGGGGGCGGCGGCCGTGGACGATGGAAAAGATGGTGGGGGACGAACAGCAGGGACGCACAGGTGGCGAAGATCAAGCCGCCGATGACGGCGCGGCCCAGCGGGGCGTTCTGCTCGGCGCCTTCGCCCAGGGCCAGGGCCATGGGCGCCATGCCGATGATCATGGCGAGCGCCGTCATCAGCACGGGGCGGAAGCGGGTGACGCCGGCCTCGAAGGCGGCCTGGACCGCGTCGCCGGTGGCGTCCAGCCGCTCGCGGGCGAAGCTGACCACCAGGATCGAGTTGGCCGTGGCCACGCCCATGCACATGATCGCGCCGGTCAGGGCCGGCACCGACAGCGGCGTCTCGGTGGCGAACAGCATCCAGGCGATGCCGGCCAGGGCGGCGGGCAGGGCCGAAATGATCACGAACGGGTCCAGCCAGGACTGGAAGTTGATGACGATCAGCAGATAGATCATCACGACCGCGCCCAGCAGGCCCCAACCCATGCCGGAGAAGGCGGTGTTCATGGTCTGGTACTGGCCCCGCAGATTGACCTTGATCTTGGCCGGCTTGTCCTTCTCCAGGGTCTTCAGAATCTTTTGGATGTCGCTGGCCACGCCGCCCAGGTCGCGGCCCTGGGTGGCGGCGTAGACATTGACCATCGGCTGGATGTTGTACTGCGAGACGACGGCGGTGGTGGAGCCGCGCGTCAGCGCGCCCAGGCCGCCCAGCACCTGCGGCGCCTGGCCCGGCGCGCGCGCGCCGGTGACCGGGATCGACGAGATCTTGTCCAGGCTATCGAGCATGTATTCCGGCGTCTGGGCCACGACGGGGTAGGAGACCCCGTTCTGCGGGTTCAACCAGAACACCGGGGCGGTCTGCTGGCTGCCGGCCACGGCGCCGGCCAGGCTGGCGGTGACGTCGCGCTCGTCCAGGCCCAGGGCATGGATGCGGGTGCGGTCGGCGTCGAAGCGCAGTTCCGGCGAGGCCGCCGGCTGCTGGATGCGGGCGTCGGCAATGCCTTTGACGCCGCGAATCGCCCGCAGGATCTTCTGGGCGTAGGCCTGGTTGGTCGCCATGTCGCCGCCCGACACCTGGATGTCGATCGGCGAGGGGCTGCCGAAGTTGAGGATCTGGCTGGTCACGTCGGCGGGCAGGAACGAGAAGGTCGCCGTGGGGAACGCCTTGGGCAGCTCGGCCCGCAGCTGTTTGACATAGCCGTCGGTCGGGCGGTGGCCCTCCTTCAGGCTGATCAGGATGTCGCCGTCCTGCGGGCCGATGGCGCCCGAGGCGTTGTAGGCGGTGTTGATGCCGCTGGTGGAGAGGCCGATGTTGTCGACCATTGTCTCGACCTCGCCCTCCGGGATCACGGTGCGGATGTGGCGCTGGATGCGGTCGAACAGGGCCGCCGATTCCTCGATGCGCGTACCGACCGGCGCGCGGACGTGCAGGGCGATCGAGCCCGAATCCACGGCCGGGAAGAAGTTCCGGCCCAGGAACGGCACGAGGCACAGGCTCAGCAAGGCAAAGCCCAGGAACCCGGCCACGAACACGCCGCGCGCGTTCAAGGCGAAGCCCAGCAGGCCGGCATAGGCGTCGCGCACCTTGGAGAAAGAGCGCTCGAAGCCGCGCTGGAAGCGGACCAGGCGATTGCTGGACGGGGCCTCCTCGTCATGCGGGACGTGGGGCTTGAGCAAGTAGGCCGCCATGGTCGGGACCAGGGTCCGCGACAGGATGAACGAGGCGATCATCGCGAAGACCACCGACAGCGCCATCGGCACGAACAGGAAGCCCGACACGCCCGGCAGGAAGAACATCGGCACGAAGACGATGCAGATGCAGAGCAGGGAGACGAAGGCCGGGGTCACGATCTGGGCCGCGCCGTCCAGGATCGCCGTCTTGACGTCCTTGCCGTGCTCCAGGTGCCAGTTGATGTTCTCGATGGTGACGGTGGCGTCGTCGACCAGGATGCCGACGGCGAGGGCGAGACCGCCCAGGGTCATGACGTTCAGGGTCTGGCCGAAGGCGGCGAGCGCCGCGATGGCCGCCAGCACGGCCAGCGGGATCGAGACGGCGATGATCACCGTCGAGCGCCAGCTGCCCAGGAACAGCAGGATCATCAGCGAGGTCAGCACGGCGGCCAGGGCGCCTTCGTGCGCCACCCCCTCGACGGCGGCCTTCACGAAGGTCGACTGGTCGTTCAGCGGGGTGATAGTCAGCTCGGGCGGCAGCTGGGCCTTCAGGTCGGGCAGGGCGGCCTTGACGCCGTCGACGATGGCGATGGTCGAGGTGGCGCCCGACTTCAGCACCGTCATCAGCACCGAGCGCTGGCCGTCGACATGGACGATGTTCTGCTGGGGGGCCGAGCCGTCGCGGACGTGGGCGACGTCGCCGATGCGGATGGTCGCGCCGTTGACCGTCTTGACCGGCAGGGCGTTCAGCTCGTCGACCGAGCCGGGGGCGTTGTTGAGGCGTAAGGCATACTGGAACGCGCCGATCTTGACGAAGCCGGCCGGGGTGATCTGGGTCTGGGCGGCGATGGCCGCGCCGACGTCGCTGGCCGACAGCCCCTTGGACAGCAGGGCCTGCGGGTCGATGTCGACCTGGATCTGGCGGGTCTTGCCGCCGAACGGGAAGGGCACGGCCGCGCCGGGCACGGTCACCAGGCGCGTGCGGATGAAGTTGACGCCGTAGTCGAACAGCTGCTGCTCCGACAGGCCCTGGCCGGCCAGGGCCAACTGCACGATCGGCACGGTCGAGGCGTTGTAGTTGAGGATCAGCGGCGGGGTGACGCCCGTCGGCAGCTGGCGCAGCAGGGTCTGCGAGATGGCGGTGATCTGGGCGTTGGCCAGGCGCACGTCCGCCCCCGGCTGGAAGTAGATCTTCACCACCCCGATGCCCTGCAGCGAGGTCGCCTCGATGTGGTCGATGTCGTTGACCGTGGTGGTCAGGGTCCGCTGATAGGGCGTCAGGATCCGCCCCGACATGTCGGCCGGCGACAGGCCGTTATAGGTCCAGGCCACCGCGACGACGGGCACGCGGATGTTGGGGAAGATATCGGTCGGCGTGCGCAGGATCGCCAGCACGCCGACGATCAGGATCATCGCGGCCATCACAACGAAGGTGTAGGGACGCGCCAACGCCGTCCGCACAAGCGAGATCATACTGAGGTCCGTCGTTGCGGAGGGGGAGGTTGGCCAAGGTCTAGCAAGGCCAAGGGGTCCGCAGCCTGACGGCTACCTGACAAGACGGTCAGGTAGGGAGGGGGTAGAGATTTCAGCAGCGTGGATGACGGGGCTCGTGGAAAAGGGCGAGCGGTCGGCAGGCCGACCGCTCGCCAGGCAGGGGCCTTACTTCGACAGGTACGGACCGAACCGCTTCACGGTCTCGCGGCGCGCGTCGGTGTCTTTGAGAACGTAGACCTCGTATTGCTCGCCGCCGGGCGCGACGCGGATGACGACGTGGCCGTTGTAGCTCTTGTACAGGCTGTCCATGATCGGGCCGATCGCGGCGCGGGTCTCGGGGGCCATGCCGGTCGAGAAGACGTCGCGGGGACCCGGATAGAGACCTCTCGAGGCCATGCGCGTGACGACCTCCTCGCCGGGCTGCGGCGAGAGCCAGTTCTCCTGCACCATGACTCGCGGGGCCAGGTTGCGCAGGATGTTCTCGTTGATCGTATCGCGATTGCCGTGGTGGTCCAGCAACATGACGTCCACCGGGCCGACGACCGCCGACACCGGGGTCTCGACGTCGCGCCACCAGGGCTGGGTGTCGTTGGGCACGCCCGGAATGTCGCCGCCCGAATAGTACTTGAACCGACCATAGGCGACCGTCACCACGTTGCTGAACGGGTTCTCGTCGAAGCCGCATTCCTTGACCGCGTCCTTGGGGATGTAGTCCTGGGTCTCGTCGCGGGCGCCGGTCCAGATCACCCCGCTGGAGGCGATGTTGCGGACATGGAAGGTGGGGTAGGCGTCGGCCTTGGCCAGCTTGATCTGGTCCAATGCGCCGGGTTTGAGGCCTACCACGGCCTGGCCGTCCTTCATCCGGTAGTCGGCGAAGGCCAGATAGTTGGCCAGGGACAGGCCGTTGGAGCCCGGCAGACCGCCCGGAGCGGCGCACGTCTTGAGGTTGACCGGATAGTCGTAGGTCGGCGCGGCGCGGTCGACCAAGGTGGCGACGGGGATGAGGTCGGCTACCTCGGTGATGCCCGCCAGGCGATAGGCGCCGGTCCGCGATAGGGGCTTATCGGGCGTGATCGTACCCATGTGGTCGGTGTGGAAGTGGGTAATCAGCGCGTAGTCCAGCTTCACTGGGCGGCCGGCGGGCGCGAACTGGCGGATGTAGTCGGCGATCCACCAACCGGCCGAATGTTTGTCGTCGGGCAGCGGCGGAAAGGCCTTCAGCGGGGCCACCATCTTGGCGAACTCCGGATCGGCCTCGCCGGCGTCGATCAGCATGGTCGTCCCGTCAGGCAGCACGAAATAGGTCGCGTTGCCGCGTCCGGTGCTGATGTGGTGGATGTAGAGATAGCCTTGCGACCAGGCCGGCAGGGTGTCCGGCGCAGCCTGGGCGACGGTCATGGGCGCGAAGGTTACGGCGAGCGCCGCGAGCGCGGCGCGGAACGTCTTCATGATCGGAGATCCTTGGAGAGGCGCCGGTCCGAGCCGAGGCCCGGGCCGGCTATGGTGCTTAGAACTTCATCCGTAGGCTGATCTGGTAGTTCGGTCCGAACAGCGGGCGGCCGAGGAAGACGCCGCCGGCGCCGACGCCGCTGCCGACCACGCGGGTGTTGCCCTCGGTGATCGCCAGCTTGTTGGTGACGTTGGTCCCGGTGAAGGCCAGCTCCATGCCGTTCTCCAGCGCCAGCGAAGCGCCGATATCCAGCGTCGTGTACTTGGGCAGCGGCTGCAGGTTCTGCAGGTCGGCGAAGCGTTGGGTCACATAGGTCCCGGTGGCGTACAGAGTCAGGCCGCCGGCCGGGGTGTCGAAGGTGTAGGCGGGCGTGAACCGGGCCTGGAAGTCGGGGTTGCGCAGCACCTGATTGCCGGTGATGCCTGGGCCGCCCGCGACGTACTTGCCGTGCTGATAGTCGCCCGACACCGTCAGCGACAGGCCCTTGAACGGCCGGACGACGCCGTCGAACTCGACGCCATAGGTGTCCGAACTGGTCAGGTAACGGACCACCGTACCGTCGGCCAGGATCTGCGAGCTCGGCTGGCCCCGGAACGTGTTGTAGAAGCCGGTCAGGTTGACGGCGTACCAGGCGCCGCGCGTCTTGATGCCGCCCTGCAGTTGGTCGACCTTGGTTACGGCGGTCACGCCGTTGCGCAGGTCGTCGAAGACGGGCAGGGCGTAGCCTTTGTTATAGCCGATGAAGGCGTTGACGCCGGGCGTGAGCTCGTAGTTGGCGTTGACGTTGAACGCACCCTTCGAGCCGCTGTAGCGGACCGGCCGCGAGCCCGGCAGTAGCACCGAGGCACCGACGTCGTAGAGCGCCAGCGGATCAGTCGAGATGTTCTGCTTGGCCGAGTTCTGGAAGCTGGCGTCGATCTCTTCCCACTCGTAGCGGAAGCCGGCGTCAAACCGCAGGCGGGGCGTCACTTCCCAGTGGTCATTTAGGAAGATCGCGGTGTTGCGGCCGTTATAGACGTTGTGCAGCGCCAGGGCGGTGGGGGTGTAGACGCCGCTGCCGTTGGTGATCTTCACGCCGTTGTCCAGCACCAGGTTGATCGGCTGGGCGTTGTTCTGGACGGTCATCAACTGGTTGTGGCCGGTCAGCCAGGTGTCGTCGGAGCTGTAGTCGGCGAAATAGATCCCGGCGGTCAGGGTGTTGCCGCTGAAGATCTCGCGCGATAGGCGGGCCTCGTCCTGGAACGACTTGATCTTCTTGACGACGTAGAAGACCCCCACGCCGATCACATTCTGGCTCATGTCGGTCAGGGCGGCGCCCGTTCCGATCAGGGTCGCCGAACCGGTCATTGCGGGCCGTCCGGCCGCGGCCAGGGCGGCGGCATTGGCGTTGGCCGTGGTTACTTGGGTGGCGATGAACGAGCCGAGCGTGACCGGCGTGGCGCCGGTGAACTGGGCGATCGTCGGCGCCGTGCCCGACGCGTAGGCCATCTTGTTGCTGAAGGTGAAGTCGCCGAACTTCCGGTCGAAGTCGAACCCGACCAGATGCATGTTGATGCCCCGGCCGCGCGCCAGATCGACCGTCTTGGAGATCGGCGTGTTCGTGCCGTTCGAGGCGACGTCGAAGGTCACGATCCGCGTGGCGTTGCCTAAGAAGGTGTCGCGGGTCGGGTCGAAGCCCGGGAACGGGTGCAGCTTGGCGTCATTGCCCGTGCCCGAGCGCAGCAGCGGGATCGGCGTGAAGAAGGCGTTGCGGTCATAGGTCTGGCGTCCATAGAGCGTAGCCGAGCCATTCGCGAACTCGCGCGTCAGGGTTCCGACGACCTGGTAGCCCTGGTCGGCTGGGAACTGGGTGTTCCGCACGCCCTTGGACGTCCGATAGAAGCCTCCGAGGCTGCCGTACCAGCCATTGCCGAGGTCTGCGCCATAGTAGCCATCGGCGCGCATGAACTTGCCGGTGCCGTAGGTGAATTGGGCGAGACCGCCGGGATCGTTCTTGCCGGTCTTCTGCACCCAGTTGACCGTGGCGCCGGGCTGGCCGTTGCCGAACAGCACGGCCTGGCCGCCGATCGTGGCCTCGACGCGCTTGACCGTCTCGTCGAGGCGGAACTGGGTCGAGTTGTCCAGGAACGACAGGCTGGGGACCGGGTAGATCGGCAGGGAGTCGATCTGCATGGTCACGAACTTGGCGTCGCCGCCGGTCGGGAAGCCGCGCACGGCGATGTTCGGCCCCGAGACGCCGCCGGTGGTTTCGGCCCAGATGCCGGGCGCCTGCTTGAGGACGTCGGCCGCGCTGATCGGCGCGGCGGCGCGTATGGCTTCGCTGCTGATCGAGGTGACCGCATAGCCGGCCTCGAGCTTCTTCTGGCCGTTCGGATTGGCCGAGCCGACGACGATGATCTCGTCGACCGTGGTAGCCGGGGCTTCGGCCTGCGTCTGCGCCGCGGCGGGGCAGGCGATGGCGGCGGCGGACGCGAGCAAGGCGATGCGTAGGGTCAGGTTCATAGGGCTCCCCCGAGAAGACGGGTGGATCGCGCGCCTTGGGTTTGTGAGTGCTGCGCGAGCCACGGATTGGCGGAAGCGCGCCGGTCGCTGCTTCCGAAACCTAGATGCGGGGGGCTCGATTTATCCGGCTAAGCGCCGGGAACTTTTTCGCGGGCGACGATCAACGGTTATCCGTAGACGGATCAGAAGCGATAGCCCAGGGACAGGCTGAGGTTGCGACCGAACAGCGGCCTGGCGATAATCGGGCCCGATGCTAGCACCGCACCCAGCACGCGCGTATTGCCCTCGGTCAGGCCGAAGGCGTTGAACAGGTTCTGGGCGACGAGATCGGCGTAGAGGCCGTTGTCCAGCTGGACGTGCACGCCGGCGTCGGTGGTCGAATAGCGCGGTAGCTTCTGGAGGTTCTCGACGTCCGAAAACCGTTCGCCGACAAAGGTGTAGGTGGCGCGCAGCTTGACGTCGGCGTGGGCGACGCGCGTGGCGTAGACCGGCGAGATGGCGAACTGCAGGTTGGGCTGGCGCACGACACGGTTGCCGCTGTTGTCGCCAAAGCCGCGATAGCGTCCGTCCTGCCAGGTGCCCCGCAGCTCGACCGTCCAGCGCTGGGCCGGCGTGATGTCGGCGTCCAGTTCCAGGCCCGCCGCGCGAGCGCCGCCCAGCAGGATGATCGACCCAACCGTTCCGTCCGGCTGGGCCAGCAGGCGGGTGAACTGCAGGCCCGAGAACCGGTTGACGAAGACATTCACCGAGGCGCGCACGGGGCCCGCGGCGAGATCCGCGCCCGCCTCGAGCACGTTGGCAGATTGGCCGCGCCGGCCGCCGATGCGCAGCTTTTCGAAGCTCTGCAGGTTGGAGCCGTGATTGAAACGGGCGTGCAGGGTCAGCCGGTCGGGCAGGGCCTTGTGGACTACCCCGGCGGTCCAGGAGATTTGTCCGGACTCGTCCTCCAGCGCTGTCGAGGAGCCCAGCAGCAGGGCGCCGTTGTTGTCGTAGAGGGTGCGGGGGTCGCCGTCGAAATCGGTGTTGGCCTGGGCGTTGCGGACGGCGCCGCGCAGCGATTGATGCTCGATCCGGGCGCCGGCGTTGATACTTGTCCGTTCAGAGATGATCCAGCGGTCGCTGAGGAAGAGGGCGACATTGGCGGCGCGGCTGTAGCCGGTGATCTGGCTGGTCGTGGCGCTGACGAAGCCGTCGCGGCTGGCTCGCACGCCGTTGTCGAGCGTGAGGTCGATCCGCCGAGCGTTGGGTTCGGCCAACAGCAGTAGATTGTTGCCGAACTGGCGGGCGTCGTCGGACTTGTAGTCCGAAACATAGAGACCGGCGGTCAGCCTGTGGCCGTCGCCGACCGCGCGCGAGACCCGCAGCTCGTTGGTGACCGAGGCTATTGTCTTCTTCACCGACCAGAGCCCGGCGGTGAGGACGTAGCGGTCGGTCGGGACAGACGCGCCGGTGGCGGCCAGCACGGCTTGGCCGGACGAAGCGCGGCCCGCCGCCAGGACGACCCGGGGATCAGCATTGGCGCGCGCGACGGTGTCGGCGACGTACTGGCCCAACATCGTGGGTACGGGGCCGGTGAACAGTCCTATCGTATTGGCGTCGCCATGAGTGATGTTGAGTCGATCGGTGACCTCGACATCGTCGCTTGGAGACCATTCCAGGCTGGCGCCCGTGACCAGCAGATCAAGCCCTCGCCCTTCGCCCAGGTCGACGGGACGATACGCGCCCGGGCCGGTCTCGATCGAGAGGCGCCGGGTATCCGAGCCGATCAAGGTGTCGCGCAGCGGGTCAAAGCCGGGGATGGCGCTGAAGCCGCCGTCGCCGTCCGCGATCAGGGGCGCGCCGGTGTAGAAGGCGTTGCGGTCGCGCGTATAGCGGACGTAGGCGGTGAGGCTGCCGCGATCGAAACGGCGGGTCAGGTTGGCGGTGATCTGGCCGCCGCGATCGGCCGGGAATTGGGTGTTCCGGATGCCATCGGAGATCCGGTAGAACCCCCCGACAGCGAAGACGGTGCTGGCGTCCAGCGGGCCGCTGAGCCAACCGTCCGCGCGGCGGGCGCCGTAGTCGGTCGTCGTCAGCCGCAGCCCGCCGCGTAACTCCGGCGTGCCTCTGCGCTGGATGAAGTTGATCACCGCACCTGACTGGCCATTCGAGAGGATCGTGCTGGCGCCCCCACGCAGGATTTCGATCCGCTGGATCATGTCGTCGACGCGAAACAGCGTGGTGTTCTCGCTGAACGCCAGCTCGGTCGGCGGGAAGATCGGCGCGCTGTCCAGTTGGACGGTCAGGAAGGGCGCGTCGCCAGTGGTCGGAAAACCTCGGACGAAGACATTGGCCCCGGTGGCGCCGCCCGTGGTCTCGGCCCAGATGCCGGGGGCTAGTTTCAGGAGGTCGGCGGTGTTGTTGGGCGCCAGTTCGTGGATCCGCTCAAGCGACGCGATGGTGATGGCCAGGCCCGCATCGAGCCGCCGCTCGGGCGAGACCATGCCGGTGACGACGATGTCGGAGACTGTGTCGGATTCTGGTTTGGGCGAGGTCTCGATCGGCCTGCGCACTGGCGGCGGGTTTTTCGCGCGCATCGCCACACGCGGCCGCGCGGCGAGGCTGATGGCGTTGCCGTTCCGTGCGGCGATGTAGAGGTCCGTCCCGCCCAGCAGCCGGCGCAGGCCTTCCTCGACGGTGAACGCGCCCCTGACGGCGCGGGTCTTCAGGCCCGAGAGACCGGCCGGCGACACGATCTGGATCCTGGCCTGGCGTGCGAACTCCGGGATGCCCGTCACGGCCGGCTGTTCGGCGAGGTTGAAGCGGACCTGCTGCGCCAGGGCGGACGCCGGCGCGGCCGCCAGCAGCGGCGCGATGATCGTGACTGTCACCCGCGCGGGAAACACGTCTGGCCTCCTGACGAACGACACGCACCCGCGCGTGGAACGAGCCTTATTCGGTAGATGCGCGAGCCCGCGATTTTCCGGCTATGCCGAAACGGATTTTTTCGCGGAAATTCGAATGGTCTCGCCCTGGCTCTCGGCGACGCCGCCCAGGCTGGCGGCGATAGCGATCGCGAACCCTTTTGGATCGTCAGCCTTGAAGAGGCCGGTGATCCTCTGCCGGGCCAGTTCAGGGTCGGCGACGACGATCCGCACGGGGCCGTAGCGGTCGAAGGCGCGGACCGCATCCACCAGCCGTTCGCCGCCGAAGGACAGCATCCCGTCGCGCCAGGCCAGGAGCTGGGCCTGCCGCGCGGCGGCCACCGATCGCACGGCGTCGGCGGCCAGCAGCGTGTCGGGGGCGAACGTGAGGGCATGATCCTTTTCGACCGTGACGGCTTGCTTCGCGCCGAACATGCCGCGGGATTGTGAAGCGATCAGCGTCCCCCCGGTGACAAGCGCCACGATGGGAGTCTTGCCTAGGTTCTGCACCCCGAACGCGCCTTCCGCGGTCTGCAGGACGAGGCCGCCGGCTTTCACGACCAGCGGACGGTCCCGCCAGCGCGGTGCGTCGACGAACAGCTTGCCGCGAACCAGCTCCAGCCGCCTGTCGTCCGACGATGCGCTGATGTCCACGCGCGTGTCGGTATCGAGCGTCAGGACCGTTCCGCACTTCAAGACCAGGCGACGAATCTCGCCGACTCCGCTTTCCAGGGTGCGATATCGGCCGGAATTGACCACGTAGGCGCCAGCGAAGGCCGCGGCGAGCGCGACGCCGCCGCCCAGGATCATGCGCCTGTCCGGCGTGCGGCGGCGAGGCGCATTATGAGCGGGCTCCTGGGGAAGGGTGCTTTCCGTCTCAGGCATCGTGCCAAGCGCCACGGCGCGTTCGGCGTGGATCCAGGCGGCTTGCGCGCGGACGAAGGCGCCCAGACGACGGCTGTCGCCTTCGAGCCACTGGTCCAGCTGGCGCCGATCCTCCGCCGTCAGTCCGCGTTCAGCCTTGGCCGCCCAAAGGTTGGCGGCGTCTTCGATATCACTGGCTGTTTCGCGTTCGGGCATTCGAGGGTTTGGCGTCTGCAACCACAGGGTCCTGAGCGGTGTCCTGCATCTTAGATGACTTGGCGGCGGCATTTCCGCCACGGCCAAATTGCGCCAGCAGGAATTTCAGGCCCCTGGCGCTGTACTTTTCGACCGTGTGCTCGGCCAGGCCAAGCTGCTTGGCGGTCTCGCGCTGGGAAAGTCCGTCCACCCGCCTAAGCCAGAAGACCTTGCGGACCTGGGTGGGCATGTCCTGGATCGCGGCCTCGACGCGTTGCAGTTCACGCTTGCCGTGGGTCTGTTGCTCCGGATCTGGCGCATCGTCGGCTTCACCGAGCGCGGCGAGATCGGCGATCGAACCGATCGGGACGATCTTGCTGCGGCGCAGGCCCTGCAGGAAGACCGACCGGGCGACCTGGAAGGCGTAGGTCTTGGGATCGCGGATCTGTTCGACGCTCTCCAGCTTGGCCAGGATGGCGTAGGTCTCCTGGACGATGTCGTCGATATCGGAATCGGAGATCTGAGTCGTGCGGCGGATCCAGGCGCGCATGGCCGGTTCATGCGGCAGCACATGGGCCGCCAACCACCGACTGCGCGCTAGGTAAGGTGCCTGCATGAGGTCCGCATCGCACGGGTTTGTGACAGCCGTGCGTAGGAGGCCGATGCTGATCAATGGCTGATCGTGACCGGCGTCGCGCGCCCGTTTCTTGCCGCGAGATTGGGCGCCGCCGGTCACCAGGTCAATGGCTAGGTTCTGCCCGCCTGCTGGACCAGGTCGCGCAGGAGGTCGCTGTAGGTCTCGAAACCAGCGACCTCGGCGTCGGGCGCCTTGCCGGCCTCGTCATATTCGCGCAGACGCAGGGCCGCCTGCGCCGCTGGGTCTGCCAGGAAGGTTTCGATCTCGGTCGCGTTCATCGGACCGCCTTGCAGGGCCAGGCTTTGCAGCGAGGCGGGGCTGAGGCGCTCGTGATAGGCCGGATCGACCGCCACCCGGTAGCGCTTGGCCGCCACGTGCAGGCGGATCGGTTCGGTGACCTCCGGGCCGAAGGCGCGGGCCAGGTAGCCGGCGCTGATGTGTTCGTGGCGCGCGTCGATGCCCAGGTCGGCGGCGTGCTCGCCGATCTTCTGCATCATATGGCCGACGTCGTGCAGCAGGGCGGCGGCGATCAGTTCGGGCGGCGCGCCGTCCAGCTTGGCGTGGTGGGCGGTCTGGACCGCGTGCTCCATCTGCGTCACGCCCTCGCCGTAGCGCAGGCCGCCCAGGCGGGTGAAGAGGTCGGTCAGTTCGGCCACGAAAGCATCGGCCGCAGGGCGAAAAGTCATCGAGTATCCGTGGGCTTTAGAGACGCATCCGGCCGATGCCGGGATCGGTGCGGCTGGCGCGGCCGGTTTCCAGGTGGCCAGCCAGGCGCTGGGTGAACGAGGGATCGTCGGCCAGGGTCAGGGTCAAGTCGTACCAGTGGTCGCTGCCGCGCAGGTCCCAGACCGAGCGCGCGACGCGCTTGAGCCTCAGCGGGACGGTCTGACGAGCTTCGCCCTCGGCCAGAGGATAGTCTTCGGCCATGTGCAGCGTCGCCAGGCCCGAGCCGGAAAGGCTGACGACCAGGCGCGAGCGGACGTCGGCGGCGACCGTGACGATCGGCTGGACCTTGGACGTGTCGCCCGCGAAGCGGCGATAGAAGCCGTTCGGGCCGTGGACGGTCAGGTCATAGGGACCGGGCGCGCGGCCGGCCTTGTTCCAGTGCCCGGCGGCGTATTTCTGGCCGGGCGCCAGGGTGAACCGCCAGGGACCGTCGCGGTCGGTGTTGTCGAACACCTGGAACACCGCGCCCGCGTGGCCGGCATTGACCAGGTCGACCCACAGCGCGCCGTCCGTGACCCGGGTGTCGGCCGACAGGGCGTAGGGCAGGGGTCGCGCGCCGCGCTGCGGGCCGTCCTGGGCCGAGGGGCCTTGAGTCGACGGGATCTTCAGGCTGGGGGCGGCCTTCGAACGGGCCACGCGCTGCATATAGTCGGCGGTGGCCGGCAGGGTCAGGGCGGTCCAGTCCTGGTTGGGCGTGGCGAAGTCGAAGGCCGAGGTCAGGTCGCCGCAGACCGCGCGGCGCCAGTCGCTGATGTTGTCCTCGCGCACCCCGAAGCGCTTCTCCAGGAACTTCAGGGTCGAGGTGTGGTCGAACACCTCCGAGCAGACGAAGCCGCCCCGGCTCCAGGGCGAGACCACGATAGCGGGCACGCGGATGCCCAGGCCCAGGGCGTGCATGCCCTTGTTGGTGCCTTCGGCCTCGGGCCCGTAGGTCTTGGCCTCGCCGGCCACCGACACCGAGCTCCAGCCCTGGTCCGGCGTCAGCGGCGGCATGGGCGGCTGCATATGGTCGTAGAAGCCGCCGGCCTCGTCATAGTTGACGATGAAGACGGTCTTGGCGAACACCTCGGGGTGGTCGACCAGCGCCTTGATCAGCTCGGCGCAGACATGCTCGCCCTTCGACGGCTCGGCCGAGGGATGTTCGGAGAGGTCGGCGGCCGTGACGATCCAAGACACCTGCGGCAGGCGGTCGGCGGCGACGTCGGCGCGGAAGGCGGCCGCCAGCTGCTCGCCGTCCGAACGCTTACGATCGGGATCGGCCTTGCCTTCGCCCACCCATGAGCGGCCGCGCGCATAGAGCTCGGAGTCCCTGGCGCACGGGCGGAAATTCTTGAACACCGACAGGATGTTGTCGCCGAAATTGTCGTACTCTTGGTAGACCTTCCAGCTAACCCCGGCCGTTTGCAGGCGCTCGGCATAGGTCGTCCAGTCGTGCGGCCCGTTGGCCATGACCTTGTCCTCGGCCATGTCGGCGCTGGGCGTCTCGTCCTCGCCGTAGTTGCTCATCTCCGGATCGCCGCCGACCTTGCCGCCGCCGTTGCAGCCTGTCCAAAGGTGCAGGCGGTTCGGATAGGTCTGGGTCAGGGTCGAGCAGTGATAGGCGTCGCAGACCGTGAAGGCGCTGGCCAGGGCGTGGTAGAATGGCAGGTCCGAGGCCTTGTAATAGACCATCCGCTTGTGCAACTCGCCGGTGTGGCCCCACTGGTCGTAACGGCCGCCGTTGACGATGGTGATCGCTGCCTGGTGGCCCTGGTCCGAGCCGTCGACGGTGTAGGCGTTGGTGGCCGAGGCGTCGCCGTGGAACGGGGCGACGAAACCGTCGGGATGTTCCTTGGAGGGCTGACGCCACACCGATGCGCCGCCGGGTAGCCGCTGCGGCCGCGGATCGCCTAGGCCGCGCACGCCGTTCAGCGCGCCGAAATAGTGATCGAAGGATCGGTTCTCCTGCATGAAGATTACGACGTGCTCGACGTCCATGATCGTGCCGGTGCGGTGGCGCGCGGGGATGGCCATGGCCTTGGCGACGGTGGCGGGCAGCAGGCCGACGGCGGCGCTGGCCGTGGCGGCGGCGCGCAGGAGCGAGCGGCGGTCGGTCGACATGGGCCCAACTCCCAGTGATGCCATTTTGGTATAGACCAGTATGAAGCGGATGTCGGCGAAACTTTCGTGACACCGTTTGGAAGGGCAAGGCGGGCTCGTTTCACGCCCGATCCAGTTCCTTGACCCTGGGGGAACGCCCTCCCATCCTTGCGCGGAGCGGGATTCGACCGCTGGCCAGGTCGCCCGATGCAGCAGCCCGACAGTCTCCAGTATCTCGGCGTGCGCGACGACATCGCCGCGCGTATCGCCGGCGGCGCGTTCAAGCCGGGCGAGCGGTTGCCTTCCGAGCGTCAGTTGCAGGCCGGCGGCGGCGTGGCCCGGGGCACGGTCCGCGAGGCCCTGTTCCAGCTGGAGGCCGAGGGGGTCATCTATCGCAAGGACCGCAGCGGCTGGTACGTCTCACCGCCGCCGGTGGTCTACGACCCGACCCGCTGGGAAGGCTTCATGTCCTATGTCGAGGCGCAGGGGCGTCGCCCCGAGACCGAGACGCTGAGCAAGGTCGAGATCGTCGCCGACGACATGCTGGCCCAGATCTTCTCGCGGCCCGTCGGCGCGCCGATGTACTGGATCCGCCGCCGGCGCCTGATCGACGGTCGGGCCGTGCTGATCGAGAGCATCATCGTCGACGCCGCCCGCGCGCCGGGCCTGATCGACCACGACCTGAACGGCTCGCTGACCAGCGTGCTGAAGTCGGTCTATGGCATCGGCGTCGCGCGCAACAAGGTCGACATGCGGCCCTGCGCCCTGACTCGCGACGAGGCTGAGGCTTTGCGGGTCAAGTCCGGCCTGCCCGGGCTGAGCCTGGTGCGGACCTGCTACGACGCCCAGGGTCACGTGGTCGAGTTCGATCGCGAATACTGGCGTCACGACGCCCTGACGGTCAGCGTCGACATCCGCGTCCGCTAGGCTTTCGCGGGGCTATCCGCACCGTCACCAAGGTGTCGTGCAGTTGGTATAGACCAGAATGCTCCATCAAGGGGCATTCCCATGACCACTGGTCCTCGGCGCTGGCTGGAGCGGGCCCACCCGCTGGCTTTCACCCTGTTTGCGGGGCTGGCCGGCTTCTGCGCCTATTTCTCGATGTACGCCTTCCGCAAGCCGTTCGCGGCGGCGACCTTCGGGACGGTCGAGGGCTGGAGCTTCGCGGTCGACTACAAGATCGCGCTTGTTTTGGCCCAGGTCGCCGGCTACGCCCTGTCCAAGATGATCGGGGTCAAGGTGATCTCCGAGATCGCGCCCCGCCATCGCGGCGCGGCCATCCTGGGGCTGATCGGCGCCTCTTGGCTGGCGCTGCTGGCCTTCGCGGTGGTTCCTGCGCCCTGGAACGTCGCGGCCCTGTTCCTGAACGGCCTGCCGCTGGGGATGATCTGGGGCCTGGTATTCGGCTTCATGGAAGGCCGCCGCACCTCCGAAGCGCTGGGGGCGATCCTCTGCGCCAGCTTCATCCTGTCGTCGGGCGTGGTGAAGTCGGTCGGCAAGTGGCTGATGGTCGACCTGCACGTCTCGCCGTTCTGGATGCCTGCCGCCACAGGCGCGATCTTCATGCCGCTGCTGGCCCTCTCGGTCTGGGCCCTGGTGCAGATGCCGCCGCCCAACGCCGCTGACGAGGCCGCCCGCGTGCGCCGCCAGCCGATGGACCTAGCCCAGCGTCGCGCCTTCCTGACCGCCTATGCGCCTGGCCTGGCGATGCTGGTGCTGTCCTATGTGCTGCTGACGGCCTTGCGCGATTTCCGAGACAATTTCGCCGCTGAGATCTGGACGGCCATGGGCTTTGGCGAGGCCTCGGGCGTGTTCACCGCCAGCGAGCTGCCGGTCGCCGTCGTCTCCCTGGTCGTGATGGGCGCGGTGATGCTGGTGCGCGACAACCTGCGGGCTCTGCTGGTCATGCACGGCGTGATCCTGGCCGGCTTCCTGGTGCTTGGCGGTTCGACGCTGGCCTTCCAGGCGCACCTGCTGACGCCGTTGAGCTGGATGATCCTGACGGGCGCCGGCCTCTACATGGCCTATACGCCGTTCAACGCCATGCTGTTTGATAGGATGATCGCCTTCAGCGGCCGGGTCGGCACGGCGGGTTTCCTGATCTATGTCGCGGACGCCTCGGGCTATCTGGGCAGCGTAGCCCTGCTGGTCTGGCGCAACTTCGCCATGGTCGAGCTCGACTGGCTGGGTTTCTTCCTCAATGCCGTCTACGCGACCAGTGTCGTCGGCGCGATCTGCACGGTGCTGGCCGGTCTATACTTCTTGCGCCAGCGACCTAAGGCGGCGAGCCGTCCGGGCGCGGCGTCGTTCCCGGCCGCCGCCCAAGCCGTCGAGCCCTGACCTTGGAGCGGTCCTTCGATTTGGCCGTGGTGGGCGCCGGCATCGTGGGCCTGGCCCACGCCCTGGCGGCCGCGCGGCTAGGCAAGCGGGTGGCTGTGGTCGATCGTGACGCCCAGGCCAATGGCGCCTCGGTGCGCAACTTCGGCTTCGTGACGGTCACGGGCCAGGCGCGCGGCGAGGTTTGGCGGCGGGCGCGGCGCTCGGCGCGGGTCTGGGACGAGATCGCGCACCCCGCCGGGATCGAGGTGTTGCAGCGCGGCCTGACCCTGGTCGCCCGCCGGCCCGAGGCGCGCGATGTGCTACAGGCCTTCCTCGAGACCGAGATGGCGCAGGGCTGCGCCTGGCGCGATGACCTGACGGGTTTGTTGCCTAGCCGGGGCGAGGCGCTGGGCGCCCTGACCAGCACGGTCGACCTGCGGGTGGAATCCCGCACCGCCATCCCGCGCCTGGCCGCCTGGCTTGAGGCGGCCCATGGCGTGACCTTCCTGCGCGGCGTGGCCGTGCGCGGGGTCGAGACCGGTCGGCTGGAGACCTCGGCCGGCGTCGTGCGGGCCGAGACCATCGTGGTCTGCCCCGGCGATGACCTCATCTCCCTCTTTCCCGACAGCTTCGCCCAGGCCGAGGTGACCCGCTGCAAGCTGCAGATGCTGCGCCTGGCCGCGCCGGGCTGGCGTCTGCCTGCGCCGGTGATGTCGGACCTGGGCCTGGTCCGCTACCTCGGTTATGCGGCCTTGCCGCAGGCGGACGCCCTGCGCGCGCGGCTGGAGGCCGAGCAGGCGGCCCACATGGAGCACGGCGTCCACCTGATCGTGGTGCAGAGCGCCGACGGCTCGCTAGTGGTCGGCGACAGCCATCACTACGCCGCCACGCCTGATCCCTTCGCCCGCGACGATGTCGACACCCTGATCCTGGACGAGTTCGCCCAGGTGTTCGGCCAAGCCCCGCCGCCGGTGCTGGAGCGCTGGACGGGCACCTATGCCTCGGCCCGCGGCCACAGCCTGATCGAAGCTCCCATGCCGCGCGTGCGCCTGGTGACCGTGACCAGCGGCAGCGGCGCCTCGACCGCTTTCGGCCTGGCCGAGGACGTGATCACCGGCCTCTACGACCTTCCCCGCCAAGGAGCCGCCGCATGACCCCCTCCGTCCTCCAGGCCGTGGTGTTCGACTGGGCCGGCACGATGATCGACTTCGGCTGCCGTGCGCCGGTCGTGGCGCTGCGCGAGGTCTTCGCCGAGGCCGGCGTCAAGATCACCGAAGCCGAGGCGCGGGCCGACATGGGCAAGGCCAAGCGCGACCACGTGCGGGCGCTGCTGGCCATGCCGCGCGTCGCCGCCGCCTGGCAGGCCCGTCAGGGCGCCGCCGCGACCGAAGCCGATGTCGACCGCCTGCACGACGCCGTCGAGCCGAAGATGCGCGCCGCCGCCCGCGACTGCGCCCAGCTGATCCCCGGCGCGGCGGAGCTGGTCGCCGACCTGCGCGGCCGGGGCGTGAAGATCGGCTCGACCACCGGCTACACCAGGCCGATGATGGTCGACATCCTGCCGCTGGCCGCCGACCAGGGTTATGCCCCCGATGTCGTGGTCTGCGCCGGCGAGACGGCGGCGGGGCGACCCTCGCCGCTGATGATGTGGAAGGCCCTGGTCGCGCTGGGCGCCTGGCCGGCGCGGGCCTGCGTCAAGGTCGACGACGCCGTGGTCGGAATCACCGAAGGGTTGGAGGTCGGCGCCTGGACCGTGGGTCTCTCGGCCTCGGGCAATGGCGTGGGTCTGTCCCACGATCAGCTTCGTATCCTGCCCGAGGCTGAGCGCGCCGCGCGGATTGAGGTCTCTGCCAAGGCTCTCCGTGAGGCCGACGCCCACTACGTCGTCGACAGCATCGCCGATCTCGCGCTGGTGCTGGCCCAGATCGAGGCGCGGATCCAACAGGGCGAGCGGCCCTGACGCAAGTCATTTTGGTATAGTCCAAAGCGTTTCTGGTTTAGCCGTGTCGTCCACCCGGAGGCGTTTCGCCTGCGCTCGGGATCGCGCACCCATGTCTAAACGAATGCTGGCGATAGGCATCGCTGATAAATTCGTGTCGTCGCAAGGCGAACTGTCACGCTGGTGTCGCCGCAAGCTGCTCTAACCATTTTGGTCCATACCAGTTGGAGAGCAGGGGATCTCTAATGCCACAGCAATATTCCGTCCAGGGCGCTCGCCCGAACCTCAAAAGGCTTTTGCTGGCCACCGTCGCGGCGCTGGTCGCGAGCGCCAGCCCGCGGCTGGCGCTCGCGCAGCAGGCCGCCGGTGATACGGTCGACGAAGTGGTCGTCACCGGCTACCGCAAGTCGCTGGCCGACGCGCGGACCATCAAGCGCGACTCGGTGATCCAGAAGGATGCGATCGTCGCCGAGGACATGGCGAAGTTCCCGGAACTGAACCTGGCCGAGTCTCTGCAGCGCCTGCCGGGCGTGCAGATCAATCGCGAAGCCGGCGAAGGCCGTCGCATCTCGCTGCGGGGCCTGGGTCCTGACTTCGCCCGCGTCCAGCTGAACGGCATGGAAGTGCTGGGCAATGTCGACTCGGCCCAGGACAGCCGCGGCCAGCGCTCGCGCGACCGCGCCTTCGACTTCAACATCTTCGCTTCTGAACTGTTCTCGAAGGTCGAGGTCGAGAAGACCTATCAGGCGGCCCAGAACGAAGGCGGCATGGCCGGCACGGTCGGCCTCTTCACCGGCAAGCCTTTCGACTACGCGCCGGGCGCCAAGGGGGCGATCTCGATCAAGGTCGGCACCAACCAGTACACCAAGGACACCCAGCCGCGCGTCGCCGGCCTGTTCAGCTACAACTGGGACAACAAGTTCGGCGCGCTGGTCTCGATCGCCTACGCCAAGCGCCGGACCACCGAGCAGGGTCACAACACCTACAACTACGACAAGCCCAGCGCCTCGAAACTGGCCAGCATGGTCGCCGCCGGCCTCGACATCTCCAAGTTGACGGCCGCGCAGAAGACCAAGTTCCTGTCCGGCGACCTGGTGTTCGCCGACGGCAACCGCCTCTCGTCCTGGGACGCCAAGATGGAGCGCCTAGGCGTAACGACGGCGCTGCAGTGGAAGCCGACCGACAGACTGCTGTTCACGCTGGATGCGCTATACGGCCAGTTCACCACGCGCCGCGACGAGCTGCACCTGGCGACCCGTCCGCTGAATTCCGACGGTTCGATCGCGTTCGACGCTCCGGCCGGCGGCGTCTGGCCGGCGGCGTTCCAGAAGGGCTCGGTGATCAACAACCTGGCCTGGGACGCCAACAACTACGTCACCATGACCGACGTCACCGGCACGACGTTCGGCAGCGAGTATCGCCGCTCGCTGAACAAGAACCGCTTCAAACAGATCGCCCTGACCGGAAAGTGGGACGCCTCAGACCGACTGTCGATCGACGGCCACGTCGGCTACGAGAAGTCGACCTACAAGACGCCGTACGACGACAAGCTCTACATGCGCGCCAAGGGCAACCTGATCGCCAACTACGGCGCGGACGGCCGCTCGGCGGACTTCCAGTATCCGGGCTGGGACCCGACCAACGCGGCCAACTACGCGATGGACTCGTTCTACTACCGCGGCTTCAACAACCAGTCGGAGCTGAAGGAGGGCGTGCTGAACGCTCGTTACGAGCTCAACGACGTCCTGACGCTGCGCGCCGGCGTCGCCTACCACCGTTTCATGCAGGATGGTCGCGACGTGTTTTACGACGACAACGTCAACGGCACCCGCTCGAAGATGCGCGGCACGGCGGTCGGCGACGTCACCTCGGTTTTCAAGAACAGTTTTGGCGCCTGGCTGATCGGCGACTACGACAAGGCCTTCGCCAAGTACAAGGAATACCACCGCTTCGAGCCGAACAAGGACGGCACGGGCGGCGCGCTGCAGGACATCGAGAACGTCTACACGACCACGGAAGAGACCGTGTCCGAGTACGTGCAGGTGGACTGGGACGCCCAACTCGCGGGCATGCGTTTCCGCGGCAATGCCGGCCTGCGGGGCTATCAGACCGATACCCGCAGCACGGGCTGGATCCAGGGCGACAGCTACGCCTATCTGGGCACGACCGACGTCAGCGGCAGTTATGACGGCGTGCTGCCGGCCATGAACGCGGTACTGGAACTGACGCCCGAAGTGCTGGTGCGCTTCGCCGCCTCGCAGAACCTGAACCGTCCGGGCCTGGGCTCGATGGCGGCCGAGGGCAGCGCGTTCAAGGACGACAGCTCGGGCAAGATCACCGCCTCGCGCGGCAACCCGAACCTGAAGCCGTACAAGGACGTCACGCTGGATCTGTCGCTGGAATACTATTTCGGCAAGGTGGGCCTGGTGTCGGCCAGCGTGTTCCACAAGAACATCGAAAACTTCATCGGCTCGCTGACCCTGGAGAACGTCCCGTTCAGCCAGACAGGCGTGCCTTACACCACGATCCCGGGCGCGACGGCCAACACGATCGTCTCGCAATTCTCGATGCCCATCAACGTGGCGGGCAAGAAGAAGCTGACCGGCGTCGAACTCGCAGCGCAGACCGAGTTCTCGTTCCTGCCGGCGCCGTTCGACAAGCTGGGCATGGTGGCCAACTACACCTATGTCGACGCCGACGAGGCGCTGACCGGCATCTCCAAGACCAGTTACAACGCCACGCTCTACTACGAGACCGACACCTGGGGTCTGCGCGGCTCGCTAAGCCACCGCGCCCGCTGGTACACCGGTCGCAGCGACGATGTGATGAGCGCTAGCACGCGTGGCTTCGAGGGCTCGACCTATGTCGACGCCGCGGCCTTCTACAAGATCACCGAAAAGCTGCAGTTGTCGCTAAATGCAATCAACCTGACCAACCAGAAGGACACGCAGTTCTGGGGGCAGAACCGCTACCTCTACAACCAGACCCAGAGCGGCCGGACCTATATGATGGGTCTCAGCTACAAGTTCTGACATGAGCGCACGTTAGGCTGAGCGCCCGCTTCCTTTAAGGAGGCGGGCGCCTTGCCCGTGTTTCCGGACCCATGATCGTTTCCCACAAACACCGCTTCATCTTCGCCGCGGTGCCCAAGACCGGCACCCACGCCGTGCGCCAGGCCCTGCGCGAGCACATGAGCGACGACGACGTCGAGCAGGTCGGCTTGTTCGTCAACAGGCGCTTTCCCTGGCAGGACCTGGCGGCGATCCAGCATGGACACCTGTCCCTGCGCCAGGTGCGGCCCTATCTCGGCGACGAGGCCTTCGGCGGCTATTTCAAGTTCGCCTTCGTGCGCAATCCGTTCGACCGCTTCGTCTCGTACTGCGCCTTCATGCTGCGCGGCGGCGACGTGTTCGAGCGGCAGCCGCGGGATGCGATGCGCCACTTCCTGTTCGCCGCGCCGCCGGAGCAGCACATCCTGTTCCAGCCGCAAGCCTCGCTGCTGGTGGATGAGGATGGCCAGACCTTGCTGACCGATGCCGTCGGTCGCGTCGAGGATATGCAGGGGTCGTATGACTCGATCTGCGCGCGTCTGGGCGTCGCTTCGCGTCCGCTGGAGCGCGTCAATGGCACGCGGCGCGGCGACTATCGCGACTACTATGACCAGGCCCTGATCGACGGCGTCGCCGTGCGCTACGCCCAGGACCTGGAGCTGTTCGGCTACGGCTTCGAGGGCTCGCGATGAGCGCAATCCCAGCCGCCAATCCGCGCAAGACCACGACCGTGCGTCCGCTGGGTCCGGTCGACATCGGCGCGCTATTGGCGGCCGTGCTGGCGATCCCCGAGGATGTCTGGGCGGTTGAGAACGCCGGCAAGCCGAACAAGTTCGAGGCGCTGGACGCCACGCGCCATATCGTCTTCCGCTTCATCGACGGCCCGCGCGACTGGCGCGCCTCGCACGACCGACCGGCCTGGGCGCCATGGCGGGCTCTGCTGGAGCCGGTGCTGGCGCAGGCCGTCGGCGATTACGGCTATGCGCGCGGGGCCTTTCCCCGCGTGATGCTGGCCAGGATGTCGTCGGGCGGGGTGATCCATCCGCACGTCGACGCCAATTCGGCGGCGAAATGGCCGCACAAGATCCACGTGCCGCTGACGACCAATCTCGGCGTGGTCTCGTTTTTCGGCGGGGCCGAGCACCGATTCCCGGTCGGTGAGGCGGTGGAGGTCAACAACCTGGCTCCGCATTGGGTGCGCAACGACGGCGACACCGACCGTATCCACCTGATCTTCGAATATTACGACGCAGACCAGCCGGACCCGGACTGGCTGGCGCCGTTCCTGTCGACGAGCGCGGTGCGATGAGCGAGCGCGACGCCCTGCTGCGTGAGGCCCAGGACCTGCGCGCCCGCCATCGCCTGCCCGACGCCCTGGCCACGCTGGCGCGGCTGGAGGCGCTGCATCCCCGGTTCAGCCGGCTGCACCAGGAGCGCGGCCACTGCCAGATCCTGCTGCGCGACGGGACGGCGGCCATAGCAGCGTTGCGCCAGGCCGTGCGTCTGAACCCGACCCTCCCGGCCAGCTGGGACATGCTGGAACAGCTTCATCGGATGGTCGGCGACACAGGCCAGGCAGCTGCGGCGGCGCGGCAACTGGCGATCCTGCAGCGGTTGCCGCCGGCCATCGTGGCGGCCAACAGCCTGCTGGCCGATGGCGACCTGGAGCCGGCCGAGGACGTGCTGCGCGATTACCTGGACCAGGATCCGCAGAATGTCGGCGCCTTGCGCCTGCTCGCCCGGATCCGTCTGGAGCGCGGCGACCTGGACGGGGCCGAAGCGGTGCTGGCGTCGGTCGTCGAACGCGCTCCGGACTATGACCCCGCGCGTTTCGACTACGCCATGGTGCTGCTGCAACGGCAGAAGCCGCTGGCGGCGCGGCGGCAGGCCGAATGCTTGCTCGAGCACGACCCGAACAGTCGCGACTACCTCAAGCAATACGCCTCGGCGTGCGTCGCCCTGGGTGACCACGAGCCGGTGATCGACCTCCATGCGCGGCTGCTGGAGGGCCTGCCGCCGACCGGGCCGGAGGCGGCTGATCTGCGGCTGTGGCGGGCTAACGCCCTGAAGGTCACGGGCCGGCAGGCCGAGGCGATCGCCGACTATCACGCCTCGCTGGAGGCGCGGCCGGACAACGGTGTGGCCTGGTTCAGCCTGGCCAATCTCAAGACCTATCGTTTCACCGACCACGAGATCGCCTCTATGCGCGCTCTGGACGCTCGCAACGACTTGCAGGACATGGACCGCGTCTATCTGGGCTTCGCCCTCGGCAAGGCGCTGGAGGACCGGGGCGAGTACGACGCCTCGTGGCGGTCCTATGTGCGCGGCAATGCGGTGCGGCGGGGATTAGGCCGCTGGCGTCCGGAGATCGCCGAGGCCTGCGTGTCCCGGCTGAAGTCGATGCTCACGCCCGAGGTCTTCGCCGAGCGCGCCGGCTGGGGGGCGGAGGATCCGGCGCCGATCTTCGTGCTGGGCCTGCCGCGCTCGGGCTCGACCCTGATCGAGCAGATCCTGGCCTCCCATTCGATGGTCGAGGGGACGCAGGAGCTGACCGAGATCGGCCGCTATGCCGACGAGCTGTGCGGCCGGGATCCGGACTGTGGCCTGCCGCGGGAGCCCGAGGCGCTGCTGGCCCTGACGGCCGGGGAGGCGAGGGCGCTGGGCGAGCGTTTCCTGGCCGAGACCAAGGTCTACCGCCGTCTGGGCCGACCCTTCTTCATCGACAAGATGCCCAACAATTTCTGGTGCATCGGCCTGATCCACCTGATCCTGCCGCGCGCGACGATCATCGACGTACGGCGCGAGCCGATGGCCTGCGGCTTTTCCAACTTCAAGCAGCTGTTCGGCACGACCAATCAGGAATTCACCTACGGCGTCGATGACATCGCCCGCTACTACCGCGCCTATCTAGACCTGATGCGCCACTGGGACGCGGTGCTGCCGGGCAGGGTGCTGCGGGTCCAATACGAGGACTTGGTCGAGGATCTGGACGGGAGCGTGCGACGCATGCTGGCCCATGCCGGCCTGTCGTTCGAGCCGGCCTGTCTGACTTTCCATGAAACGCGGCGCAGCGTGCGTACGCCCAGCTCCGAACAGGTGCGACAGCCCCTGAGCCGAGAGGGCCTCACCCAATGGACGTCCTATGCGCCTTGGCTGGACGGCCTGCGGGACGCGCTGGGCGACGCCGCCGCCGACTTCAGGAACTGATCGATGCGTCTGTCGCGCCCCTTCTTCCAACTGCCCGTGCTGTTCGACGCAGCGCGCCTGCGGGCCGAGGTCTCGGCCTTGTCCGATGAGGCCTGGGTCGCCCATCCGGACCAACTTCCGGGCAACAGCGCCGCGCGGCTGATCAGCGCTGACGGGGCCGAGACCGACGCCGTCCACGGCCAGATGCTGCCGACCCGATGGCTTGAGGCCATGCCCTATCTGCGGCAGGTCCTGGCGGGTTTCGGCGTGGTGTGGAGCCGTTCACGGCTGATGCGTCTCGCGCCTGGCGCGGGCGTGCCCGAGCACGCCGACATCAACTATCACTGGCACACGCGGGTGCGGCTGCACATTCCAGTCTTCACGGAAGCCGAGGTGCGTTTCCACTGCGACGGCCAGGTCGTCCACATGGCCGCCGGCGAGGCCTGGATCTTCGACAACTGGCGTCGCCACCACGTCGAGAACAAGGCCAGCGAACCGCGCATCCATCTCGTGGCCGATACTACGGGCACAGCGTCGTTCTGGCGGTTCGCCAGTGGCGAGTCGCCGCCTCGTGAGCAGTGGCGGACGGTCGGCTGGGAGCCTGCAAGCCAGCACCAACTGCTGACCGAGAACGATCAGCGCTCGCCGATCATGCCCGCCGCCGAGGTGCAATGGCTGGTTGAGGATCTGCGCGCGGAATTGACGGTGGCTGCCGACACCGCGGAGGCCAAGGCGCGCGCCGCGCGGTTCGCCTTGCTTCTGGAAAGCTTCGTGTTCGATTGGCGTCAGCTTTGCGCGTTGCACGGCGTCGGCGGGCAGGGGCGGCCGGAGTTCCTGCGCCTGGCCGGGGCTGTGCGCGCCGCGGCGGCGGCGCTCGCCGACGGGCTGGTCATGCGCACCAACGCCGTCAGCGCGCTTCTGGTGCTGGAGAAGCGAGTGCTGCAGCATCTGGTCGTGGATTAGCCGGCGGTGCGGCGTGCGCCGAGGGCGCGGGCGATGGCGGTGAAGAGGGCGGCGATGCGTTGGGTCACCCAGCTGACGGGGTTCTCGCCGGGGCGGCGGCGGCTGGTGATCCAGGTGGCGAGGCAGACGGCGGTGAAGA
>CAIUMD010000018.1 GCA_903900155.1 uncultured Caulobacterales bacterium | reverse complement strand
TCCTTTTGGTGCGCGGACTCTAATTATTCCTGGAGGAGTTTCAGGGGGTCACGTCAAGGTCGACAGCAAGAAGCCGTTTACGAAGCTAGTTCCGGTAATCTGGTGGTTCTTCAGCTTCATTAAGAAGGCCGTAGCATCAATGTTGATCGGGCCGCTGAAACGGTAGCCGGCCTGGCTACTCACTGTATATTCCGGCTTGATCGACGAGTTACCGACTGCTGTAGCGGCGCCTGAGCTGATATTATACGCATTCACGTAGGTCGTTTTTGGGATAGGCATCCGCGCATTAGTGGTGATGTTGGCATAAATTTGGTTTCGATCATCAAACTTGAACGAAGCCAGGATGCGCGGCATCGCTCGGGTCCAACTTGTCGAGGAAGTGAGCGGTGCCCCGATAGCGTAGTTATTTACATGGGTTTTCCAGATCAGATATTTGAAACCAAGCGTAACACTAAGCCGATCATCCAAAAAGGACTGGGTGTCGCCAATGAAGACCTGGTGGTTGGTCGTGCGGACGCTATAATCTAACCCACTGATAAATGCGCCACTGGTCGTCTTCAGTGCAGTAGAGCGGTTATATCCGGGCAAGTTTCCCTGTTGGTCGACAAGCTGGAACCCTTGGTATTCGTCCAGGAGACTTTGCTGAAACCAGTAGCCAAACGACAGCGAATTGGTGGAAGACAACTTCGCCTCAACATAGTTGTTGACGCCAAAAATGTTCTGATCGTAGCGACCGGCCCCCGCGCCGACGAGACCGCCGCCCTGTAGGACGGAAGGATCGAACGCAGCGACTACCTTGGTGTTTCCTGAAAAAATCGATGTTGGGTTCAACCTCGACTGGCTAGAGCTTTTGTTCTGATAAAAGCGATAGTAAGGAATAACGTGCAAAGTCACATTATCTGAGACCTTAAAATCATTATTGTTAGAAACCAGGAAACCCTTCGAAAGGGAAACGTTCAGCTTGTAGTATTGCGTGGTGACCCCCGGTACATACGACGATGAGAACATGTACTGGTCCAACCGGTCGTTGTTTATCCCGTCATTGGCCTGCGCCAAGTTGAAGAAAGGCAGCCTCGCATTATAAAGGTCGTCATACGCTGCATAAAGCGTTGAGCGAGCATTGTCCGACCAGTCTTTCTCAATTCGTAAATCGACGTGATCACGGTTGTTCCGGCCAGGTCCAACGAAGTTATGAGCGGTGGAATGAGAATAGGATGCGAACGCTTTTGCCCCTGTCTCCCCGATATATCCCGTATCGATGGCGCCAAAGATGCGGCTGCCTTCGTAGGACCCTGCTGAGGCCGAAAGCTTGCCGCCGAATTGATTTTTGGGCGACCGAATAGTCATAATGAGTTCGCCGCCCGAGGCGTTGATGATCGGATCCTGCAGGCGTGAATTTCCCTGTATGATCGTTAAGTCAGCCACGTTTTCATTGTCGGCCCATGTCTCCGCATACGGAAAGTAATTGGTGATGCTGACCGGAGGCATGTTGTCGACGAGATAGCCAATCTCGGTTTGATCGAGGCCGCGGATAGAGAGGAAGTTGCGTATGGAGAGGCCATAAGCATCGCTCGAGCCGAAATTGGCGCCAGGGAGAGTGTTGATAATCGAAAGCGGCGAAGCCACTGTGAGCTTCTCTTCGATAGCGGCAGGCGTGATGGAAGACATCGCCGTGGCGGCGGTTTGAAGCTTCATGAGCCCTCCGGCTACTCTCCGAGAACCGGTCACCACGATATCCGGGAGAATTGTCTCCTGATTGCCCCCTGAGGGATTTATGCTCTGGGACGCCGCAGTTGCCACCGCTTGAGAAGATTCCGCCTCTTGGGCCATCACTGGCTGAGCAAGCAGGCCGCTACAAGTTAGCGCCGTAGCGTTCAGGAGAAGAGCCCGGCGAATATTTGATGAATTGAACACGTTACCTAGTCCCCCATAAAACTGTCACCAAGAGCGTGTCAGAGGGCGGCCGCACCATCTAATCGAAATTCGCCACGATTAACTCTGATTCGGCATTAATCTCCGGTGGCGACGATGGAGCGACGATGTCGCGCGCAGGGGTGCGAGGACCGGACGCCCGATCCGCGCTGGAGGAAAACTCGAGCTTCCCAGAAGCACGAGAACCAACTCATCGAAGTCGATCCCGATGGGTCATCGTAGGCAACTGAACATGGCAATTAGGCTCTGGGGGACCGCCCTAATTGTTAGGGACGAGCGCTTTCCAAACCAGCAATGACGATGATCTCGACCTTGTAGTCCGGGGTGGCGAGCTTGGCCTCGCCCGTCGCGCGCGCCGGTGCGTCCTGACCGCCGACCCAGGCGTCCCAGACGCTATTCATTTCGTTGAAATCGGCCATGTCGGCGAGCCAGATGGTGGCCGAGAGGATTTTCGACTTGGCGCTACCGGTCTCGCCTAGCAGGGCGTCGATCTGGGAGAGCACGGCCTTAGTTTGCTCGGCAACGCTCTTGCCCGGGTCCCCAACCTGGCCTGCCAGGTAGACGGTGTTTCCGTGGATCACAGCTTGGCTCATGCGTGGGCCGGCGTGCAGGCGGGTGATGTTCATAAGAGTCTTTCTTTTGAGCGCGAAGGTTTAGTGACCGTAGCGAGTAATCGCGAGGTCGGCGGTCTCGATGTCGGGTGTGCGGCCTCCAATCAAGTCGGCGAGGATCGCCGCGGAGCCGCAGGCCATGGTCCAGCCCAGCGTACCGTGGCCGGTGTTGAGATAGAGGTTGGGCAGGTTGGTCGGGCCGATCACGGGGGTGGAATCCGGTGTCATAGGGCGCAGGCCGGACCAGTAGGTGGCTGCCTCCAGGTCGCCGGCGCCGGGAAACAAGCTGCCGACCGAACGAATTAGAGTGGCGCGGCGGCGCGGCGGCAGGTCGCTGTTGTATCCCGAGATCTCGGCCATGCCGCCGACCCGAATGCGGTCGCCCAAGCGGGTGATCGCTACCTTGTAGGTCTCGTCTAGGATAGTGGAGACCGGAGACCTGTCGGGGTCGATGATGGGGGCGGTGATCGAATAGCCCTTCACCGGATAGACCGGTAATCGAAGGCCGAGCGGACGCACTAGCCGGGGCGAATAGCTTCCCAGCGCCACCACATAGCGATCGGCCTGAACCGGCCCTCGGTCGGTGTGCACGCAGCTAACCTCGCCGCCTGACTGCTCGATGGCATGGATGCCGACGCCGAAGCGGAAATCGACGCCCATCCCCTCGGCCAGTTCCGACAGGGCGTTGGTGAACTTGAAGCAGTCGCCGGTCTCGTCATTGGGCAAGCGCAAGCCGCCCACGAAGTCGTCGTCGGCGCCGGCAAGACCCGGCTCGGCGGCGATGCAACCGACCCGATCGAGCACCTCGAAGGGCACGCCGCCGGCCTTAAGCACCTTGATGTCCTTGCCCACCCCATCGAGCTGCTTCTGCTCGCGGAACAGCTGCAGGGTGCCCTGCATGCGCTGGTCGTACTGGATGCCGGTGGCGGCCCGAAGCTCGATCAGTTGATCACGGCTGTATTCGGCCAACCGGACCATACGGTCCTTGTTGAGCGCATAGCGACGGGACGTGCAGTTGCCAAGCATAGCGACCAGCCACCCAAGCATTTCAGCATCGATGGCGGGGCGAACGATCAGCGGTGCATGGCGCATCAGCAGCCAACGGATGGCCTTCTGCGGGATGCCGGGCGCGGCCCAAGGCGACGCGTAGCCGGGCGAGATTTCGCCGGCGTTCGCGAAGCTGGTCTCCAGTGCCGGCCCCGGATGGCGGTCGACGACCGTGACCTCGTGTCCGGCCCTGGCCAGATAGTAAGCGGTGGTGGTCCCAACCACGCCGCTGCCGAGAACGACGACCTTCATGACGCGGCGGTCTCCAGGGCTTCGTGGCTGCGCTCGGGCCCGTCCTCGCCGCTGAGATAGGTGCGGCTGTAGCGGTGGCCGAGACTTGTGAGAATTTCGTAGGGGATGGTGCCGGCATCGCGGGCGACATCCTCGAGGGTTTGGTTCGGACCCAGGAGCTCCACCTCGTCGCCGAGGCGCAGATTGAGCCCCATGGCGGCCAGGACGCTAACGTCCAGGGTGATGCTGTCCATCGAGACCCGGCCGGCAATTGGCAGGCGCAGCCCCTGATAGTAGGCGGCGCCGACATTGCTCAGCTGGCGCGGCCAGCCGTCGGCGTAGCCCACGGCGATGGTGGCGATCCGCCCAGCTTCGCTCCGCGCGAAGGTCAGGCCATAGCCGACTCCTTGCCCCGCTTCGATGTCGCGCACTTGGACGACGCGAGCGTCCAGCCGGATCACGGGCTGCATCGGATTGGGACGGGCACCGTTGGCCGCCGCGCCGTACAGGGCGACGCCGGGACGGGCGAGATCGCCGTGGAAGGCCTCTTCGAGGAAGACGCCGCCCGAATTTGCAAGCGAGCGGCGCGCCTTGGGCAGGCGGGCAGCGACGGCATTAAAGGTACGGAGCTGGTGGGCGTTGGCCGCCGCGCCCGGTTCATCTGAGCAGGCCAGGTGGCTCATTAGCAAGGCAAGCGGCGTATCGCGGAAGAAGTCAGGGTCGGCGACCAGCTGGTCTACTTCTGGCGGCGATAGTCCCAGCCGGTTCATGCCGGTGTCGACCTGAAGGGCGGCCGGCAACGTCCTGTCGAACAGCGTGGCCATCTTTCGCCAACGCTGGGCCTGCTCAAGGCTGTTGAGTACCGGAATAACGCCGGCCTCGGCGCAGGGCACCTCCGCGCCGGGCTGCAGGCCGTTCAGGACATAGAGTCGGGACCCATTCTGCAGATGACGCTTCAGTTCCAAGGCCTCCGACAGGTGGGCGACGAAAAAATCCTCGCAACCGGCCGCCTCAAGCGAGGGGGCCACCCGCGCGGCCCCCAGGCCATAGGCGTCGGCCTTAACGACGGCCGCAGCGACACCCGACAGGAGGCGCGATGACAGTAAGCGCCAGTTAGCCACCACAGCGGCTAGGTCGATGGTCAGGTGACCTCCGGCGGCGATGTCTTGCAGGTCTGTAGTCACCAGCAGGGGCTCCTTCGAAGCCTCGACTCTAACCGCAGATCATTCGACAGTGGTGCCAGATGGCGGAGCAGGATGCGAATCTTGCCCTACAACCTGCATATTCATGCGCCCTGGAGGAATCTTATGTTGAAACTCGACGCTCTAGATCGCAAAATCATCGGCCATCTGCGAGTCAATGGGCGCATGCCGAACAACGAACTGGCCGGAAAAGTTGGGCTGTCGGCCTCGGCCTGCCTGCGGCGTGTCAAACAGCTCGAGGAGAACGGCGCCATTCTCGGCTACGCAGCGATCATCGCCGAGGCGGCGGCCGATCAGGGAGTGGTGGCAATCGTGCGCATCACCCTGGACAAGCAGACTGAGGATTACCTCAACCGCTTCGAGCAAGCAGTGCGGATGCACCCTGAGATCGCTGAATGCTTCCTGATGACGGGCGATGCCGACTACATCTTACGCGCCACCGCGGCGAGCACGGCCGCCTATGAACAGATTCACAAGGAAATCCTCTCGCGGCTGCCGGGTGTTGCGCGGATCAACTCCAGCTTCGCCATTCGTAGCGTGCTGTCCGGACATCAGACTTAGACCGTGAGCGGACAGCCAGGGTATGCGCAGCGCCCTTGGTTAACTCAGAGCCATCCCGAGCGAAATAACGTCCTTCGGCGTACATTTTCCGCCGTCTTGTGTTCTGCGGACCAGCACACCAAGCGTCCGATCGAGCGGCTTCTACCGGGGCGTAGACTTACCCATTGAGACGTCGATCCAACGGAGGCAGGCTTGGTAGCCAGCGCAACCGTGAAGGGTTGACGCGCGGGGAAGCGGTAAAGTGCCGCTTGAGGAGTGACTGAAATGCGTCCACCGAGTTCCCAGCCGCTGAAACGAACCATCCGGCGCGATGAACTTCACTCGATGGTTCCGCTAGGAGACACAACCATCTACGAGATGGAGCAGCGTGGCGAATTTCCCCGCCGGTTCGCCCTCTCTCCCCGCTGCGTCGTCTGGGACCTGAATGAGGTCGAGGCCTGGCTTGAGACGCGCCGACGCGCGCCCATCAGCCAGGCCAATCCGCCTGACGTCCGCCGTCGACGCAACCGCCCCGTTAGAGGCTCGGATCAGGCACGAGGAGCGGCGTCGCCGGCGGGCTGAGCAAGGGTGCGCGGGTCCGGCCCTGAGCCCAGGCGTCAAGGGTATCGGACCACTCCTGCATCATGTGGCGCCGTTGCCCCTCGTACTCCGCCTTGTTGTAGACTCCGCGGGACGATCGGCCATCCTCGTGAGCCAAGCACTTCTCAATCCAGTCGCTGTTGAACCCCAGCTCATTGAGCAATGTGGATCCTGTCCGCCGAAGATCGTGGACTGTGAACGGCTCTAACGGCAGTCCCTCAGCCTTCGCCTGTTCGTAGACCGACGCCGTGACACGGTTGAAGGTGGCCCGAGACATCGGGGCGTCCGCATCATAGCGCGAAGGCAGAAGGTAGCGAGAGTTGCCTGCACACGTCTTCAACGCGATCAAAATGTCGAGCGCTTGGGTCGACAGATAGACATTGTGCGCCTTCGACCGCTTCATCCGCTCTTTCGGGATCGTCCACACGGCGTTCTCGAAGTCCACCTCGTCCCAAACCGCGTCCTGCAACTCGCTCTTTCGCACCATGGTCATCAGATAGAGGCGCATGCCGAGCCGGATCGTCGGCAGGGTCGCGACCTTTTCCAGACACCGGAGCACCAACCGAATCTCGGACGGCGACAGCGAGCGGTCCCGCGGGCGGAAGGTGGCGATTGCGGCCGGCCCGACAGAGTCAGCCGGGTTGGCGACCTTTTCGCCGTGCAGGATGGCAAAGCCGAAGATCTGTTTGACGATGTCACGGACATGGATGGCCGTCGCCGGAGCGCCACGATCAACGATCTTGCCACACAGGCTGCGAAGATCATCCGGCTGGATCTCGGTCAGTAGACGGTTGCGCCAAACCGGCTCCAACTCCCGGTTCCAGATCGACCGCCGCATAGCACGAGTGCTGTCGGCCATCGGCCCCTTCTCGAACCAGGTCTCAGCGAACTCGCCGAAGCTCTTTGCCTCCAACAAGCGCCGCTTCTCACGCTGCTTCTCGATCGCCGGTGATCGCCCTTCGCCCACCGCGCGGCGAGCATCCATGCACCGCTCGCGGGCAAGCGCCAGAGAGATGCCGTCAGCGCCGTAGCGGCCGATGCTCAGGGTCTCGCGCCGGCCATGCAGCCGATAATCCAGGCGAAAAGTAATGGCTCCGCCCGGGGTTACGAACACGTACATTCCGTCGCGGTCGCTTACCTTGTAGCCCTTAGGCTTGGGCTTGAGGTTCTTCAAAGCGGTGTCTGTGAGCACCACAGCTCCTTCCATACCGTCAGGTGTTTTGGAGCCCTCCGTGGTGATGATTTCCTCTGTATTTTCCGAGCATTAGGCCGCAGAAAAATACCGTCGGAGGGCTCCGACGCTATGACGGTAGCGTCCGGAATCGCCTCGGACAACGGAGGCGCAGACCGTCAGACAGTCCGTCAGATGGAACGGATGCTGGGCGATTGTCACCGATAGACATCGGCAACAATCACGTTTTCGTTCAATGAGTTAGGGCGCCATTCTTGAGCGCTTCCGAAAGCCTCCGAGGGCTACGGAATCATTCCCACTCGATCGTGCCGGGCGGCTTGCTCGTGACATCGTACACGACCCGGTTAACCCCTCGGACTTCATTGATGATGCGCGTGGCGGTCTTGCCCAGGATCGGCCAGGGAAATTCGAAGAAGTCGGCGGTCATGCCGTCGGTCGAGGTCACCGCGCGCAGGGCCAGGACGTTCTCGTAGGTGCGGGCGTCGCCCATGACACCCACCGTCTTGACCGGCAGCAGCACGGCGAAGGCCTGCCAGATTTGGTCGTAGAGGCCGGCGTTGCGGATCTCTTCCAGATAGATGGCGTCGGCGTCCTGCAGGACCTTGACCTTCTCAGGCGTGATCTCGCCCGGGATGCGGATGGCCAGGCCCGGGCCGGGGAACGGGTGGCGGCCGACGAAGGCCGGGGCCAGGCCCAGCTCGACGCCCAGGGCGCGGACCTCGTCCTTGAAGAGCTCGCGCAGCGGCTCGACCAGCTTCAGCTTCATATAGTCCGGCAGGCCGCCGACATTGTGGTGGCTCTTGATGACGGCCGAGGGGCCGCCACGGGCCGAGACGCTCTCGACGACGTCGGGATAGAGCGTGCCCTGGGCCAGGAACTGCGCGCCGTCGATCTTGGCGGCTTCCTTGTCGAAGACCTCAATGAACAGGCGACCGATGGTCTTGCGCTTGGTCTCCGGGTCGCTGACGCCGGCCAGTTGGCCCAGGAACAGGTCGCCGGCGTCCACATGGACCAGCGGGATGTTGTAGTGGTCGCGGAACAGGGTCACGACCTGGTCGGCCTCGTTTTTACGAAGAAGACCCGTGTCGACGAACACGCAGGTCAGCTGGTCGCCGATCGCTTCGTGGATCAGGACAGCGGCCACCGAGCTGTCGACGCCGCCCGACAGGCCGCAGATCACCTTGCCGTTGCCCACTTGGTCGCGGATCCTCGTGACCATCTCCTGGCGGAAGGCCGCCATGGTCCAGTCGCCCGTCAGGCCGGCCAGGGCCAGGAAGTTCTTGTAGATCTGGGGTCCATTGACCGTGTGATAGACCTCCGGGTGGAACTGGAGGGCGTAGATCTGCTTGGCGTCATTGGCGATGGCGGCGAACGGCGCGCCGGTCGACGTGCCGATCACTTCGAAGCCGTCCGGGATGGCGGTGACGCGGTCGCCGTGGCTCATCCAGACGGTTTCCATCTCGCCGACGCCGGCCAGGCCTTCGAACAGCGGGCTCGATTTGCCGATGGTCAGCTCGGCGCGGCCGAACTCGCCGGCGTGGCCGCCCTCGACCTTGCCGCCCAGCACGTCGCACAGCAGCTGCTGGCCGTAGCAGATGGCCAGCATCGGCAGGCCCAGGTCGAACAGCTTGCGGCCGATGCGGGGGCTGTCGTCCTCCAGCACGCTGGCCGGGCCGCCCGACAGGATGATGGCGCTGGGCTTGTAGGTGTCGACGAGGTCCTCGGCCTTGTCGAACGGATGGATCTCGCAATAGACGCCGGCCTCGCGCACCCGGCGCGCGATCAGCTGGGTCACCTGGCTGCCGAAGTCGACGATCAGGACGCGCTGGTGGTGAGTTTCGGTAGTCATCGGCAAGTCTCCAGCGGTCGGATGGCGGCGGTCACGGCGTGTAGGACGATCGCTCCAGCACGGCGGCGAAGAAGCCGTCGGTGCCGGCGCGGTAAGGGGTCAGGCGCAGATAGCCTTCGGGCGTGACGTGGGTGACGCCGTCCAGCGCGATCGGCTTCACGACGAATTCGGGGTGGCGCTCGAGGAAGCCGGCCACACGGTCCTCGTTCTCATCGGTCAGCAGCGAGCAGGTGACATAGACCATGCGCCCGCCGGCCTTCACGAAGGTCGAGGCGTCCTCCAAAACGCTGTCCTGCTCGATCTGGCGCTTGGCCAGTTGATCGGGCGACAGGCGCCACTTGGCGTCCGGATGGCGGCGCCAGGTGCCCGCGCCCGTGCAGGGGGCGTCGACGAAGACGACGTCGATCTTGCCTTCCAAACCCTTCAGGGGCGTGGCTTCGATCGGCGAGCGGATCTGCAGGTTGCGGACCCCTGCCCTCTGGCCGCGGCGGATGGTGTCGGCCAGGCGGCGAGCGTCGCTGTCGTGGGCGAAGATCTGGCCGGTGTTGCCCATGGCCGCAGCCAGGGCCAGCGTCTTGCCGCCGCCGCCGGCGCAGAAGTCCAGCACCTGCTTGCCTTTCACCTCGCCGGCCACGGCGGCGGCGATCTGCGAGCCCAGGTCCTGGACCTCGAACCAGCCCTTGGAGAAGGCCGGCACGGCCTCGACCGACGGGGTGCGGTCGGCGGCCTCGGGCGCGGGAATGCGGAAGGCGGTCGGCAGGACGCCAGCCGGCTCGGCGCCGATCAGCGCGACCGCCTTGGCGCCGCGTTCGGCGTCGGTCTTCAGGGTGTTGATGCGCAGATCGACCGGGGCGCGCTCCGACAGCGCCCGCATCTCGACGGCCTGATCGGCGGCGAACGTGCGAACCAGCCGCTCTTCCAGCCAGTCGGGGTAGTCGCCGGCCACCGGCGCGGGGGCGCCGTCCAGCGAAACCGGGCTAGCCAGCCGCTCACGCTCGGCGTCGGTCAGGGCGCCGAACCCGTGCTCCTCGGCGGCGGCTTCGGCGATGCGCTCGGGCGTCCATTTCCAGACGAAGGCCAGCACGCCCAGCATGACGCCGCGCGCGCTGGCGTCGCCCATCATCCAGCCCAGCGAGCGCTTGCGACGCAGGGCGTCCAGCACCAGACCCGAGACGAAGGCGCGGTCCTTGGAGCCGGCGTAGCGCGCGGTCTCGCCCCAGCGCTTCAGGGCCATTTTCGAGGGAAAATGCCGCGTCTCGATCTCGGTCAGAACCTCGATCGCCGCCGAAACCCGTCCGCCGTCCCGCATCAGACCACCAGGGCCGCGAGCAGCATCAGGATCCCGACCATCGAAGCGACCCAGGCCAGGCTGCGCACATGGGGCACGCCGAACGCGTAGAGCGGGATGTAGAGGGCGCGCGCGGCCACGTAGAGCACCGCGCCATACGCGGTCAGGTCGCCGAGGCGACCGCCCAGATAGTCCACGATCACCAGCACCGCGAAGAACGGAAACGTCTCGCGGAAGTTGGCGAAGGCGCGTTCCAGGCGCCCCGCGACACCGGTCAGCACGACCGGTTCGTCACGGGGTCCCGTATTCCACTTCAAGCCGCGCTGAGGCTGGGCGGCCGCGGCCGCCCACAGCAGATGGACGATCCCGATGATCACCGCCGCCGCCAGCATCTGCAACTCGAAGGCCATCCGCATCGCTTAGACCGCGCTCGGATAGTTGGGGGCCTCGCGCGTGATCATCACGTCGTGGACGTGGCTTTCACGCAGGCCCGCGCCCGTGATGCGCACGAACTTGGCGCGCGCCTGCAGCTCGGGAATGGTCGGCGCGCCGACATAGCCCATGGCCGCGCGCAGCCCGCCGACCAGCTGGTGCAGCACCGGCGAGATCGGCCCCTTGAACGGGGTCTGGCCCTCGATGCCTTCCGGCACGAGCTTGAAGTTGTCCGTCACTTCCTTCTGGAAGTAGCGGTCGGCCGAGCCGCGGGCCATGGCGCCCACCGAGCCCATGCCGCGATAGCTCTTGTACGAGCGGCCCTGATACAGGAACACCTCGCCCGGCGCCTCTTCGGTGCCGGCTAACATCGAACCCATCATGGCGGTCGAGGCCCCGGCGGCGATGGCCTTGGCCAGGTCGCCCGAATACTTGATGCCGCCGTCGGCGATGATCGGGGTGTTGCTTTCGCGCCCTGCGCGCACGGCTTCCATGATCGCGGTCAGCTGCGGCACGCCCACGCCCGCGACGATGCGGGTGGTGCAGATCGAGCCCGGACCAATGCCCACCTTCACCGCGTCGGCGCCGGCGTCGATCAGGGCGCGGGCGGCGTCGTAGGTGGCGATGTTGCCGGCCACGATCTGGACGCGGTTGGCTTCGCGCTTCAGGCGCGAGACCGCCGCGGCGACCTGGCTGGAGTGACCGTGGGCGGTGTCGATGACGACGACGTCCACGCCGGCGTCCACCAGGCCCATCGAGCGCTCGAAACCGGCGTCGCCGACGGTCGAGGCCGCGCCGACCAGCAGGCGGCCCTTGTCGTCCTTGGCGGCCAGCGGGTGAGCCTGGGCCTTCTCGATGTCCTTCACCGTGATCAGGCCGACGGCGCGATAGGCCTCGTCGACGACGATCAGGCGTTCGATCTTGTGCTTGCGCAGCAGTTCGCGGGCTTCGGCCTGGTCAACGCCCTCGGGGACGGTGATCAGGTTCTCGCGGGTCATGATCGCCGAGGCCGGAACCTTGTCGTCGCCCTCGAAGCGCATGTCGCGGTTGGTGACGATGCCGACCAACTTGCCCGAGCCGCGCTCGACCACCGGGAAGCCCGAGATCTTGCGGCGGGCCGTGATCTCGCGGATCTCGGCCAGGGTGGTGTCGGGGTGGATGGTCAGCGGATTGATGACCATGCCGCTTTCGTAACGCTTGACCTCGCGCACCTGGTCGGCCTGCTCCTCGTTGGTGAGGTTGCGGTGCAGGATGCCCAGGCCGCCAGCTTGGGCCATCGCGATAGCCAGGCGGCTTTCGGTCACCGTGTCCATGGCCGCGGACACGAGCGGAATGTTCAGACTGATTTCACGCGTGAACCGGGTCTCGGTCGTCACCTGGGTAGGCATGACGTCGGACGGGCCGGGTTCGAGCAAAACGTCGTCGAAGGTGAGCCCTTCGCGAATCTCCATCGGAGTCTCCATTTTGCGGCGCGGATATAGCCGCGAGGGGGGCGGTTGTCGACCCATCGCAGATGCGAAATGGAGATGAATCTTTCAGTGACAACGCTAAACGCGACGAGCTTGCCCAGAAGGAGCCAATAATAGATATTGGATCAAACGGAGAACGCCGATGGCCATCAGTGTCGACCTTGGCCCGCAGTTGGAAGCCGCCGTCAACGATCTGATCGAAAACGGCCGCTACGGCTCCAAGAGCGAGGTCCTGCGCGAGGGCGTGCGGCTGGTGCAGGAGCGTGAGGCCAAGCTGGCGACCTTCTACGCGTCGATAGATGAAGCTCTCGCGGATGCTGACGCGGGTCGAACCATATCGCTGGAAGACGCCTTCGCTCAAGTTGAGGCGGAACTGGACCTGCTTCTGGCTGAGCCCGCTGGCGTTGCGGAACCACTCACGGACTTTGCCGACAAGTGAAAACGCGGTTCGCACCGCCCGCGCTTCGCGATCTTTCAGCGATAGCTCGGTGGATCGCCGCTGATCGGCCCAATGCTTCAAAGGTCGTTGTAAAGAAGCTACGGGCGATCTGTGTCGCGCTCGCGGATCACCCTCACGCCTATCCCTTCCTACCGCAGCGGGAAGAGCGCGGCGTCAGGCGCGCACCGTATGGTCGGTGGGCCATCTGCTATCGTGTTGACGCTGAGGGTCTTTTCATACTGCGCATACTGGACAGCGCGCAGGACGTCGCATCCTTCTTTTAGGCGGCATTAGCGCCGAAGCCAACGCCGCCCCTCTATGACTATACCGGCTTGGCGCCTGGCGTGCCGCACTTGGCGAACTTGCCCCTGGCGTCCTTGCACTTGGTCGGCTTGGCCGGCGCGGTGGCCGGGCACTTGGTGAACTTACCCTTGGCGTCCTTGCAGGGCGCGGCGGAGGCCACGCTCGCGCCGGACAGGGCGACGGCGAAAGCGGCGACGATGCTCAGGGACTTCAACATGGGTAAGCCTCTTGGTGACGCGCGACATGCGCATCGCAAGGCTCACGCCTGTTCCCGCTGATCCGCAAGGGATGGGAATGTAAATTTCCCTTGCAGATCAATAACCTGAAGACGAACCCACAAAACTTCGCAACCCAGGCGGATACGACTACCGCCCCTTGAACCCGGTCGCGACCAGGAACACCTCGGAGCTGTCCGCCCGGCTGGCCTTGGGCTTGAAGTGCTGGACCTTGTCGAAATGGCGCTTGAGCCGAGCGATCACGTCCGCCGTCTCGCCGCCTTGGAAGGCCTTGGCGACGAAGGCGCCGCCGGGCTTGAGGGTGTCGATGGCGAACTCGGCGGCGATCTCGATCAGGCTGACGATGCGCAGGTGGTCGGTCTCGCGGTGGCCGACGGTGTTGGGGGCCATGTCCGACATGACCAGGTCCGGCGCGCCGTCCAGCAGGTCGAGCAGCTTGCCCGGCGCGTCGTCGGCGGTGAAGTCCATCTCCAAGAGGTGCGCCGGCGCCACCGGGTCGACGGGCAGCAGGTCGATGCCCGCCAGCTGGGTCACGCCGCGCTCGACGGCGATCTGCAGCCAGCCGCCCGGCGCGCAGCCCAGATCGATGACCTTGGCGTTCTTGTGGAAGAAGCGGAACTTGTCGTCGATCTCGCTGATCTTGAAGGCCGCGCGGCTGCGATAGCCTAGCGCGCGAGCCTTGGCCGAGAACGGATCGTTGATCTGGCGCTCCAGCCAGGCCTGCTGGCTGGGCGTGCGGCCATAGGCGGTCTTCAGGCGCGCGGGCTTGGCGCGGCCGCCTTCGTTGCCGCCCGCCGGCGGCTTGACCATACGCTTGCGGGGGGGCTCTTCATCGCTCATGCGGCTACCGGCTTTTTGGACGATCCGCCGCGACGGCGCCGGCGCGGGCGCTTCTGCTGGTCGGACATCAGGGACATCAGGAGGCCCTCTCTAAGGCCTCGATCGGCGACACGCACGCGCGAACACGGCCACAGCTCCTGCACGGCCTGCAGGATCGCCGCGCCGGCCAAAACGAGATCGGCCCGATCCGCGCCGATACAAGGCTCCAGCGCCCGCTCGGCGGCGGTCAGGCCTTGCAGGCGTTCGGATGCGGCCTCGCAGTCGGCGCGGTTCATCCAGAGGCCATCGACGACGTTGCGGTCATAGCGCGGCAGGCCCAGGTGCAGACCGGCCAGGCTGGTGATGGCGCCCGAGGTGCCGACCAGATGCGCCCTGCCCTCCGCGAAGATCTCGCGCATCGGCTCGGCGTGCGGGAAGGCCTCGAGCCGCGCCTTAACGTCGTCGACCATGGCCCGGAACCAGCCCTCGTCGGCGCGCTCGCCCTCGGGGAAGCGTTCGGCCAGGGTGACGACGCCCACCGGGATCGACAGCCACGCCTTGATCGGCAGCTTCCAAGCGGCGAACTGGCGCGGCTTGACGTCCAGGCCGCCGCCCTTCAGGTCGACCCACGACAGCTCGGTCGAGCCGCCGCCGACATCGACCACCAGGGCTGCGTCCTGCTGGCGGTCGAACAGGCTCATGCAGCCAGCCACCGACAGCTGGGCTTCCTCGCGCGGGCTGATGATCTGGAGCTTGAGCCCCGTCTCCTCGTGCACCCGACGCACGAAGTCAGGACCATTGGTCGCGCCCCGGCAGGCCTGGGTGGCGACGGCTTTGACGCGGATCGCCTTGCGGCGGCGGATCTTCTCGGCGCAGACCTTCAAGGCCGCCAGCGAGCGCTCCATGGCCGTGTCCGACAGCTCGCCGGTCTGCGACAGGCCCTCACCCAGGCGCACGATGCGGGAATAGGCCTCGACGACGCGGAATCCGCGCGGCGTGGGCGTGGCCACCAGGAGGCGGCAGTTGTTAGTCCCCAGGTCGAGGGCCGCATAACAGGCGGCCGCGTCATCCTGAGACCGCCGACGCTTACCCTGCTGGGAAGCGCCGGGCGCGCGCGGCGCCTCCGACATGGTCTCTACCTGTCTCGCAGGTCTTCGCGAACGGTGCGAAGCCTCACTTCGAGTCGACCATATCACGTCACTCGCCCATCGGAAGGCGCCCGCTTGTCATCCGGGTTCGGACGGCGGACAGTTCAGGTTTCAGTCAGGTGAGACTGCTATCCTTAACGCCATGAACTCGAGACTCGCCAAATTCGCGATCGGCCAGGTCGTCCGGCACCGCATCTTCCCGTTCCGGGGCGTGGTGTTCGACGTCGACCCGGTGTTCGCCAATACCGAGGAATGGTGGCAGTCCATCCCCGAGGACATCCGGCCGACCAAGGACCAGCCGTTCTACCACCTGCTGGCCGAGAACGACGACAACAGCTACGTCGCCTATGTCTCCGAACAGAACCTGCTGCCCGACGACAGCGGCGAGCCGGTGGGCCATCCGCAGACCGCGGTGATCTTCGAGTCCTTCGATCACGGGCTGTACAAGCTTCGTCCCCGGATCTCACACTAAGCGAAACACTTCTCCGGCGACCCGCCCTTTTTTGCGCAAACTGCGAACAGCAATTGCGAAAATCGGGGCGTAGCGTCGTTCCATGAGCGGAGATGGTTTTAGCAACGGGCCGCCGCCGGGCGCCCGCCCCGACTGGACGATCGATCAGGGCTGGGAAACCTATTCCCAGGCCGAGCACGACGTCTGGATCACCCTGTACGAGCGTCAGGCGGCCATGCTGCATGGCCGCGCCTGCGACGAATTCATGCGTGGCCTGGACGCGCTGGACCTGCACCGCACGGGCATTCCCGACTTCAACCGCATTAACGAGGAGCTTCAGCGCCTGACCGGCTGGAGCGTGGTCGCCGTGCCGGGCCTGGTGCCCGACGACGTGTTCTTCGACCACCTGGCCAATCGCCGCTTTCCGGCCGGCCAGTTCATCCGCAAGCCGCACGAGTTGGACTACCTGCAGGAGCCGGACATCTTCCACGATGTCTTCGGCCACGTGCCGATGCTGACCGACCCGGTCTTCGCCGACTACATGCAGGCCTATGGCCAAGGCGGGCAGCGCGCCCTGGGCCTGGGCCGTCTGAAGAACCTGGCCCGCCTCTACTGGTACACGGTGGAGTTCGGCCTGATGAACACGCCCGCAGGCCTGCGCATCTATGGCGCCGGCATCGTGTCGTCGCGGACGGAGTCGATCTTCGCCCTGGACGATCCGTCGCCCAACCGCATCGGCTTCGATCTGGAGCGGGTGATGCGCACAAACTACCGCATCGACGACTTCCAGCAGGTCTATTTCGTGATCGACTCGATCCAGACCCTGCAGGAAGTGACGCTGCGCGACTTCAGCGCGATCTACGACCGGATGGCCGTCGCCACGGACATCGGTGTCGCCGAGATCGTCCCCGGCGACACCGTCCTCACGCGCGGCAGCCAGGCCTATGCGAAGGCCGGCGGACGTTTGGCGACCGCCTCGGCGGGCTGAGCTTTCAGGCCGAACAGGATCCGCACGCCCGGGATGCGTCGCACCGCCTCATAGGTCGCGAAGCACCCGGCGAACGTGGCGACCACCAGGATCGCCCCCTCCAGCCCCTGGGGCAGGCCCAGCTTGGCCAGGTGATGGGCCATGACCACGATCAGGGTCTGGTGCACCAGATAGAACGGGAAGACGCCCAGGGTCAGATAGCGCAGCGCCGGCCCGCCACGGTTCGCCAGATGCTTGGCCCCAAAGCCCAGGATGGCGACGATGGCGCACCAGCCCTGGATCGCGAAGACGAAGCGCCCTGCCAGGCCGACCAGAGGCGTCGGCTGCGGCAAGCCGTCGTGACGCCAGTAGGTCCACACCATCCACGACCAGACGGCCCAGGCCGCGACCGCCAGCACCAGGGCCGGCCAACGAACTGCGGTCAGGCGATCGCGCAACACCTGCGACTTGGCCAGACCAAAGCCCAGCAGGAAGGCGCTGAACGAGACGGCGTGGACGTAAGGATCGTCGATCAGGGCATGCGTCTCGCCGTACTTGGCGTAGAGGGTGGCGCGCAGCATCCCCAGGAACAGCACCGGCCAGATCAGCAGGCCCATGCCCTTCAGCAGCCATTCCGCGGCCTTCTGGATGTGCTCGCCCGCCCGTTTCCAGAGCAGCAGCATAGCGGCCAGAACCATCGTATAGACAAAGAGATAGGCTACGAACCACATGTGGTTCCAGGTCGGGGTGATCAGGCAATTTCCGTCCGGGCCGCACCAGCGCCCCGAGGCCGTGGCGTAGCGGATCCAGAAGTTGTCGACCGTCAGCGGCGTGCCTGGATGGGCCGCGATATACTCCACGATCTGGTAGTAGGACTGCGGCGGCACGATCACGAACATGGCGAAGATCAGCGGCGGCAACAGGCGCGCGATCCGCGTCGTGGTCAGCTTCCCGACGCTGACCTTGTCGGCCATGAACCGCGTCGCCGCGCCGGAGACCAGGAACAGCAGGGTCAGCCGCCAAGGATTGGTCAGCAGCATGAAGGGCTCCAGCGCCTCGACCGGATGCGGGGTCTTCACGTGCCAATCCCACGGCACGTAGAACATGCCGGTGTGGTACAGGATCAGCAGGAAGAACGCGCCGACCCGAATCCAGTCGAGGTCGTAGCGCCGGTCCAGGGGTGGTGAGGTCGTGGTCATGAAGAGGCGTCCGTGGTGAAGAGCGACGCCAGGGACCTGCCGCACGACGCCGCGATGGGCCAAGCGCCACGGGATCAGCGGCCGCTGGCTGGGACGACCGGAAAAGTTTCAGGGACCACCGGCGGCCTATTCGGGATGACCGGCGAAGAGCGGCTTTGGCTGACCCGCGCCTGGCTTCTGGGCGTGGCCCTCGTCGGCGCCATCGCCTTCGTCAACGTCCTGACCATCCAGCATGACGCGCCGCGCCTAGGGACGATCCGGCCGGCGATCTGGGAGACCAGCAGCGCGCTGGTCACCTTCTGTATCTTCACGATCCCGGGGGCGATGGCGTTCTGGATGGTGCGGACCCGGCCCCGCTGGTGGCTGGCCGCGCCGGCGCATCTGGTCGCCGTGCTGGTCTATTCGGTCCTGCACGTCTCGGGCTTCATCGTGCTGCGCAAGCTGGGGCATCAGGCGCTGCTGGGCGAGCACTATCAGTTCGGCCCGCTGTCGACCGAGTTCCCGTACGAGTTCCGCAAGGACATGATGTCGTACGGCCTGGCGACGATCATCTTCTGGCTGGCCCTGCGCCGCAGTGGCCAGAAGTCGGAGACCTTGGTCCCTGCCCCGCCGGCCACCTTCGACATCCAGGACGGCGCCCGGCTGATCCGGGTCCCGGTCGCCGAGATCCTGGCCGTGCGCTCGGCCGGCAACTATGCCGAGTTCGCCCTGGCCGACGGCCGCCGCCCGCTGACCCGCTCGTCCCTGAGCGCGGTGCTGGAAGGCCTGGCCCCGCACGGCTTCGTTCGCACGCACAAGTCCTGGCTGGTCAATAAGGCGCGGGTCACGGGCCTGAAACCCGAGGGCTCGGGCGACTACGCCGTCGAGTTGGGCGCGCTGGAGGTCCCGCTGTCGCGGCGGTTCCCCCAGGCGCTCGCGGCCCTGCGCGGCTAGAACAGCGGCATCCCCATCAGGAAGTCGTCCTCGAAGCGGCCGGATCGGCGCGCCGAACCGACACGCTCACGCGTCCCTCTGGAACGGATAGAAGTCGCCGCCCAGGTCCAGGATCCGGGTCAGTTCGTCCAGCGCCTCGCGGCTCTCGGTCAGCAACTGCGGATCGGCGAGATCGGCCGGGGCCAGGCGGTCGCGATAACGGCGCGTGACCCAGTCGGCCAGGATCGTGTGCAGGCCCGGCATGAAGCGCTGGGCCGGGTTGACGGCCTCCAGCTCGGCGTCGGTCAGCACCACCCGCAGGCGCAAGCAGGCCGGCCCGCCGCCGTTGCGCATGCTCTGGCGGACATCGACATATTCGACGCGGCCGATGGGGTCGTTCGAGGACGCCAAGCTCTCGGCGACCGCGAAGGCGCGCGGGTTGTCGTGCGTCTCGGCCGGGGCCAGCAGCACCAGGCGATCCTCGCCGGGCACGACCAGCAGCTGCGAATTGAACAGGTAGCTGGCCACCAGGTCGGCCATCGGCAGATCGGCTTCCGACACCTCGACGAAGGCCGGTTCGAACAGGCCCTGGGCGGCGGCGCGGACCTGGCGCTCCATGCCGGCGCGGTCCTCGAAGGCGCGCTCATGGAAGAACAGGCATTCGCGCGCGCCGACGCAGACCACGTCGTTGTGGAACGCCCCGCCCTCGATCGCCGCCTTGCCCTGCTGCGGGAAGACCGCGCGCGCTGCGCCATGGCGGCGCTGGATGGCCTCGAAGGCTTCGCGGGTCTGGCGGGCCGGGAACTTGCCGTCCCAATGGGTCCAGGCCTCGCGGCCCCAAACGAACATATTCACCCCCGGCGCGCCGTGCTCGGCGCTGAGCCGGACATGGTTGGCCGCGCCCTCGTCAGCGAAATGCGGCTGGGCCGGCAGCGGGTCGTGGACGGCGAAACGGGTCTCTTCCGGGAACAGCCGACGCAGCGCGCGCGCGGTCTGCGGCCCCTCCAGGCTGCGGTGCAGGTTGGTCAGCAGGTTGGCCGGGGTGAAGTGCACGCGGCCATCGGCCGTGTCGGCGCTGGGCGTCACCGTGGCGGCATTGGCGGCCCACATCGGCGAGGCCGAATAGGCGGCGGCGGCCAGGGCCGGCGCGTCCTTCCAGGCCTGCTCGATCACCGCCTCTTCCGAGCCCGAAAAGCCCAGCGACTTCAGTAGGCTTACCGCCGGTCGCTCATGCGGCGGCAGCACGAACTGCGGGATGCCCAGGTCCGACAGCCGGCGCATTTTCCCGAGCCCCTCCAAGGCCGCACCGCGCGGGTTGGAGGCTTCGCCGGCGTTCTTGGCGCTGGCCAGGTTGCCGGGCGAGAGACCGACATAGCTGTGGGTCGGGCCGACCAGGCCGTCGCAATTGGCTTCCCAGCTCATCCGCGCAAGCCCTTGATGTCCTTGCGCGTATCGGTGACCGCCTCGGCCTCGAAACTGGCGACCGGATAGGCGCAGTAGTCGGCGGCGTAGTAGGCGCTGGGCCGGTGATTGCCCGAGGCCCCCAGCCCGCCGAACGGCATCGAGCCCGCCGCTCCGGTCGTAGGCCGGTTCCAGTTCACGACGCCCGCGCGAATGCGGTTCAGGAACTGATCCCAACGCCTTGACTCGTTTGAGATAAGCCCCGCCGACAGGCCATAGCGCGTGGCGTTCGCGGTCTTCAGCGCGTCGTCGAAATTGGCGACACGGCGCACCTGCAGCCACGGGGCGAACAGCTCCTCGTCGGGAGTGTCGACGCCGGTGACGTCGACCAGGCCGGGGGTCACGAACGCCTCGCTCAAGCCCTCGACCGAGCCCAGCGAACGGATGCGGTCGCCGCCCAGGGTGTCGGCCACGGCGCGAGCGGCCTGGGCGGCGCGGGTCGAGATCAGCGGACCCATGAAGGCCTCGCCCTCGCTGTTCCAAGGACCGATCGACAGGCGTTCAGCGAGTCCGGCCGTCGCCTCGATCACCGCCTTGCCGAAGGCGTCGTCCGGCACGATCAGCCGCCGCGCGCACGAGCAGCGCTGGCCGGTGGTGATGAAGGCCGACTGCACGACCAGGGCCGCGACGGCCTCGGCGTCGTCGGCGTCCCACACGACCAGCGGATTGTTGCCGCCCAGCTCCAGGGCCAGGATCACGTCGGGCCGGTCGGCGAAGTGGCGGCGGAAGAAGGTCCCGGCCGCGGCCGAGCCGGTGAACAGCAAGCCGTCGATTGGCTGGTTGATCAGCGCTTGGCCGGTCTCGCGCCCGCCCTGCACCAGGTTCACGACACCCGCCGGTACGCCGGCCGCCTCCAGCGCTTCGACCATCAGTTGGCCGGCCAGCGGCGTCTCTTCCGAAGGCTTGAACACCACGGTGTCGCCCGCCAGCAGCGCCGGCACGATGTGGCCGTTAGGCAGGTGACCGGGGAAGTTGAACGGCCCCAGCACCGCCATGACGCCGTGCGCCCGGTGACGCAGCACCGCGCGGCCGAACGGCATGGCGGTCTGCGTGACGCCGGTCCGCTCGTCATAGGCCTTGATCGACAGGTCGACCTTGCCGGCCATCGAGGCCAGCTCGGCCTTGGTCTCCCACAGCGCCTTGCCGGTCTCGCGGCTCAGGGCCTCGGCATAGGCGGCGGAGCGCTCGACCAGGATCTCCTTGTAGCGACGCAGGACCGCGATGCGCGCCTCGCGCGGCTGGTCCGCCCAGACCGGGAAAGCCGCATGCGCGGCGGCCACGGCCTCGGCCACGTCGGCCTCGGTCGCGGTCGCCTCGCGCCAGACGCCCTCGCCGGTCGCCGGATCGGTCGAGACCAGTTCCGGGCCCTGACCCGAACGCCACTTGCCGTCGATATAGAGCCCGCTCATGCCTTCACCCGCACCATGTCGCCTTCGTGGACGCCCAGGGCTTGCGCCGCGTCGCGCCCCAGGATCGCGCTCTCGCCATCGACCAGCACCGGCGCGCGCACGGCCCGGAACCTGGCCACCTCGCCCGTCGAGACCAGGGCCTCCTCTCCAAAGGCGTCCTCGCCGATCTTCACGCGCAGGCGCCGCGCCTCGCGCACAGACTTGATGTCGTCGCGACGCGCGGCGACCGTCGGCCCGGCGTCGAAGATGTCGATCAGGCCCTGGTAGCGGAAGCCTTCGGTCTCGAGCATGGCCCGCGCCGCCTCGCCTTCGCGGTGCACGCGGCCCAGCACCTCGCTGGCCTCCTTGGGCAGCAGCTCGGCATAGATCGGATGGCGCGGCGCCAAATCGAGGATGAACTGGCCGTCGGTCGAGGCGCTCATCATGTCGGCCTCGTCGAACTCCAGGCGGAAGAACTTGCTGGCCACGTGGTCCCAGAACGGACAGCCGCCGTCCTCATCGAACCAGCCGCGCAGCTCGGCCAGCACCATTTCGGCGAACCGCTGGGGCTCCAGGCCGATCAGCATGTAGCGCGACTGGGCCAGCAGCCGCCCCGCCCCGCCCTTGCGCCGCTCGGGCCGCAGGAACAGCGAGCCCACTTCCGACCAGCCGGCGCACTCGTTGACCAAAACGAGGGCCCGGTGGTCGAAGCGCTTTTCCAGGGTCGGCGACGACTGGGCCAGGGTGACGACCCGGAACGAGAAGTGCGGCCGCTTCAGGCCTACGCCCGCCTTGACCCCCGCGACTCCGATCACGTCGCAGGTCTCCAGGTCCTCCAGCATCAGGGTGTACCAGGCCTCGGGCGGGGCGACGCCGGCCTGGAAGCTGGCTTCCGACAAGGCCAGGCGCGCGCGCAGGGTCGGCTCGTCCTCGGGCAGGCTGGTGAAGCCACGGCCGGACATCACGGCCAGCTCCATCAGGGCGTCGAAGTCGGGAGAACCGGCGGGACGGACAACAAGCATTCAGGCGGTCTCCATCGCGGAACGGATCGCTCTGGCGTCGATCTCGCCGCTGGCCAGTTTCATCAGGATCAGGGCCGAGAGCTGGGCGCGCTCGACGAAGCTTTCGGGAAAGGCGTGCTCGGCCTCGCTATGGATGTCGCCGCCCCGAACGCCCAGGGTGTCGACGTTCGGCAAGCCCGAGGCGAACAGGTTGTTGCCCTCGCAGACCCCGCCGGAAGGCTTCCAGGCGATGTCCTGGCCCAGCAAAGCGCCGACGTCCTTGACCGCCCCGAACAGGCGCTGCTGGGCGGCGTTGAAGGGCTTGGCGCCGCGGGTGATCATGCCGTGCAGATGGGCGTGCAGGTCATCGCCGATCTCGCCGACGATGCGGGCGACTTCGGCCTCGAACCATGCGGCGGCCTGGGCTTCGGGGAAGCGGACATTGAAGCGCACCACCGCCACGTCCGGCACCATGTTCAGCGGCGCGCCGCCGTCAATGCGGGAGACGTTGACGGTGACGCCGTCGCGCTGGCCGTTCAGGCCGTGCAGTTTCTCGGCCACGCGCGCCGCCCCGATCACGGCGTTGCGACCGGCGGCGAAGTCGCGGCCGGCATGGGCCGCGCGGCCATGGATGACGATGTGGAAATTGCCCGAGCCCTTGCGCGCCGAGGCCAGGGCCCCGTCGGCCAGGGCCGGCTCGTAGGTCAGGCCGACATGGCCGCGCCGCGCGAAGTCGGACAGCACCGGCCCCGAGGCGATCGAGCCGATCTCCTCGTCCGGCGACAGCAGCACGCGGTAGCCGACGTTCGCCGCTTCGGGGTGCTTCTCGAACGCCTCCAGCGCCGCCAGCATGACCGAGATGCCGCCCTTCATGTCGGCGATGCCGGGGCCGTGCAGCGCGCCGTCAGGACGGATGCGAACCCCCTGGAACGGGCTCGTCTCGGGATAGACGGTGTCGTAGTGGCCGGTCAGCACGACCTGGATCGGAGCCTCGGGCCGGACCACCACGGCCAGCGAAGGCGGATGGGCGAACTCGGTCTCGCGGCCGTCGGCGGCGACTTCGCGCGAGGGCGACAGCGGCACGTCGATCGGCGCGGCCGGCAGGCGCGAGGCCTCATCGAGCAGGATTTGCCTCTGGCGCTCCAGGCCCGCCAGGTGGCGGCTGCCGGAGTTCGTCGCGCACCAGGCCACGGCCCGGTCAACGATCTGGCCGCCGTCGCGAGCAATGTGCTCCAGAACGGCGCGATCTTCTGAATTGAGACGCATAAGAGCCGGTCCTCCCTCAGTCACGATAACCAAGGGCCGCGGGCAAATCGTTGTCTCCTCACTTGAGGAAACCGGTCACCCACGCAACAGCCTTGCTTTCTAGTAGTCCTTTCTCCAGCGAACGGAAAGCTTCGCGTCGTTCTGGCCGCCGATCCTGGAGACTAGCGACAGGGTCCGGCGAATCCGCCACTCGACCTGCGCGGCGGGGCCTTCGCGGCCGCCGCCGATGATCTCGACATAGACATCGTCGGTCACGTACTTGCCGCCCGACACCGTCATGCCCGTGGCGCTTTCCGCGAAAGCCAGGCGGTCCAGGCGCGCGAAGCTGCGCAGATTGCCAATGACGTCGAAGCCGCCGCCGCCGGCCAGCGAGGCCAGCGCGGACGCCAGTTGCGCTGCCTCGATCGGCGACAGCTGGGCCGCCGACGAGCCGAACAGCACCTGGCTCAGCACCTCGTCACTGGGCAGTTCGGGCTTTGAGGTCAGGGTGATCTCGGGCTTGGCCGCCGTGCCCAGGATGCGCACCACCGCCGTCAGGGCCGCGTCCTCGCGGGTCGCTGACAGGTCCAGGCGGATGCGGTCCAACTGGCTGGACAGATAGACGGCGCCGTTCTCGTCGAACTCGAACCGCTTGCCGGCAAAGTCGTACTCGCCGCGCACCACGCGGGCCACGCCGCTCAGCGACGGGGCCAGCGAAGTGCCGCCGACATGGGCGTCCAGCGACAGCTCCACGTCCAGGCCACGGCCGCGTACGAACACCCGGCGCGGCGCCTTCAGATCCAGGTCCAGGATCATGCCGCCGATGGTCGGACGGCGCTGCAGGCCCTGGTCCAGGTCCGAGGGCCGGTTGCGCTCGATGACGTCCATGGCCACGACACCGACCGGGGTCTTGCTCTGGGCCGAGACGTCGGCGCGATCGATGGTCACCGCGCCGGCCAGCTTGATCTTGCCGTCGGCCGAGCGATTGACGGTGGCCTGCCCCGTGGCGACGGCCGAGGCCAGGTCGTTGTCGATCAGGCGGAAGCCCTTGAGGTCCAGCTTGAAGCTGCCGACCCCGTCGCGCGCCAAGCTGATGCGCCCGGCGCCCGAGATCGATCCGCCCTGCCCGTCCTCGCCGATGGCCTGGCTGACGTCGATGGCGTTATCGGCCATGGCCGAGCGCAGCGTGACGTTCTTCAGGCTCAGGCCCGTCTGGCCGTCCTCGAAGCCGCCATTGTCCAGGGTCGCCGAACCCAGCAGGCGCGGGTCGGCCAGGGTGCCGCCGATCGTGGCCTGCAGGTTGATGCGGCCCGACAGTGAGCGGTCGGCGCCCATCAGCAGGTTCCACAGCGGCTTGATCTCGCCTTGGGCCGAGAACCGCCCCTGCACACCGCGCTTGCGGTTGATCGACAGGCGGAGCGGCTTGGCCGAGGCCTCGACCGGCAGCACCAGGTTGGCGTCGGCCTTCAGGCCCTGGCGGTTGTCGCCGTCGGCCACGATGGTCAGCGTGCTGTCGTTCAGCTCGCCATGGATCTTGGCGTCCAGGGACTGCTCGATCTTGGCCCCGCGCTCGCGGGCGTTGGCCAGGCGCATGTCGAAGTCGCCGGTCAGGGTCTCGCCTTGGCCGCGCAGGTTGATGGACCCGTCGATGTCGCCGTCCAGGTCGGGGTTGAAGGCGGTGATGGCCACGTCCGCCAGCTCGGCCTTCAGCATGGTCGCGGCCCCGCCGATGTCGGCGTCGATATCGGCGCGCCCCTTGTCGATGGCCAGGCGCAGGCGGGCCTGGGTCGGACCGTCGCCGAAATGCACCTTGACGGTCTCACGGGTCTTGATCTCGGTGCGACCCATGCGGCCGGACGCGTCCAACGCCAGATCGTAGGCCTTGCCGGCCTGGGCCAGCTGGCCCGCGCCGCCGATCCGCCAGCGACCGCCGGGCGCGTCGCCTCGGGCGTCGATCGACAGCGGCAGCCGCGCCAGCGGACCGTCGGCCTTGATCCGCGCCGCGCGCACCTTCCACGCGCCGAAGGCGACCTCCTCGGCGGTCAGGTCCAGGGTCGCCGAGGCCGAACCGCCGCCGGGCGCGTCGACCAGCTTGGCCGAGCCCTTGACCTGGCCTTGCGGCAGGAAGGCGCCGGGGCCGACAGCCAGGGTCAGGTCGGCGGTGGCGGGCATGCCGTCGCGCAGGGACATCGCGCCTTTGGCTTTCGCCCCGCCAGCGTCGACGTCCAGTTCCGACAGCTCGACGCCGCCAGGCGAGAAGCGGAAAGCGGTGCGACCGCGCGCCGGGCCATACTGGCTGTCGGCCTGCAGGGCCGCCACGCCGTCGGTGGCGCTGGGGCCGCGCGCGAAGGTCAAGGTCAGGTGCGCCTTGGTCAGCGGCAGGCGCGGCAGGTCGATGCTGTCGAAGTCGGCGTTCAGCTGGGCCTGCGGCGCGGCCAGCGTGCCGCCGATTTGGCCGTCGCCCGCCGCCTTGCCGGCGATCTCGACCGGACCGGCGCTGAACGGACCCGTAGCGGTCCAGTCCAGCTTGAAGTCCAGGCCCAGGGCCTTGGCGACCGTCATCTTGCCCGAGGACTTCAGGCTGGCGTTGGTCCCGTCCAGCTTGGCGTCCGAGATGCTCAGCACCCCGTCGCTCCAGGCGCCCTTGCCGGTCAGGCGCGGCGTCGCGCCCAGCAAGCGGTCGATCTCGGCATAGCCGGTGGCGAAGTTGGCGGCGCGGCTGTCGACGGTGAAGCTCCAGGGTCGGCCGGCGAAGCTGGAGGCCGTCCATTTGGCCAGCAGCGAGCCCTTTGCGCCCTGCCGCACCGGCCCCATGCTGGCCACGCGCATCTCGCCGTCGAACGACAGACCGCCCAGCACGCCGCGCTCGCCCTTGCCGGTGACGATCAGGTTCGGCGCGTCGACGCGGGCCGCCTTGATCAGGAAACGCCCGCCCTTGACCCGCGCGCCCTCGAAAGTGGCCTTGGGGCTCGACCCCAGCAGGGCCAGCAGGCCCGTGCCGCCGCCGCCCGACGAGGTCGCCGCCGCCTTGATCTCCAGTTCGCCCTTGGCCCAGCGGACCATGGCCGGCCCCTTGGCGCGCTTGAGGCGGTAGCCCAGCAATTCCAGGTCGGCGACGTCGACATCGCCCTCGACCGAGAAGCCGCCCGGCTCCAGGCGGAAGACTCCGTCGACCAGGCCACGGCCCATCTGAGGGATGGTGACGATCCGCTTCAACGCGCCGACCTGGGCGGTGAAGGCGATACCGTCGGGGCCGGTGCGCTTCTTGGCCAGGTCCGCCAGGCCATGGCCTTGCAGCGACAGGTTCTGGGCGCGGATATCCAGGTTCAGGTTCGACAGGCCGTCCTTGGTGGCTTTCTTGCCGTCGATCGTGAAATTGGCCTCGGGGCCGAACATCGTCTCCAGCCGCTCTGTCCAGCGCGAGGCGCCCAGGTCCAGCCGGCCGCGCGCCGAGCCGCCCTGCTCGGTCCAGGCGCCGTCGGCCTGTAGCGGCGTCGTATTGCCCGAGCGCGCCAGCACGTTGAATGCCGCCCGGCTGAGCGTGCCGTCGGCCTTGGCCTTGAGATCGAAGGTGCGGTCGGCGGCCAGGCCCAGGGCGCCGGCGATGGCGCCGCCATTGGCCTCGGTGGCGTCGGCCTTCAGGTGCAGGGTCTGGGTGCGCCCCAGGTCGAAGTCGAGGTTCAGGTGGTCGCCGACATGCAGCCGCGAAGCGACGGCCAGCTTGCCCTTGTGCCCGCCCAGCCGCGCCATCTCGTAGTCGCCGCCGACGTCGAAATCGCCCTCGCGCCCACTGAATTCGACGCGGGTGATCAGGCGGAACTTGAAGGCGTCCAGGTCGACCGACACCGGCGCGGCGCCGGATTTTGGCCCCTTGGGCGTCATGGTCGGGCGGCGCAGGACGATGACATCGCGAGCGTCGATGCGTTCGGCATGGAAGCGGCGACCGAACAGCTCGGTCGGTCGCCAGGCCACGCGGATGTCGTGCGCCTCCAGCCAGACGCCCTTCTCGTCGGTGATGGTCAGGCGGCGAACGCCGAAGTCCTTCCAGATGTCGCCCGACAGGCCCTCGATGTGCAGCTTGCCGATCCGGCCCAGCTTCAGGCCCGAGGCGCGGGCCTCCAGGAACAGGCGCCCTTGCGGGGTGATGGGCGCAAAGCGCAGGCCGCCGGCCATGACGATCAGGATGGCCGCCAGGATCGCCGACGCGATCAGCACGGCGCCGCCCCAGCCGATCTTCTTGGCGACCTTGACGGCGGCCTCGCCCGTCGCCTCGGCGGCGTGGACGACCGTCTCGCTCAGGTCAGGCTTGTCGTGCTCCCCGCTCAAAAGCTTTGCCCGATGCTGAGGTAAATCTGGAACGCCGGGTCGCCCTTGCGGCGACCCAGCGGGGCGGCGATGTCGGCGCGGATGGGCCCAAAGCCCAGATCGTAGCGAATGCCGAAGCCCGCCCCGGCCCTGAAGTCCTCGCGGCGCGGGGTCTTGTAGCTGCCGATGGCGCCGGCGTCGATGAAGGCCACGCCGCTCCATTTCGAGGTGACCTTCTGGCGCAGCTCGAACGACGTCTCGATCAGCGAGACGCCGCCTTGGGGCGTATTGTCGGCCAAGCGTGGGCCGATGGCCTGGTAGGCGTAGCCGCGCACGGAGCCGCCGCCGCCGGCGAAGAAGCGCCGGGATGCGGGCACTTCGGGAATGCCGCCGCCGACGATGGCGCCCAGCTTCACCCGGCTGGCCAGCACCGTGCTCGCGCCCTTGCCGAACGGCAGGTAGATCGAGCCTTGGGTCGTCAGCTTCAGATACGGCAGAGTCGTATCACCCACCACATAGGTCGGTTCACCCCGCGCCTCCAGGCGCCAGCCGCGCTTGGGATCCAGGATGCTGTCCGAGAAGTCCCAGGCGTAGGCGGCGAGACCCGCTAAGGTGGCCAGGTTCAGCACGCGGCCGGCGACCGACCCGTTTTGGCTGATCTGTTCCTTGGTCTGGGACAGGTCCATCGACACGCCGAAGGTGCGGTAGGAGGTGGTCTGCCGTCGCTTGGTCAGATTGACGCCGACCGTGGCGCCGGTTTCGGTATAGGCATCGGTGTCATTGCGGAAGATCGAGCTGTTCAGCTTCAAGGTCTGCTGCGGCCGCTGCCAGTGCGGCAGCGAGATCTCGGCCCCCAGACGTTGCTCCAGGTTGGCCAGGCGCAGGGCGTAGGTCGTGGTGTCGGCGCGCTTGAGACGGTTGTAGCGACTCCAGCGGACGTCGAAGCCCGAGCCTTCGCTGGTCGAGTAGCCGGCGCTGGTTTCGATGGTGCGCGAGCGACGGTCTGCCAAGGTGATGACCACGGGCCGCAAGCCGTCGGCCGTTGCCTTCTCCGGCCCGGCCAGCGAGACCGAGATCGACTCGTAGACCCGGGTGTCCCGCAGCCGGCGCTCCAGTTCGGCCACGTCCTCGGGGTCGTAGACATCCCCGGACCGCCAGGGCGCCAGGTGCGAGACCCAGGGCGGATTGGTCCGCCCCTTGGTCACGACCTCAATGCCGTTCAGATGGACCAGGTTGCCCGAGGCGATCTTGAAGGCCGGGCGCAGCGTTTGGTCGGCATGGTCGACAATGACCTCGCGCGGCTCGGCGGCAGCGTCGGCATAGCCCAGCTTGGCGACCTGGGCGACGATGCGCCCCTCGGCGCCGACGACGTCGGCCGAGCGGCCCGGCTCGCCCGGGATCAGGCGCATGGCGGCGGCGGCGCGCTGGCGGGTGCCTTCGTCGGGGGGCGTCCCGGACCAGTCGATGCGCGGATCGGCGATGACGAAGGCCGGACCCGGCGTGATCTTGACCACCGCGCGCGGCGGCTCGCCGTCCAGCACGTCGGGCTCGACGGTGTAAGCGTAGTAGCCCTCGGCGCGCAGCACGGCGATGGCGTCCTCGCCGGCCTGGCGGGCGCGGCGGCGGGCTTCGGCGCGGCTCTGGGCGGGATCCTTGGATTCCGTCAGCGCGCGCTGGATGGCCTCGCGCAGGGCCTTGTCTTCGACGCCTTGGATCTGGGCCATCGGCTCGTCGGCGCGGGCAGCCGAGGCCGCCAGCAAAGTCACCGCGGTCAAAGCCAGGGAAGTCCGCCCAAGAACCAAATCACATTACCCCGCGCGAAGCGCCCCCGCCCCTGCTGTAGTCTGGGGTTTGCCCCATGTCACGACGGTAAATGCAACGAACTTGGCTCTAGCCGCGCTTCTCAAAGCGAGCGATCGGCGCCCAAATGCTGGGCAGTCGTGCGCATCTTCGCGGCGGATGACGAATCCGCCGCGCGAGATGCTTGCAACGCTCTAGAGTCGGGCCGACGCGGCGCCTCCAGCGACGCGTCCAAAGCAATGAGAACGTGGACAAAAGCGTGGCGGCGAAGACCCAGACCCTCGACGACGCGCCGACCTTGCCAATGACGGAGGCGGCATACCTGCCGGGGGTCGCCTACGACGAGATGTTCACGCCCGACGGCGAGGTCCGGCCGCACTACGACCCGCTGCACGGCCGCATGTCGACCCTGGGCGCGGAAGAGCTGGCGGGCCGCCAGCGGACGCTGGAGCGGTCGTTCCTGCTGCAGGGCATCACCTTCACCGTCTACGGCGCCGAGAACACCACCGAGCGGGTGATGCCGACCGACCTCTTCCCGCGGATCATCCCGGCGGACGAGTGGAAGCGGATCGAGCTGGGCCTGGCCCAGCGCCTGCAAGCCCTGAACCTGTTCCTGGCCGACATCTATGGCGACCAGCAGATCCTGATGGACGGCGTGGTGCCGCGCGAGCTCGTCCTGGGCGCGCCGTCGTATCGCCGCGAGATGCAGCACGTCTATGTGCCGCACAAGGCTTACGCGAACGTCTGCGGCAGCGACCTGATCCGCTGCCAGGACGGCCAGTTCGCGGTGCTGGAAGACAACCTGCGCGTCCCGTCCGGCGTGTCGTACATGCTGGCCAACCGCGACGCGGCCAAGCGCACCTTCCCGGGCACCTATCGCGCCGCCGGCGTGCGGCCGGTCGAGCGCTATCCCGACCTCCTGCTCTCCACGCTGAAGAGCATGGCCGCCGACTGGCGCAACGATCCGCAGGTCGTGGTGCTGACCCCCGGCGTCTATAACAGCGCCTATTATGAGCACGCCTACCTGGCCCGCTTGATGGGCGTGCCGCTGGTCGAGGGCCGTGACCTCGTGGTGCACGAGAACATGGTCTACATGCGCACCACGACCGGTCTGCGCCGGATCGACGTGATCTATCGCCGGGTCGACGACGACTTCATCGACCCCCTCACCTTCCGACGCGACAGCTCGCTGGGCGCGGCGGGCCTGTTCAACGCCTATCGGGCCGGCAATGTCGTGATCTGCAACGCCCCCGGCACCGGCGTCGCCGACGACAAGGCCGTCTACGCCTATGTCCCCGACATCATCCGCTACTATCTGGGCGAGGACGCCATCCTGCCCAACATCGAGACCTTCCTGTGCCGCGAGAAGCGCCAGATGGGCCACGTGCTGGAGAACCTGGACAAGTACGTGGTCAAGGCCGTCGGGGCCTCGGGCGGCTACGGCATGCTGGTCGGCCCGCACGCCAGCCAGAAGGAGCGCGACGACTTCGCCGAGGCGATCAAGGCCGATCCGGACAACTATATCGCCCAGCCGACCATCCAGCTGTCGACCGCGCCCTGCCTGGTGGATGGCCGCATCGAGCCGCGCCACGTCGACCTGCGCCCCTTCATCCTGTCGGGCGAGAAGACCATCGTCACGCCCGGCGCCTTGACCCGCGTGGCCCTGAAGCGCGGCTCGCTGGTGGTCAATTCCAGCCAAGGCGGCGGCTCCAAGGACACCTGGGTGCTGGCCGAGGAGAACGGCCACGCCAATGGCAATGGCAACGGGGGGCACCGCTAATGATGCTCGCACGCGTTGCCGACAGCCTCTACTGGCTGGGCCGATACATCGAACGGGCCGAGCACCTCTCGCGCCTGTCGTCGGTGATGCTGAACGCCACCCTGGACCAGACCGACGGCGCCCAGGCCGTGTGGATCGCCATGGCCGCCGTGGGCGAGCCGGGCGACGGGACCGACGTCAGCTCGTTCGACGCCGCCCAGGCCCTGGTGCTGGATCGCGGCGACCCCAACTCGGTCGTCTCGTCCCTGGCCCGCGCCCGCGAGAACGCCCGCCAGGTCCGCGACCAGATCACCACCGAGACCTGGGAGCGGCTGAACCTGCTGTACCTGAAGGTCACCGACGCCAAGGCCGGCAAGGAGTTCTCGGACGGCTCGGCGATCTTCCTGCACGACGTCATCGCCGACCTGCACCTGTTCAAGGGCGCGGCCGACACCACCATGAGCCATGGCGAGAGCTGGCGGTTCATGATGCTGGGCATCTACATGGAGCGCGCCCAGCTGGTCTCGCGCCTGCTGGAGGTGTGCTTCGCCGAAAGCCCGACGCATGGTCAGGTCGACGACCACGTGGCCCTGGTCAGCGTGCTGCGCATGGCCTGCGCGCTGGAGCCCTATCTGCGCGTCTACACCGCCGAGATCGAGCCCCGGCACATCCTGGAGTTCCTGGTCTTCGACGAGGACTTTCCCCGCTCGATTCGCTTCGCCACCGCCCAGATCGAGCAGCACCTGTCGGCCATGGCCCGCGCCGGCGGCGGCGAGCGCGCCGCGCCCGAACGCTTGGCCGGTCGCCTGAAAGCTCGCCTGCAGTTCGCCGATGTCGACGAGCTGGAGGCCGTCGGGGCCGGCCCGCTGCTGACCACCGTCGTCAACGAGTGCGCCCGCATCCACGAAGCGATCTACGAGACCTTCGTGGCCTATCCGCTCGAAATGCGTCTTCCGGCTTAAGGTATCCGCCGTGCTTCTAGAGATCCGCCACGTCACCCAGTACCACTACGAGCGCCCGGTCCGGGAAAGCCTGATGGAGCTGTGGATGCAGCCCCAGAAGACCGCCCGCCAGCGCCTGGTCAGCTTCGAGCTGGACCTGGAGCCGGCCGCTCAGGTGTTCTCGTACGCCGACAGCTTCGGCAATGCCGTCTACCACTTCGACGTACCCCAGCCGCACGACAAGCTGACCATTATCGCCCGCTCGGCCGTCGAGACCGAGCCCACGGGCGAGCGCCCCGACCATCTGGACATGGGGGAATGGGACCGGCTGCGCAGCGAGTTCGTGCGCGGCGAATGCTTCGACTTCCTGCGCCCGCACGGCTTCGTCGAGACCACCGAGGCGTTGCGGGGCTTCATCAAGTCGCACGACCTGGAGGACCTCAAGCGCCGCGACCCGCTGACAGCGGTGCGCACCCTGTCGGAGACGATCTACAAGGCCTTCGAGTACCAGCCGGGGGTCACCGACGCCGACAGCCCGATCGATTTGGCGCTCAGCGCCGGGCGCGGGGTCTGCCAGGACTTCGCCCACATCATGCTGGCCGTCTGCCGCGAGTGGGGCATCCCGGCCCGCTACGTCTCGGGCTACCTGTTCACCGACCGCGAGGCCGGCGACCGCTCCGATCCCGACGCCACCCACGCCTGGGTCGAGGTCTTCCTGCCCAGCCTGCGCTGGGTGGGCCTGGACCCGACCAACAACATGATGACCTGCGAACGGCACGTAGCCGTGGCGGTCGGCCGTGACTATGCCGACGTCACCCCGTCACGCGGGGTCTACAAGGGCGATGCGGAAAGCCAGCTGGCGGTGGGCGTCACGGTGCGCCGGGCCCGCGCGGCCATGGCCGAGCCGGAATTCCTGCGCATGGCCCGCCCCAGCTTCGCCGGCGGCCGTCGCCGTCCGGATTCGGCGCTGAAGCAGGAGCTGCATCAGCAGCAGCAGCAGCAGCAGCAGTAACTTACTGAAGGATCTCAGGCGTCAGGGTCGCGGCGAAGCGGCGGGCGATGTCCAGCGCGCCGGCCGCGCCGCCGGCCCGGGGGCCGATGCGTTCGGTCTGCAGGAACTGCACGCCCGCCTCCGTGCCCGAGCGCCAGACGACATGCGCCAGATGCACCCGGCGGCCGCCCGCGTCGACGAAGATGAACTTGTCCGGCGGCGCGGCGATGCCGGCCGTCGACAGGCGCGCGCCCTTCTCGGCGATGTCCAGCAGCGAGCACTTCCACGATCGCGGATCATCCACGATGTAGATCTTGCGCGCGGCCGGCATCCGCGGGTGGACGCGGCGTTCGGCGCCAGTGGGCTCGACCATGACCATGCGACCTTAGAACTCCCGCCGAGTCGTCGGAGACGATTTTAGCGCAACCGGACGCAACGCGCGCCCAGGTTGGCCCGCGTTCGTCCGACACCGGTATAACCGGGAGAAGCTTAGGCGGCGTAAACGTGCGCCTTGCGGGCGGCGATCTTCACCGTGCCCTGGAAACGAGCAGCTTCGGCGCGCGAGGCGCTGATCTCGATCGGGCGGCCGTCTTGGGCCACGGCGTTGACCGTGGTCAGGGCGCCCTGCACGTGAGCGCGCTCGATCCGCACTTCGAAGCCGCCGTCGTCCAGCACGAAGTCGTGCGGGCGGACATAGGCCGTGGCCGAGCCCTCGCGCACGCCGCCAGCCGGCAGGCGCAGCGAACCGGCGGTGAACTGGCCGCCGCCGACCTGGCCCTCGAAGCTGTTGGCCTCGCCCACGAAGCCGCAGACGAAGGCGGTCTCGGGCGTGTCGTGCACCTGGTCCGGCGTGCCGATCTGCTCGATCTGGCCCTTGTTGAGGATGGCCACGCGGTCGGCCAGTTCCAGGGCCTCTTCCTGGTCGTGGGTCACAAAGATGGTGGTCACGCCCGTGGCGTCGTGCACGCGGCGCAGTTCCTTGCGCAGCGACTTGCGGACCGTGGCGTCCAGGGCGCCGAAGGGCTCGTCCAGCAGCAGCACGCTGGGCTGCACGGCCAGGGCGCGCGACAGGGCCACGCGCTGGCGCTGGCCGCCCGACAGCTGCGAGGGGTAGCGCTTGCCCAGGCCGTCCAGCTCAACGAGCTTCAAGAGGTCGTCGACGCGGCGTGCGATCTCGGCCTTGGACGGCTTGTCCTTGCCCTTGCGCACGTCCAGGCCGAACGCGATGTTCTTGGCCACGGTCATGTGCTTGAACAGCGCGTACTGCTGAAACACGAAGCCCACGCGGCGGTCGGCGGCGGACGCGAAGGTCACGTCCTGGCCGTCGAACAGCACCTGGCCGGCGTCCGGGAATTCCAGGCCCGCGATCGTGCGCAGCAGCGTCGTCTTGCCCGAGCCCGAAGGCCCCAGCAGGGCCAGCAGCTCGCCGTCCTTGATCTCGAGATCGACCTTGTTCAGCGCCGGATAGCGGCCGAACTTCTTTTCGACGGAGCGGATGGAGATGGTCATGGGTCTCTTCAGTCCGTTCAGTGTCCGCTGCGGCCGCGCATGCCGGGCTGGGCCGCCTCGACCGCCGTCTTCAGCACCAGCGTCACCACGGCCAGCAGGCACAGCAGGGCCGCGACGGCGAAGGCGCCGACGAAGTCGTACTCGTTGTAGAGGATCTCGACGTGCAGCGGCATGGTGTTGGTCAGGCCGCGGATGTGGCCGCTGACCACCGACACTGCCCCGAATTCGCCCATGGCGCGGGCGTTGCACAGCAGGACGCCGTACATCAGGCCCCAGCGCACATTGGGGGCCGTCACCCGCCAGAAGGTGTAGAGCCCGCCCGCGCCCATCGACACGGCCGCCTCCTCCTCGCTGGTCCCCTGCTCCTGCATCAGCGGGATCAACTCGCGGGCCACGAACGGGAAGGTCACGAAGACGGTCGCCAGCACGATGCCGGGCACGGCGAAGATGATCTTGATGTCGTTGTCGACCAGGTATTCGCCAAACCACCCCTGCAGGCCGAAGATCAGCACGTAGATCAGGCCCGCCACCACCGGCGACACCGAAAACGGCAGGTCGATCAAGGTGATCAGCAGCGGTTTGCCGGGGAACTCGTGCTTGGCGATCGCCCAGGCGGCGCACAGGCCGAAGGCGGCGTTGAACGGCACCGAGATGGCGGCGGTGATCAGGGTCAGCTTGATGGCGGCCAGGGCGTCGGTGTTCTGGATCGCCTCCAGCGCCACGCCCAGGCCCTTACGCAAGGCCTCGGCGAAGACGGCGATCAGCGGCAGGATCAAGACGAGGGCCAGGAAGGCCATGACCGTGCCGACCACCAGGACCTTGGCCCACAGCGGATCATCGGTGGCCTTGCGGTGGGAGACAGCGGCCATCAGTCGAACCTCCGCGCCCAGGCCTGGATGGCGTTGATGACCAGCAGCATCGTGAACGAGACGGCCAGCATCACCACGGCGATCGTGGCGGCGCGGGCATATTCGAACTGCTCCAGCTGGATGATGATCAGCAGCGGCGCGATCTCGGACTTGTAGGGCATGTTGCCGGCGATGAAGATCACCGAGCCGTACTCGCCAACCCCACGCGCGAAGGCCATGGCGAAGCCGGTCAGCCACGCGGGCGCGAGGGCCGGCAGGACGATGCGCAGGATCGTGTCGATGCGGTTGGCGCCCAGGCTGGCGGCGGCCTCTTCGACGTCCTCGGCGGCGTCGCGCAGCACGGGCTCAATGGTGCGGACCACGAACGGCAGGCCGATGAAGATCAGGGCGATGGTCACGCCGATCGGGTTGTAGGCGGCCTTGATGCCCAGCGGGGTCAGGAACTGCCCCACCCAGCCGTTGGGCGCATAGAGGGTCGCCAGGGCGATGCCGGCCACGGCGGTCGGCAGGGCGAACGGCAGGTCGACCAGGGCGTTGATGAGCGTCTTGCCCGGAAATTCGTAGCGGACCAGGGCCCAGGCGGTCAGCACGCCGAAAATGCTGTTGATCACCGCCGCCACGAACGCCGCGCCAAAGCTCAGGCGATAGGCGGCCAGCGAGCGCTGCGAGGTCGCCACGGCCCAGAATTCGGCCGGCGACTGATTGGCGGCCTTCAGGACCACGGCGCTCAAGGGGATCAGGACGATCAGCGACAGCACCGTCAGCGTCACGCCCATCGTCAGGCCAAAGCCCGGAATGGCCGAACGCCGACGGAAAAGCGGCCGCTTTGGCGGTGGCGTGAGCGACCAGCGCGAGGCGGTGTCGGCGGTCATCGTCTGATCGTCGTCCAGGGTCCGGGCTCGCCACATAACTCAAGGCAAAGGTTGAACGCGCCGGAACGGATAAGGGTCCCGAGGCGTCGCTGAAACTGAGCCGCTTAAATCTCTACCGGGCCAATGGGGCAAATGAGAAAAGGCAGGTGGGGGGCGCAGAAAAACTGGCGCATGACGATGAGAGACAAGCTTGAAGGTCTAACGCCTCTGCACACCCGCAGTCTAACGATGTGGAGATATGCGGAGAAATGAGCACCGCAGAACCTCTGTCGGATCAGAGGCTTGAGATTGGTAGGCCGGGTGGGGTTCGAACCCACGACCATTCGATTAAAAGTCGAATGCTCTACCACTGAGCTACCGGCCCGCTCACGTTCCGGCGGGCGCCGGTGGGAAGCGGCGCGGAACATAGTCGGGGGTCACCGGCGTCGCAAGCATGGTTTCGCCGTTTTTCCGATGGATGACGGTAAAGCTGTGGGCGGGTTAGGGTGTGTCATGCGTGGAACCTTGCTTTTGGCGGTCTTTTGCGGCGCGAGCCTGGCCGGAACGGCCTTCGCGCGGCAGCAGCAGCCCCCGCCCCTGCTGGGCGCGCCGCCTCCCCAGCACGAGGATTCGCCCGTCCAACCGACCGACGACGGACGAATCAAGTCGACCTCCGAGGCCAATCGCAACGGCATCACCGGGGCCATGCAGGCGCCGCTGCGTGACGTGAACCTGGTCCGCACCAAGATCCCGCGCATCCTGCTGGAGGCGATGGGCGATCCCTATCAACGGCCCGCCAGCGGCGACTGCAAGACCTTGATCAGCCTTGTCCAGCCGCTGGACGTCGCCCTGGGCGAGGACATCGACCGCGTGCCGCCGGCCGAGAACGAGGACCTGATGGATCGCGGCCGCCGCGCGGCCGGCGGCGCGGCCCTGGGCGCGATGGCCAGCGCGGCGCAGGACATGATCCCCATGCGCGGCTGGGTGCGCAAGCTGACCGGGGCCGAGCGCCACGATCGCCTGGTGCAGAGCGCCGTCGCGTCGGGCGCGGTGCGGCGGGCCTATCTGAAGGGCCTGGGCGAGGCGCGCGGCTGCAACCCGCCGGCCACGCCGCAGCATAAGCCGCCGACCGCGGCGCCGGCGGTCGAGCCCGGCATGCCGCCGCCGCGTGATCCCTATGGCCCGCGCAAGCCCCGCTTCCCGATCAACAAGGAAGAGGTCGCACCGGTGCCGCAAGGACCTCGGTACTAGCCCGCGTTCAGGTGCCGCGCCCGGAAGTCGCGGCGGAACTGCTCGAACCGCCCTTCCTCGATCGCGGCGCGCATGGCCGCCGTCAGGGCCTGGAAGAAAGCGATATTGTGCCAGGACAGCAGCACCTGACCCAGGATCTCCTCGGCCTTGAACAGGTGGCGTAGATAGGCCTTGGAATAGTCGCGGCTGGCCGGGCAGTCGCTGTCGGGATCCAGCGGGCTTTCGTCCTCGGCGAACTTGGCGTTCTTCAGGTTGATCGGCCCGTCCCAGGTCCAGGCCTGGCCGTGGCGGCCCGAGCGGGTGGGCAGCACGCAGTCGAACATGTCGACGCCGCGCGCCACGGCTTCCACCAGGTCGATCGGCTTGCCGACGCCCATCAGGTAGCGGGGGCGGTCCTCGGGCAGCATGCCCGGGGCGTAGTCCAGCACCTCGCACATGGCCTCATGGCCTTCACCGACGGCCAGGCCGCCGATGGCGTAGCCGTCGAAGCCGATCTCGCGCAGTCGGTCTGAGGACTCGCGGCGCAGGTTCTCGAAAGTCGAGCCCTGCTGGATGCCGAACAGCGCCTGGCTGTCGCGCGTCCCGAAGGCGTCCTTGGAGCGCTGCGCCCAGCGGGCGGAGAGCTCCATGCCCTTGCGCGCCCTCGCCTCTTCCGCCGGCCAGGCGACGCACTCGTCCAGCTGCATGACGATGTCGCTGCCTAGCAGGTCGGCCTGGATCTCGATCGAGCGCTCGGGGGTCAGGACGTGCTTGGAGCCGTCGACATGGCTGGAGAAGGTCACCGCCTCCTCGGTCAGCTTGCTGATGCCCGACAGGCTCATGACCTGGAAGCCGCCGCTGTCGGTCAGGATCGGCTTGTCCCAGCGCATGAACTTGTGCAGCCCGCCCAGGCGATGCACCCGCTCGGCCGAGGGGCGCAGCATCAGGTGATAGGTGTTGCCCAGGATGATGTCGGCGCCGGTGTCCTTGACCTGGTCGACGGTCATCGCCTTGACCGTCGCGGCCGTGCCCACGGGCATGAAGGCCGGCGTGCGGATATCGCCGCGCGGGGTCCTCAGCACGCCGGTGCGGGCCTTGCCTTCCGTGGCTTTGATCTCGAAGGGGAACGCGGCCATCACAAGGTCTCGTCTTTGAACAGCAGGCTGCCGTCGCCGTAGGAATAGAAGCGATAGCCCGTGGATATGGCGTGCTCATAGGCCGCCCGCATCGTCGCCTGGCCGGCGAAGGCGCTGACCAGCATGAACAGGGTCGACTTGGGCAGGTGGAAGTTGGTCATCAGCACGTCGGCGGCGCGGAAGCGGTAGCCGGGCGTGATGAAGATGGCGGTCTCGTCGGCGAACGGCCGGATCACGCCGTCCTCGCCGGTGGCGCTCTCCAGCAGGCGCAAGCTGGTGGTGCCGACGCAGACGATGCGGCCGCCGGCGGCGTGGACGGCGTTCAGGGCGTCGGCGACCTGGGCGCTGACCTCACCGAACTCGGCGTGCATCTTGTGCTCGCTGACGTCGTCGGTCTTGACCGGCAGGAAGGTCCCCGCCCCCACGTGCAGGGTCACGAAGTGCAGCGAGACGCCCTTGGCCTTGAGCCGCTCCAGCAGGTCGGGCGTGAAATGCAGGCCGGCGGTCGGGGCGGCCACCGAGCCGTCTTCGCGGGCATAGACGGTCTGGTAGTCGGCGCGGTCACGCTCGTCCTCGCCCCGCTTGGCGGCGATGTATGGCGGCAGCGGCATGTCGCCGTGGCGGGCGATGCCGATGTCGAGGTCGGGACCCGAGACGTCGAAGGCCAGCAGGACTTCGCCGCCCTCGTGCTTCTCGACGATCAAGGCGTCCAGCAGGTTGGCCTCGTCGCCAAAGGCCACGCGGTCGCCGACCTTCAGGCGCTTGCCGGGGCGCATGAAGGCGCTCCAGCGATCGGGCGCAGCGCGGCGGTGCAGGGTCGCTTCGACGGCCACGGGCGCACCATCCCCGCCGCCGGTCGTACGGCCCTCGCGCAGGCCCGACAGGCGCGCGGGGATCACGCGGGTGTCGTTGAACACCAGGGCGTCGCCAGCCTGGAGAAAGTCGGGCAGCTCCCGGACCACATGGTCGGCGAGCGGCTGGCCGGGGCGGACCACCAGGAATCGCGCGGCGTCGCGCGGCTCGGCCGGACGCAGGGCGATACGGTCCTCGGGCAGGTCGAAATCGAAGTCGGAAAGGCGCATGGGCGGGCTTCAAGCGCACGATGGACCAAGGACGTCAAGAGATACGCCGTCACACGAGCCGGATAGACAACCTTGGCGCTATGGATTCAGGTTTCGCATAATCACAGTCTTCGGGGGAAGAACGCCATGAAACGCCTGATGATACCGGCGCTCGCGCCGCTCTTGCTGTTTGTCGCCTGCGAACAGAAGACTGCCGCCCCGGCCGCGCCGACGGAAACGACCGAGGAGCGCACCGTCGCCACCCCGGCCAACTCGACCACGACCGAGACAGCGTTCCAGCACGACCCCGCCATCGAACTGACCGGCTTCTATTTCACCCAAACGCCCGTTCAGGCCGGGAACTGGAAGCTGACCTCACTGGACATCGGCCAGCCGTCCGACTTCGCCGACTGGGAGGCCGGCAAGCGCATTGAGACCTATGCGCCGATCTTCCTGGCCTTCGACGACGTCACCAGCCCGACCGCCGAGAACGAACTGGGCCAGACCTATCACAAGGTCAGCCTGCGGCTGCTGCCCGACGGCTACAGCGTCGACGGCAAGACGGTGCGCTATCACGCCAGCGACAAGCGCCTGGGCGAGGTGGTGCTGGAGCTCTATCCGGACATGGCCGCCTACAAGAAGGCTCGCAGCAGCGGCCCGAACGACGGCGTGCAGAAGCCCGTCTTCACCGGCTCCCTGCAGATCGGCGCCGAGCGAATCCGCAATCTCAGCTTCTCGTACCACCCCGGAGAGTAAGCGACGCTTCCTTCATCGAAGGCGTGCTATGGGCGCTTCATGCGCCTGATCGTCCAGCTCCTGAGTCTTTTCGTGCGCGGCACGGCCCTGATGCTGGGCCTGGTCGGTCTGGGCATGGCCATCGCCTGCCTGGGCGGCTATTGGAGCGACCGGCTGGACGCCTTCACCCACGCCGCGCCGCTGTGGCTGATGATGGGCGTCGGCGCGGTCGTGCTGGGCGGGATCTTCGCCCGCGACGGCGAGCGCTGGGTGATGGTGGGCCTGGGGACGGCCACGCTGCTGGCCTGCTCGGTGCTGATGTTGCCCGAACTGTGGGCCTCCTGGCGCTTCAAGCCCGCGACTCCGGCCGCCAGCGACCTGAAGATCATCCAGTTCAACCTCTGGCACGAAAACCAGACGCCTGAGAAAAGCCTGGCGTGGATCCTGGACCAGGACGCCGACGTCGTGATCGTCGAGGAAGGCGCCGGACAATCCTGGTCGACCATCCAGGCGCTGAGGAAAGCCTATCCCTTCGCCTCGTGCGACAAGGCCAGGCGCTGCGAGACCTGGATCTTCTCGCGCAAGAAGATGCTCGCCCGCGGCGGCATCCCGGCCGAGCTGCCGTACCTCTCCGGCGCCTGGGCGACCCTGGCCGACGCCAAGGGGCCGTTCACGGTCACCGGGGTCCACTACACCTGGCCCGTGCCGGCCGGCCTGCAGCAGGCGCAGAGCCGCAAGCTGGTGAACCTGGTCTCTGACCTCGATCGCAAGAGCGCGATCGTCACCGGCGACTTCAACTCCACGCCCTGGTCGTGGACTCTGAAGCGTCAGGACAAGGCGCTGGGCCTGCGCCGCTGGACCCGCGCCATTCCCTCGTGGCCGGCCAGCAAATTCTCGCGCGTCATGGTCGCCCCTGCGCCGTTCCTGCCGATCGACCATGTCTATGCGGGTTCGGAGTGGCACGCGGTCAGCGTCGAGCGCGGCCCAGCCCTGGGCTCGGATCACCGCCCGATCGTGGTCATCCTGCGTCGCAAATAGAAACGGCCCCGGACGAGGTCCGGGGCCGTTCCAAAAGAATGAGGCCGAGCGCTTATGCGTCGGCGGCGATCTTGGCGCTGACGATCTTGCCCGGCGCGCGCGGCGGCTCGCCCTTGGGCAGGCTGTCGACATGTTCCATGCCTTCGGTCACCTGGCCCCAGACGGTGTATTGCTTGTCCAGGAAGGTGGCGTCGTCGAACACGATGAAGAACTGGCTGTTGGCCGAGTCCGGGTTCGGGGTGCGGGCCATCGAGACCACGCCGCGCACGTGCGGCTCGTCGTTGAACTCGGCCTTCAGGTCCGGCTTGTCCGAACCGCCGCGGCCGGTGCCCGACGGGTCGCCGCCCTGAGCCATGAAGCCCGGGATCACGCGGTGGAAGACGACGCCGTCATAGAAGCCCTCGCGCACCAGTTCCTTGATGCGGGCGACGTGGCCGGGCGCCAGGTCGGGACGCAGCGTGATCGTGACCGGGCCGGTCTCGAGCGTCAGGATCAGGGTGTTTTCGAGGTCAGCCGACATGGTCTTCCCTTGGATGGAGAATAAGTGACCGCGCTTCTAGCGTGGATTACGCCCCGATGTGAACCAAGTTCGACCCGGAAACAGTATTGCCTAACGAACCTGCGCCGGCGGATCGATGTCGCAGACCGAGAAATCAGCGCCCTTCAGGGTCCGCAGGCGCTGGGTCTCGGCGGCGAACCACGGGCCTTTCGGATCGATCACCCGCACCTTCGGGCGCTCGTTCTCGGGGATGTCGCTGAGCAGGCGGACCTTCTGCATCAGGTCCTGCGGCGCGGCCACGGGCTCGCCGGACTTGATGGCGCGCACCGCGTCCAGGCCGCTGATCACCCGGCCGAACGCCGTGTAGCGCTTGTCCAGCGACGGATAGGGCTGGCGCATCAGGAAGAACTGGCTGTTGGCCGAGTTGTTGTCCTCGTCACGGGCCATGCCGATCACGCCGGGGCAGTAGGCCCCCCAGGCCGAGACCTTCTTGTCGCTGGTCACCTCTGCCCAGCTCCAGGCCTGGCTGACGACGGGCAGCGACTTGATGAAGCCGACCTCCAGCCCGGCCGGCGCGGCCTGGGCCACGAACGGCGTCTGCGCCGCTCGGCGGAAGGTGAACTCGGCCTTGAGGTTCGGACGGTCCGTACCGCCCTCCCCTGTATTGGTCGGATCGCCCGTCTGGGCCATGAACCGGTCGATGACCCGGAAGAAGGTCCGGCCGTCATAGATCCCCGCACGGGTCAGGTCCTGCAGCCGCGCCACGTGATTGGGCGCGACCTCGGGAACCAGTTCGACCAGCACGCGGCCCTTGTTGGTGTCGATCACCATCACCGTCTCGGGCGCGGGCGTGCGCCAGTCGGCTTCGGTCGGCGTGGCCGGAGCCGCCGCCACCGCGCCGGCGGCCATGAGGGCGATCGCGAAGATCATGGTCACTTCACCTGGACGGGAACGTCGACGTCGCAGTTGGTGAAGCTGGCGCCCTGCTCGGCGCGGCGCTTGTCGACCAAGGCCTTGAAAGCGGCCGAGCCGGTGTTCATCACCTGGATCGACGGGCGCTTATCGGCCGGCAGGTCGGCCAGCAGCTTGACGCTGATCATCTTGTCCTGCGGATCGGGCACGGGCTCGCCGGTCTTGATGGCGCGCGCGACATCCACGCCCTGCAACACACGGCCAAAGGCCGTGTACGTCTTGTCCAGCGAGGCGTTGGCCTGGCGCATGAAGAAGAACTGGCTGTTGGCGCTGTTGGGATCGCCGGCGCGAGCCGCGCCCAGGACGCCCGGACAGAAGTTGCCCCAGGTCGCGACCTTGCGGTCGGCGGTCATCACGGCCAGGGCCGAGTTCTGGCTGGTCACCGGCATCACGCCGACCCAGCCGGACTCGTTGGTCCCGACCTTGAAGCTCTGGGCCAGCGGGGTGTCGGCGCCGCGGCGGAAGGTGAACTCGGCTGCCAGGTTGGGCTGATCCGAACCGCCCATGCCGGTGTTCTGCGGATCGCCCGTCTGGGCCATGAAGTCGTTGATCACGCGGAAGAAGGTCAGGCCGTCATAGAAGCCGCTCTTCACCAGCCCCCGCATGCGCTCGACATGGTTCGGCGCGGCCTGCGGATAGAGCTCGGCGATGATCCGGCCCTTGTTGGTCTCGACGACGATGATGTTGTTCGGGTCAGGCGTCCGCCAGTCGGCAGCGGTCTGGGCCGAAGCCGCCCCAAAGGACGTCGCAGTGGCGGTAAGCGCCAGCACGGCGGCGGTCATGGCGAGCTTCATCGAATTCCCCGAACTGAATAGGCCGGGTGGGCGTAGAACGACACGGCCTCCCCGACAAGTGCGGCATCCGTTGAAGCGCACGATTCCGGCCGCTTCGGGGCAACGTCGGGCTCTCGACGCCGATCCGCAGGATCGGCCTCGCTTCGCCTCGATCATGAACAAAAAGAAACTGGACCTTACGCCGGCGCACGTGCCACCTGCGCCAACCTCAAGGTGAGGCGAGTAAAGACTCACCGATAATATTGGGTGCGTATATGCGAATTCTCGTCGGGACTCCGACGTATAACGGACAGCTCACTACTCCGTATACGTCATCATTGCTGGGACTCTCCAAAATCCTTGGCAACAGGATGGAGTGGGCGACGACGAATGGCACCTTGATTGCGTTCGCGCGCAACGCCCTGGCCAGCCGCGTGCTTGAAGAAGACTTCAGCCACCTGCTGTTTATTGACTCCGATGTCAGTTTCCAGCCCGAGATCGTGCAGCGCCTGATCGAGTTCGACCAGCAGATCGTCGGCGCGGTCTATCCGCAGCGCACGATCGATCAGCAGCGCTTTTTCCAACAGGCCCGCAACCGCGCCGACGCCAATTCCGCCTGGGCGACATCGCTCAGCTTTCCCATGACCCTGGAGACGCCGCACGTCTCGCGAGGCGACTTCTATCGCGCCGAGACTATCCCGGCCGGACTGATGCTGATCAAGCGCGAGGCCCTGGAGAAGATCCGCCAGGACTATCCCGACCTCTACCGGTCGGCCGCCGACAGCTACTACCAGTCGCAGGGCCTGAAGCACGTCCTGCAGTGCTTCGATCCGGTCTATGAGCCCAACGGCGTCGCCATCGGCGAGGACCTGTCGTTCTGCCGTCGCTGGCGGGCGAAGGGCGGCGAGCTGTGGACGATCTTCGACGACACGGTCGGGCATTTCGGCCCGTTCCTGTTCCGGGCGCGGCTGTAGGCGCCTCCGGGTCGTCCTCCCCCTTCGACAAGCTCAGGGTGGGGACTACTTTTGAGGCTGGATCAGTAGAAACCTCATCCTGAGCTTGTCGAAGGACGAGGTTTTCGGTCCCTCCGCCCGAATGCCGATCAGACCTAATCCTTGAGTTTGATCTTCTTTTCGATCGTCGCATTGGCCTTTTCGGCCTTCTTGCGGCGCTCGAAGACCTGACGCATGTGGCGCACGTCGGTGGCGCTGAGATGCTCCTCGGCGGCGACGAACTGCTCCTGCTCTTCCTCGCGGATGTGGTGGAGGTACTCCTCCTTCAGCCCCGCGAACCGGCGCAGCCAGCCCGGCGAGCCCATGTCGCGGGCCGCCAGGTCGGCCAGCATGTCGTCGATCTCCTTGTGCTCGGCGACGGCATGGCGAGCGAAGTCGGTCGTGGCCGGGTCGCGCAGCACCGAGGACCACAGCGCCTGCTCCTCGGCGGCGGCGTGGGCCTTCAGCTCGCGCACCAACTCCTCGAACAGGGTGCGGCGGTCTTCGGAGTCGCCGTGGGTTTCCTCGATCATGGCCAGCAAGGCGCGGTGGCGGTCATGATCCTCGACCAGGCGACCGAACACGTCCGGATCGCCCCGGAACGTCGTCTTCGGCGTGCTGCCGATCCGCGCGGCGATGTTGGGCGCGACGGCCTTGGCCTTGGCGATGGCCTGCGCCTTGGCGTCGCGTTCGCGGCGGGTGGTGGTGATTTCCTGCGTGTGGCCCGGCATGGCTTGCTCCCTTTCGGGACCGGTCGCCGATCACGACCGGTCGCTTCAGGACGCCTAAGCCCGAGGCCCGACGAAAAGTTCCGCGTCTTAGCCCTTGCCGACCTTGGCCAGCAGTTGCTCGGCCACGCCCGATGGCACGAACTTGCCGATGTCGCCGCCCAGGGCCGCGATCTCCTTGACCAGGCGTGAGGCGATGGCCTGATGGCGCGGGTCGGCCATCAGGAAGACGGTCTCGATCTCGCGGTCCAGTTGCTGGTTCATCGCCGTCATCTGGAATTCGTATTCGAAGTCGGCCACGGCCCGCAGGCCGCGCACGATCATCTGGGCGTTCACCTCGCGGGCGAAGTGCATCAGCAGGCTCTCGAACGGCCGGACCTCGATCTGGGCGATCTTGGTCAGGTGCGCCGTCTCGCGCTCCAGGATGGCGACCCGCTCGTCCAGCGTGAAGAGCGGACCCTTGCCGCTGTTCACCGCCACGCCGATCACCAGCTTGTCCACCAGCTTCACGGCCCGCCCGATGATGTCGAGATGACCGTTGGTGACCGGATCGAAGGTCCCCGGATAAAGCCCAACCCGCATGCAGCCCCCTTACGCTAAGGGTTCGAGGGTTACGGGGTCTCGTCCGCCCCGCTGTCCTCGCCCTGGTTGTCGTCCCCGCCGGAATCGGCGAGGCGCTCGACGCTGACGACATGTTCGTCTTGCGCGGTGCGGAAGATGGTTACGCCCTGAGTATTCCGCGCCGCAACACGAATTTGCGACACCGGCACCCGAATAAGTTGACCTTGATCCGTTACCAGCAGGATCTGGTCGCTCTCGTCGATCGGGAACGAGCCCACCAGACGGCCGCCACGCTTGGAAAGGTCTTGTGCGGCAAGGCCTTGGCCGCCACGGCCGGTGCGACGGAAGTCATAGGCGCTGGTGCGCTTGCCAAAGCCCTCCGACGACACGGTCAGCAGGATTTCCTCCGCCGCGCCCAGCTCGGCGATGCGTTCCGGCGTCAGGGTGGTCTCGTCGCCGTCCTCTTCGCCCTCTTCGACGGCGACCGGAGCGTCTTCCCCCTCTTCGCCGGCGGCGCGCAGCATGGCGCGCTGGTGCTTGAGGTAGGCGGCGCGTTCGGCCGGGGTGGCGTCGACGCTGCGCAGCACGGCCATCGAGATGACGGTATCCTCGCCCGCCAGCTTCACGCCGCGCACGCCCGTGGAGTCACGGCTGGCGAACACACGCACCTCGTCGACCGAGAAGCGGATGCAGCGGCCGGCCGCCGTGGTCAGCAGCACGTCCTGGTCGGCGTTGCAAACCGCCACGCCGACGATGCCGTCGCCCCCATTCAGCTCATTGGGGTCCAGCTTCATGGCGATCTTGCCGTTGCGGCGAACGTCCACGAAGTCGCTGAGCTTGTTGCGGCGCACGCTGCCCGAGCGGGTGGCGAACATCACGTCCAGGCCGCCCCAGGTCGCCTCGTCCTCCGGCAGGGCCAGGATCGAGGTGATGGTTTCGCCCGGCTCGATCGGCAGCAGGTTGACAAACGCCTTGCCGCGCGAATTGGCGACGCCCTGCGGCAGGCGCCAGACCTTCAGCTTGTAGACCTTGCCGCCCGAGGTGAAGAACAGCAGCGGCGCGTGGGTCGAGGCCGAGAACACGCGGGTGACGGCGTCCTCGGTTTTGGTCGCCATGCCCGACTTGCCTTTGCCGCCCCGGTGCTGGGTGCGGTAGTTGGCCAGCGGCGTGCGCTTGACGTAGCCGCCCATGGTGACGGTGATGACCATGTCCTCGCGGACGATCAGGTCCTCGTCTTCCATGTCGGCGTCGCCGTCGACCAGCTGGCTGCGGCGCGGAATGGCGAACTTCTCGCGGACCTCGACCAGCTCTTCGCGGACCACGGCCATGATGTTGGCCCGGTCCGACAGCAGTTCCAGATAGCCGCGGATGGCGTCGGCCAGGGCCGCGGCCTCGTTGCCGATCTCGTCACGGCCCAGGCCGGTCAGGCGCGACAGGGTCAGGGCCAGGATGGCGCGGGCCTGCTCGTCGGTCAGGCGGATCAGGCCGCCGCCTTCCTGCACGGTGCGCGGGTCGGCGATCAGCTCGACCAGCGGCAGCATGTCGCCGGCCGGCCAGGCCTTGGCCACCAGGCGCTCGCGGGCCTCGGTAGGATCCTTGGACGAGCGGATGATGTGGATGAACTCGTCGATATTGGCGACGGCGATGGTCAGGCCGACCAGCACATGGCCTCGGTCGCGAGCCTTGCCCAGCTCGAACTTGGTCCGGCGGACGACGACTTCCTCGCGGAACTCGACGAACAGCTCCAGCAGCTTGTGCAGGCCCATCTGCTCGGGACGGCCGCGGTTCAGGGCCAGCATGTTGACGCCGAACGAGCTCTGCAGCGCCGTGAAGCGGTACAGCTGGTTCAGGATCACCTCGCCCGAGGCGTCGCGCTTCAGCTCGACCACGATGCGCATGCCGTCGCGGTTGGACTCGTCGCGGATGTCGGCGACGCCCTCGATCTTCTTATCGCGGACCAGCTCGGCGATGTACTCGACCAGGTTGGCCTTGTTCACCTGATACGGGATCTCGGTAATGATGATGGCTTCGCGGCCGGCGCGCAGCTCTTCCACGCTGGCCACGCCGCGCATCACGACCGAGCCACGGCCGGTCAGCAGCGCCTGGCGCGGGCCCGCGCGGCCGATGATCTCGCCGCCGGTCGGGAAGTCGGGCCCGGGCACCAGGTCCAGCAGCTGGTCGGTGGTGACGTTCGGGTCGTCGATCAGCAGCAGGCAGGCGTCGATGACCTCGCCCAGGTTATGGGGCGGGATGTTGGTGGCCATGCCGACGGCGATGCCGCCCGCGCAATTCACCAGCAGGTTGGGAATCCGCGACGGCAGGACGGTCGGTTCCTGCTCCTTGCCGTCGTAGTTGTCGGCGAAGTCGACCGTGTCCTTGTCCAGGTCGGCCAGCAGCGACATGGCCGGCGGGGCCATGCGGCATTCGGTGTAACGCATGGCGGCCGGCATATCGCCGTCGACCGAACCGAAGTTGCCCTGGCCGTCGATCAGCACCAGGCCCATCGAGAACGACTGGGTCATGCGGACCAGGGTGAAGTAGATCGAGGCGTCGCCGTGCGGGTGATACTTACCCATGACGTCACCGACCACGCGGGCCGACTTGACGTACGGACGCTCCGGCGTCTGGCCCTGCTCGTGCATCGAGAACAGCACCCGGCGGTGCACGGGCTTCAGACCGTCGCGCGCATCCGGCAGGGCGCGGCTGACGATCACGCTCATCGCATAGTCGAGATACGACCGACGCAGTTCGTCTTCGATATTGATCGGGGCGACATCCCCGCGAGAACCGTCAGCGGGGATGGTGTTTTGATCGTCGCTCAAGGGGATTTTTCGCCGTCAGAATCGGACACGGAACCGTCGAAAAGGGTTAGCATTTCAAGGACGGCGGCGCCACCTTCACGGCCGCAGGAACCCCAGCCTCCGGTTGATTCAGAAGGGATAACCCATGCGTAGCCTCTCCGTCCTCACCGCGTTCGCCGTCACTGCCTCGATCGCCGCCTCTCCTGCCCTGGCCCAGACCACCGCGACGGCCGTGGTCAAGACCGGCGACGGCAAGGACGCCGGCGTCGTGACCGCTACCGAAGCGCCGCACGGCGTGCTGCTGAAACTGGAGCTCAAGGCCCTGACGCCGGGCTGGCACGCCATCCACTTCCACGAGAAGGGCGACTGCGGCGCGCCGGATTTCAAGTCGGCCGGCGCCCACGTCCACACCGCCGCGACGGCCGTGCACGGCCTGCTGAACCCGGAAGCCAATGACAGCGGCGACCTGCCGAACGTCTTCGCCCACAACGACGGCACGGCCACGGCCGAGGTCTATTCGACCCTGGTGTCGCTGAAGGGCGCCGGCGGCCGTCCCGCCCTGCTGGACGCCGACGGCAGCGCCATCGTCGTCCACGCCAGCCCCGACGACCACAAGACCCAGCCGATCGGCGGCGCCGGCGCCCGCGCGGCCTGCGGCGTGATCAAGTAGTCATGCGCACCTGGCGGCTGTCGCTTCTCGCAATCCTGCTGGCCGCGACGGCCGCCTGTCATGACTCCAAGGGGGCCAAGGAGGCCCAATCGGCCGGCAAGCCGCCGCCCAAGCCCCCCGCTCCGCCCTCGACGGAGCTGGTCTCGCTGGCCTGGAAGCCGGCGAACGCCAACCAGAACCTCCAGTCCTTCGAACTGAAACTGACCGGGGCCGAGATCGTCTCGGTCTGCAAGAAGCCGCCCGGCTGGATCATCGACGCCTCGAGCCCGGCGATCAAAGGCTATGCGACGGTCGGCGCGGGCTTCGTCGGCGTCGAGCACCTGGACGACCTGGAAGGCCTCTTCCTGATCCGCACCCACGGTCAGGCCCCGGGCGTCAGCGGCAGGCTGCTGACGGGCGTCTATGCCGACGACGGCGAGCAGAGCGAGGTCGCCGCGACGCCGAACCTGCTGCGCCGCCAGTCGGCGGCGCAGTGTCCGCCGACTAAGGGCTAGCGGTCTCGACCACCGCTTCGGCGGCCGCCTTCGCCCGCTTCTCGGTCAGGGCCACCAGCGCCACGCCGACCATGGTCGCGCCGCCGCCGATCAGGAGCTGGGCGGTCAGCTTGTCGTCCAGGAACAGCACCCCGATCGTGCATGACACCAGCGGCGTCAGCAGGAAGTACGGCGTCACCCGCCCGGCCTCGCGCCGCTGGACCAACCAGAACAGCAAGGCGCTGGCCCCGATGGTCGAGACCAACCCAGCGAACAGCACGCACAGCCAGGCGATCGGCGGCGCGGCCTGCATCTTGGCGACTTGGTCGTGCTCGAACAGGAACGACATGGCCAGCAGGCTGGGCGCGGCGATCAGGGCGGTCATGCCCTGCATCTTCAGCGGCTTGATGCCCGGCGTCTTACGCACCAGCACCGTGGCCACCGCCCAGCAGGCGCCGGCGAAGACGATCAGCAGGATGGCCGGCAGGTCGCCGGCAGCGTGCGGGTCCAGGCTCATCCAGGCCACGCCCAGGAAGGCGATCCCTAAGCCGACCACCGCCGGCAGGCGCATGGTCTCGCCCAGCATCCGCCAGGCGAAGATGGCCGTGAACGGGATCCACAGTTGGCTGGCCACCACCAGCGGGCTCAGCGAGCTGCCCATGCTGAAGGCCAGATAGATGACGCCGAAGTGGATCGGCCCCGTCAGCATCACGATGGTCAGCAGCTTCCTGGGCTCGGGGAACGGCGGCCGCACGAACGGAAACAGGAAGGCCAGGGCCGAAGCAAAGCGCAGACCGCCCATCAGCATCGGCGGCAGATAGGCCGTCGCCACCTTGGCGGCGGCGTTGTTGATCCCCCAGGTCAGGATGATCGCCAGGATGGCGAGATATTCCACGACCGTAAGCGGCGACGACTTGGAGGACATGGCCGTGCTTGGACCACCCCTCGCCTGGAAAATCAATTCACGCCGACGACCTGGCGGACGGCGGAGATCAACAGATCCAGATCCGCATCCGGCGTCGTAAATGCGGGGGTCAGGTAGACGACCTTGCCCATCGGCCGGATCCAGACCCCCAGCTCGGCGAACCGCGCGCACAGATCGCCCACGGCGACGGGCGCGTCGAACTCCACGACGCCGATCGCGCCCAGGGTGCGGACGTCGACGACTCCCTGCCCGCCACGGCACGGCTCCAGCCCTTCCGCGAACGCCGCCGAGACCCGCGCCACGTCCTTGGCCCAGCTTCCGTCTTCGAACAGGTCCAGGGAGGCGTTGGCCGCCGCGCAGGCCAAGGGATTTGCCATATAGGTCGGGCCGTGCATCAGCGCCGCGCCAGCGTCGTCCGACCAGAAGGCCTCGAACACCTTGCGCGACGCCACCGCCGCCGACAGCGGCAGGGTCCCGCCGGTCAGGGCCTTGGACAGGGTGACGATGTCGGGCTCGATCCCCGCCGCCTGCATGGCAAGCAGGGTCCCGGTGCGGCCAAAGCCGGTGAAGATCTCGTCGAACACCAGCAGCAAGCCGTGCTTGTCGGCCAGGCGGCGCAGGGTCCGCAGCACTTCCGGCGGATGCAGCAGCATGCCGCCCGCGCCCTGGACCAGCGGCTCGACCAGAATGGCCGCGATCTCGTGACCGCGCGCCGCCAGCAGGGCGTCCAGCGCCGCTTCGCTCTCCGCGTCGCGCGGCAGGTCGGCGATCACCTGGGCGGGCATGACGCCGGCGAACAGGCTGTGCATGCCTTCCTCCGGGTCGCAGATGGTCATCGTCGCCAGGGTGTCGCCGTGATAGCCGCCCCGGAAGGCCAGGAACTTGGCGCGCCCGGAGACGCCTCGATTGATCTGGAACTGCAGCGCCATCTTCATGGCGATCTCGACCGAGACCGAGCCGCTCTCGGCGAAGAACACATGGTCCAGCTCGCCCGGCAGCAGCTTGGCCAGCCGCATCGCCAGCCGATAGGCCGGCTCATGCGCCAGGCCGCCGAACATCACGTGTGGCATGGTCTCGATCTGCGCCCGCAAGGCGTCGGCGATATGGGGATGATTGTAGCCGTGGCAGGCCGTCCACCACGAGGCCAGGCCATCGACCAGCTCACGCCCGTCCGCCAGCACCAGCCGCGAACCCCTGGTCGCCACCACCGGCAGCGGCGGCCGCGCGGTCTTCATCTGGCAGTACGGGCGCCAGACATGCGGCGCGCCGCCTACAAGCCACTGGGGGGTCAGCCAGTCGGGTTGGGTCATGACGGTTTCCGTTTGCGGACTCGGGGCGCCTTGCCTATTCCCGCCCACCAGCCACGGCAAAGGGAAACGACATGCAGAGCCTCGACGTCTTCGCCGGCGAGAAGCTGGCCGCCCTGGACGCCAAGAGCCTGCGCCGGCGCCTCAAGCCCACGCGTCGCCATGATGGCGCCGTGGTCGAGCGCGACGGCAAGCGGCTGATCTCGTTCTCGTGCAACGACTATCTGGGTCTGTCGCAACACCCCGCCGTTCGCGCGGCGGCGGCGGAAGCGGCGCTGAACTACGGCGCCGGCGCGGCCGCCTCGCGCCTGGTCACCGGCGACCACCCGCTGCTCAGCGATCTGGAGCGCCGCCTGGCCCGCCTGAAGGGGACCGAGGCCGCCTGCGTGTTCGGTTCGGGCTACCTGGCCAATACCGGCGTCATCCCCACCCTGGTCGGCCCCGGCGACGCCGTCTTCGTCGACGCCCTGGCCCACGCCTGCATCTGGAGCGGCGCGCAGCTCTCCGGCGCCAAGATCGTCAAATTCGCCCACAACGACATCGCCGATCTCGAACGCTTGCTGCGGACCGAACGCCCGCAAGCCCGCCGCGCCCTGGTCGCCACCGACGGCGTCTTCTCGATGGACGGCGACATCGCCCCGCTGGACCAGCTCTCCGCGCTCTGCAAGGTCCACGACGCCTGGCTGCTCAGCGATGACGCCCACGGGGTCGGGGTGCTGGCGCAGGGCCGAGGCTCGGCCGCCCTGTTCCCGGACGCCGACATCCCGCTGCAGATGGGCACCCTGTCCAAGGCCTTGGGCTCGTACGGCGGCTATCTGTGCGGCTCGCAGGCGGTGATCGACCTCTTGAAGACCCGCGCCCGAACCCTGGTCTACGCCACCGGCCTGCCGCCGGCCTCGGCCGCCGCGGCCCTGGCGGCGCTGGACGTCGTCGAAGCCGAACCGGCGCTGACCGAGCAGCCCCTGGCCAAGGCGCGCCTCTTCACCCAGCGCCTGGGCCTGCCGGACGCCCGGAGCCCGATCGTGCCGGTGATCATGGGCGAGGCCGACACCGCCCTCGCCGCCTCGGCCGCGCTGGAGGCCCAGGGCTTCCTGGTCGTGGCCATCCGCCCGCCGACCGTGCCCGAAGGCACAGCCCGCCTGCGTTTGGCCTTCAGCGCCGAGCATGCCGACGCCGACGTGCTCCGGCTGGCCGACGCCGTGGCGGCCCTGCGATGAAGGGCCTGTTCGTCGCCGGCACGGGCACCGACCTCGGCAAGACCCACATCGCCTGCGCCATGCTGCGCGCCGCCCGGGCCAAGGGGTTGAGCGCCGACGCCTTCAAGCCGGTGGTCAGCGGCTTTGACCCTGAAGCGCCGGAAGCCAGCGACCCCGCCCGCCTGGCCGCCGCGCTGGGCCGCCCGGACGCCTGGGCGGAGATCTCCCCGAAACGCTACCGCGCCCCCCTGGCCCCGAACCTCGCCGCCCGTCTCGAGGGCGAGACCCTGGCCATGGCCGACCTCGTCGCCGACTGCCGCACCTGGCTGGCGACCCGCGACGTCGACCTGGCTCTGGTCGAAGGCGCCGGCGGCGTGATGTCGCCGATGACCGACGACGCGACGAACCTCGACCTGATGACCGCGCTGGACCTTCCTGTCCTGCTGGTCGCCGGCAGCTATCTGGGCACGGCCAGTCACTTGCTGACGGCGCTGGAGGTGCTGCGGGCGCGGGGACTAAGAGTGGCGGCGATCGTGGTCAGCGAAAGTCTGGATGCTCCCGACCTGATCCAGACCGTCGAGATGCTCCGCGCCTTCGAGCGCCAGGTCCCGATCGTCGTCTCCCCGCGTGACGCTGACTGGGATGCGGCAGAGTTGGTGGAAATCATTCTGCAGTAGCGCCCCCTCCGTCGCGCCGCGTATCCGCAGCGCGCCACCTCCCCCGTTTCACGGGTGAGGAGAAGAGTGCTTCCTCCTGCCCCGCTTGCGGGGGAGGTGGCGCGGCGCCGATAGGCGACGTGACGGAGGGGGCGCTCTCCGCCACCCCGCCCTACTTCTCCAGCCGCGCCATCAGGCTGGACGTGTCCCAGCGGTTGCCGCCCATGGCCTGCACCTCGGCGTAGAACTGGTCGATCAGGGCCGTGCCGGGCAGCTTGGCGCCGTTCGCGCGGGCTTCATCCAGCGCAATCCCCAGATCCTTGCGCATCCAGTCGACCGCGAAGCCGAAGTCGAACTTGCCCTGGGCCATGGTCGGCCAGCGGTTCTCCATCTGCCACGACTGGGCCGCGCCCTTGGAGATGGCGGCCAGGACGTCGTCGGTCGGCAGGCCGGCGCGCTTGGCGAAGTGCAGCGCCTCGGCCACGCCCTGGACGACGCCGGCGATGGCGATCTGGTTGCACATCTTGGTCAGCTGGCCCGAACCGACCTCGCCCATGCGGCGGACGGCCCTGGCGTAGACCTCGATGACCGGCAGCACGCGGTCGTAAGCCTCCTGCTCGGCCCCGACCATGATGGTCAGTTGGCCGTTCTCGGCGCCCGCCTGACCGCCCGAGACCGGGGCGTCGACAAAGGCGTGACCCTTCTCCCCCAGCAGCGCAGCCATGTCGCGGGCGACAGTGGCCGAGGTGGTGGTGTGGTCGACGACGGTCGCGCCCTCGCCAAGCGCCGGAAGCGCCTGCGCCACGACGTCGCGGACGTCGGCGTCGTTGCCGACGCACAGCAGCACGACTTCCGCGCCCGCCACGGCCTCGGCGATGGTCTCGAACGCCTGCCCGCCGTGCTTTTGCGCCCATGTCCGGGCCTTTTCGGGGCTGCGGTTGTAGACGGCGACCTCGTGGCCGGCGGCCTTCAGGTGGCCCGCCATCGGAAAGCCCATCACGCCCAGGCCGATAAACGCCGTCTTCATGCCGCTGCTCCACTGGCTGAGCGCCCGGATTACGCGCCCGGCAGGCATCGCGGCAACCCCATCTTAACGACCTTCGGGCAGGTTCCGGCTCTATGGTTAAGCGGGCTTAAGCACGATGGCGGTCAACAGCGAACAGCCGATCATCATCAAGAAGGTCAAGAAAGGCGGCGGACACGGTCACCATGGTGGCGCGTGGAAGGTCGCCTATGCCGACTTCGTGACCGCGATGATGGCCTTCTTCCTGCTGATGTGGCTGCTGAACACGACCAGCCCCGAACAGAAGCAAGGCATCGCCGACTACTTCGCGCCCGCCTCGATCTCGTCGACCACAAGCGGCTCGGGCGGCATCCTGGGCGGCACCTCGCTGGGCGACGACGGCGCCAAGGCCGACGGCAAGATGTCGGTCATCCAGCAGATGGCCCCCGAAGCGCCGGACAACGTCAACAAGGACGGCCAGAGCCCCACCACCGCCAATCTCGACTCCGCCAGCGAGCAGGCCCTGCGCGACGCCCTGGCCAAGAAGGAACAGGACGCCTTCGCCTCGGCCGCCCAGTCTCTGCGCCAGTCGCTGCAGGACATGCCCGAACTGGCCGAACTGTCGAAGCAGATCATGATCGACCAGACCCCGGAAGGCCTGCGCATCCAACTGGTCGACCAGGAAGGCCGCGCGATGTTCAAGGAAAACTCCAAGGAACCGAACGACCGCGCCAAGATCCTGCTGCGCGCCGTGGCCAAGGTGATCAACCAGCTGCCCAACCGCGTGACCATCTCGGGCCACACCAGCGCCAACGCCTATGGCAAGAAGCAGGACGGCGACTGGGCCCTGTCGGCCCAGCGCGCCGACGCCTCGCGCGTGGTGCTGCGCAGCGCCGGCGTCGACGACGACCGCATCTATCAGGTGTCGGGCAAGGCCAATTCCGAGCCGCTGTACGCCGACGATCCGACCCTGGCGGGCAATCGCCGGATCTCGATCGTCCTGTTGCGCGAAAAGCCCGTTCTGCCGGATAATCTCTAGTAGAGCCGGCAACGTGTGACCGTTCGCCGCGTGCGTGCGCGGCGAAGCTTGCGCAACTGAACGCAATGCCCCCTAATCCCTGTCAGGGCTGATCCATAACGACAGGGGTAAGGGCGACAGTGACGCAGCATTTTCCGACGCGACAGCTTCGGTTCTTTCTGACGGCGCCCACGCCTTGCCCGTACCTGCCCGGCCGCGAGGAACGCAAGGTGTTCGCCCACCTGCCGCTGTCCGATGGACCCACCGTCAATGACAGCCTGACCCAGGTCGGCTTCCGTCGCTCCCAGAACATCGCCTACCGCCCCGCCTGCGAGACCTGCCGCGCCTGCCAGTCGGCCCGCGCGCCAGCGGCCGAGTACGTGCTGTCGCGCTCAGAGCGCAAGGTCCTGAACCGCAACGACGACCTGGAACGCCACCTGGTCGAGGCCGAGGCCACGCTGGAGCAGTTCGAGCTGCTGCGCCGCTACCTCTTGGCCCGTCACGCCGACGGCGGCATGGCCGAGATGACCTGGCCCGACTATGTGGCCATGGTCGAGGACACCGCGGTCCGCACCCACCTGCTCGAGTACCGCAAGAAGTCGACGGACGGCGGCCCCGGCGACCTGATCGCCTGCGTGCTGGTCGACGTGCTCGCCGACGGCCTGTCGCTGGTCTACAGCTTCTACGATCCCGACCTGCCGCGCCGCAGCCTGGGCTCGTTCATCATCCTGGACCATATCGTCCAGGCCCAGCAGGGCCAGCTGCCCTATGTCTATCTGGGCTATTGGGTCCCGGGCAGCGAGAAGATGGCCTACAAGGCGCGCTTCTCGCCGCTGGAAATCCTCAAGCCCGGCGGCTGGTCGCTGATGTCGGCCCGCGAACGCGGCGCCCGGCCGCCCAGCAGCATGCGCGGCGGGGCGAAGGATCCATGTGACCTGCCGCTGAGTGATGCGGAGCCGGCGGAGATTGAGGAGCTCTCCTAATTCCGATCTTCCCGGCGAAAGCCGGGACCCACATCGTATGGCTGTGAAGCGCATGCAGAAACGCCCGCGATCCTGTCCGGATCGCGGGCGCTCTTGCATCTGGGCCCCGGCTTTCGCCGGGGAAACGGAACTAGGCTACCGCGCGAAGCTCACCCCGCCGTCCACCGTCACCGCGCCGCCCATGACATAGTCGCCGGCCCGCGAGGCCAGGTAGATGGCCGCGCCGGCCATGTCCTCTTCGGTGCCGATGCGGCCGGCCGGGATGGCCTTGGACACCGCGTCGGCGTGGTCGCGGGCGACCTTGTTCATGTCCGAGGCGAAGGCGCCGGGGGCGATGCAGCTGACGGCGATGTTGTCGGCCGCCAGGCGCAGGGCCATGCGCTTGGTCATGTGCAGCAGGCCGGCCTTGGACGCGCCATAGGGATAGGTCTCTTCCCGGCTCACCGACTGGCCGTCGATCGAGGCGATATTGATGACCTTGGCGACGCGGTCCTTTCCGG
>CAIUMD010000017.1 GCA_903900155.1 uncultured Caulobacterales bacterium | reverse complement strand
TCGGCCGCGGCCTTGGCGGCGGCTTCGCGCTGGGCGGCTTCCTGAGCGGCGCGGGCGCGCGCTTCAGCGGCGGCCTGGTCGGCCGCCTGACGGGCTTGGTTCTCGCGAGCCGCGTCGACGACGCGCTGGCGGGCGCGCAGTTCTTCCTGCGACAGACCGCCGGCCGAACCACCGCCGCCGCTCGATTGCGGCTGTTGCTGCGGACGGGGAGCCGGGGCGTCACCATGGCGACGTTCAGCCGAAGACGGCGCGGCAAGATTGCCGGTCGCGGAGGCGTGAGGACGCGTCCGCTTGGTTTCAACGACCACCGTCTTGGTCCGGCCGTGGCTGAAGCTCTGCTTCACGACCCCGGCGCTCACCGAGCCCTGGCGGGGCTTCAGCGTCATCGGGGGTCGATTGCCGTTACGGCCGTTTTCGTTATCGTCGCTCATGCGCTCGCTTGTACTTCCGCCAGGCGGTACCTGGCTAAAAAACCGATGTTTCCATGTGAGAAAGGGGCCCGGACGTACCTCCAAGAAGGAAGCGCGTTTCCCGACCCTTACCCACGAACGCGACCCGAATAGCCGCGCCCAACGTCAAAGATTCTAGAGCTTTTCCATCGCACCGGCGGTTCCCCGGTGGGAAGCAAAAGCCCTAGGCCTGTCGCGATCGGCTGGCCAGCCCGGGCGAACAGGCTCGCCCTTTTCCATAAAGACCGATCCGCCCGAGAGCGGGGGAGGCCTCTAGCCGTCCTCACGTCCGTTCGCCGACCATTCGGGAGGCAAAAGCGGGCGGAAACCTGACAATCGCTCGACATCCTGTGTCCAGCGATCGACGCCGCGCCCGGCAAGGAGTGCGGTGTGTATCACATTCTCCCCGCCCAAGGCCAAACCCAATTCATCCGAATTGAATGCGCCCAGCAAACGAGGGGGCTTAGGGGCCTTGCGGGCGGCGGAGAGGATCTTTCGGCGACCGTCCTCGGCGCTGTCCGAGGCCTCGATCAGCCAGGCGACGTTGCCCGTCCCCAGGGCCGCGACCACCTTTTCGTAGCCTGAGATAATGGTCCCGGCCTTCCGCGCAAGACCCAGGCTGTCCAGGATGCGCCGGGCCAGCAGGGCCTCGACCTGGTCGGCCAGGTCCGCGGGGACCGTAAGCTTGGTCTTGGCCGCGCGCGAGAACAGGCCCTTCTTGGCCGCCGTCGCGATCGAGTCCCGGTCGGCGCCGACCCAGATCCCGCGACCGGGCAGCTTGCGGGCCACGTCCGGAACCACCACCCCGTCCGGTCCCGCCACGAAGCGGACCAGGCGCGTCTCGTCCGTCGCCTCGCCCAGGACGATGTCCTTGCGCAGACGGTTGGCTTCGGCGTGGGTCTTGGGCGCGGCGGGTTCGGTCATGATCTTTCTAAAAAGCCAACGGCCCCGCGGATTGCTCCGCGAGGCCGTCGCTCAATGCTCCGAAGGGCTTAAGCCTCTTCTTCCGAGGCGGCTTCCTCGGCGACGGCCTCTTCGGCTTCGCCTTCGAAGTCACCGGCCTCTTCGACCTCTTCGTATTCCGGCTCCGGCGGGGCCTCGACCCAGCCCATGATGATGCGGGCGCGCATGATCAGGGCCTCGGCGTCTTCCGGCGACAGGTTGAAGCTTTCCAGGATGCCCGGCTCGCGCACGCGCTCGCCGCCCTTGTTCTCGAACCAGCCGCGCATGTCGTCGGGCACCAGGCCGGCGAAGTCCTCGACGGTCTTCACGTCGCCCTCGCCCAGGGCCACGGCCATGGCCAGGGTCACGCCCTCGATGGCCAGGACCTCGTCCTGCACGCCCAGTTCGACGCGCTTGGCGTCCAGGGCGGCGGCTTCCTTTTCCAGGAACTCGCGGGCGCGGGCCTGCAGTTCCTCGGCGGTTTCGTCGTCGAAGCCCTCGATCGAGCCGATTTCATGCGGCTCGACGAACGCCACGTCTTCCACCGCGGCGAAGCCTTCGGTGACCAGCAGCTGGGCGATGACCTCGTCGACGTCCAGGGCTTCCTGGAAGAGAGCCGTACGCTCGGTGAACTCGCGCTGACGGCGCTCGCTTTCCTGGCTTTCGGTCATGATGTCGATCTGCCAGCCGGTCAGCTGCGAGGCCAGGCGGACGTTCTGACCGCGACGGCCGATGGCCAGCGACAGCTGCTCGTCCGGCACCACGACTTCGACGCGCTCGTCTTCCTCGTCCATGACGACCTTGGAGACTTCGGCCGGGGCCAGGGCGTTGACGATGAAGGTGGCTTCATCTTCCGACCACTGGATGATGTCGATCTTTTCGCCCTGCAGCTCGGCCACGACGGCCTGCACGCGCGAACCGCGCATGCCGACGCAGGCGCCGACCGGATCGATCGAGCTGTCGTTCGAGATGACGGCCATCTTGGCGCGCGAACCCGGGTCGCGGGCGACAGCGCGGATCTCGATGACGGCGTCGTAGACTTCCGGCACTTCCTGCGCGAACAGCTTGGCCATGAAGCCGCCGTGGGCGCGGCTCAGCATGATCTGCGGGCCCTTGGTCTCGCGACGGACGTCGTAGATGTAGGCGCGGATGCGGTCGCCGACATTGAAATTCTCGCGCGGGATCGACTGGTCGCGGCGCATGATGCCCTCGCCCCGGCCCAGGTCGACGATGACATTGCCGTATTCGACACGCTTGACGCTGCCGTTGACGATTTCGCCGACGCGATCCTTGTACTCGTCGAACTGACGCTCGCGCTCGGCTTCACGCACCTTGTGCATGACGACCTGGCGGGCCATCTGGGTCTGGACGCGGCCGATCTCGAACGGCGGCAGGGCCTCTTCGTAGACCTTGCCGATTTCAGCATCGCGCCAGGTGCGCTTGGCGATCGAGAACGGCATCTTGCCGATCTCGCCTTCCAGGTCGGTCTCGTCGGCAACGACTTCGATCACGCGCTTTTGCGTCGTCTCGCCCGTGCGCGGGTCGATCTTGACGCGGATGTCGTGCTCGGCGCCGTAGCGGGCGCGGGCGGCCTTCTGCAGGGCGTCCTCGATGGCCTCGATGACGACTTCCTTCTCGATGCCCTTTTCACGGGCGACCGCGTCGGCGATCTGCAGGAGTTCAAGCCGGTTGGCGGCGATGCCGATGGCCATGGTCAGTCCTCTTCACTTTCGGACAGGTCTTCGTTGTCGGATTCGGATTTCAGGCGGGCGGCCCGTTGCTTGGCCCCCCGATCCATCAAAGCGTCGGTCATGACGAGCTTGGCGTCGATGATCCACGCGAAGGGGAAGTAGACGGTAACGTCGTCCTCGCCCTCGATGTTCAAACCGACCTGGTCGTCCTCGACGCCGGCCAGTTCGCCCTTGAAGCGCTTGCGGCCCTCGGCCACCCGGTCCAGCTCGATGCGAGCCTCCAGGCCGGCATAGTCGTCGAAGTCCTTCAGGCGGGTCAGCGGGCGGTCGATGCCGGGGCTGGAGACTTCCAGCGTGTATTCGCCGGCGATCGGGTCGGCGGGATCCAGCACCTCGGACAGGCCGCGCGACAGGCGGGCGCAGTCCTCGACATTCATGTCGCCGCCGCTGCCGTCTTCCTGCAGCGGATGTTCGGCCATGATCTGCAGGCGGCGCTGCTCGGCCCCGCCCATCAGGCGAAGGCGAACGATCTCGTAGCCGAGGCTCTCGGCGACGGGATCGAGCAGCTCGATCAGATCACGGTCTTCCTGCGTCTTGCCGCGCACGGTTCTCTCAACTCTCAGGGCCGGCCAGCTTCGCCGCCGATCGGCCAAACAAAAAGCGGCAGCCTTTCGGCCGCCGCTCGAAAGCGCCATCTAGCGCTAACGGACGATGTGGAACGCTTTATAGGCGAATTGATAAGGGCTGTCGACCCGGAGTCGGAAATCTCCGACTCCAGCCTTCCGCACCGCAGCAATTATCGCCTATAAGCCAGCCCGCGCAGGCCGCCTCCCCGCGGTCCTCAACAAGACGAAGAGTCACAATGGACCTCTCCAAGATTCCGACCGGGGCCAACCCGCCTTACGATCTGAACGCCATCATCGAGATCCCGCAGGGCGGCGAGCCGGTGAAGTACGAGATCGACAAGGAAAGCGGCGCCCTGATGGTCGACCGCTTCCTGCATACGGCGATGTTCTATCCGGCCAACTACGGCTTCATCCCGCACACCCTGGCCGATGACGGCGATCCGGCCGACATCATGGTCGTGGGCCCGACCCCGGTGGTGCCGGGCGCGATCATCCGCTGCCGCCCGATCGGCACCCTGATGATGGTCGACGAAGCCGGCTCGGACGAAAAGATCCTGGCCGTGCCGGTCGACAAGCTGCACCCGTTCTATACGGGCGTGTCCAGCTGGCGCGACCTGCCGACCATCCTGACCGAGCAGATCGCCCACTTCTTCCAGCACTACAAGGACCTGGAAAAGGGCAAGTCGACCAAGATCACCGGCTGGGCCGACATCGAAGAGACCGCCGACGTCATCCGCGCGGCGATCAAGCGCTACAACGAGACGTACTGAGTCAGACGGTTGATCCCTCCCCCTTGAGGGGGAGGGATATTTCTCACGTCCTGACAAAATCCAGGAATACCGGGGCGCAGTCGCCCAGCTTCTTTTCCTCGTAGCGCGTGGTGACGTGGTCGGCCGGGATCGCGTTGCGGTCGGCGTCCGCCTCGGCGAAGCGGAAATTCGGATCGGCCAGCACCCGCTCGGTGGTCCAATCGCCGTAGTCGGCCCAGTCGGTGGCGAAGCGCAGGGCCGCGCCCGGCTTCATGACGCGGGCCAGACGGGCCACGAACGCCGGCTGGATCAGGCGGCGCTTGTTGTGGCGGGCCTTGTGCCAGGGGTCGGGGAACATGATGAAGACGCGGTCCAGGCTGGCGTCGGGCAGCCAGTCGACCACGTCGCGGGCGTCGCCCTCATGGACGCGGACGTTCTTCAGGGCCTGCTCTTCCACGTGGCGCACGGCGCTGGCCACGCCGTTCACGAAGGGCTCGGCGCCGATCACCAGGGTCTCGGGGTTGCGGCCGGCCTGGGTCGCCATGTGCTCGCCGCCGCCAAAGCCGATCTCCAGCCACACGGCCTTGGCCTCAGGCATCAGGTCCAGCGGCTGGAACGGACCCTGCGGCACGGCGATCTCGGGCAGCAGCGTGTCGAGCAGGGCCTGCTGGCGCGGCTTCACCGGACGCGACTTCAGACGGCCGAACGAGCGCAGCGGGCCATGGGGTTGGGTCGGATTGGTCATGGGCGGGCGTCTTAGTCCCAAGCGCGAGAAAAACAAAATCCGCCTTCCTAGGCCTTGCGCCTAGGACCCATGGTCGGGCCAGGCTGAACGGTCCAGAAAAGCAAACCGCCGGCGTTGCGGATCTCTGTCGAGCGCAACGCCGGCGGAAAGATGGGTCCTAGGCACAAGGCCTAGGAAGGCAGGGTTGGAGTAACGGTACGAACCGTTACGCCAGGCCCTTCAGCTCGCTGACCAGGTCGGTCTTCTCCCACGAGAAGCCGCCTTCGTTGTCGGGCGTGCGGCCGAAGTGGCCGTAGGCGGCGGTGCGGGCGTAGATCGGGCGGTTCAGCTGCAGGTGCTCGCGGATGGCGCGCGGGGTGGCGCCGCCGATCAGCTGCGGCAGGACCTTTTCCAGCACCGCCGGGTCGACCTTGCCGGTGCCGTGCAGGTCGACGTGGAACGAGACCGGCTGGGCCACGCCGATCGCATAGGCGATCTGGATGGTGCAGCGGTCGGCCAAACCGGCGGCCACGACGTTCTTGGCCAGGTAGCGGCAGGCATAGGCGGCCGAGCGGTCGACCTTGGTCGGATCCTTGCCCGAGAACGCGCCGCCGCCGTGCGGGGCCGCGCCGCCGTAGGTGTCGACGATGATCTTGCGGCCGGTGACGCCGGCGTCGCCGTCCGGGCCGCCGATCTCGAAGCGACCGGTCGGGTTGACCAGCCACTGGGTCTTCTTGGTGATCAGGCCGTCCGGGAAGATCGGCAGGATGTGCGGCTTGATCAGCTCCAGCACGCGCTTGGAGGTCGCGGCCTTGCCGTCGATCTTCTTGGCGTGCTGGTGGCTCACGACGATCGAGACGACGCGCGTCGGGCGGCCATTGCCGTCATATTCCAGGGTCACCTGGCTCTTGGCGTCCGGCTCCAGCGCCGACAGCTCGCCGCTGTGACGCAGCTCGGCCAGGCGCTTCAGGATGTTGTGGCTGTACTGCAGGGTGGCCGGCATCAGCTCCGGGGTCTCGGTGCTGGCATAGCCGAACATGATGCCCTGGTCGCCGGCGCCCTCGTCCTTCTTGTCGGTGGCGTCCACGCCCTGGGCGATGTGCGCCGACTGGCCATGCAGGAAGTTCGAATACTTCGCCTTCTGCCAGTGGAAGCCCTTCTGCTCGTAGCCGATGTCCTTGATCGCCGCGCGCACCTTGGGCTCCAGCGAGGCCAGGATATCCTTGGTCAGCTGCTTGTTGGCCTTCTTGTCACCGTCCGGCTGGCCGGCGCGGACTTCGCCGGCCAGCACGATGCGGTTGGTGGTGACCAGGGTCTCGCAGGCGACGCGCGCCTCGGGGTCGGCGGTCAGGAAGGCGTCGACGACGGTGTCGCTGATCCGATCGGCGACCTTGTCGGGATGGCCCTCGGAGACGCTCTCGCTGGTGAAGATGTAGGACGAACGGTTCAAGAGACGGCTCCGCCTTGAGGATGCGCGCGTGCGAGCTTACGCCCGCTTCGGCGTCCAGTTAGACGGGAACCATATAAAGATATGTTTATGCGAGCAAGGCGAGAGAACCTGCGACCGCGTTTAGTCCTCGTCGGCGCCGGCGCCGGCCTCTTCCTCGGCCATCGAGCGGACCAGCTCCAGAATCCGGCGACGCACCTTGGCCCGGCTGATCCGGGGGAACAGGGCGGCCAGCTCCAGGCCTTCCGAGGTCATCAGGAAGTCGTGCACGAACGGCTCGCCGGTCTCGGCCACGCCGTCGGCGGTCGGATCGGCCAGGCCCTCGAAGAAGTAGCCGACCGACGACTGCAGGCTCTTGGCGATCTCATAGAGCTTGCTGGCGCTGACCCGGTTGGCCCCGCGCTCGTATTTCTGGATCTGCTGGAAGGTCAGCCCCAGGTCCTCGGCCAGCCGTTCCTGGCTGACGCCCAGGATCTTGCGACGCATGCGGATACGGGCGCCCACATGCAGGTCGACGGGATTGGGGTGACGCTCGGCGTCGGACGACTCGCTCATGCCTACGCTTGATAGCTGAAATTGCGGTTTTAATTCAGCCTAAGTCTTGCACGCTTGCAATAGAAGAAAAGGACTTACCCCTCGCCCGGCGAGCTGACGCAACCGCAGATATCAGTAGAAGTGCGAAAAACGCAGAATCACCGAAGTTGTCGAAGGGTGTAAGCCCACCCTTAGCTGGTATAGCGGAGTTGATCACTCCACTTTTGCCTAGATCCAGGCGCGTTCCCGGGATGATTCGACCGTGGGCGTCGATGACCGCGCTGACTCCCGTGGGCGTCGCCCGCAGGATCGGCTTGGCGCTTTCGATGGCCCGGTAGCTGGCCAGGTTCAGGTGTTGCAAGGGGCCGGAGGTGACGCCGAACCAGGCGTCGTTCGAGACATTGAGCAGCACCCGGACATCCCGGTTGGGCTTGGCCAGGCCGGGGAACAGGCTCTCGTAGCAGATCAGCGGCTGGGTCAGCAGGTCGTCCCCGACCTTCAGCGGGACAGGACGCGGACCCGTGGCGAAACCGTCCCCGAGATGGGCCAGGCTCTTGAACCCTACGGCGGTCAGCAACTTGTCGGCCGGCAGGTACTCGCCGAACGGCACCAGGCGGTGCTTGTCGTAGACGCCGACGACCTCGAGATCGGTCGCCGTACGCTTCAGGGCGATCAGGCTGTTATAGTAGGTCGGCTTCTCGACCGGGCCCTCGTAGCGATAGCCGCCGATCAGCAGGGTCTGGCCGGGCTGGACGCTGTCGAGGATGGCCTGCCGCACCCAGGTTCCGGGGGCCATGTAGTCGTTGATCGCCGCCGGTAAGGCGCCCTCGGGCCAGACCACCAGGTCGGCGGGTTTTCCGGCATAGGGCTTGGCGGTCAGCGAGACATAGGCCTGGACGATCTGGGCGAAGCGGGCGGCGTCCCACTTGGCGTCCTGGTGTATGTCGGCCTGGACGATGCGCACCGTCACGGGCGTCCCGGCGACCAGAGGCTGCGAGACGGCGAAGGCGCCGTAGCTGGAAATAGCGACAAGCCCGGCGATGGCGGACCCCACGGCGATCTTCCCCGCCCGGCCCTCGCGCCACACGGACGGCGCGGCGGCGATGGCCAGGGTGATCCAGGTCAGGCCATAGGCGCCGACCAGGGCGGCCGTCTGCGACGGCCACGACCCCGCCCGCCAGGTCTCGCCCGGCAGGTTCCAGGGAAAGCCGGTCAGCACATGGCCGCGCAGCCACTCCAGCGCGCCAAAGGCGGCCGCGAAGGTCAGGACCCGCCAGGCATTGGCCGGACGCACCAGCCGATAGAGCAGCCCCGCCAAGCCCCAGAACAGCGCCAGGCCCGCGGCCATGGCCGAGATCGCGAACGGCGCCATCCAGCCCTGGTTGGCCGCGTCGACCATGAAGGCCTCGCCGATCCACCAGGTGCCGAGCCCAAAATACCCGAGGCCCGCCAGCCAGCCGCGCCAGAAGGCCGAATGCAGCGGCTTCTCGGCATTGGCGTCATCCAGAAGATGGAGCAGCCCGGCATAGCCCAGCAGACCCGGCAGCACGCCGAATGGCGGATGCGCCAGGGCGGCGGCCAGGCCGGCGAGCAGCGCCAGCACCGGGCCGCTCCAGGCTTTCGCGCGGAAGCTGGTCCAGGCGGTCACGAGGCCGCGACGTCCCCAAAAGCCGACTCTGCGGTCGCCTCGCGCGACGCTTCCGGCGAAGCCCCGCCGCGCATGCGCACCCGACGCACCCGGCGCGGATCAGCCTCGATCACCTCGAACTCGTAGCCGTCGGGATGGGCGATGACCTCGCCCCGCTGCGGCACGCGGCCGGCCAGGGCCACGACCAGGCCAGCGACGGTGTCGATGTCCTCTTCCATGTCGGAAGGCGCCAGGCTGGCGCCGACGGCGGCCTCCAGCTCTTCCAGCGGCGCGCGGGCCTCGGCCTCGAAGATCCCGCCGGGACGAGCCACGATGGCCACGGCGGCGGCGTCATCGTGCTCGTCGTCGATCTCGCCGACCACCGCCTCGATCAGGTCTTCCATCGAGACCAGGCCGTCGGTGCCGCCGAACTCGTCGATGACCAGGGCCATGTGGATACGGCTGGTGCGCATGCGGAGCAGCAGGTCGGCGGCCTTCATCGAAGCGGGCACGTACAACGCGTCGCGGCGCAGCTTGTTCAACACGACATCGCCGGGCGCGGGGCGCTTGGCTTCGTCCGACAGCAGTCGGAAGATGTCCTTGACGTGGACCACGCCCACCGGGTCGTCCAAGGTCTCGCGATAGATCGGCATCCGCGAGTGTTCGGCCTCGGTGAATTGGGCCACCACCGCCTCGAACGGCGTCGACAGCTCGACGGACACGATGTCGGCGCGCGGGGTCATCACGTCGGCGACCCGCAGGGTCTGGAAGGCCTCGGCCTGGTCGACCATGTCGACGGCGCCGGTCGCGGGCGGCGCTTCGGGCGGCCGAACGGGCTCGCCGCCGCCGGTCAGCTGCCGGCGCATACGTCGCAGAAACGCCCGCACGCCCCGGCTTCGTCGAACCGGAACGGCGGGCTGTTGACTAGGCTCGTCGCTGGGCATGGCCCTTGTCAGCGCCCCTCTTCATCACCGGCATAGGGGTCGGGAACGTCCAGACCCGCCAGGATTTCGCGTTCGAGCGCCTCCATGGCTTCCGCCTCGTCGTCGCCCTCGTGGTCGTATCCTAGGAGATGAAGCACCCCATGCGCCACCAGATGTTGCAGGTGATGGCTCAGGAGCTTGCCCTGTTCGGCCGCTTCCCGGGCGCAGACGCCGTAGGCCAGGGCGATGTCGCCGATCTGACCTTCGGGATTGCCAATGGGGTCTTGAGCCGAGGGGAAGGACAGGACGTTGGTCGGCTTGTCCTTCTGGCGGAAGTCGCGATTGAGGGCCTGGACGCTGTCGTCGTCGGTCAGAAGGATCACGATCCCCCGCCCTTCGATGTCCTCATGCGCGTCCAGCACGGCCTGGGCGGCGCGCCAGACCAGGGCCTCGGCGTCCGGCGCCGCCGCGGTCCAGGCCTCGTCCTCGATCTCGATGTCTACGGTAATGGTCATTTAGCGGGGAGTACTCTGCGCCGCGTCCGCGTCATAGGCCTTTACGATACGCTCGACCAGCGGATGGCGCACGACGTCCGACGAGGTAAAGCGCGACACGGCCACCCCCTCGACCCCATCCAGGATCGAGACCGCATGGGCCAGGCCCGAGTCCCGCGGGTTCATCAGGTCGACCTGGGTCGGGTCGCCGGTGACGACCATGCGGGCGCCCTCGCCGATCCGGGTCAGGACCATCTTCATCTGCAGGCGCGAGCAGTTCTGGGCCTCGTCGACGATGACGAAGGCGTGCGCCAGCGTGCGGCCGCGCATGAAGGCGATCGGGGCGACCTCGATCTCCAGCTTCTCGCGGCGACGACGCAGCTGGTCGGCGCCCATGATGTCGGTCAGGGCCTCCCAGACCGGCGCCATATAGGGATCGACCTTCTCGTTCAGGTCGCCGGGCAGGAAGCCCAGCTTCTCGCCGGCTTCGACGGCGGGACGGGTGACGATCAGGCGATCGACCTCGCCGCGCATCAGCATGCCGGCCCCATGGGCCACGGCCAGGAAGGTCTTGCCGGTGCCGGCGGGACCCAGGCCGAAGACCAGCGGATGGGTGGCCATCCGCTCCAGATATTGCGCCTGACTCTTGGTCTTGGGCGAGACATTGCCCTTGCGCACCGCGCGGGGCGAGGCCTGACCGCCGGTCTCGTGCGCGCTGCCGATGGCGATGCGGACATCGGCCTCGACCACCTCCTCGCCAGCGTCGGCGCGGCCGGCCAGGGTCTGCAGCACCCGCTTGGCCCCGGTGCGGCCCCGCGCGTCGCCGGTGATGGTGACGCCGCCGCCGGGGGTCTCGATCAACACCTTGAAGGCGTCCTCGATCAGGGCGGCGTGACGGCCCGACGGACCGGTAACGGCGACGACGGCGTCGTCGGACAGCGGCAGGAACTCAGGCGTACGGCTCAAGCGGTCTCCAGTTGAGATTCCAAGACGCCGCCCAGGCTCATCTTGGCGGCGCTCTCGATACGGACAGGCACGATCGCGCCGATCAGGCTTTCTGGGCCTTCAGCATGCACGGCCTGCAGATATGGGCTGCGACCCACGACCTGGCCAGGGTGGCGGCCCGCTTTCTCGAACAGCACCGGCATGACCTTGCCGACCTGCGACGCGTTGAAGGCGCGCTGCTGGTCGTCCAGCAGCTGGTTCAGGCGCTCCAGGCGCTCGGCCTTGACCGCTTCGTCGACCTGGCCGGGCATGGCCGAAGCGGGCGTCCCAGGACGCCGCGAATACTTGAACGAGAAGGCCGACGCGAAGCCGACCTCGCGAATCAGCTCCAGGGTCTTGTCGAAATCGCCGTCGCGCTCGCCGGGGAAGCCGACGATGAAGTCACCGCTCATGGCGATGTCCGGACGGGCGGCGCGGATCTTCTCGATCAGCTTCACATAGCTCTCGGCCGTGTGGTCGCGGTTCATGGCCTTCAGGATCTTGTCGCTGCCCGCCTGCACCGGCAGGTGGAGATAGGGCATCAGCTCCGGCAGCTCGCCGTGGGCCTCGATCAGATCCTCGCCCATGTCGCGCGGGTGGCTGGTCGTGTAGCGGATGCGGTCCAGGCCATCGATGTGAGCCAGCCGGCGAACCAGCTTGGCCAGGGTCGAGCCGTCGCCGTCATAGGCGTTGACGTTCTGGCCCAGCAGGGTGACCTCGCGCACGCCGGCGCCGGCCAGGCGCTTGGCTTCTTCCACGATGTCATTGACCGGCCGCGACCACTCGCCGCCGCGGGTATAGGGCACCACGCAGAAGGTGCAGAACTTGTCGCAGCCCTCCTGCACGGTCAGGAACGCGGTGACCCCGGTCACGTGCCGCTCGGCCGGCAGGGCGTCGAACTTCTCGTCGGCGGCGAAGTCGGCGGCCAGGCGCTCGCCGGTCGCGCGGTGGGCGCGGGCGATCAGCTCGGGCAGCTGGTGATAGGCCTGGGGACCGACGACCAGATCCACCGCCTTCTGGCGATGCATGATCTCCTTGCCCTCGGCCTGGGCCACGCAGCCGGCCACGGCGATGGTCATGCGACCCCCGTCCTGGGCCTTGCGGTCCTTCATCTGCTTGATGTAGCCGAGCTCGGAATAGACCTTCTCGGTGGCCTTCTCGCGGATGTGGCAGGTGTTCAGCACCACCAGGTCCGCGCCTTCGGGGTCATCGACGACGCCATAGCCCAGCGGACGCAGGACGTCGGCCATGCGTTCGCTGTCATAGACGTTCATCTGACAGCCGTAGGTCTTGATAAAGAGGCGCTTTTGCGGGGTCTCGCTCATCCGCGAGGTTATGGGGGCGTAGGCCCCGCTGCGCAAGGGCGGCAGGGTCGCACCGCATCTCTCCTCCCCCGTTGGGGGAGGTGGCCTGTAGGGCCGGAGGGGGCAACTGGGCCTATACGGAGAAGCCCCCTCAGTCGCGCCGCGACAGCGCCCCCAGAAGGGGAGCAGATACGCGCCGCTACTCCTCCAGCGGCATGCCGTAGAGCTCGAGCCGGTGGTCGACCAGCTTGTAGCCCAGCTTGCGGGCGATGGCGTGCTGCAGGGCCTCGATCTCCTCGTCCACGAACTCGACGACCTTGCCCGACTTCATGTCGATCAGGTGGTCGTGGTGGTGGTCGGGGGTCTCTTCATAGCGCGAGCGGCCGTCACGGAAGTCGTGGCGCTCGATGATGCCGCTTTCCTCGAACAGGCGGACGGTGCGGTAGACCGTGGCGATCGAGATGTGCGGATCGATGGCGTGGGCGCGGCGGTGCAGCTCCTCGACGTCCGGATGATCCGCGGCCGACGACAGCACGCGCGCGATCACGCGGCGCTGGTCCGTCATGCGCATGCCCTTTTCGATACAGGCCTTTTCGAGTCGATCCACGGCGGAACCTCCGTCTGAGTCGCCCGGAAGATAGGCGGTCGTTTGCTAAGTGTTAAGCGCCCGGCGCATGACAAGCGCATCCTTGGGGCCATCGGGATGGGGATAATATCCCTTCCGCAGTCCAACCTTGGCGAAACCGGTGGCCTGATAGAGGGCGATGGCCGCGAGATTGTCGGCGGCGACCTCCAGGAACATGGCCTCGGCGCGGGTTTCCGAGGCGATGCCGGCGGCGATCTCGACCAGGGCCGCGCCCCAGCCGCGCCGGCGGGCGGCGGGATCGACGGCGATGGTCAGGATCTCGGCCTCGCCGGCGATCGCGCGGCACAGGATGAAGCCCTTGCTCTGCGCGGGCTCGCCGGCCTCGCCCAGCACGGCGAAGGCGCCGGGGGATTTCAGCAGCTCGTCGAATTCCAGCGCCGTCCAGGGCCGGGGAAAGGCCTTGTCGTGCAGGTCGGCGAGATCGAACGCGGCTTCCGAGCCGACGGGACGCAGATTCATGTCAGGCGGCGGGCAAGGTGGCGTAGGGCGCGCGCAGATAGAGCGGCCGGGGCGAATGGGCGGGGGCGGGTTTCTTGGCGGCCAGGCGGGCGACGGCGACGGGATCGGGCGCGGCCGGGGTCAGCACGGTCGCCACGCTCAGGGTGTCGGCCAGCAGCGGCGCGCCCGAGCCGATCAGCGTCGCGGGCCCGCCCGAATAGAGCTCGGCCAGCCGTGCGGCGGCTTCGCCCAGACCCAGGGCGTCGGGGGCCATCAGCGAGACGCCGTCGGCGAAGACCTGGATGTAGACCTGGTCCATCCGCGCATCGAGCACGGCGGCGACGAAACCCTTGGTCCCATAGGCCAGGCTCTCCAGCGTGTTGACGCCCACGCACGGGATCGACAGCGCCGTGGCCAGGCCCTTGGCGAAGGCCAGGCCCACCCGCAGGCCGGTGAACGAGCCCGGCCCGACCGTGACGCCGATGCGGGTCAGGTCCGCGAACGCGACGCCCGCCTCGGCGGCGGCCTCGCGGGCCAGGACGCCGATGCGCTCCTGATGGCCGCGGGTCATGGGCTGGCTCCTGGCGGCCAGCACGCGCTCGCCGTCCAGCACGGCGACCGAGCTGGCGCCGAGGCAGGTGTCGATCGACAGGATCATCGGATCAGCCGGCGCCGACGACCGCGCCCTCGGCCGGGCGCCAGACGAGCTCGTTCAGCTGGCCCTTGGCCTTCAGGGTCGCCTCGGGCGGCACGGCCTTGCCGACATAGCCCGGCGCGCCGAACACGTAGGACACGGTCGGGGCCTCGGGGCGCACGCAGATCGTCATGTTGACCTCGCGGCCCTCGCCGGCCCGGCACTGGTCGACGGTGAAGCCCAGATCCGCCCACTTGGCCAGCAGCGGCTCGTCCTTTGGGCCCCGCGCGTCGCCGGCATTGACGCGGACATAGGCGATCTCGCCCTCGTCATTCTTGCCGATCTCGGCCAGCGGGACGTTGTCCTGCTCGACATTGATGATCGGCTGAGCCGGGCCTTCGCCGAAGTGCAGGAAGGCCTGCTCGACCTTGGCCTTGGGGAACAGCACCTTGAGGGTGGCCAGGTCGAAGGCGACCGTGGCGTTGATCGGGCCCACGCCGTCCTTGCTGACCTTCAGCGGACCGCCGGCATAGGGCGCGATGGCGACCTGGACGGGGGTCTTGGTCCCAGCGTCGGGCGCGGGGGCGGCCGCCTCGTCCTTCTTGGCCGGCCCGCAGGCGGCGAGGACGAGAAGCGGCAGGGCGATGAGGGTGTGACGGAGGGTCATGACCCTGTTCTAGCCAATGTAGGCTGTGCGTACAAAACACTTGTCATCCCGGCCGGAGCGAAGCCGAGAGCCGGGACCGCGGAAAGCTCGGCGCTTGCGGCGGTCCCGGCTCGGCGCGCTACGCGCTTGGCCGGGATGACAGGTTTTCACAGAATCTTGGCGGCCTCGTCGAAATCCAGGCGCGGGTTGCGCGGGAACAGGCCCTCTTCGGTGCCGTGACCGATCGAGGCGATGAAGTTGCTCTTGATGTTCGTGCCCGCGAAGAACTCCGCGTCGACGCCGGCATTGTCGAAGCCCGACATCGGACCGACGTCCAGGCCGAGCGCCCGCGCCGCCAGGATGAAATAGCCGCCCTGCAGCGAGCTGTTGCGCAGCGCGCCCCACTCGCGGGCCGTCATGTCGTTGAACCAGTCCTTGGCGCCCGGGGCGTGCGGGAACAGCTTGGGCAGGGTTTCCGGGAAATCGAGGTCGTAGCCGACGATCACCGTCACCGGGGCCTGCAGGATCTTGGGCGCGTTCGAGCCCGACGAGTGCTTGGCCAGGCGTTCCTTGGCCTCTTGCGAGGCCAGGAAATAGAAGCGGGCCGGGGTCGAGTTGGCCGCGGTCGGGCCGAACTTGGTCAGCTCGTAGAGCTCGCGCAGGACGCTTTCCGGCAGCGGGGTCGGATCCCAGCCATTGCGGGTCCGGGCTTGCGTGAACAGCTGGGCGAGCGTGGCGTCTTCGAGCTTGGCCATGAGCGATCCTTGAGGAATCTATTTGCAACTAAGATAGTTACAATAAGAGCTTCCGCCGTATCGCGCAAGTTAGCCCTAGCCGAGCGTCTGTTCCACGCGGGTCACTTCCGGCACATAGTGCTTGAGCATGTTCTCGACCCCCGACTTCAGGGTCGCCGACGAGGACGGGCAGCCCGAGCAGGCGCCGCGCATGTGCAGCCACACCACGCCGGTCTGCGGCTCGAAGCGCGAGAAGACGATGTCGCCGCCGTCCTGGGCCACGGCCGGACGGATGCGGGTGTCCAGCAGCTCCTTGATCTCGGCGACGATCTGGGCGGTGTCTTCGTCATAGACGCCGTCCTCGTCGTGGCCGCCGTCTTGCGCCGCGTCCAGCAGCACCGGGCGGCCGCTGGTGAAGTGGTCCATGATGGCCGCCAGGATCGGCGCCTTCAGGTGCGGCCACTGGGCGTCCTCGCCCTTGGTCACGGTCAGGAAATCGGGACCGAAGAACACCCGCGTCACGTCGCCCAGGTCGAACAGGGCCTTGGCCAGGGGCGAGGCGTCGCCCTCCTCCGGGGTGCGGAACTCACGAGCGCCCTCGCCCAGCACTTCACGGCCGGGCAGGAACTTCAGGACCTCGGGGTTCGGGGTGGTTTCAGTCTGAATGAACATGGCCGACAGATGGACCTCGCGGCGTCGTGACGCAAGGGCGACCGCCTCCCTCTCACAAAGACGAATTGGCGCATTTTAAAAGTGACACAGGCGTCATTTTCTGGCGGTATGCTCGCAAAACATCGATCCGCGGGAGGATCCAAGATGAGCGATGGTTCTATCGACCTGAAAGCAGCCGCGCGCGCGAAGGCCTATTCGACGCCGCTGGAGGACTATCACATCGCCGACCCGGCCCTGTTCCAGGCCGACGCCATGTGGCCCTATTTCGAGCGGATGCGGAAGGAAGACCCCGTCCACTACTCCAAGGGCGACGAGGAGATCGGCCCCTACTGGTCGATCACCCGCTACAACGACATCATGACCGTCGACACGACCCACCAGGTCTTTTCGTCGGACGCGCATCTGGGCGGCATCACCATTCGCGACTTCGACGAGGACTTCGTCCTGCCGATGTTCATCGCCATGGACCAGCCCAAGCACGACATCCAGCGCAAGACGGTCAGCCCGATCGTCTCGCCGCCCAACCTGGCCAAGCTGGAAGGCGTGATCCGGGAAAGAGCTTGCCAGATCCTGGATGCGCTGCCGATCGACGAGCCGTTCGACTGGGTCGACCGGGTCTCGATCGAGCTGACCACCCAGATGCTGGCCACCCTGTTCGACTTCCCCTGGGAAGAGCGCCGCAAGCTGACCCGCTGGTCGGACGTCGCCACCGCCTCGCCCGAGAGCGGCATCGTCGAGAGCGAGGACGCCCGCCGCGCCGAGTTGCTGGAATGCCTGGGCTACTTCACCAACCTGTGGAACGAGCGGGTCAACCAGACCGAGCCGGGCAGCGACCTGATCTCGATGCTGGCCCATGGCGAGGCCACCCGCGACATGCCGCCCTTCGAATATCTGGGCAATGTCATCCTGCTGATCGTCGGCGGCAACGACACCACCCGCAACTCGATCACCGGCGGCCTTTACGCCCTGTCGCAGAACCCGCAGGAAGAAGCCAAGCTGCGCGCCGATCCCAGCCTGATCCCCAACATGGTCTCGGAGATCATCCGCTGGCAGACCCCGCTGGCCCACATGCGCCGCACGGCGCTGGAGGACTTCGAGCTGGCCGGCAAGACCATCAAGAAGGGCGACAAGGTCGTGATGTGGTACGTCTCGGGCAACCGCGACGACACCGTCATCGAGAACGCCGACGCCTTCATCATCGACCGCCCGCAAGCCCGCCGCCACCTGTCGTTCGGCTTCGGCATCCACCGCTGCGTCGGCAACCGCCTGGCCGAGATGCAGCTGAAGATCGTCTGGGAAGAGGTGCTCAAGCGCTTCCCCAGGATCGAGGTGCTCGAGGAGCCCAAGCGGGTCTACTCGACCTTCGTGAAGGGGTATGAGCGGATGATGGTTAGGATCCCGGAGCGGAACTGATCCCCTCTCCCCTTGCGGGAGAGGGTGGCCTGCAAAGCAGGTCGGGTGAGGGGTCGCGCTCCGCTATCCGGACAGGCCTTTCAACCCCTCATCCGGCGCTGCGCGCCACCTTCTCCCGCAAGGGGAGAAGGAAACCTAGGCCAGCGCGTCGATCTCTTCGTCCGTGAGATCCCCGGGCACCACGGTGACGGGCAGCTTGCGCCCGCCGAAGCCGACGCCGTCCTTGGCGATGGCGGCGACCAGCGGACCCGGACCGCGGCCGGCCGTCGACGTCGCCAGCACCAGGATCTTGATGGCCGGATCGGCGGCGACCACCGCCTTCAGGGCCGTGCGGACGCTGTCGGCGTGCTTGATGATGAATTCGGGCGGCAGGCCAGTCTCGGCCACGACCTGGGCGGCCAAGCTCTGGAGCAGGACCTCGGCCTCCTCGCGTTCCTGGCGCTCGATCTCCTCGCGCACGCCGCTCCAGTGCTCGAACTCGGCGGGCGAGATCACCTTCAGCAGCGCCACGTGACCGCCGGTCGAGCGGGCGCGGCGGCAGGCGTATTTCAGCGCCGCCGTGAACTCCGGGGAGTCGTCGGCGACGACCAGGAACTTGCGGCGACTGGTGGAAGCGGCGTCGGTCATGAGCCGACAAGACGCCGCTTCACCGTGAACCTCAAGCCCCCCAGAAGCCGACCAGCTTCTTGACCTCGGCCAGGGTCGGGGCGGCGGCTTCGCGGGCCTTCTCCGCGCCCTTGGCCAGGATGGCGTCCAGCACCGCCGGATCGCCCAGCAGGCCGCGCATGCGCTCGCCGACCGGGGCCAGGGTCTCGACCGCCAGCTCGGCCAGGGCCGGCTTGAAGGTCCCGAAGCCCTTGCCGGCATAGTCGGCCAGCACCTCGGCCTTGGCCTTGCCGGCCAGGGCCGCGAAGATGCCGACCAGGTTGTCGGCCTCGGCGCGGGCGGCCAGCTCCTCCAGCGTTTCCGGCAGCGGTTCCGGGTCGGTGCGGGCCTTCTTGACCTTGGCGGCGATGTCGTCGGCGGTGTCGGTCAGGTTGATGCGCGAATAGTCCGACGGATCGGACTTGCTCATCTTGGCCGAGCCGTCACGCAGGCTCATGACCCGTGCGCCCGGACCCTGGATCAGCGGGTCCGGAATGGGGAAGAAACCCGGCGCGTTGAAGTCGTGGTTGAACTTGCCGGCGATGTCGCGGGTCAGTTCCAGGTGCTGCTTCTGGTCCTCACCCACCGGCACGTGGGTGGCCTTGTAGACCAGGATGTCGGCCGCCTGCAGCACCGGATAGGTGTAGAGGCCCACCGAGCTGCGCTCCTTGTGCTTGCCGCTCTTCTCCTTGAACTGGGTCATGCGGTCCAGCCAGCCGAGGCGGGCGACGCAGTTGAAGATCCAGGACAGCTCGGCGTGCTCGCGCACCGCCGATTGCGGGAAGATCGTCGCCTTGTCCGGGTCCAGGCCCGAGGCGATATAGGCGGCCGCGATCTCGCGGGTCTGCTGGGCCAGGGCCGCCGGGTCCTGCCACACGGTGATGGCGTGCAGATCGGCCACGAAGATGAAGGTGTCGATCTCGTGCTGCAGGCGGGTGAACTTCACCAGCGCGCCGAGATAGTTGCCCAGGTGCAGGGCGCCCGAGGGCTGGACGCCCGAGAGCACGCGCGACGGGCCCGAATAGACGCCAACGGGAGGCTTTTCAGCTTGATCGGTCATGGGCGCTGGTTAGCGCCGCGACCCGACCAGGGCAAGACCGATCAGGCCTTGCCCCGCCGCAGAGCCGCCTTCAGCTCGGACGGCTTGACCCCGCCGAACAGGAAGAGCAGCGGCGGATAGACTAGGGCGCCGGCGAGGCACGTAAGCGCCAGGGCGAACTCCTTGGCGCCGATCGCGTGGCCGGTCAGGCCGATGCCGCGTAGCGGGGCCTCGATCAGGTGGCGATAGTGCGAGGCGGCGGCCATCAACAGGCCCATGCCTAAGCTGGCCAGCAGAATCCGGGTCAGGCGCGACCAGGTCTGGCCGGTCGGGCTGTAGTCCTTCTTGCGCGACAGGCCCCAGGCCATCTGGCCGACATTGATCCACGAGGCGATGGCGGTCGCCGCCGCGATGCCCTTGACCCCGATCAGCTGGAACAGGGCCACGCCGAAGGCGATGTTCACCGCCACCGAGATCAGGGCGAAGCGCATGGGGCTCTTGGTGTCGCCGCGCGCGAAGAAGGCCCGCGAATACAGCTGCTGCAGCACGAAGGCGGGGGTGCCCAGGCCGTAGAAGAACAGCGCCGCCGCCGTCTGGCCAGCGTCGAAGGCGGTGAACTGGCCGCGGGTATAGAGGCCGTCCGACAGGAAGCCGGGCATGGCGACCAACGCCGCCGCGGCGGGAAGCGTCAGGGCCATGGCCAGGGTCACGCCCTGGTCCATGGCGCTCTGGGCGTCGTCCTTGTCGCCCGAGTGCACGGCGCGCGACAGGCGCGGCAGCAGGGCGACCCCGATGGCCACGCCGACTAGACCCAGGGGCAGCTGGTAGAGACGGTCGGCGGTGGCCAGCCAGGTGCGGCCGCCCGGAACGTGGCTGGCCAGGTTGCCGGAGATGAAGATGTTGACCTGGGTGGCGCTGGCCGCCAGGGCGCCGGGAATGGCCTTGCCGATCAGCTCGCGCACTTTGGGGGTCAGGCGCGGCAGCCGCCAGTGGACCTTGGCCCCCGACTTGTTGACGCCCCAGGTCAGCAGCGCGGCTTGCGCCACGCCCGCCACCACGACGCCGATCGAGCCCCAGGTCGCCGCGCCCACCGCCGAGGTCTGGGGCAGGATGAAGATCAGGGTCGAGATGTTCAGCAGGATCGGCGCGCCGGCCGACAGGATGAAGCGGTCGCGGGCGTTCAGCACGCCCGACAGGTGGGCGACGATGGCCATGCACGGCAGGTACGGCATGGTGATCTGGGTCAGCAGCACCGCCAGCTTGTACTTCTCGGTGCCCCAGCCGAAACCCGGGCTGATCAGCATCATCAACCACGGCATGGCCAGCTGGCAGATCACGGTGATGACGATGGTCGAGGCCGCCAGGGTGGCCATGGCGTCGGCCGCCAGGATGTCGGCCTTCTCCTCGCCGTCGCGCTGCAGCGACTTGGCGTAGGCCGGCACGAAGGCCGCCGCGAAGGCGCCCTCGGCGAAGAACCGGCGAAACAGGTTCGGGAAGGCCAGGGCCGCGTTATAGGCGTCGGCGGCCGGGGTGGCGCTGGCCCCCATGCGGTAGGAGACCGCCAGGTCCCGCGCGAACCCCATGAACCGGCTGACCAGGGTCAGGCCCGAATAGATGGCCGACGACTTGAGCAGTCCGCCGCCCTTCTTGGGTTCGGACTGCGATTGTTCGGCGGAGGCGGGAGGGACGGTGTCGGTCACCCCCGGCTTCTGTGACGGCGCCGAAGAAGCGTCAAGAGCCGCCCGCTAGATCGCGATCTCGTCGACGTCGCGGATCCAGCGCGTCTGCCGTGTCGACTCCAGCGATCCCTGGGCGTCGATGGCCCGCAAGTCCGAGAAGTCCAGCCCGGTCTCGGCCTGGATCGCCGCCACGGTGGTCTGGATATTGCGGCTGCGCATCTCGTCCAGGGTGTAGGGCTTGAGCCCCGAAAAGACCTTGGCCTCGTACAGGGCCTGCACGTACTGGGTCTGGCCGACGATGAAGGCCGCCGCCTTGGCCACGGTGGCGGTCTTCTGCAGCACCGCGATCTTCCAGAACGACAGCGGGATGCGCCAGGGCCCGTCCTCGCGGTCGTGACCATACCAAGGGTCGTCGTCGCGGTAGATCGGGCCGGTGAAGATGGTCAGCCGCTGCTCGGTCAACTGGGCCTTGTTGAGCAGATAGTCCTCGAGATTGCCCCAGTCGACGTCGTTGTAGCCCTGAACCTGCGGCGCGGCGTTGGTGTAGTGGAAGGTCTCCTCGGCATTGGCCGCCGCCTCGGCCTTGTCGGCGCCCCAGCAGGGGTCGAGCAGACGCACCTGGTGGCCGCGGCTGAACTGAACCGGATCCGTGCCCTTGTTCTTCTCGTAGAAATTGCCGGCCGGCTGGTATTCGTCGGCGATCCGCGCGTCGCGCCGCCAGGTGTTCTTGCGCTCGCCCGGATGAATCAGTCGCGCGCCGTCCACATTGACGGCGGTCAGCAGCGGGAACTTGCGCTGCTTGTGGATCACCGCCGAATAGTGGCTGTATTTGAGGATCTCGCCGCCATCCAGCAGCGGCGCGACGCGGTCCAGGGCCCGCATCGGCGCGATCACCTGATCCAGGTCGATACGCACGCTGAGGAAGTCGCGGTCGTAGCCGCTCACATCGGCCCAGCGCGTGACCGGCAAGGGCGATCGGTCCGCCTCGAGCAGGGCCGCGCTCTCGCCGGGGCCCCTGGACATCGGCGACAGGCCCAGCGTGCCTTCCAGGCGATTCAGCACGACGCCGGCCTGGGGCGTCTGGAAGCGGTTGGCCTCAAGGTGGCTGAAGATCGCGCTGACGCGCACGCCCTCGTTGGCGATGAAGACGGGCTTGACGCCCGGCGCGGGCGGATAGGCCGGATCCGGCACGGCCTTGTGATGCAGGGCCAGCACCTGCCACTGGTCGTTCATGACCGGCGCGCCGGACGAGCCCGGCTCGGTGTCGGTCGAGTAGTGGATGAAGGCGTTCAGGTCGACGCCGGCGGCGACCGCCGGATCCAGCGCCAGAACCTGGCTGGCATGGATGGCGATCTGCTTGGGCTCGCCGCCGGGATGCTGGATGATCGACACCCATTCGCCCTCGACCGCCTTGCCCGAGATCGGCAGCAGCGGCAGCCGGCCAAAGCGCGTCAAAGGCACGTTGTTGTCCGACAGCGGCGTCACGGCGACGAAGGTGAAGTCCAGTTCGGCGTTGGTGTAGAACACCTCATGCGGCGCGAGGTTGAACCGCACGGGATCCTGCAGGGCGCCGTCCAGGTCGTGCTCATAGGCAAATTGCGCGTCGGCCTGGCTGGCCTCATCGGGATTGCCCAGCACGTGATGATTGGTCAGCAGCAGGCGCGGCCCGACCAGGAAGCCGGTGCCGTACCAGGGCCCGCCGTCGGCCGGGACCTTGATCCGGCAGACCGCCGCGGCGGCGCGTCGCCCGCGATCCAGGAAGTTGATCGACAACAGGTCGCTGGCGCCGATGATCCGCTCGAAGCCGTTGGGGTCGGCCGCGCTCGACTCGATCAGCGTCTTGCGCGTCAGGAAGCGTCGGTCGGACCGCGCCGCCGACGCCCGCTCCGCGCGCTTGGCGGCCGGCACGTAGAATGGGGTCTTGTCGACGGCCTTGGCGACCGCCTCCGAGAGGGCTGACGAGTCGGTGGCGACGATGTCGCGGCGAGGTCCGGTTACGCGATCGGTGTCCGTCACGGCGCTCCCCGAGCTTATGGCCGGACAGACCTTGAACGGTCTGCACGACACGCCTGTGACGATCCTGGCGTTAAGATCGCAAAAACACAACCAGTAAGGGCGCCTTAGCGCGCGACGCTGGCCCGCGCCTTGCGCAGGCCCGCCCGCGCCGCCGGGGCCGTGGCTTCGTTCTGCTCCAGGGCCGCCAGCAGGTCGGCCTTCAGGGCGCCCACCTTGCGGGTCTCGGTGACCTTCCCGCCCTCGGCCGTCTGGACGTAGAAGGCGTCGACCGCCCGCTCGCCATAGCCGTCGATATGGGCCGACTGGATGGAAAGGCCGCTCTCGGCCAGGGTCTTGGCCAGGGCGTGCAGCAAGCCCGGACGGTCGCGGCCCGAGGCCTCGACCACCGTGGCGTCGTTGGAGGCCTCGTTGTCGACCACCACGGCCGGCGCGATGGCGAAGGCGGCGGCGCGGGTCTGCTCGGCCCCCCGGCGCGGCTCGACCGACAGCGGCTCGCCCCGACCGGCGGCTTCCAGCGCGTCGGCCAGGCGGCGCAGGGCGCGGGGGTTCTCGCAGCCGAACGGCGCGCCAGTCACGTCCTGCACATAGAAGACGTCCAGCGCCTGGCCCTGGCGGGAGGTGAACACCCGCGCCCCGACCACATTGCCGCCCAGGGACGAGATAGCCAAGGCCAGGTCGGCGAACAGGCCCCGACGGTCCTTGGCCGCGACTACGATCTCTGCCGCGTTCTGGCCCGAGCGCACCCGGCCCTCGGCGGCGGCGGCGCCCTGGATCGCCGCGCGGCGGGCCAGCGAGGCGTGCTCGAACAGGTCCTCCTGACTGAAGGCGCTGAAATAGGCGTTCTCCATCGCCGTCGCCCAGCCCATGGCGGCCGGATCGGTCTCCAGCAAGGCGGCGCGCGCGGTCTCGGCGGCGATCTCCTGGTGGCGCTGGACATTGGCGGCGGCGTCGCTGCCGCGCCCGCCCCGGAACACCGCCTCGGTGGCGTTGTAGAGCTCGCGCAGCAGCTGGCCCTTCCAGCCGTTCCACACCCCCGGCCCCACGGCGCGGATGTCGGCGACGGTGATGACCAAGAGCAGGCGCAGGCGCTCGGGGTTCTCGACGATCCGCGCGAAGGCCGCGACCGTGCCGGGATCGGACACGTCGCGCTTCTGGGCGAAGTCGCTCATCACGAGATGGTTCTCGACCAGCCAGGCGACCAGCTCGACCTTGCTGCGGTCGACGCCCAGGCGCTCGCAGGCGCTGCGGGCGCTGCGGGCCCCCGCCTTCTCCTGGCCGCCCACCCCGCCCTTGCCGGTGTCGTGCAGCAGCATGGCCAGGAACAGGGCCTCGCGATCCTCGATCAGCGGCATGATCGACACCGCCAGCGGGTGGTCGTCGACCAGGCGCCCGGCGGCCATGTCGCCGATGATGCCGACGGCCCGCAGGGTGTGCTCGTCCACCGTGTACGAGTGGTACATGTTGAACTGCATCTGGGCCACGACCCGGCCGAACTCCGGCACGAAGCGGCCCAGCACCCCGGCGTCGTTCATCAGGGTCAGGGTGCGATAGCTGCGCTTGCCGCGCGCCAAGAGGTCCAGGAACGTCCCGCAGGCGTCGGGATCGCGGCGCACGCGCGAGGTGATCAGCGACAGGCTGCGGGTCACCGCCGTGAAGGCGTCCGGGTGCAGATCGAAGTCGCGCTCGTCGGCGATCTTGAACAGGCGGATCAGATTGACCGGATCGGCCTCGAAGACCTCCTGGCCCTCGATGTTCAGGCGGCCGTTGTCCTCGAAGAAGCCGTCGACCTCCAGCGCCTTGCGCTTGGGCCGGACGCCGGGCAGGAACCGCGAAATGCCCTTGGGCTCGTTCTTGAAGTGCTCGGCTTCCAGCTTGGCCGAGAAGGCGCGGGTCAGGGCCCCGACCTCCTTGGCGATCAGGAAGTAGCGGCGCATGAACCGCTCGACCGCCGGCGCGTCGCCCCGGTCGCCATAACCCATGCGGCGGGCGATCTCGGGCTGCAGGTCGAAGGTCAGGCGCTCTTCGGGCCGGCCGGTCGTGAAGTGCAGGTGGGCCCGCACGGCGTGCAGGAAATCGAAGGCGCGGATGAAGGCCTTGGTCTCGCGGACCGAGAAGACGTCCATCTTGAAGACGTCCTCGGGCTTGTCGACCGGGTGCAGATATTCGGCGATCCACATCAGGGTGTGCAGGTCGCGCAGGCCGCCCTTGCCTTCCTTGACGTTGGGCTCGACCATGTAGCGGCTGGTCCCGGCGCGGGCCTGCCGGTCGTCGCGCTCCTTCAGCTTGGCGGCCACGAACTGGGCGCCGGTGCCCTTCATGACGTCGTCGCGGAAGCGCTTCTTGAGGTCCTCGGCCAGGCGCTCGTCGCCGGTCAGGCGGCGGGCCTCCAGGATCGAGGTGCGGATCGTGAAATCCTCCTTCGAGAGGCGCACGCACTCCTCGATCGTCCGCGAGGCATGGCCGACCTTGAAGCCCAGATCCCATAGCGCATACAGCATGTACTCGATCACGCTCTCGGCGTGCGGCGTCTGCTTGTAGGGCCGCAGGAAGAGGAGATCGATGTCCGAGAACGGAGCCAGGGTCCGCCGGCCATAGCCGCCGACGGCCAGCAGGCACAGGCGCTCGCCCTCGGTCGGGTTGCGGGCCCGGAACACGTGCACCGTGGTGAAGTCGTAGAGGGCGGTGATCACCTCGTCGGTGACCCCGCTGAGCAGGCGGGCCGTCTCGACGCCGCTGGCGCCGTTCTCCAGCCGCTCCTTGGCGATCATCCGGCCGCGAAACAGCGCCTGCTTCAGGATCTCGATGGCCCGCGAGCGCTGCTCGGCCTCGTTGCCGATGGAATCCAGGGCGGCGGCCGACAGGCGGGCCCGAAGGGCGTGGCCGTCGACGACGTGTTCCAGGCGGGTGGGGCGGAGGCGACGGGGCATGTGATCTATATGGTTACGCGCTAGGTCTTGAGCAGACCCTTAAGACGATAGAGGGCTTCCAAGGCCTCGCGGGGACTCATGCCGTCAACATCGAGGTCCGACAGCGTATCCTCGACAACGCTCGGCGCCGCTTTGACAGGCGCCTGAGCGACAGCCACCGCTTGGCTGACGGCGAACAGCGGCAGGTCGTCCAGCTTGGCCGGCGACTGGTCCTTGCTCTCCAGGCGATCCAGCACCTCGCGGGCGCGGACCACGACCGGACCGGGCACGCCGGCCAGCTTGGCCACCTGCACGCCGTAAGATCGATCGGCCGGCCCCGGCGCGGCCTCGTGCAGGAAGACCAGATCGCCGTTCCATTCCTTGGCCCGCAAGGACAGGTTGGAGACGAAGCTCATCCGCTCCTCCAGCGTCGCCAGTTCGTGATAGTGCGTGGCGAACAGGGCGCGGCTCTTGTTGGTGTCGTGCAGGGCCTCGGCGCAGGCCCAGGCGATGGCCAGACCGTCATAGGTGGCGGTGCCGCGACCGATCTCGTCCAGGATGACCAGCGAGCGCGGGCCGGCCTGGGTCAGGATGGCGGCGGTCTCGACCATCTCCATCATGAAGGTCGAGCGGCCGCGCGCCAGGTCGTCGCCGGCCCCGACGCGGCTGAACAGGCGGTCGACGACACCCAGGCGGAAGCTGGCGGCCGGCACGTAGCAGCCCGACTGGGCCAGGATGGCCAGCAAGGCGTTCTGGCGCAGGAAGGTCGACTTACCGGCCATGTTCGGGCCGGTGACGATCGACAGCCGCGCGCCGGTCTCGCCCGAGGCGTCCAGGCAGCAATCGTTGGGCGTGTAGGGATCGCCGGCGCGCTTGACGGCGGCCTCCACGACCGGGTGGCGGGCGCCCTTGGCGTCGAAGGCGTAGGACTTGTCGACCAGCGGGCGCACCGCGCCGGCGTCCTCGGCCCATTCGGCCAGGGCGGAGGCGACGTCCAGGCGGGCCAGGGCCTCGGCGGCGATCTGGATGGCGTCGGCCAGCAGGCGGGCCTGCTCGCGCCAGTCTTCGAAGGCGGCGACCTCCATGGCCAGGGCGCGCTCGGCCGCTTGGGCGATGCGGGCGTCCAGGTCGGCCAGCTCCACCGTGGTGAAGCGCACCTGGTTGGCCAGGGTCTGGCGGTGGATGAAGACAGCATTCAGCGGCGGCTGGAACAGCGGGTCGGCCTTGCCGGCCGTGGCCTCGACGAAATAGCCCAGCACGCCGTTGTGGCGGATCTTCAGCGGCACGCCGCTCTCGGCGGTCAACTGGGCTTCCAGGGCGATGATGACCTTGCGGCTGTCGTCGCGCAGGCCGCGCGCCTGGTCCAGCTCGGGACGGATGCCGGCGGCGACGAAACCGCCGTCGCGGGCCAGGGCCGGCAGGTCCGAGCCCAGGCCCTGCTCCAGGATGTTCAGATACTGCGAAAGGCCCTCGTGCAGCGACGGGGTCAGGGCCTTGAAGGCGTGTTCCAGCTCGAACGGCGGCGGCGACAGCGGGTCGGGCGAGCCGCCCGCCATGCCGGCCAGGCGCTCGCCGACCTTCAGGGTGTCGCGCAGCGCGCCGAGGTCGCGCGGACCGCCCCGGCCCAGGGCCAGGCGCGACAGGGCGCGAGCCATGTCGCCGGCGCCCTTCAGCACCTCGCGCAGGCGCTGGCGCAGCTGACGGTGCTCGACGAACCACTCCACCGCGTCCAGGCGCTGGTCGATGGCGGCGACGTCCAGCAGCGGACGAGCCAGGCGCGAGGCCAGCATCCGGGCGCCGCCGGCCGTGACCGTGCGGTCGATGGTGGCCAGCAGCGAGCCGTTGCGGTCGCCGCCCTGGGTGCGATCGATCTCCAGGCTGCCGCGCGTGGCCGGGTCGATGGCCATGACGTCGGCGTCGGCCGCGCGACGCGGCGCCCGCAACGCCGGCAGCTTGCCGGCCTGGGTCATTTCCAGGTGGGCGGCGATCAGGCCAAGGGCCCCGATCTCGGCCGGGGTCAGCCCGCCGAAGCCATCCAGGGTCTCGACGCCGTAGAGGCGCTTGACCCGCGCTTCCGAAGCCTGCGGCTCGGACAGGGCCGAGGGCATCGGCTGCACCAGGCCGCCGCAGATCTTCAGGGTCTGGGAGAGCGCGTCGTCGGACAGCAGGCGGTCGGCGACCAGGGTCTCGGACGGGGCCAGGGCGGCCAGGATCGGGGCGACGGCCTCCTTGGCCAGGGCGAAGACCTCGACCTCGCCGGTCGACAGCTCGACCGAGGCCACCGCGGCCTGGCCGGCGCGGATGGCGACGGCGGCCAGGCGGTTGGCGCCGCGGGCGTCCAGCAGGCCGTCCTCGGTGAGCGTACCCGGCGTCACGACGCGGACAATGTCGCGGCGGACCACGGACTTGGAGCCGCGCTTCTTGGCCTCGGCCGGGTCTTCCATCTGCTCGCAGACGGCGACCTTGAAGCCCATGCGGATCAGCTTGGAGAGATAGGCTTCCGCCGCGTGCTGCGGCACGCCCGCCATCGGGATCGGCTGGCCCGCATGCGTGCCGCGGAACGTCTGGCTGATGCCCAGGGCGGCGGCGGCCTTGTACGCGTCCTCGAAGAACAGCTCGTAGAAATCGCCCATGCGGAAAAAGATCAACGCATCGGGCTGGCGCGCCTTCATCTCGAAGAACTGCTGCATCACCGGCGTCGCGCCGGTGGGGTCAAGCTGGGCTGCAGGCGTAGGCGTCGTGTGCGCGTTCATGGCGCCAAAAAGTACAGAGCGTCGCGCGCCGCGTTAAGAGTCGGCGTTAAGGAAATCGGGGGATTAAGCGTGAAAACGCAGGCGCCTTCATCGCGCGCTGAGCCACCCTTGGACGTCATGCGACGCCCAAGGGGTAATCAGACTAGGCGATGCTTTTCAGCATCTTCTTCAGCGCCGAAACATCGACCTTCGGACCAGCCGTCTGGCAGGGGCCGCCCGGACATTGCGGCTCAGGGATATAACAGTTCTCGATGTAATTCGCGACGCAGGCCTGCCATTCGGGGTCGCTGCGCGGCCAATACGGGTCGCAAGTCGCCCAGGCCTCGGCCCGGCAGCGATCGGGTTGCGCCAAGACCGGAGTCGAAGCGGCGGAGGCCATCAACACGCCGCCCGCGAGGATGGCGCTGAACAGTTTCAATCCGGATGCACGAACTTGCATGAACGAGCCCTTCTGAGTTGCGCGAGTTGCGCAACCCCAGGCTTCACTGTTCAGGCACATTTCGCAATCTTAAATCGCAATCAGTGAGATTCTTTTTCAGGTTGCATGAAGGTGAGAATTAGCTCCCCGTCACTTCTTCCCAGAACCTCTTGGCCTTGCCGGCAAAGCTGGACGACTTGGGGTTCTGCTTTTCGCCGCACAGGCCGGCCAGTTCGCGCATCAGTTCCTTTTGACGGGCGGAGAGGTGCGTGGGCGTCTCGACGAACAGCTCGACCACCAGGTCGCCGCGCTGGCGGCTGCGCAGGGACGGCATGCCCTTGCCCTTGAGGCGGACGGTCTTGCCGGTCTGGGCGCCTTCCGGCACCGAGACGCTGATCTTGCACTGGCCGTCGCAGGTCTCGCCGCCCAGCAGGCAGGGGGCTTCGATCTCGCCGCCCAGGGCGGCCGTGGTCATCGGCACCGGCACGGTGCACAGCAGGTCGAGGCCGTCGCGCTCGAACAGCTCGTGCGGGGTCACCGACAGGAAGATGTAGAGATCGCCGCGCGGACCGCCGCGCGCGCCCGCGTCGCCCTCGCCCGCCAGGCGGATGCGGGCGCCGTCGTCGACGCCGGCCGGGATGCGGACCGACAGGATGCGCTCGCGGCGCACCTGGCCGTGGCCGTGGCAGTTGGTGCAGGGGTCCAGGACCATGCGGCCCGAACCGCCGCAGCGCGGGCAGCCGCGCTCGACCGCGAAGAAGCCTTGCGTCGCGCGAACCCGGCCGGCGCCGCCGCAGGTGCCGCAGACGGTGGGGCTGGTGCCCGGCTTGGCGCCCGAGCCCTCGCAGACCTCGCAGGTCATGGCGGCGGGCACCTTGATCTCGACCTCGGCGCCCGCATAGGCCTGCTCGAGGGAGATCTCCAGGTCGTAGCGCAGGTCCTGGCCGCGCTGGGGACCATTCGACTGGCGACGGCCGCCGCCGAACATTTCGCCAAAGACGTCCCCGAAGACGTCGTTGAAGATGTCGCTGGCGTCGAAGCCCTGGCCGCCGAAGCCGCCCGCGCCGCCGCCCTGCGGACCGTTGACGCCGGCATGGCCGAAGCGGTCATAGGCCGCGCGCTTCTGCGGATCGGAGAGGACGCTGTAGGCCTCGTTGATTTCCTTGAACCGGCCCGTGGCGTTCTCGCAGCCGCCATTGCGGTCGGGGTGGTGTTCCATCGCCAGCTTGCGGAACGCGGACTTCAGACCAGCATCATCAATGGTCCGGGTCACGCCGAGGATTTCGTAATAGTCGCGCATCGTCAGCGTCTGGCGCCCAAAAGGCCCACGAAAGTGGCGTTGATAAGGGAAGAGGTGGGATAGCACGCGGCCCGGCGCAAGGCGTCCTCGGGCGGCGAGACAAGACGTCGCGGCCGCGGAACAGACCTATCGAGCATGTTCCGCGGCGCGCGCATGGCGATTAGTTCGCCGGCTTGTTGTCGTCGACTTCTTCGAACTCGGCGTCGACGACGCCATCGTCCGCGGCCTGAGCGCCATCAGCGCCTTCGCCGGAGTCCTGCTGGGCGGCGTACATGGCCTCGCCCAGCTTCATCGAAGCCTGGATCAGAACTTGGGTCTTGGCCTGGATGGCCTCGACGTCCTCGCCTTCCAGGGCGGTCTTCAGCTCGGTGATCCCGGTCTCGATCGCGCCCTTCTCGGCCGCGCCGACCTTGTCGCCGTGCTCGGCCAGGGCCTTCTCGGTCGAGTGCAGGATCGCCTCGCCCTGGTTCTTGGCCTCGACCAGCTTCTTCTTGGTCTCGTCGGCGGCCTTGTTGGCCTCGGCTTCCTTGACCATGCGCTCGATGTCGCTGTCCGAGAGGCCGCCATTGGCCTGGATGCGGATCGAGTGCTCCTTGTTGGTCGCCTTGTCCTTGGCGTGGACCTGCACGATGCCGTTGGCGTCGATGTCGAAGGTGACCTCGATCTGCGGCACGCCGCGCGGCGCCGGCGGGATGCCGACCAGGTCGAACTGACCCAGGATCTTGTTGTCCACGGCCATCGGGCGTTCGCCCTGGAACACGCGGATCGTCACGGCCGACTGGTTGTCGTCGGCGGTCGAGAAGGTCTGCGAGCGCTTGGTCGGGATGGTGGTGTTGCGTTCGATCAGCGGGGTGAACACACCGCCCAGGGTCTCGATGCCCAGGGTCAGCGGGGTCACGTCCAGCAGCAGCACGTCCTTGACGTCGCCTTGCAGCACGCCGGCCTGAACGGCCGCGCCCAGCGCCACGACTTCATCGGGGTTCACGCCCTTGTGCGGCTCGCGGCCGAAGAAGTCCTGCACCGCCTGTTGGACCTTGGGCATGCGGCTCATGCCGCCGACCAGGATCACTTCGTCGATGTCGCTCTTCTTCAGGCCGGCGTCCTTCAGCGCCTGTTCGCACGGACCGATGGTGCGGGCGATCAGGTCGTCGACCAGGGCTTCCAGCTTGGCGCGCGACAGCTTGATGTTCAGGTGCAGCGGACCCGAGGCGTTCATGCTGATGAACGGCAGGTTCACTTCATACTGAGCGACCGAGGACAGTTCCTTCTTGGCCTTTTCGGCCTCTTCACGCAGGCGCTGGAGAGCCAGCTTGTCCTTGCGCAGGTCGACGCCCTGCTCTTTCTTGAACTCGTCGGCCAGATAGTCGACGATCCGCAGGTCGAAGTCCTCACCGCCCAGGAAGGTGTCGCCGTTGGTCGACTTCACTTCGAAGACGCCGTCGCCGATTTCCAGGATCGACACGTCGAAGGTGCCGCCGCCCAGGTCGTAGACGGCGATCTTCTTGTTGTTGTCCTTGTCCAGACCGTAGGCCAGAGCGGCGGCGGTCGGCTCGTTGATGATGCGCAGGACTTCCAGGCCGGCGATCTTGCCGGCGTCCTTGGTGGCCTGACGCTGGGCGTCGTTGAAATAGGCCGGAACCGTGATGACCGCCTTGGTCACCGGCTCGCCCAGGTGGGCTTCGGCGGCTTCCTTCATCTTTTGCAGGATGAAGGCCGAGACTTCCTGCGGGCTGTAGTCCTTGCCGTGGGCCTTGACCCAGGCGTCGCCGGTCGGACCCTTGACGATGTCGTAGGGCACCATGCCCTTGTCCTTCTCGACCACCGGGTCGCTGGACGAGCGGCCGATCAGGCGCTTGATCGCGAACAGGGTGTTGGTCGGGTTGGTCACGGCCTGGCGCTTGGCGGGCTGGCCGACCAGGCGCTCGCCGTCTTCCATGAAGGCGACGACCGACGGCGTGGTGCGAGCGCCTTCGGCGTTCTCGATCACCTTCGGGTTCTTGCCGTCCATGATGGCGACGCACGAGTTCGTGGTGCCAAGGTCGATGCCGATAATCTTGCTCATCTGGGTACCTGTCGCTCCTTCAGGCGGACGGCGGTGACAAGGGCCTTCTCTGAAGCGCCCCGGTTTTTCTCGTTCCGTCCCCTAGTGGGTTCGCTCTCTCTACGGTTGGGTTCCACATCTCGTTCCGCCGGTAAAACCGAACGGGCAAAATGCGTTGTGCGAAGTTGACGAGCCCGTCAACCCCGCTTCGAAGCCGGATATGGGGGATGGGCGGCGGGGCGCAAGCCCATAACCCCTCGTATCGAGGGGGAATCTGGCGCCGCGACCAAGAAAAATGGCCGCACCCCTTTCGGAGCGCGACCATTGAAAGTCCACGGTTATTTGGGTTTCTATCCCGCCTTGGCGACCCAGGCGGTGATCGCCGGCATGCGCTGCTGGCGGATCTGGGCGCGGTTCATCACGGCGGCGGCGGCCTTGTCGCCCTCCTTGCGCGATCCTTCGGCCAGGTTGGCGGCGGTCCAGGCCTTGATCTTCTCGGCCGTGGCCAGGTTCGACGAGGCCGCGCCCAGGCCGGGGATGAACCGGGTGCGCGACGCGGAGTCGACCTTGTCGTTGACCGCGTCCTTGTGGGCGATGGCCCAGTCGAAGGTCATGTCCGGATGGTTGGCCGCCACGCGCGAGATCATGGTCGACGACAGGGTCTCGCCCGGCTCCGGCGTCAGGGCCAGTTCCAGCGCCTTCCTGGCCAGGGTCTCATCCTCGGCCGAGGCCAGCAGGCTGTAGAGCTGGGCGCGGACCAGCGGGGTCTTCTCGGCCTGGGCCTGGGCGCGGATGGCGTCCCAGGTCGCCGGGTCGGCATGGCCGGCCACGACGCCCAGGATGGTCTTGCGCAGCGGACCGGGGATGGCCGACGGATCCGTCTTTTCGGCGTTGAAGCGACGGGTCGCCTCGGCCACGACGTCGGCATCGCCCAGGCCGCCCAGAGCCCCGATCAGGTCGGCGCGGAGAATGGCGATATTGTCCGGCTCGCCGGTCTTGGCGGTCCAGCCCACCTTGGCCAGCAGCGGCCGCAGCTGGCCGATGGCGACCTTGCGGAACGCCGCGCGCTCGGCCGGCTGGCCTTCGTAATAGCCGTCGATGGCCGTGAAGGTCTTGGCCACCTTGGACAGCACCTGCGGATCGGCGTCGGCCGGCGCGGCCTTGGCCAAATCGAGGAAGTCCGTGGCGGGCTGGTAGCCGGCCAGGCCCATCGACCAGGCGTCGCTGATCACGCCCAGCTGGTCGATCGCCGGCAGCTTGGCGAAGTTCTGCACGATGCCGATGAAACGTTCCGGACCGTACAGGGTGCGGAAATAGCCGCTCTGGCCGGCATTGACGACCACCGGGCCGCAGCCGTCGACGGTCACAGCGCCTTGCCCGCCGGTGACCAGGGTCTTGGCCGCGCCGCCGACGCCCTTCTCGTCTTTTAGGGCCTGCACCGTGACCGGCACGCGCCAGGTCAGGGGCTTCTTGCCCGGGACGTCCTTGCTGAATTCGCCCTGGGTCAGGGTCAGGGTGGTCTTGCCCGCCGCGCAGGTCGCATTGCTGACGGTGATCAGCGGCACGCCCGGCTGCAGGGTGAAGTCGTGGGCGATGGCCTTGATCGGCTTCCTGGCGGCGACCTCGACCGCCTGCCACAGGTCGTCGCTGACCGTATTGCCGTGGGCGTGCTGCTTCATGTAGGCGCGCACGCCGTCGCGCCAGGCGTCATGGCCGACATAGCTTTCCAGCATGCGGATGATGGCCTCGCCCTTCTGGTAGGTGATGGCGTCGAAGGCCTGGCTGGCCTGTTCCACGGTCTCGACGTGCTGCACCACCGGGTGGGTGGTCGACAGGGCGTCCAAGCCCATGGCGTATTCACGGCCGTTCACCGCGCCGACGGCCGCGTTCCATTCGGGGTGGAAGTGCTCGGTCGCCCGGCCCTCCATCCACGAGGCGAAGCCTTCGTTCAGCCAGAGATCGTCCCACCAGGCCATGGTCACCAGGTCGCCGAACCACTGGTGGGCCATTTCGTGGGCCACGGTCGTGAAGACGTTCTGCTTGTCGGTCTCGGTCGAGATCGCCGGGTCCAGGTTCATGGCGTATTCGAAGTAGAAGATCGCCCCCCAGTTCTCCATGGCGCTGAAGAACTGGCTGCGGCCCGGGGCGGCGATGTTGTCCAGCACCGGCAAGGGGTAGGCCGCGCCGAAATAGTCGTTGTACCAGGGCAGGATGTCGGCGGCCGACTTCAACGCGAACGCCGCCTTGGGCGTGTCGCCCTTCTTGGTGACCACGCCGACATCGACGCCGGCGGCCTTGACCGAGGCGCGGTCGAACTCGCCCGCGCCGAAGAACAGCAAATAGGTCGACATCTTGGGCGAGGTGGCGAACTTCACGACGGTCTTGCCGCCGCCGATGTCCTTGGACGAGGCGATCGGCATGTTGCCCAGGGCCATCTGGCCGGTCGGGATCGTCGCCTCGACGGTGTAGGTGGCCTTGTAGAACGGCTCGTCCCACGAGGGGATGAAGCGGCGGGCGTCGCTGTTCTCGAACTGGGTGTAGAGGGCGCGCTTCTTGCCGGCCTCGGTCTCGTAGTCGAGCGCGAACAGGCCGGCGGCCTGCTTGTAGATCTTGCCGGCATAGTCGATCGACAGGACGTACTTGCCTTTCGGCAGGGTCTTGCCGAACGTGAAGGCGGCGGTCTGGGCTTCTTCGTCGACCTTGATCTTGGCGGCCCCGATCCCGGCAATCTCGGCCTTCGAGAAGGTCAGGTCGGCGGCTTGCAGGGTGACGGTGCTGGTGGGCTCGACGACCTCGATGGCGATCTTCACTTGAGCCGTGAAGGTCAGCTTGTCGGCGTCGGGCGCAAAGGCCAGATCATAGTGCGACGGCCGGACGTTGCGGGGCAGCTGGGTCGTCACGGTCGCGAAGGTCGCGCCTTTCGCGCCGACGGCGGCCGGGGTGGCGGCGGAAGCGCTGCCGGCGGCCAACAAGATCACGGCCATGGCCGCTGAGGACATAAGACGACGCATGTTCGGTCCTAAGATGGAAAAATTATCCGGCTCCCCTCAGCCGGCAGGGCAAACCAATACCCTTCGCCCCTATGGCGCGCGTTAAGTTTCAGGAATGTTTCAGCCCCTGACCGTCATCCCGGGTTTCGATCTCTGGCCCGGCCTTCTGGACGCCGCCGCGCAGCGGGCGCTGGTCGACGCCGTCCTGGCGGCGGCGGACATCGCTCCGTTCGCGAACTACGGCACGGCCTATGGCAAGCCGATGAGCGTCGCGATGACGGCGTTCGGCCCCCTGGGCTGGACCAGCGATATCCGGGGATACCGCTACGCCGAACGGCATCCGGACACGGATCAGCCCTGGCCGGCCATGCCCCCTGCCCTGCTCGATCTCTGGCGCCGGCTGGGCGATCCGGACACCCCGCCGGACTCGTGCCTGATCAACCTCTATCGCGACGGGGCCCGCATGGGCCTGCACCAGGATCGCGACGAGGCCGATCCGCGCTTTCCGGTGCTGTCGATCTCGCTGGGCGACACGGCGGTGTTCCGCCTCGGCGGGACCAGCCGCAAGGATCCGACGCGAAGTTTGAAGCTGAGCTCGGGCGATGTGTGCCGGCTGTCGGGACCGGCGCGGCTGGCGTTCCACGGCGTCGACCGGATACTCTCGGGCTCGTCGGGGCTAGTGCCCGGCGGCGGTCGTATCAACTTGACCCTGAGGCGAGCGCGGTGAGGATGCTTTCCCTACGCCTTTCCTGCGCGATGACGTTCATGCTCGCCGGGTGTGGCCCCGCCCCGAGCCTTTACGGCTGGGATCAGGTTCCTCCCAGGCAACTGCACGCCAGCAGCGGAATCCTGCTGGGGAGCAGCCGACGGGAAAGCTCTATGCCTTCGGCGCCCGGGAGACACTCCTGCGCTTTGACCTACAGGCCGGCTCAAGCCAGGTCCGACCGTTCGTTTCGTCCTGCCTGAAGCCCTGAAAGCCTGTCTGAAGCCCTGAAAGCAGAAAGGCCGCTCCTTTCGGAACGGCCCCTCTCCCCACATGGGGTCTACCCGGATCAGCCGCGCAGCTTGCGGGTGATGACCTCCAGATCGTGGTTCAGGGCGCTGTCCTCGGCGCGCAGGGCCTCGATGCGGCGCACGGCGTGCAGGACGGTGGTGTGGTCGCGACCGCCGAACCGGCGACCAATGTCCGGCAGCGAGCGGGTGGTCAACTGCTTGGCCAACCACATGGCGGCCTGGCGCGGACGGGCCACGGCGCGGTTGCGGCGCTCGCTGAGCAGGTCGGCCTGTTTCATGCCGTAGTGCTCGGAGGTCGCCTTCTGGATGTCGTCGATGGTGATGCGCTTTTCGCCCGACCGCAGGTGCGGACGCAGGACCGCCTGCACCTCGTCCAGGGTCATGCGCGACAGGCCTTCGCCGGCGCGGGCCGACAGGGTGTTCAGCGCGCCTTCCAGTTCACGGACGCTGTCGGTGAAGCGGTCGGCCAGGAATTGCAGCACGTCCGGACGCATGGTCGGCTCGAAGCCGTGCGCGCCCGACAGGGTCTGGATCTTGCGCTCCAGGATGCCCATGCGCAGCGAGCGGTCGGCCGGCTCCAGGCCGCAGACCAGGCCCGCCGACAGGTGCGAGCGCAGGTGCGGGTCCATCTCGGTCATGGCCGACGGCGGACGGTCGGCCGAGAACACGACGCGGCAGCCTTCGCCGACCAGGGCGGTCAGGGTGTGGAACAGCTCTTCCTGCGTCGACTGCTTGCCGGCGATGAAGTGCACGTCGTCGATGATCAGGAGGTCGGCCGCGCGCAGCTCTTCCTTGAAGGCCGCCGTCTGGCGATCCATCAGGGCGCGCACGAAGGTCGACAGGAAACGCTCGGCGGTCAGGTACACGACGCGCTTTTCCGGCGCGTTGCGCATGGCTTCCCAGGCGAGAGCGTTCAGCAGGTGGGTCTTGCCGAAGCCGTAGGGGCCGTGGAACAGCACGGGATTGAAGTGGCCGTCGGCCCAGTTGGCGATCCGGCGCGCCACGGCGTGGGCGAACTCGTTGGCCGGACCCGGGACGAAGGTCTCGAAGGTGAAGCGTTCCTGCAGGCCTTGCGTACGGGGCGACTTGGCGCTGGGGGCCACGACGGCCGGCGCGTCGGTCGACACGGGCAGGACGATCTCGATCGGTTCAGCGGCGACGGCCTTCGGGGCGGCCTCGACATAGGCGCCAGCCGAAGCCTCGAATTCCAGGCGCGACTTCAGGTCGATGCGACGACCGGTCGCATCATTGGCGGCCCACAGCTCGCCGATGCGACGCCAGGCGCTGCGACGGATCCAGTCGCGCGCAATCCCCGTCGGCGTGACCAGCACGACGTCACCGGTCGCGGCCTCACGCAGCATCGCCGGCGCGATCCATGACCCGAAGGCCGCGTCGCCCAGCTCGCGTTTCAGAGCCACGGTCACTTTCGACCACACGGTCGCGGCCGGCTCTACAGCCGTCGCAATCGCCGCCGAGAAGTCCTGGCTGGCCACCCCGCCCTTCATCGTCATTCGTCCACCGCCTTCGCACAAAAACAACCGCCGCAAACCCACTTCAGCCGCTCGCCCCCCATGGCGTACGACCGGTTACTCAGCGCACACAGGTTCTTACCCGGCGAACGCAGGAGGTCCGCCGCCGCCTTGTTTTGTCCAAGACTGGAGAAGCGCTGAGACGTTCAAATTAGCCAGCGGAGGGGGCCGGTCAAACGGAAAACTTGCGTCCGAGTCCGGATATTTCTGTTGACTCGCGAGAGCCCCTCGCGTGGCAAGGGAATAGTAGAGCCAAGCGCTCAGATCACAGATTGCAACGCCAGGAATAGAGCCTTGGATTCAAAGCAAAAGCCGGTCAGGCAGACCTGACCGGCTTCTGTAAATACTTGTAATCATTGAACGAACGACGTTCGTCCAAATTCTGGACTTAGGCGGCGGCCTTATCCAGCTTCTTCAGGCGAGCCGCCAGACGCGACACTTTGCGCGAACCCGTGTTGGGGTGAACGACGCCCTTCGACACCGCGCGCATCAGCTCCGATTGAGCTTCCACGAAGGCGGCCTTGGCGACGGCGACGTCGCCCTTGGCGATGGCGTCGTCGAACTTGCGCAGGAAGGTGCGCACGCGCGAACGGCGAGCGGTGTTGACTTCGGTGCGACGGGCGATCTTGCGGATCGCTTTCTTGGCGCCGGGATTATTGGCCATAAGTGAGGACCTTCAAACGGACAGCCCGCGGGCGGCCGCGAAGCAGGGAAAATAGAGCGCGCGGATATACGGGAAGCGCTGGCCGGGGTCAACGGTCCACAAGCCAGATTCCTGCGAGGCCGATGACGCAATCGTTTCTTCCCGGATCACTTACCCTTGAAGACCGGTTTGCGCTTCTCGACGAAGGCCGCCATGCCTTCTTTCTGGTCGTTGAACGCGAACAGCGAGTGGAACAGCCGTCGCTCCAGCGCGACCCCGGTCGTCAGGGTCGTCTCATAGGCGGCCTCGACCAGTTCCTTGTTCATGGCCACGGCCAGCGGCGACTGGCCGGCGATCTTGGCGGCGACCGCCAGCACCTCGTCAATCAGCATGTCGGCCGGGAAGATCCGCGACGCCAGGCCCGAACGCTCGGCCTCCTCGGCGCCCATCATCCGGCCGGTCAGGATCATGTCCATGGCCTTGGACTTGCCGACGAAGCGGGTCAGGCGTTGGGTGCCGCCGATGCCGGGCGCGACGCCCAGATTGATCTCGGGCTGGCCGAACTTGGCGGTGTCGGCGGCCAGGATGAAGTCGCACATCATCGCCAGCTCGCAGCCGCCGCCCAGGGCGTAGCCGGCGACGGCGGCGATGATCGGCTTGCGGCACTGCTCGATCGCGCGGGCGCCAGCGGTGAAGAAGTCGGCCTTGAACATGTCGGCATAGCTCTTGTCCGACATCTCCTTGATGTCCGCGCCGGCCGCGAAGGCCTTGGCCGAGCCGGTCAGCACGATGCAGCCCACTGCGTCGTCGGCCTGGGCCGCCGCCAGGGCCTGGGCCAGCTCGCCCAGCAACTGGGTGTTCAGGGCGTTCAGGGCCTCGGGCCGGTTCAGCCGGATCAGGGTCACGCCCGGCGCCTTGTCCGGCGCCTCGACGATCAGGGTCTGGTACTCGGCCATCACGATCTCCTGCTTGAACGGTGCAGTTATAGAGAGGCGCGCGCGCTTGGGGAGGCCCCTTCGCGCCATGACGTCGCGACTTCACGCGCCGGGGCCGCTGAAGGGTAAGGAAGGGACCGCGGAGCGCCGGACGACGTCCGGAATGTGGGAGTGGAATACCGTTTCGACGAAGCCAGGTCGCTCCGCGCAGCCGTTATCCGGTGAGCCCGCAAGACGCGGGGTCTTAACCCGCTCTCGCAAGAGGCCCCCGACGGGCGGAGGGATTGGCTCCCCTCCGGACCGCACAGGCGATTTCAGCCCGTGCCTGCCGCGCTCGCCGAACCTTCACCGCCAGGGCTTCGTCCCGATGTTTCAGGGAGCCTGCCGCTGGATCCGTCGCGAAGGGACTTCCCGAAAGAAGCCCGGCGAGCGCTTCCCGCTCGACCACCCCCGACAGCCGTCACGATCGCCGGCCGGACGTCCCTTCCGCGCCATCGGGTGAGGAAGAGTATGGGGGTGGTTCTGAGCGCGGATCATTCAGGGGCGTGTAAAATCGACAAGGCGTTGATTTTGCTGAAGTCGACCTCGCGAATGCCGGGGATAGAGCGCCCTCAATCCCCATAGTCACCCTCTCCCTTGGGAGAGGGTGATGGATGCGGGACCCCGCCCCACCACTAAGGACCCCTTCCGCCCCGGAAGATCGGCTTTCGACCGACGCTGCGAGAATTCCGCCGCGCCAGCATCGCCCAGTGCAGCGGCGGAGTTTTCACACAGCCTCCACCCGTTGCAGACATTGCCCTCGGCAACCTTGAGGCGTAGCGTTGCTGGCGCGAATTTGGGAGGACCGCCGATGTTCCCGATGTGGGTGTATTTCGCCGTTGCGTTCGCGATCGCGGGAATTGCTTTCGTTATCGCGCAGTTCGGCGAAGGACTCGGCACGATGTTTGTCATAGGCGCGACCACCATGTGGGCCGCCTTCTCCGCGTATCGCGGCGTGAGAAGACGCTAGCCGCTTCCCACCCATCGCCGCCTTCTCCACCTTCGATCCAGGCCTTGGGCATCTCCGGCGATGAAGGCCCAAATTGGTTCATTCGTGGCAGGCCTCGCCGCGTTCTTTCTGATGGCGGCCATGGGCCTGACGCCCCTGGCGTGGCGGCTGCAAGGGCGGCCCAGCGAGTCCTATCCGGAGATCCTCTTTCTGGCGCTCGGCCTGCCGCTTGGCGCGATTGCCGTGATGGCTGGAGCGCTGCTCGCGTGGAACGCCACGAACCGCGCGCCAGGCAACATCCTTGGACTCCGCGTGGTGTCGGGTCTCTCGCTCGCCGGGTGCTGCGGACTGCTTGGCCTCACCTTCGCGCCGCCAGACCTGATGTCGTCGCAGCTCGTGGGCCTGACCCTGAACGGCTTTATTGTGGGGGCGCCCGCCCTGTTGCTGGCTGTCGTCGGCTTGGCGATCGCGCCCGCAACCAAGATCTCGCGCAGGGTCTCCTAGCCAACCAACACTGCCCTCACACCTGACACACCGGACAGAAGAAGGTCGACCGCCCAGCCTGGACCTCGCGGGCGATGACGCCCTTGCAGCCCGACGTCGGGCACGGCTCATCCTCGCGGTCGTAGACGCGGAAGCGGTGTTGGAAATAGCCCAACGCCCCATCGGCGGCGGCGAAGTCCTTGAGCGTCGAGCCGCCGACCTCAACGGCCTCGGCCAGGACGTCTTTGATCGCCGTGGTCAGCGGACCGAGCCTCTTCTTGGCGATCCCGCCCGACGGCTTGAACGGCGAGATGTGCGCGCGGTGCAGGGCCTCGCACACATAGATATTGCCCAGGCCCGCGACGGTCTTCTGGTCCAGCAGGAGGGTCTTGGGGCCCTGCTTGCGGTTGGCGAAGGCCTTTTCCAGGGTCTTGGCGTCGAAGCCGTCGCCCAACGGCTCGGGGCCCATGGTCGCGAACCAGGGATGGTGGCTGACCCGGTCGGTCGGGATCAGGTCCATGAAGCCGAAGCGGCGCGGGTCGTAATATGTGACGGTGGCGCCGTCTTCCGTCTCGAAGACCACGTGGGCGTGCTTGTCGTCGGGTGTGACTTCGCGGGCGAAGTCGCCGGGGCGGACGCTGCCGGCCGGCGCGGCGATCTCGAAGCGGCCCGTCATGCCAAGGTGCATCACCAGCGTGTCCCCCCGATCCAGCGGCGCCAGGATGTACTTTGCCCGGCGGTCCAGGCGCAGGATCTTGGCGCCGGTCAGCCGCTGGACGAAGCCGTCAGGCAGCGGGAAGCGCAGGTCGGGCCGGTTGGCGCGGACGCGGGCCAGGCGCGCGCCGGCGAGCGCCGGCTCCAGGCCCCGGCGGACGGTCTCGACTTCGGGCAATTCGGGCAAGGGTGTTCCTTCGACGCAAGGCGCGGGCTAAGAGCGGTCTGTCATATAGAAAGTTCGGCCCAAAGACGTCATGAGCAACACCTCCGCCAGCTTCGGTTTCACGGATGTCGACGCCTCGCTGAAGGCGGGCCTGGTGCGCGGGGTCTTCGACCGCGTCGCCAAGAACTATGACATCATGAATGACCTGATGAGCGGCGGCGTGCACCGTCTGTGGAAGGACGCCGTGGCCGCGCGCCTGAACCCGCAGCCGGGCGAGGTGATCATCGACTGCGCCGGCGGCACCGGCGACATGGCCCGCCGCTTCGCCAAGATGGCCCGCGCCGCGCAGGAGCGCCGCGGCGGACCGGACGCGACCATCAACATCGTCGACTACAATGCCGAGATGATCATGGCCGGCATCGAGCGCGGCGGCGAACCGGAGATCACCTGGACCGTCGGCGACGCGCAAGCCCTGCCCCTGCCCGACCACTACGCCAACGCCTATGTGATCAGCTTCGGCATCCGCAACGTCACCGACATCGACGCGGCCCTGCGCGAGGCGCGCCGGGTGCTCAAGCCCGGCGGCCGCTTCCTGTGCCTGGAGTTCTCGCGGCCAGTGACCGAGGCGCTGGCCAAGGCGTATGACGCCTACAGCTTCAAGGTCATTCCGCAGGTCGGCGAGTGGGTCGCCAAGGACCGCGACGCCTATCAGTACCTGGTCGAGAGCATCCGCCGCTTCCCCGACCAGAAGACCTTCGCCGGCATGATCGAAAACGCCGGCTTCAAGCGGGTGAGCTATACGAACTTCACCGGCGGCGTCGCGGCCCTGCACCAGGGCTGGGCGCTCTAACGCTGTGACGTCTTTCTCCGCCTTCTGGCGCCTAACGAGCGCGGGCTGGGCCCTGGTCCGGGCCGACGCCCTGATCCCGCGCGAGGTCGAACCGCTGCTGCCGGCGCCCGCCAAGTGGGCGGGGCGCGTCCTGCGCCTGTTCGCCGGCGGCGCCGCGCGGCGCGGGCGAGCGGGCGAGCGCCTGGCGCATGTGCTGGAAAAGCAGGGTCCGGCGGCGATCAAGATGGGCCAGTTCCTGTCGACCCGCGCCGACATCTTCGGGACCGCCTTCGCCGACGACCTGTCGCGCCTGAAGGATCGGCTGCCGGCCTTCCCGCTGTCCGTGGCCAAGGCCGAGATCGCCCGCAACCTGGGCAAGCCGCTCTCGGAGATCTACGTCGAGATCGGCGAGCCGGTCGCCGCCGCCTCGCTGGCCCAGGCCCATCCGGCCACCCTGGTCGACGGCCGCAAGGTGGCGGTCAAGGTGCTGCACCCGAACGTCGAGCGCCAGGTCGCCCAGGACAGCGCCGTCCTGCGCCTGGCCGCGCGCCTGGCCGAAAAGCTGGCCCCGGCCTCGCGCCGCCTGAAGCCTACCCAGTTCGTCGAGGTCGTGATCCGGGCCCTGGAGCTGGAGATGGACCTGCGCTTCGAGGCCGCCGGCTGCGCGGAACTGGGCGAGGCCATGGCCACGGACCCTTACATGCGCGCGCCGCTGGTCTGCTGGGAGGGCGTGGGCAGGCGCGTCCTGACCCTGACCTGGGCGCAAGGCGTCCCCCTGTCCGACCCGGCCGCCCTGCAGCTGCCCGGCCTGGACCGCAAGGCCCTGGCCGAGAACGTCACCCGCGGGTTCCTGGCTCAAGCCCTGGACCACGGCCTGTTCCACGCCGACCTGCACGAGGGCAACCTGTTCGTGGCCGCCCCCTCGGCGATCACGGCGGTCGACTACGGCATTGTCGGCCGCCTGGGCTCCGGCGAGCGGCGCTACCTGGCCGAAATCCTGTATGGCTTCCTGAACCGCGACTACGCCCGCGTGGCCAAGGTCCACTTCGACGCCGGCTACGTCCCCGCCCACCAGGACATGGACGCCTTCGCCCAGGCCCTGCGCGCCGTCGGCGAGCCGGTCTTTGGCCGCAACGCCCGCGACGTCTCGATGGGCCGCCTCTTGGCGCAGCTCTTCGAGATCACCGCCCTGTTCGACATGGCCCTGCGGCCCGAGCTCGTCCTCCTGCAGAAGACCATGGTCACCGTCGAGGGCGTGGCCCGCCGCATCGACCCGACCCACGACCTGTGGGCCGCCGCCGATCCGGTGGTGCGCCGCTGGATCGGCCGCGAACTGTCCCCCGCCGCCAAGGCCCGCGACTTCGCCGACGAGGCCCTGCGCGCGATCAAGGCCCTGGCCCGTCTCGCCGAAGCGCCGTCGGCGCCGCCCCCCGTGGTCGTGGCCGAGCGTCAGCACGCCTGGCCGCTGCTGTGGTTCCTGGTCGGCGCCGCGACCGCCGGCGCGGCCTTCGTCACCGGCCTCCTGCTGGCGCGTCCACCGGTCTAGCTCTCCGCCGGCTCGCGCTCGCGCCGGTTGGACGCCGAGGCCCGCCGCGCCTCGCGGGTCTTCTGCTCGTCCCAATAGGCCGCGCCTTCGTCCGGCTTGAACATCGTGCGCGGCGCGCCCTCGCGCGAGACCACCGCGAAGACATTGCCCTTGGGGTCGTAGATCAAGAGGTCGCCGTTCGACCGCTTCAGGGTTTCCGAGCCCTTGGGCGGATCGCTGACGAAGGCGTGGACCTTGGCGACATAGTCGTCGGCGGTCTTGGCCTCGAAGGTCGCGCCGTTGCGTTCGAACGAGCGCTGGGCGTTCTCCTCGGCCGAGCGCGTGCGGTTGGCGGCCCAGTAGGGTTTGCCCGAGACCAGCTTGACCGGCGCGTCGCGCGGATCGGCCGTCCGGCCGCCGGTGTTGAAGCCCCCCTCCGACGACGCCACCGGCGCCGCGACGCTGGCCCGCTCCCCGGCCTTCTGCGCCTTCACTGCCGAGGCTCCGCTGTCACAAGCCGAAAGGCTCGCCAGAACCATGACCGCGACCATGGCGGTCGAGACACGTCGCACAATCTTCATGATGGCATCGCCCCGTTGTTCTACTTTTGCGTTTATTGAACGAAAGCGGAACACGAGTCGAGTCCCAATCTTTAGCTCTGGCGCTTTGGCCTCCGCATGGGCATGTGCAGAGCAAGACGCGTTGCGAAGACGGAGCACGGCGTGAGCGGCAAGCGGGTTCTTCTGATCGTCGGCGGCGGGGTGGCGGCCTACAAGGCGCTGCTGCTGACACGACTCCTCCGCAAGGCTGGCGTCGGCGTGCGGCCGATCCTGACCAAGGCCGGGGCCGAGTTCGTCACGCCGTTGTCCCTGGCCGCCCTGGCCGAGGACAAGGTCTATCAGGAGCTGTTCTCGCTGACCGACGAGCACGAGATGGGCCATATCGAGCTGTCGCGCTCGGCCGATCTGGTGGTCGTGGCGCCGGCGACGGCCGACCTGATCGCCAAGACCGCCAACGGTCTCGCCGGCGATCTGGCCTCCACCACCCTCTTGGCCACCGACAAGCCGGTGCTAATGGCCCCGGCCATGAACGTGCGGATGTGGCTGCACGCCGCCACCCAGCGCAACATCGCCACCCTGAAGGCCGACGGCGTCAGTTTCGTGGGTCCCGAGGAAGGGTCGATGGCCTGCGGCGAGTTCGGCTATGGCCGCCTGGCCGAGCCGGAGGAGATCTTCGCGGCCATCATGGCGATGCTGGAAGGGCCCGCCGCCCGGCCGCTGCAGGGCAAGCGCGCCCTGGTCACCGCCGGACCGACCTTCGAGCCGATCGACCCGGTGCGCGGCGTCACCAACCGCTCTAGCGGCCAGCAGGGCTTCGCGATCGCCGAGGCGCTGGCGAAACTCGGCGCCGAGGTGACCCTGGTCGCCGGCCCCGTCGCCCTGCCCACGCCCGTGGGCGTCAGGCGCGTCGATGTCGAGACCGCCCGCCAGATGCTGGCCGCCAGCCAGGCCGCCCTGCCCGCCGACGTCGGCGTGTTCGTGGCCGCCGTCGCCGACTGGCGCGTGGACGAGGCCTTCGGGACCAAGCTGAAGAAGGAAAAGGGCGGCCCGCCGGCCCTGACCTTCGTCGAGAACCCCGACATTTTGGCTACGCTCTCAGCTACTGGACCACGGCGGCCCAGGCTGGTGGTCGGCTTCGCGGCCGAGACCGACCATGTCGAGGAGCACGCGCGCGCCAAGCTGGCCCGCAAAGGCTGCGACTGGATCATCGCCAACGACGTCACCCAGCCCGGCGTGATGGGCGGGGCCGAGAACGCCGTGCTGCTGATCACCCAGGACGGGACCGAGCGCTGGGAACGCGCCGCCAAGAACGAGGTGGCGAGCCAGATCGCGGCGCGGATCGCTCAAGCCCTGGCCTGAGGCGCCGAAACCTCGTCCCCCCGGGTCCGGCTTCGCCGGCCCGAGGGCAGGCTCCGACAAGCTCAGGATGAGGTTTCTCCTGATAGGCCGTCAAAAATAGTCCTCACCCTGAGCCTGTCGAAGGGCGAGGACGGGCCATGGGCGACGACCCGCAAATCAGCTACAGCCGGGCGGTCTTTCAGGAGCGCCTTCCAATGTCCGCCATCCCCGCCGGTCTCGCCATCCGCTTCAAGCGCTGGGAAGGTCAAGCTGACCTGCCGGTTCCGGCCTATGCCAGCGCCGGCGCGGCGGGCTTCGACCTGCGCGCCCACGTGCCGGAAGACGAGGCGATGGTGATCAAGCCCGGTTCGCGCGCCATGGTCCCCACCGGATTCTCGGTGGCGGTGCCGGACGGTTTCGAGATGCAGGTGCGCCCGCGCTCGGGCCTGGCCTTCAAGAACGGCGTCACGGTGGTCAACGCCCCGGGCACCGTCGACAGCGACTATCGCGGCCAGGTCTGCGTGCTGCTGATCAATCTGGGGGAAGAGGACTTCACGATCCGCCGCGGCGACCGCATCGCCCAGGGCGTCATCGCGGCGGCCCCGCAATGGCCGATGATCGACGTCGAGGACCTGGACGCCACCGAGCGCGGCGCCGGCGGCTTCGGCTCGACCGGTTCTAAGTAGTTTTAAAAAGTCGGGGCCGCGTGGACGGCCTTGAGGCCGATCATCAGGTAGCCGCCGAAGCCGGCCGCGAACGCGGCCGCGGCCATCCAGAGGACCGGGCGGATCATGTCGAGCGGCGTTTGGGCCTGGGTCTTCATAAGAGGTAACTCCTGCGACCTTGAGCGGGGCCGGCGGGAACTCGCGCCGGAGGAGATACGCACGCCTGCGGCAATGGTTGCGTTGGGGAGCGGCTTTTACTCTGTCGTGATTCCGACGCAAGCGGAAATTGCGACCGGGCGTCGCAGGCGGCCTTTCGCCCATAAGTAGAGAGAAAATCGTCCCGATACGGATCGTATCGGCGCGAACTAGCCGCAGGTATAGTATGGTGCGTCAAAACGACGCCAATCGGGCGGATTCCTGAGTTTTACTGGGGTGGAAACCGGTTTCCACCAGTAGGATTCCAGTGAACACTGGTCTTATTCATGTCCTTACAGGCTTGTTAACCCTGGGAGAGCAGTTGTTGGCCGACTAAGGGGCCCTGGGATACTGCTCATGTCTAATCTGAAAGTTGCACACAAACTTCTGGCTGCATTCGCCGCACTGGTGATCGGCGTCGTCATCGCCGGCGCCCTGGTGGCCGCCAGCATGAGTTCGATCCAGAAGATCACCACGCTGAACGAGCACAGCTACGCCTATATCGACGCGATCGCCGACACGACCGGGGCCCTGGTCGAGGAGCAGAACGCCGTGCGTGGCTATGTCGCCAGCCTGGACGCCTCGTTCCTGAAGAAGCGCGCCAAGTATCACGAAGAGTACGAGGCCGCCTTCAAGCGCATCGTCGCCGGGGTCGAGGACGCCGACGAGAAGGCCCGCACCGACGCGCTGACGGCCGCCGTCGAGACCTTCGAGACCGAGACCGGCAAGCAGATCACCGACGCCGATAATCCTGCCACCCTGGAGCAGGCCCGCTCGGAAATCGCCTCGACCGGCCGCCTGACCAATGTCCGCAAGGTGCTGGAGGCCATGATCAAGATCGAGGACCAGCAACTGGTCGAGCGCCGCGCGCAGCAGGCCAGCGCCTTCCGCGCCGGCCTCGCCACCCTGGCCATCGGCGGCGCCGTGGCCGTGGGCGTCGCCGTCCTGATGGGCTGGCTGCTGTCGAACGCCATCGCCGTCCCGGTCACCGCCATGACCGCCGCCATGCGTCGTCTGGCCGACGGCGACAACACCGTCGACGTGCCCGCCGTGGGCCGCATGGACGAGATCGGCGGCATGGCCTCGGCCGTCCTGACCTTCAAGGAAGCCGCGATCGAGAAACTGCGCCTGGAGGGCATGTCGGCCGAACAGCGCGCCGAGGCCGAGCGCAATCGCCAGGCCGGCGAGGCCGAACGCGCCGCCAACGCCAAGGAACAGTCGGTCGTGGTCGGCCGGGTCGGCGAGGGCCTGGAAGCCCTGGCCGGCGGTGATCTGACCTTCCGCCTGACCGAGGCCTTCCCGCCCGCCTATCGCAAGCTGCAGGCCGACTTCAACGCCGCCATGGACCAGTTGGCCCAGACCATGACCGTGATCAACGGCGCGGTCGGCGGCATCCAGGCCGGCTCGGGCGAGATCAGCCACGCCGCAGACGACCTGTCGCGCCGCACCGAACAGCAGGCCGCCAGCCTGGAAGAGACCGCCGCCGCCCTGGACGAGATCACCTCGACCGTCCGCAAGACGGCCGAAGGCGCCGGCAGCGCCCAGCGCACCGTCGACAGCGCCCGCAAGGACGCCGAGCGCGGCGGCGACGTCGTCGACCGCGCGGTCGCGGCCATGACCCAGATCGAGGAGTCCTCGTCCAAGATCGGCAATATCGTCGGCGTCATCGACGAGATCGCCTTCCAGACCAACCTGCTGGCGCTGAACGCCGGCGTCGAAGCCGCGCGCGCCGGCGAAAGCGGCAAGGGCTTCGCCGTCGTCGCCCAGGAAGTGCGGGCCCTGGCCCAGCGTTCGGCCGAGGCGGCCAAGGAGATCAAGACCCTGATCACCGACTCCACCGCCCAGGTCGACGAGGGCGTCGGCCTGGTCGGCGAGACCGGCGAGGCCCTGCGACGGATCATCGCGGGCGTGCAGGACATCAACCGCATCGTCGCCGAGATCGCCGCCTCGGCCCAGGAACAGTCGACGGGCCTGCAGCAGGTCAATACGGCCGTGAACCAGATGGACCAGGCCACCCAGCAAAACGCCGCCATGGTCGAGCAGAGCACGGCCGCCAGCCATGCGCTGTCGAACGAGGCGCGCGAACTGGGCCGACTGGTCGAGCGCTTCCGCCTCGCGGACAGCCGGAGCGCCCGCCGCGCCGCCTGATCGAAAATCCTCGTCCGGTGCTAAATGAAAATTGGACGACTGCGTCCATTTATCCCTTGCTGAGCGCGCCGGACAGGCATATCCGGCGCGCTTGAAGCCTTTCGACAGGGGTCAAGATCATGGCGACGCCGGGTAACAAGAAGCTGGTTCCGATGATCGTCGGCGGGGTCGTCCTGCTGGGCGTGGTCATCGGCGGGACCCTGTGGTTCCTCGACAAGCAGCGCTACGAGGCCACCGACAACGCCTTCGTCCAGGCCGACACCGTCCAGGTCAGCCCGCAGGTCAGCGGCTATGTCGCCGAGGTGCTGGTGGCCGACAACCAGCGGGTCGAGGCCGGCCAGGTGCTGGCCAGGATCGATCCCTCCACCTTCCAGGCTCGTGTCGACCAAGCGATCGCCAATGCCGGCGCCGCCGATGCGGCCATCAAGGCCGTGGACGACAAGACCAGCCTGGAACAGGCGATGATCGCCCAGAAGGCCGCCGGCGTGACCAGCGCCCAGGCTGACGCCGGCCGCGCCAAGGCCGACCTGGACCGCTACGCCAGCCTGGCCACGCAGGGCTGGGTCAGCCAGCAAAAGGTCCAGACCGAGCGCGCGACCGCCACCCAGACCGCCGCCGGCGTCGCCAGCGCCCAGGCCGCCCTGGAAGCCGAACGCCGCGCCGCCCAGTCGCTGGGCTCGGCCAAGGCCCAGGCCATCGCGCAGGCCGCCGCCGCCCACGCCGCCGTGGAGCAGGCCAAGCTTGATTTGGAGCGCACCGTGATCCGCGCGCCGGTCGCCGGCGTGGTCGGCGCCCGCTCGGTGCGTCCGGGCCAGCTGGTCCAGCCGGGTGTGGCCCTGATGTCGGTCGTGCCGCTGGGCCAGGCCTTCATCGTCGCCAATTTCAAGGAGACCCAGGTCGCCCGCATCCGCGTCGGCCAGCCGGTCGAGATCAAGGCCGACGCCTTCGGCAAGCAGAAGATCGTCGGCAAGGTCGACAGCTTCGCCCCCGCCACCGGCCAGGAGTTCGCCCTGATCCCGGTCGAGAACGCCGTCGGCAACTTCACCAAGATCACCCAGCGCCTGCCGGTCAAGATCGTGGTCGACCGCAGCCAGCTGGGCCAGGCGTTGCGTCCGGGCCTGTCGGTCGAGATCAAGGTCGACGTCCGCGACCGCTCGGGCCCCTCGTTCGCCGAGGCCGCCCAGGTCACGCCGCAAGTCGCCCGCCAGGGCGAGGCGCGCTAGGGGCGTACGGTCATGACCGACGCCGTCGCAACCGCGCCCTCTGCCCCGCCCGCCCAAGTCGACTGGACCAAGCTGTTCCTCGGCTTCGGGGCCATGGTCATCGGCCAGTTCATGGCCATCCTGGACATCCAGATCGTGGCGGCCTCGCTGCCGCAGATCCAGGCCGGCGTCGGGGCCAGCACCGACCAGATCAGCTGGATCCAGACCGCCTATCTGATCCCCGAGGTCGTGATGATCCCGCTGTCGGGATACCTGTCACGCCTGTGGGGCACCCAGCGGCTGTACCTGATCTCGTGCACCGGCTTCATCATCATGAGCGTGCTGACGGGGCTGAGCTCGTCGATCGACATGATGATCCTGACGCGGGCCCTGCAGGGCTTCATCGGCGGGGCGATGATCCCGACGGTGTTCGCCGTCGCCTTCACGGCCTTCCCGCCCGAGCGGCGCGTGACGGCCAGCGTGATCATGGGCCTGATCGTCACCCTGGCCCCGACCGTCGGCCCGACCCTGGGCGGCCACCTGACCGAGGCGCTGTCCTGGCGCTGGCTGTTCTTCATCAATGTGCCGACCGGCCTGATCGTGCTGTTCGGCGTCTATCGCTGGGCCGATTTCGACAAGGGCGACCCCAGCCTGGCCAAGGGTTTCGACTGGTTTGGCCTGGCGGTGATGGCCATCTTCCTGATGAGCATGCAGTTCGTGCTGGAGGAGGGGGCCAAGGACGACTGGTTCGACGACGCCGGCATCCTGTGGCTGACCGCCGTGGCGGTGCTGGGCGGCGCCGTCTTCATCTGGCGGCAGCTGACCTACAAGAACCCGATCGTCGAACTGCGCGCCTTCGCCAACCGCAACTTCACCATCGGCGTGGTGATGACCGCCGTCTCGGGCGCCAGCCTGTTCGGCGGCACCTTCCTCTTGCCGCAGTTCCTGGGCCGGGTTCGCCACTATTCGGCGTCGGAGGTCGGCACCACCATGGTGGTCTCGGGCCTGTCGATGTTCCTCACGGGGCCGATCGCCGGGCGTCTTGTCCGCAAGACCGATCCGCGCGTGCCGATGTTCATCGGCTTCCTGCTGGCCGGCTGGGGCATGTACATGGCCCACGGCGTGAGCAAGGACTGGGGTTTCTGGGAGTTTGCGGGCGTTCAGGCTTGCCGCGGCGTCGGGGTCATGATCGCCATGATCGCGACCCAGCAGATCACGATGAGCACCCTGCCCCCGCACATGGTCAAGAACGCCTCGGGCCTGGTGAACCTGTCGCGCAACACCGGCGGCGCCGTCGGTCTGGCCCTGCTGGCCACCTCGATCACCCAGCAGACGGCGCTCTATTACGATGACATGACCTCCAAGGTGATGCAGGGCGGGCCGACCGCCAACATGATGGCCGGCCTGACCGAACGCATGATGCAGCTGGGTGTCGCCGACCCCGCCGGCGCGGCCCGCAAGGCCATCGGCGGCATGATGCAGCAGCAGGCGACCGTCATGGCCTTCGGCGACAGCTTCACCCTGCTGGCCATCGGCTGCTTCGTCGCCGCCGTGGTCTCGCTGCTGGCCGCGCCCGTCAAGAACGCGCCCCCCCCGCCTTCGGACGCTCACTGATGCCCGAAGTCTTCTAATGCCAAGGGCGCCCGGACAGATCGACGTCGCCAAGACCGAAGCCATCCTCGACGCCGCCGTCGAGGTGATCGGCGAGCGCGGCCTGTCGGCTCCGATGGAGGCGATCGCCAAGCGCGCCGGGGTCTCCAAGCAGACCGTCTATAACCACTACGGCTCCAAGGCCGATCTGATGCGGGCCCTGATGCACCGCCGGGTCGAGGCCATCACCGCCTCGCTGCGCGAACCGGGCGCGGTCGACAATCCGGCCGAGGCCCTGGAGGCCTATGCCCGCTCGGTGCTGGAAACGGTGATCACCTCGAAGAGCTATTCGATGATGCGGGTAATCATCCTGGGCTCGGGCGAGATGCCCGACGTGGCCCGCGAGGTCTTCGAGGCCGGCCCCTTGAGCGCCCGCAAGCAGCTGGCGGCGTTCCTGCGGACCGAGACCGAACTGGGCCGCATGAAGGTCGACGATCCCGACCAGGCGGCGGAGTTCTTCTCCGGCATGGTCATGGGCCACAGCCAGCTGCGCTCGCTGCTGCGGCTGCCGTCGGACAAGACCCCAGACGAATACGACCGCCTCGCGAAGGAGGCGGTCGCTCGTTTCATCAAGGCTTACGCGCCCTAGCGGGCCCGCCCTCGTTCGGAGTTTATCCTCGGGCCGACCTTTGGTCGGACCCGGGGGACAAGCTCAGGATGAGGGCTACTTTTGTCTTGGCGTATCGGTAGAAACCTCACCCTGAGCTTGTCGAAGGGCGAGGTTTCGGTCCCGAAGCCCTACGCTTCTTCCTGATCGGGCATGCCCATCATGTGGAAGCCGGCGTCGACGTGGACGACTTCGCCCGTGGTCGATTTGCCGAGATCCGAAGCCAGCCACAGGGCGCAGCCGGCGACGCCTTCCATCGAGGTGTCTTCCTTCATCGCGCTGAACGCGCGGCCTTGAGCGATCATGCCGCGGCCGCCGGCGATGCCGGCCAGGGCCAGGGTGCGCATGGCGCCGGCCGAGATGGCGTTGCAGCGAATGCCTTTGGGACCGAGGTCCCGGGCGATATAGCGGGTCGAGGCTTCCAGGGCGGCCTTGGCCACGCCCATGGTGTTGTAGTTCGGGATGGTCCGCTCCGAACCCAGATAGGTCATGGTGATCAGCGAGCCGCCGTTCGGCATGATCTTGCTGGCGCGCTTGGCCACGTCGACGAAGCTGAAGGCCGAGATGTTCATGGCCAGCAGGAAGCCCTCCCGCGTGGTGTTGTCCACGAACGAGCCTTTCAGTTCGTTCTTGTTGGCGAAGGCCACCGAGTGGACGACGAAATCGATCGTCCCGAATTCCTTCTCGATCAGCTCGAAGGCCGCATCCATCGAAGCGTCGTCGGTGACGTCGCATGGGATCATCGTCTTGACGCCGATGCTCTCGGCCAGCGGGCGCACGCGGCGCTCCAGCTCTTCGCCCTGATAGGTGAAGGCCATCTCGGCGCCCTGAGCGGCCAGTTGGCTGGCGATGCCCCAGGCGATCGAGTTGTGGTTGGCCACGCCCATGACGAGGCCCTTCTTGCCCCGCATCAGCTCGCCCTTGGGGAACGCGTAATCGTCGGCCATGTGTCGGGCCCCTTCTAGAAGTCGTTGACCGTGGTTAGCAGGGGCCGGCGTGGTGCGGAACCCTTCAGCGACGCAGGAGGTCCGCGTACGCCGCTTCCAGCGAGCGGGCGAAGGCGGCGGGATCGAACAGGGTCGAGCCCCGGACAGCCTCGCCGACGCGGGTTTTCAGGGCCGGATCTGCCACCAGGGCGACGGCCCTAGCGACGTAGTCGGCCTCGCTCGCGGCGATCAGCTCGGGCATGTTGATGGCGGTCAGCAGGCTGGCCCCGACCCGGCTGGCGAAGCTCTTGCCGGGAAGGCTCAGTATCGGGATCCCCATGCGCAAGGCGTCGCTGGCCGTCGTGTGGGCGCCATAGGGCCAGGTGTCGAGGACGAGATCGGCCAGGGCGTGGCGGGCCAGATGCGCTTCGTGCGGCACAGGCGGCGCGAAGACCAGCCGCTCGGGTGAAACCCCCGCCAATGCCGCCTCGCGACGCAGGTTCTCGGCCGCGCACGGGGCGCCGTCATAGAGCCAGAGCGCCGTCTGCGGCGCGGCCTTCAGGATCGCCATCCAGGCCGCGAAGGTCTGGGGCGTGATCTTGGCCGGGTTGTTGAAGCAGCACAGGACGACCGCGTCGTCGGGCAGACCCACCTCGGCCCTACTGGGCGGTGGCGCCACCGCGCCGAGCGCGTCGTTGGGCTGGTAGCTCGGCAGGCGGACCACCGCCTCGGACCAGTCAGCCTCGGCGCCTGGCGGAAGGGTCACCGCGTCGGCCAGCACGACGTCGGCGTGCGCGCCCAGCGTCCCTGGATACCCCAGCCAGCTGACCTGCACAGGCGCGGCGCGATGGGCCAGGATCCCCGGCCGGCCGTCTTGGGTGTAACCCTTCAAGTCGACGGCGATGTCGATCCCGGCTTCGCGGCACAGGGCGGCGATGTTGGAATCGCTCAGGTTTCTCGCCTCGATCCAGTGCTCGCAGGCCGCCTTCAGGCGCTCGCGCATCGGCCCGCCGGTCTCGGGGCCGTACGAGACGGCGAAGATCTCGAACCGCGCGCGATCATGCGCCTCCAGCACCCCAGCCAGCAGCCGCGCGGTGGCATGCTCGTGCAAGTCGGCTGACAGATAGGCCACGCGGATCCGCTCACCCGGCGTCTTCTCCGGCCATACCGGCGCCGAAACCGGCGGCGGGGCCGACAGCACCGCGCAGCGGCGGTGCACGACGGGCTCGTCGAAGATGACCAGGGCCGCAAAGGGCGCGATCGCGGCGCGGCCCAGCTTCAGCTCGGCCTTGACCAACATGTCCAGCGCCGCGTCTTCGCGCCAGTCGCAGGTCTGCCGCCGCGCCCACATCAGGTCGCCGGCCAGGCGCGGATGCAGCGGATCGATTTCCATCACCGCTTCCAGGTCCCGCGCCGCGTCGGCGGGGCGGTTCAGCAGCGACAGCAGCGCCGCGCGGCCGGCCAGCGTCTTGGCGTCGCCCGGCGAGGTCTGGACCGCGTGATCCAGCACCGCCAGCGCTTCCTCGAAACCGCCCAGCCTTTGCAGCGAGGCCGCCAGAGCGCTCAGCACCGGCGGGTTGGCGGGATCGGCCGCCAGGGCCGCACGGCCGGCGACCACCGCCTCGGCGTCACGCCCCAAGCTGTTGAGAACCAAGGCTTTCGCTGACAGTAAGCCAGGTCGCTTACTATCCAGCGCCAGGCCTTGATCCAGGGCGCCCAGCGCGGCTTCCGGCCGCCCGAGCCCCAGCCGCGAGACGCCCAGGATGTGCCAGGCCTCGACGCTGGGCGCGACCAGGACCAGCCGCTCGCACAAGGCGACGGCGTCGGCCAATCGGCCGGCCTTGTAGAGATCGAAAGCCTCGCGAGCGCTCATGACGCCCGCTCCGCCCTAGACGCGGCTGAAGATCAGCGTGCCGTTGGTGCCGCCAAAGCCGAAGCTGTTGGACATCACCGTTTCCAACGACTTGTCCACGCGCTTCTGCAGGATCGGCAGGTCGGCGAACTCGGGGTCCAACTCCTCGATATGGGCGCTCTCGGCCGCGAAGCCGTTGCCCAGCATCAGGATCGAGTAGATGGCCTCCTGCGCGCCGGCGGCGCCCAGGCTGTGGCCGGTCAGGGACTTGGTCGACGAGATCATCGGGGCCTTGGCGCCGAACACCTCGCGCACCGCGCCCATCTCCTTGCTGTCGCCGACCGGCGTCGAGGTGCCGTGCGGGTTCAGGTAGTCGATGGTGCGGTTACCCGCCTGCGCCATGGCCAGCTTCATGCAGCGCGCCGCGCCCTCGCCCGACGGGGCGACCATGTCGAAGCCGTCCGAATTGGCGGCGTAGCCGACCAGTTCGCCGTAGATCTTGGCCCCGCGCGCCTTGGCGTGCTCGTACTCCTCGAGGACCACGATGCCCGCGCCGCCCGCGATGACAAAACCGTCGCGGTTCTTGTCATAGGCGCGGCTGGCCACGGCCGGGTTGTCGTTGAAGTGCGTGGACATGGCGCCCATGGCGTCGAACAGGTTCGACAGGGTCCAGTCCAGCTCCTCGCAGCCGCCGGCGAAGATGATGTCCTGCTTGCCCAGCTGGATCTGCTCGGCGCCCGCGCCGATGCAGTGGGCGCTGGTCGCGCAGGCCGAGCTGATGGAATAGTTGACGCCGCGGATCTTGAACCAGGTCGACAGCACCGCCGACGGGCCCGAGCTCATGGCCTTGGGCACCGCGAACGGACCGATCCGCTTGGGGCCCTTCTCGACCGTCGTGGCCGCGGCCTCGACGATGATGCTGGTCGAGGGGCCGCCCGAACCGACGATCAGGCCGGTGCGCTCGTTGGAGATCTCGCCCTCTTCCAGCCCGGAATCGGCGATCGCCTGCTCCATGGCGACGTGGGCATAGGCCAGGCCCGGCGACAGGAAGCGCGCGGCGCGACGGTCGACCAGCGACTCCCACTCGATCTGGGGCGCGGCATGGACCTGGCAGCGGAACCCGCGCTCGGCATAGTCCGGCGCGGAAATCACGCCGGACTTGGCTTCCCGCAGGGACGCCAACACCTCATTGGCGTTGTTGCCGATGGACGAGACGATCCCCAGTCCGGTGACGACGACGCGACGCATATCGTAAATCCTCTTCTCCCCCAGGAGACCCGATCAGGGGCCAGCTCTCGAGGGCCGGTCTCGTCTAACGGATCAGGACGCCATCTGTTCGGCGGTGAACGTGCCGACCTTCAGGTCCTTGGTTTCGTAGATCACCTTGCCGTCGGCTTCCAGAACGCCTTCGCCGATTCCCATGACGAGTTTGCGCATGATCACGCGCTTCAGGTCGATCTTGTAGACGACTTTCTTGACGTCCGGGGTCACCTGGCCGGTGAATTTCACCTCGCCGACGCCCAGGGCGCGGCCGCGGCCGGGCGCGCCCGACCAGCCCAGGAAGAAGCCGACCAGCTGCCACATGGCGTCCAGGCCCAGGCAGCCGGGCATGACGGGGTCGCCGATGAAGTGGCAGCCGAAGAACCAGAGGTCGGGATTGATGTCGAACTCGGCCTCGACATAGCCCTTGCCATACTTGCCGCCGTCGGCCTCGATGCGGACGATCCGGTCGAACATCAGCATCGGCGGGGCCGGCAATTGGGCGTTGCCGGGGCCGAACAGCTCGCCGCGACCGCAGGCCAGGAGTTCTTCGTAGCTATAGGCGTTCTTCTGCATAGGGGACGCCCTAGCACGGCGGCGGGTCAGGTCTCAACGTTTCCCTGACCCATCACGTTCCTATCCCTTGCGGCACTGGACGGCGGGATCGGCGCCCCAGATGTCGGTTTCGCGCGCCCAGCCCGACGAGCCGTCGGCGCGCAGGCGGCACCAGCCCGCCTCGCACTTGTCCAGGCTGGCGGTCGAACGGCCCTTCAGATAGGCGCTGACCTTGGCCCCCGTTTTGGGGGCGCTGAGCAGGGGTAGGTTCGAAGGCCGCACCCGCATGGCCGAGCGGCGGCCGTCGATCACCCGGCGGTGCACCCAGGCCAGGCCGCCTTCGGGGTCGCAGATCCTGCGCCACTCGCGCGTCTCGGCTACGATCTGCACCGGCATGCCCTTGGCGTGGTAGATCCACAGCAGCTGGTGGGCCTCGTCCGGACCGTTGCGGGCGTTCACTTCCGCGTATTTCAGCGAGACGTAGCGCGGCACTTCCAGGCCCGAGGGCGTGATCTTGGGCCCCTCCGCCATCGCCGGCCCCGTCGCCAAGGCGGCTACCGCCCCCCAAACACTTGCTTGGAGGACGACAAGAAGCGAACGTTGTTCTGTTTTCGACGGCATGTTGCTTGGCCCCCTCGGGCCCCTTTGCTACAGCTTTCAAACGCCCGTCAGTGAGAGCTTTTCAAACCGCCCATGGCCGCTCGCAAGCTCAAAGTCATCGTCACCCGCAAACTCCCCGACCCGGTGGAGACGCGGATGTGCGAACTGTTCGACACCGAACTGAACGTCTCCGACAAACCCTTGACGGCGGATGAACTGGTCGACGCCATGGGTCGCGCCGACGTGCTGGTGCCGACGATCACCGATCGTATCGACTCGCGTCTTCTGTCGCGATCCGGCGATCGGCTCAAGCTGATCGCCAATTTCGGCGCCGGCGTCGACAATATCGACGTCGCCACGGCCAATGCCCGCGGCATCATCGTCACCAACACGCCCGGGGTTCTCACCGAGGACACCGCCGACCTGACCATGACCCTGATCATGGCCGCCTCGCGCCGCATCGTCGAAGGCGCCGAGGTCGTCAAGGCCGGCGGCTTCCAGGGCTGGTCGCCGACCTGGATGCTGGGCCGCCGCCTCTGGGGCAAGCGCTTGGGGATTATCGGCATGGGCCGCATCGGCCAGGCCGTGGCCCGGCGCGCCAAGGCCTTCGGCATGCAGGCGCACTATCACAACCGCAAGCCCGTCGGCCCCCGCATCGCCGAGGAACTGGGCTGCACCTACTGGGAAAGCCTGGACCAGATGCTGGCCCGGATGGACTTCGTCTCGGTCAACTGCCCGCACACCCCGGCGACCTACCACCTGCTGTCGGCCCGCCGGCTGAAGCTGCTGCGGCCGCACGCGGTGATCGTCAACACCGCGCGCGGCGAGGTGATCGACGAAGGGGCGCTGGCCAACATGCTGGCCAAGGGCGAGATCGCCGGCGCCGGCCTGGACGTCTACGAGCACGAGCCGGCCATCAATCCCAAGCTCCTGAAGCTGCCCAATGTCGTGCTGCTGCCCCACATGGGCTCGGCCACCATCGAGGGCCGCATCGACATGGGCGAGAAGGTCATCGTCAACGTGAAGACCTTCATGGACGGCCACCGGCCGCCGGACCGCGTCATTCCTTCGATGCTGTAGGGCTACTTCTCCGGATGCGCCGCCAGCCAGGCCTTGAGGTCGGCGGCGGAGCGGTCGGGGATCTGCTCCATCGGCACGTGGCCCACGCCCGGATAGAGGATCAGGGTCGCGCCCGGTATGGCCTTGTGGAACTTCTCGCCGTCGGCGGGCGGGATCAGCCGGTCGTCCTGGCCGAACATGATCAGGGTCGGCACATGGATGGTCGAGAGGTCCCGCGCGGTGGCCGCCCGGCGCGGCCGCTGGCCCAGCAGCACCGTGCGATGCCCGGGCGCGCGCGCCAGGTCGACATAGCGGTCGATCAGGGCCGGGGTGACCAGCTTGGGATCGACATAGGCCGCCTTCAGCGCCTGGGTCATCAGGGGACGGATCTCGATCTCCCTCAGCACCCGCCGGCCGACCGGATTGCCTAAAAACTTGAAGATCGTCGCCCCGCCGCGCCCCTTGGTGGGCCAGCCGGCGGCGTCGACCAGGATCAGGCGCGAGACGCGGCCCGGATGGTCGACGGCATAGGCCCAGGCCACCTCGCCGCCCATCGAATTGCCGCCCAGCGTGAAGCGGGTCAGGCCCAGGCCCCGGGTCAGCTGGTCGACCACGGTTTCGAAGCTGTCGGGCTGGACGACATAGGTCTCGCCGGTGCGGGTCAGGCCGTGGCCGGGCAGGTCCAGCACGATGACGCGATACTCGCCCGACAGCGCCTTCACCCAGCCATTCCAGGCGTGGGTCGAGGCGGCGAAGCCGTGCACCAGCACGATGACCGGCGCATCGCGCGGGCCGACGTCGCGATAATGCGCCCGCACCCCGCCCGGCAGGTCCATATAGCGGCTGTCGGCATAGCCATACTTGGCTTCCAGCGTGGCGTACGGGATGTCGGGCCGCTGCAGCAGCAACCAACCCGCCGTCGCCAGTCCGATGATCAGCAGGAGAGCGGTCGCGAGGCCGCGCAACAGCATCTTCATCCCCGCGCTCCCCCGAGAGATCCCATAAAAACGAACCGAACGCCGTTATCCGAAAGTCGTCAAGCGCCGCATGACGGACAATGGGGATCGGCCCCGATCCGCACCGTCCGGGTCTCGGCCGCCAGGGCGTCATAGATCAACAGCTTGCCGGACAAGGGTTGGCCGGCGCCGGCCACCAGCTTGACCGCCTCCAGGGCCATCGTCGAGCCGATCACCCCGGCCAGGGCCCCGACCACGCCGACCAGCGAGCAGGTCTCGGCGTCCGGCGGAACCTCGGGCACCAGGCAGCGATAGCAGGGCTTGCCGTGGAACACCCCGACCTGGCCCGCCCAGCGGCCCAGGGCCCCGCTGACCAGCGGCTTGCCATGGGCCAGACAGGCGTCGCTGACGGCGAAGCGGGTGGAAAAATCATCAGTGCCGTCCAGCACCAGGTCATACCGCGAGACGATGTCGCCGGCGTTGTCCGCGTCCAGCCATACCGGGTGGGTTTCGATGGTCGTGTGCGGGTTCAGCGCGCCCAGGCGCTCGACCGCCGCCTCGACCTTGGGCCGGCCCACGTCGGCGGCGGCGTACAGCACCTGGCGCTGCAGGTTCGATAGCGAGACGGCGTCGGGATCCACCAGGCCGATTGTGCCGATCCCGGCGGCGGCCAGGTACAGCGACGCGGGCGCGCCCAGGCCGCCGGCTCCGACCACCAAGACCCTTGCCGCCTTCAGCTTCTGCTGCCCGGGTCCGCCGATCTCGCGCAGGACCAGGTGACGGGCGTAGCGCTCGACCTCGACGTCGGAAAAACTCATGGCGCTTGACCCTCCGGCCCGGCCTCGCCACATGCGAAGCCATGCAAAGCTCGACATCCTTCCCCGCCAACTCTTTTCCAGACTGGCACGGCACGACCATTCTGGCGGTGCGCAAGAACGGACAGACCGTGATCGCCGGCGACGGACAGGTCTCCATGGGGCCAACCGTCGTCAAGGGCAACGCCCGTAAGGTGCGCCGGCTGGCCGGCGGCAAGGTGGTGGCGGGTTTCGCCGGCGCCACGGCCGACGCCTTCACGCTCATCGAGCGCCTGGAAGCCAAGCTGGAGCAGTATCCGGACCAGCTGGCCCGCGCCTGCGTCGACCTGGCCAAGGACTGGCGCACCGACCGCTACCTGCGCAAGCTGGAAGCCATGCTGCTGGTGGCCGACAAGACCGCCATCTACACCGTCACCGGCGTCGGCGACGTGCTGGAGCCGGGCGAGAGCGCCGGCGGCAACGCGGTGGCGGCGATCGGCTCGGGCGGCAACTACGCCCTGGCGGCCGGCAAGGCGCTGATCGACCTGGATCTCTCCGCCGAGGCGCTCGCCCGCAAGGCGATGGGCATCGCCGCCGAGATCTGCGTCTACACGAACGGCAATCTTACCGTCGAAGTGCTGTGATGACCGAATTTTCCCCCCGCGAGATCGTTTCCGAACTGGACCGCTACATCGTCGGTCACGCCGAGGCCAAGAAGGCCGTCGCCGTGGCCCTGCGCAACCGCTGGCGCCGTCGCCGCGTGCCGGCCGACCTGCGTGACGAGGTGACCCCCAAGAACATCCTGCTGATCGGCCCCACGGGCGTGGGCAAGACCGAGATCGCCCGCCGCCTGGCCAAGCTGGCCCAGGCCCCGTTCCTCAAGGTCGAGGCCACCAAGTTCACCGAGGTGGGCTATGTCGGCCGCGACGTCGACCAGATCGTCCGCGACCTGGTGGAAAGCGCCCTGTCGATGGTCCGCGACAAGCGCCGCGCCGCCGTCAAAGCGAAAGCAGAAGCCGCCGCCGAGGAGCGCATCCTGGACGCCATGACCGGCCCCGGCTCGACCGCCGCCCGCGACAGCTTCCGCAAGAAACTGCGCGCCGGCGAGCTGGACGACAAGGAAATCGAGCTGCAGCTGGCCGACACCGGCGGCGGCAGTTTCGAGATCCCCGGCCAGCCGGGCGCCCAGGTGCTGAACCTGTCGGAGATGATGAAGTCCTTGGGCGGCAATCGCACCAAGATCCACAAGACCACCGTCACCGGCGCCTGGGCCCCGCTGATCGCCGAGGAGAGCGACAAGCTGCTGGACCAGGAAGCCTTGACGCAAGAGGCGCTGGAGCTGGCCGAGAACCACGGCATCGTCTTCCTGGACGAGATCGACAAGGTCGCCAGCAGCGCGCAGCGCTCGGGCGCCGATGTCAGCCGCGAGGGCGTGCAGCGTGACCTGCTGCCGCTGATCGAAGGCACGACGGTCTCGACCAAGTATGGCCCGGTGAAGACCGACCATATCCTGTTCATCGCCTCGGGCGCCTTCCACGTCGCCAAGCCGTCGGACCTGCTGCCCGAACTGCAAGGCCGCCTGCCGATCCGGGTGGAGCTCAAGGGCCTCTCCCGCGACGACATGCGCCGCATCCTGACCGAGCCGGAAGCCAACCTGATCCGCCAGCACCAGGCCCTGATGCTGACCGAGGGCGTGACCCTGACCTTCTCGGACGACGCCATCGACGCCCTGGCCGACGCGGCCGTGGCCGTGAACGGCTCGGTCGAGAACATCGGCGCCCGCCGCTTGCAGACGATCATGGAGAAGGTGGTCGAGGAGATCAGCTTCTCTGCCGCCGATCGCGGCGGCGAGACGGTGAAGATCGACGCCCAGTATGTGCAGGAACGCGTCGGCGCCCTGGCGGCCAATGCCGACCTGAGCCGGTTTATTCTGTAGGGCCCGAAAACCTCGTCCTTCGACAAGCTCAGGATGAGGTTTTCTACTGTCACGGCCTTAGAAGTAGTCCTCACCCTGAGCTTGTCGAAGGGCGAGGACGGCTCCGCTAGCCAGCCGCCGCGACGGCCTCCATGCCCAGGATCGCGGCCTTACGGGCCAGGCCCCAGTGGTAGCCGGTCAGCTTGCCGCTCTTGCCGATGGCCCGGTGGCACGGGATCAGCAGCGAGATCGGATTGGCCCCGATGGCGCCGCCGGTGGCCTGGAAGGCCTTGGGCTTGCCGGCCCAGCAGGCGACCTGGCCGTAGGTGGCCGTCTCGCCGGCCGGGATCCGCAGCAGCGCCTTCCAGACCTGCACGTGATAGGGCGAGCCGATCAGCACGACCGGCAGCGGCCCCTCCCCGCCCGCGAAGGCGTGCAGGGCCGTGGCCTGGGCGGCCATGTCGTCGCGGATCCAGTCGGCGGCCGGGAAACGGCGATGCATGTCGGCGAAGGTGCTGTCATCGTCACCGTCCGAGAAGGCCAGGCCCGCCAGGCCCCGTTCGGCCATCACGAACAGGCCCTTGCCGAACGGCGTCGGGGCCCAGCCCCAGCGCAGCTTCATGCCCGCCCCGCGCCGGCGCACCTCGCCCGGGGTGGCGGCCTCCTGGGCGATGAACAGGTCGTGCAGGCGTGACGGCCCGGAAAGCCCGGCGTCGAAGGCCGCGTCCAGCACCGTGCCGCCGGCCTCCAGCGAGCGCCGGGCCTCGGCATGGGCGATGGCCGAGACGAAGCTCTTGGGGCTGACCCCGGCCCAGCGGGTGAAGATGCGCTGGAAGTGGAACGGCGACAGGCCCACGGCCTGGGCCGCCTCGTCCAGCGACGGGTGATGGGACCACCGCTCGGCCAGCCAGTCGAGCGCCTTGGCCATGCGGTGATAGTCGACCGAGCGCTCCGCCAGGCGAACCAGCTCTGCGTTCTCGGCCTCGAGGGGGGTTGCGTCGTATGCCATGGTCATAGGCTAGGGCGCTCGCATAACGGTGTCCGCCCGGTTCTTGCGATCATCATGACCACCGCTCGCTGCGGGCCGCGCGGATAGCGTTCTGCAGGTCGCCGGCGAAGCGTTCCCGCTCATCGGGCCCCAGCGCGCGGGCCAGGGTCAGGCGTTTGCGGTAGATCATCAGCCGCACGCGGGTCTCGTGTTCGCCCAGATGGTCGACGCCGACGCGGGTGAAGGCGGTGGGCGAGGTCCAGACAGTGCGTGCGCCCTTCTCGTCCTCGCGGCTGACGGTGACGGCCTCGGCGGTGACCTGGACGCGCTCGACCCGGCGGGCGGCGCGATCACTGGCCCGCAAGGCTAACCATAGGGCCAGCACATCCAGCCCCAGGAACGGCAGCACCACCGGCGCCCGCACCGCCAAGAGGAAGATCGCCACCATCACGTTGAACGCCATCATCACGCCCAGCAGCACCGCCGCCCCTTGCGGGCTCAGCGAGCGATGCGGCGCGATCACGCGGTCCATGTAGATCGGCAAGGCCATGGCGGAAGAATTTAGGCGCGCCAGGTGTGCTTGGCGAGGCGCCCGCATCACGGCATGGTCCGGCCCATGGCCAAGCCCGCTCTCGCTAAGAAAAAGAAGCCGCCCGCAAAGCGCATCAGCCCGGCCGAGCGGGAACGGGTCGAAATCCTGTTCGCGCGCTTCGAGAGCCTGGACCTGCACCCCAAGACCGAGCTCAACTATTCCAACCCCTACGAGCTGGTCACCGCCGTGGCCCTGTCGGCCCAGGCTACGGACGTCCAGGTCAACAAGGCCACCGGCCCGCTGTTCCAGGTCGCCGACAGCGCCGAGAAGATGCTGGAGCTCGGCGAAGAGGGGCTGATCAAATACATCGCCTCGATCGGCCTCTTCCGCACCAAGGCCAAGAACGTCATCGCCGCCGCCCATATCCTGATGGACAAGCACGGCGGCCACGTGCCGCTGAACCGCGAAGACCTGGAAGCCCTGCCGGGCGTGGGGCGCAAGACGGCCTCGGTGGTGCTGAACGAGCTGGACATCGAGCCGGCCATCGCCGTCGACACCCATGTCTTCCGGGTCTCGCACCGGCTGAAGCTGTCGGCGGGCAAGACCCCGGACGCGGTCGAGCAGGATCTGATGCGGGTCGTACCGCCGCCCTACCAGACGCGGGCGCACCACTGGCTGATCCTGCACGGGCGGTATGTGTGCGTGGCGCGCAAGCCGAAGTGCGAGGTGTGTCGGATCAGCGATCTATGCCCGTCGCGGGAGTTGTTTCTGGGGGCGTAGCTTCAGAAATCTCCTCCCCCGCTGGGGGAGGTGGCCCGGAGGGCCGGAGGGGGC
>CAIUMD010000016.1 GCA_903900155.1 uncultured Caulobacterales bacterium | reverse complement strand
GGGCCTGGCCTACCTGACCAACTCGCCGGACAACCCCAACGACCTGAACGACCCCTACTACGGCAAGTTCAACACCGAGAACCGCTACATCAACTTCGCCGCCAACCTGGGCGTGGCCGGCGAGGGTGGCCGCGGATACGTTCACCGGCCAGGGCGCGGACGACACCTTCACCGGCCTGGCCGACTACACCGACGTCACCGAGAACAGCGCCTCGACCTTCAACGTCGCGACGGACGTACTGGACGGCGCCGGCGGCTATGACACCCTGGCGCTGACCCTCAGCAGCAGCGGCGTCGGTCCCAAGCTCACGCTCGATCCGAGCAAGATCCGCAACATCGAGCGGCTGTCGGTGGCATCGACCGCCACCCTGGCCGAAGTGGCGCTGACGGGAACCAGCTTCACCGAACTGGTCAGCAATCGCGCCACGTCCGGCATGGCGTTCACCGGCTTCGGGAGCAGCGTGACCAAGCTGGGGGTCACCGGCCCGTCTAGCGGAAACGTTACCTTCACGCCCGACGGCGTGGCGCTGGCCGGGACCGCCGACGCGATCACCCTGACCTTGACGGATGTCGGGACCTCGTCGCAGTCGCCGATCGTGAGCCTGACCCCGTCCGGCGGCGTCGCCACCGACTTCTACGAGACGCTGAACATCGTCTCCAGCGTCGCCACCGGGGCGGCGAACTACATACGGTTGGCCATGGGCACGAACCAGACCAGCCTCACGCGGATCAACATCAGCGGTTCGGCGCCGCTGAGCCTGAACTTCCCCTCGAACGACAATGCTCGCGCCGTCCAGACCATCGACGCCAGCGCCGCCACGGGCGCCCTCACGATCGGCTCCACCACCGCCACGCTCGGCGTGGCCGACCAGACCGTGATCCTGGGAAGCGGGACCAACCTCGTCTATTTCGGCGCCAACCTTGACGGCAACGATACCGTGGACGGCAGCCGGGGCGGCAACGACACCCTGGCGGTGATCGCGTCCACCAACACTTCGCCGTTCAACGCCGGCGCCTTTGCCCATGTAACCGGCGTGGAAACCCTACGCGTCAGTGGCGTGACCACGCTCATACAGGACTTCAGCGTCCTGCCGACCAGCGTGACCACCCTGCAGTTCGCACAGACCTCGCCCTTCGCCTACACGCTGAACAAGCTGGCCAGCGGCATGACCGTGGAATTGCTCGCCACTCCGAACAACAGCGCCACCATAACCCTGAGTCTGGCCAATAACAGCGCCTCCGACGCGCTGACGCTGAAGTTCAACTTTCCGACCACGCCCACCCCTGGGCAGCACGCTGAACGACGTGGCCGACCTGGAGACGCTGAACATCGTCTCCACCGGCGCGGCGACGATCAACCGCATCGTCCAAGACAAGGTCACGGCCAAGCAGGTGATCACCGGCAACACCGCTCTGACCCTGAACATGTTCAGCGGTGTCGCTGGCAACGTCGACGCCGGCGCGTTCACCGCCAATGTCGTGCTCTTCAAGCTCACGACCACCGGCCTAACCCTCAGCGGCGCCGGCAGCATCGAGCAGCTCTTCAAGAACGCCATCGGCACGAGCGTCATTACGGGCCTGGCCGCCGACGCCAACTATTTGGTCTCGGTGTATGAGACCGCCAACAGCAAGACCGTGTACGCCGTGGTCAATACCGGCGCGAGCGGCGCGGGCGACACCAGCCTCAGCGCCGCCGACTTCACCGACCAAGGCATGTCCGTGATCGCGTTGGTCGGCGCCAACACCCACGGGGCCGGTGTCTCGTTCGGGCTCGGCTTCTAGCCGAGACGGTTCCTTCTGAGGGGCTTCTGGGATCGCCGGCTCTGTCCAGACGATCTCCATCTCGGCCCGGCGCTTGCCCAGGTCGAACAGGGTCCGGCGGGTGTCGGCGCTGAAGTCCAGGCCCGAGGTGTCGACGGCGGTGTCGTCGGGAATGGCGGCGTAGACCAGGCTGCCGCCGTTGCGCCGGGCGAAGGCGGCGCTGGCGGTCAGGTGGGTGCGCATCAGGGCCTTGCTCATGGTCAGCCACGAGCGGCCCACCACCGACAGGGTGCCGCCCTTGGTGAAGCCGAACGCCCCGCCGATCTTGCCGTTGACCAGCACCGTGATGCGCCCCGGCCGCGCCTCGCCGCCCTTGGGCGCGGTCCACAGCAAGAGCGACTCCGGGGCGACGAAGAACGGGATCGTCACCCCGCCGTCGACATGCATCTCCGACAGCCGCCGGCCGCTGCCCTCGACCTCGATCAGGGTGGGCGGGAAGACGCCGGGGATGCTGGCCGAGGCCACCAGCACGTCCTGGAACAGCTTGCGCGAGGCCTCGTCGCCCCGCGCGGCGATCGCGCCCATGTCCCAGATCACCGTCTCCTCGGTGTCGAGATTGGTGGTGGCGATCAAGAGGCGCCGGCCCTTGCCGTGCTCCATGGCGATCGCATACAGCATCGGCGCGTCGACATATTTCTCGACCAGGGCCCGCAGCTTCTTGGTGTCGTAGAAGCCGGGACGGAACAGCAGGTCGATGCCGCGCTTCTCCAGGATCTTGTCGGCCGCCTTGCTGGTATAGGCCTCGGTCAGGCGGCGATCCCAGTCGGGACCCAGGAAGGCGAAGGGCGCGGTCAGGGCGCCGGTCGAGACGCCGGTGACGATGTCGAACTCGGGCCGCTGGCCGGTCGTGGTCCAGCCGACCAGCACCCCGGCCCCGTAGGCCCCGTTCGAGCCGCCGCCCGAGATGGCCAGCACGTCGAAGGTCTTTTGGTTGACGCGGCGCGTGCGGGCGGCCTCGGCGAAGCGGATGCCGGCCTCGGCGTCGCTGGCGTTGAAGCGGATGTCGTTCAGCCCCTTGGGCGCCTCGCCCGCCAGCTCATTGGCCGTGAACGGGTCGCGCGGGAGGGAGCCGCAGGCGGCCAGCAGCAGAACGGACAGCAGGGCGGCGAGCAGCCTGGACATGCAGGAATGGGAAAACCGGGCGTAGGGGTGGCGTCAAGGGGGCGCTCCACCTCGTCAAAACGAAAACAGGCCGGCGCACGCGCCGGCCTGTTCCCTTGAACCCGAAGGTCCAGATGCGCGGGTCGCTTAGACCGCTTGCAGCTGGCCGGCCGAGGTCTTGCCGCTGCGGCGGTCGACTTCGGGTTCGTACGAAATCTTCTGACCTTCGTTCAGCGAGCCGAGGCCCGCGCGCTCGACGGCCGAGATGTGCACGAAGATGTCGTTGCCGCCATTGTCGGGTTGGATGAAGCCGAAGCCCTTGGTGGAGTTGAACCACTTCACGGTGCCGGTAGCCATGGGGAGTATCCTTGTAGTCACAGGTGTTCGCCGACCGAAAACGTCCCGATCGACGATCAAATTTCGTTGGAAGTTCGGAAGGCGCGTCCGGCGCTCCACTGGCGGGAGCAAGGAATAGCAGGCCGAGCGGCAGCGAATTCGATAGGCCTATATCGCTAATTTTATTCCAAAAATCAAGGAAGGAATATTCGATCTACTTGAGGCGGCGGCTGCGCCCGGCCTGGCGTTTCGAGCGTTGCCTTTGTTGGCGAGATTTTTGCCCCGGGTCGGATCGTCCTTGATCGAGGGGGCTTGCGAGAGTCGTATTTGCAATTCATTCTCAGGATCATCATCGCGAGGAGACGACGATGGTTCTGCGGATGACGGGCGCCAGCTGGCTGGCCACGATGATGCGATCCGAACGCGAGGACGGCGACCGATCCCCCCAGCCTCCCGCCTGGCTGCTGGACGGCGCGCCCGATCCGGAACTGCTGGAAGCGCTGGAGCGGCTGGCGGCGAACGACGCGGCCTAGCTAAACGGCCACACCCAAGCGATCACCCACGGCGCGATCAGCAGGATCAGCGCCGTCAGCGGCGCGCCCAGCCGGGCGTAGTCCCCGAACCGATAGCCGCCCGGCCCCAGCACCAGCGTGTTGCACTGGTGGCCGACGGGCGTGAGGAAGTCGCAGCCCGCCCCCACCGCCACGGCCATCAGGAACGGATCGGGGCTCAGCCCCAGCCGCTGCGCCACGCCCATGCCGATCGGGGCGGCGATCAGCACCGTGGCGGCGTTGTTCAGGAACGGCGTGGCGGCCATGGCCACGGCCATCATCGCCGTCAGGGTGGCGATCGGCGGCAGGCCGTGGAAGGCGCCCGACAGCCAGGCCGAGATCAGGTCGGCGCCGCCGGTCTTCTCGATCGTGTCGCTGACCGGGATCAGGGCCGCGACCAGCACCAGGACCGGGGCCTCCAGCGCCGCATAGGCCTCGCGCATGCGCAGCGCGCCCGTGGCCACCACCAGCACCGCCGCGCCGAAGAAGCCGGCCGCCACCGGGATCACGCCGGTCGCCACCAGGGTCATGGCCACGACCAGGATCGCCACCGGCAGCACCGCGTGGCGCACGCCGCCCAGCCGCACCTCGCGCTCGGCCAGCGGCAAGAGGCCTAAGGCCTGCAAAGCGCCCGGCAGCGACTGCTCGGCGCCCTGCAGCACGATGATGTCGCCGGCCTTCAGGCGGATGGTCGCCAGGCGCCCGGCCAGGCGGTGGCCGCTGCGCGACACGCCCAGCAGGTTGACCCCATGGGTGTCGCTGAGGGTGACGCCGCGGGCCGACTTGCCGATCAGGTCGCTCTCGCCGCCGATCACGGCCTCGACCACGCGAACCTCCTCGGTCGGCTCGTTCATGACCAGCGGCCGGTCGGCGTCGCGCAGCTTCAGCTTGGCGGTGACGATCAGCTGGTTCAGCGCCTGCTGCTCGCCCTCCAGCAGGAGAACATCGCCGGGGTGGAGCTTGAGATTGGCGTGCGGCGCTTCCATCCGCTTGCGGCCGCGCAGAATGGCCACCAGCGACACCCCGCCCTCGCCCGCCTTCTTCAAGGCCGCGACGCTGCCCGACTGGAAGCTCCAGCCCTCGGGGACCTCGACCTCGGTGACATAGGCGTTGGCCGCCAGGGCCGCGTCGACATCGATGGCCGCCTGGCGCTCGCGCGGCAGCAGGCGATAGGCGAAGGCCAGGTAGGTGACGGCGATCACCGTCAGCACGCCGCCGACCGGGAAGAAGTCGAACATCCGGAACGGCTGGCCCAGGGCTTCTTGCCTGACCTCCGAGACGATGATGTTGGGCGAGGTGCCGACCAGCACCGCCAGGCCCCCGACCAGCGAGCCGAAGCTCATCGGCATCAGGATGCGGCCGGGCGGCACGCCGGTGCGGCGGGCGATCTGCAAGGCGCTGGGCATCATCAGGGCCAGGGCCCCGACGTTCTTGGTGGCCATGGAGAGGACAGCGGTCGTCCCGGCCAGCACGGGGACCTGGGTGCGCTCGTCCTTCAGCTTCGGCAGCAGCGGGGCCATCAGCAGGTCGACGACGCCCGAGCGGGCGACGGCGGCGCTCAGCACCAGGGCGCTGGCGATGATGATGACGATGTCGTTGGCAAAACCGTCGAACGCGGCCTTCACCGGGATCAGGCCCAGGGCCATGCCGGCGGCCAGGGCGCACAGGGCGATCAGGTCATAGCGCCAGCGGCCCCAGACGAAAGCGGCGATGGTCGTGGCGATCAGGCCAAAGGCGAGGCCTTGGTGGAGAGTCAAAACGGTAGTTTCCCCGGGAAGCTGTGCAGGGGGAACGTTCCTCGCTGGAATCTGCTCCCCCCCGCTGGGGGAGCTGTCGGCGGAGCCGACTGAGGGGCTCCTCGGCCTATGCCGCGCCACCCCCTCCGGCCCTCCGGGCCACCTCCCCCGGAGGGGGAGGAGAAATGGAACCCTAGGTCAGCGCCTTCCGCGCCGCTTCCCAGTACTGCGCGCCCGTAATCAGCGTCACCAGCGTCGCGATCCAGAGCAAGCTGTGCGCCACCACGGTGAAGCCGCCCATCACCGCCGGCTCCAGCGAAAGCCCGAACGCCCCCCAGCTCGCCAGGATCAGCTCGGCCCCGATCGCGACCAGCTGCAACGTGGTCTTCCACTTGGCCAGCAGGGTCACCGGCAGCTTGACGCCCTTGCCGGCCCCGACCTCGCGCAGGGCGCTGACGGTGAATTCGCGGAACAGGATCAGGCCGGCCGGCAGCACGACCATGGCGTTGGGTCCCAGGGCCATCAGGCCCAGCAGGGCGCCGCAGACCAGGATCTTGTCGCCGATCGGGTCCAGGATCGCGCCCCAGACGCTGACCGCGTCCAGCTTGCGCGCCAGCCAGCCGTCGAAGAAGTCGGTCACCGAGGCGACGACAAAGGCGTAGAACGCCCAGCGCTCCAGCCGCAGCTGGCTGTCGGCCGTCAGGGTCTCGCTCAGGTACGGCACGGCGCCCGCCGCGGCCGCCAGGGCGACGAACATGAACAGCGCCATCACGAGGCGCGAGCCGGTCAGGATGTTGGGCAGGTTCTTCATGGCGAGGTTCATAACGCACAAATCGGCGACAGGGCTACGGCCACGCTCCCTGGAGCCTTCCTTAGAAGGCTCCAGGGACTAAAACTTGAAGCGCGTTCAGACGGCGAAACCGCGCACGCTTTCGCCTGAACGCGCTTTAACCGCGCACGCGGATTTTTCGGACGCGGGACGCGACTCGCTTCGGTATACAAGTCTGGAGGGCGACATGGCGCTCTCGTCGCAGCGGGCGCGCCACTGCATGGAACGGCTGAACGGGGGAGTCTTCGGCGGGCCCAATCGCAGAAGCTCGGGTCGCATCGGTTCGGTGCGCAACCGGCTCGTCCTCCTGACCGTCAGCCTGCTCGTGCCCGCCCTGCTGGCGATGGGTTTCCTGCTGGCGGGGGCCGACCGCGAGTCGCGCGGGCAGCTGTATCAGCAGCTGGTCACCACCGCCCGCGCCCTGAACGGCGCCGTCGACCGCCAGGCCGCCGTCGGCATCTCGGTGGCCGAGACCCTGGCCACCGACCAGGCCCTGATCAACGGCGACTGGGCCGCCTTCCACGCCCGCGCCCGCCGCGCCATGGAGCGCCGCTCGGGCTGGATCGTCATCGCCGACGCCGACGGCCAGCAGGTGGTCAATACGCTCAAGCCCTGGGGCCAGCCCCTGCCCCGCATCAAGCGCACGCCCGAGGAGATCTACGCCTTCTCGGCCGGCCGCAGCAAGGTCTCCGACCTCCTGAAGGGCCCGGCAGCCGGCAAGCCGGTGATCACCGTCGGCACGCCGATCGTCGTGAAGGGCAAGGCCTATGTGCTGTCCTACGTCGTGGACTCGGCCTCGTTTACATCCGTGTTCCGCCAGCAGCGGGTGCCCGACAACTGGGTCGCCACCCTGCTGGACAACCACCGCCGGGTCATCGCCCGCTCGCGGCTCAACGAGAAATTCACCGGCGCCCTGGCGTCCAAGGACATGGAGGAGAACCTCCGCCACTCCACCGAAGGCGTGAACAAGAGCCGGTCGCTGGAAGGCGTGCCGACCATGGTCGCCTATACCCGCTCGCCCCAGACCGGCTGGACCCTGGTGGTGGCCATCCCCCGCGCCGACCTCGCCGCCACGGTCAATCGCTCGGTCTGGCTGGCCGGCGGCGTGTTCCTGGTCCTGCTGCCCCTGGGGATCGGCCTGTCGCTGGTCTATTCGCGCCGCATCAATGACGAGATGCGCCGTCTGGTGCTGGACGCCGACGCCATCGGCCGCGGCGAGACCCTGTCGCCGGCCGATCCCGACGGGCTGGAGGAGATCGCCGCCGTCCACGCCGCCCTGCGCGAAGCCTCCCGCGAGCTGCAGGCCCGCGAGGAACGCCAGGGGGTGATGATCAACGAGCTGAACCACCGCGTGAAGAACACCCTGGCCACGGTCCAGGCCCTGGCCCGCCAGAGCTTCGCGAAGGTGAAGGGGGCGCCGCTGGAGGTGTTCACCGACCGCCTGATCGCCCTCTCGGCCGCCCACGACCTGCTCACCCGCACCGGCTGGCGCGAGGCCGACATGGGGGCGCTGGTCGCCGCCAGCGTCGGGGCCCATGTCGAGCGCGTCGACCGCGCCGGCCCCGAGGTCGCCCTGGCCCCGCACACGGCGGTGGGCCTCTCCATGGTGTTCCACGAACTGGCCACCAACAGCGTCAAGTACGGCGCGCTGTCGGCGCCCGAGGGCCGGGTCCAGATCGACTGGCGGCTGGACCCGGTGACCGACACCCTGGCCTTCACCTGGCGCGACGTCGGCGGCCCGACGGTCACCCCGCCCAAGCAGCCCGGCTTTGGCACCCGCCTGATCGAAAGCTCGATCCGCAGGGAGCAGAAGGGCCAGGCGCGGTTCGATTTCAAGCCGGAAGGGCTGGTGTTCGAGGCCAGCTTCCCGCTGCCCGAGCAGGTGCGGTGGAGTAACAAGTTCTAGCTGGGAAAAGCTCCCTCTCTCTTGGAGAGAGGTTCGCCACCGAGCCCGCGCCCTCGGGCGTCTGGACCTGGTCTGTCGCGTCCGGGTCTTCCGCCGCCTTGGCGGCTGCGGTCAGGACCGTCTTGCCGTCCGCAATGTCGGCCGAACCGTCGTCGTCCTTGCCCTTGCCGGCTCCGGCCATCCGCACGCCCAAGCTCGACCAAAAGGGGAGCGCCCCATGGTAAACCTTGCCGAACGCCGAACGGGCGACCATCGTTCATGGGACAGGATATCCATAATCGGGAAGCGCTTGATGATCGTCGTCCACCACCTGAACAACTCCCGCAGCCAGCGCGTCCTGTGGCTGCTGGAGGAGCTGGGCCTGCCCTACGAGATCAAGCGATACCAGCGCGACGCGGCGACCATGCTGGCCCCGCCGGAGCTGAAGGCCATCCACCCGCTGGGCAAGTCTCCCGTCATCACCGACGGCGACAAGGTCATCGCCGAGACCGGCGCGATCGTGGAATACATCCTGGAGACCTACGGCCAGGGCCGGCTGATCCCGGCGCCCGGCACGCCCGAACGCCTGCGCCATACTTACTGGCTGCACTATGCCGAGGGCTCGGCCATGACGCCGCTGCTCCTGAAGCTGGTCTTCACCGCCCTGCCCAACCGCGCGCCGGGGCTGATGAAGGGCCTCGTCAAGTCGATCGCCAGCAAGGCCCAGAACCGCTTCGTCGATCCGCAGATCAAGGCCCATGCCGACTACTGGGAAGCCGAGCTCTCCAAGTCCGTATGGTTCGCCGGCGACCAGATGACCGGCGCCGACATCATGATGAGCTTCCCGCTGGAGGCCGGCATCGCCCGCGGCGGGGCCGCCAGCCGTCCGCACGTCAAGGCGTTCGTCGACAGGGTCCACGCCCGCCCCGCCTATCAGCGCGCCCTCGAACGCGGCGGGCCGTACGCCTACGCTTGATTGTATCAAAGTATTGCTCGACCCCAGTTCGGGGTCTGGATGGCGTTCCTTTAGGGAAGGTGTTTACCCTTTCCGCCCAAGAACGCCGGCATGAGCAAGACGCTGATGGCATGTACGCGCGGGGCCCTGGCCGCCGGGCTGTTCGGGATCGCGGCCGGCGAGGCCGGCGAGGCCACGGCCGCCGACGCGACGGTGATGGACGCCGTGAGGGCTGGCCGTCCGATCCTGGAGGTCCGCTCGCGCTATGAGCACTGGGACCAGACCAAGACCCGGACCCTGACCGAGAACGGCCAGGCGTTGAGCGTCCGCGCCCGCTATGGCTGGGAAACCGGCGCCTGGAACAACGTCAAGGGTTTGGTCGACATCGAGACCGTCCGCTGGCTGGGCCCGCGGCGCTTCGCCATCACCAACAACGGCGGCCCGCCGCTCAACGGCGCAGACAAGGTCCGTTATCCGGCGATCAACGACCCGGAGGTCACCGAGCTGAACCGCCTGCAGCTGACCTGGACGCCCAGCAAGGCCGCGCAGCTGACCGTGGGCCGCCAGCGCATCCAGCTGGACGACCAGCGCTTTGTCGGGGCCGCGCCGTGGCGCATGGACGAGCAGACCTTCGACGCCGTCCGCGCCGACGTCTCGCGCGGCCGCTTCAAGGCGACCTACGCCTATGTGACCAAGGTCAACCGCACCCTGGGCGAGATCGCCGACTGGGACAGCGACAGCCACTTTTTCAATGCAGGCTGGAGCGTCTCCGACGCTCTGCGCGTGCAGGCCCTGGTCTATGCCTTCGACTTCAAGCAGGCGCCGGCCAGCAGCAACATCAGCAAGGGCGTGCGGATCTCGGGCAAGGGCAAGCTGGGCCCCTACGCCCTGAGCTATGCCGCCACCTATGCGCGCCAGAACGACTGGCGCGGCAACACCGCGCCGTTCGCGCTGGACTACTTCGGGGCCGAGGCCTCGGCGACGCGCGGGATCTATACCGTGCGGCTGGGCTATGACGCCCTGGAAGGCAACGGCCAGCGCGGCTTCGGCTCGGCGATCGGCGCGGCCCACGGGGTCAATGGCTGGGCCGACGCCTGGTCCAGCGCCGGCGGCATGAAGAACTTCGCCGACGGCCTGCGGGACGCCAACGTCACCGTCACGGTGAAACCCAAGCACCGCTGGCTGCCGAAGAAGAGCGAACTGATGGCCCGCTATCACGACTTCAACGACAACCGCACCGGCGCGGACCTGGGCCGCGAGTGGAACCTCAGCTGGATCGCGCCGATCACCTCGAAGATGACCGTGCAGTGGAAGTACGCCGACTTCGACCGCGCGAACTCAGTGCCGGTCGGGACCCTGGCCCCGCCGGCCTCGCGGACCAAGTGGTGGCTGACCCTGGAGTACAAGCTGTAGATCCGAGGGGCCTGCTGACAACTTCGGGCGGTCGTACGTGTGAAAACGTCGCCGACCTCGACTAACGTCAGGGAAACCCAAGGGAGATACGCCCATGAAGATCGTCACCAGCCTCTCGTTCCAGGGCGAGTGCCGCGCCGCGTTCGACTTCTACGCCCAGGTGCTGGGCGGCAAGGTCACCGCCGCCTTCCCGTTCGGCGAAGGCCCCGCCGACATGCCGGTCGACGCCAAGTACAAGGACTGGCTGATGCACGCCTGGCTGGACGTGGGCGACCAGTCGATCATGGGCGCGGACATGCCGCCCGAATTCGCGCCGAACATCGACAAGCCCAAGAACGGCTTCGACGTCACCTTCCACACCGACGACCCGGCCGAGGCCAAGCGCGTGTTCGACGCCCTGTCGGAAGGCGGCAAGGTCGGCATGGACTTCGCTGCGACGTTCTGGTCGCCAGGCTATGGCAGCTTCACCGACAAGTTCGGGATTCCGTGGATGATCAATACGACGCCGAAGGAAGGCTGAAGCGCGGCCAAGGATTGCGGAAAGCGTAGCGGTTTGGTAGCTCAACCTTAGGGGAGTTCTATCATGTCGCTTACGCGTTCGGTTGTCCTGCTTGCCGCGCTGTTGAGCCTGTCCGCCTGCGCCAGCGGCGGCGGCGGCGGCAGTCCGACGACTCCGCCGCCGCCTCCGCCTCCCCCCGCGCCGCCCAAGCCTCCCGCGCCGTCGGCGACGCCCTACGCCTCGAATTGCGGGGCGACGCCGAACGCCATCACCTGCTGGGGCGGCACGCTCGATCGCGGCGACTTCAGCCTGCAGGAAATGCAGTCCAACGTCGCCGGACCGGGGTTCGACTACGTCGCGTTCGACAACAAGAAGACCCAGCGCACCGACGACGATCAGTGGGTGTTCTATTATTTCGCGGCGTCCGTCATCTATCGCTACTACGACACGCCCGTGGCCAAGACCGACGGGCTGGGGCGCATCCGCGTGGGGTCGAACTACCGCCGCGATGGCGTGACCGGCGAACATACGCCGGGCGACGGCAGCGTCCTGACCCTCTACGATATCGGCAATGTCCTGCAAGGCGGCCTGGATTACGTCCAGTTGGGCAGCCTGACGGCGGCGAACGCGACCGGCGCTCCCAGCTATTTCGTCGTCGGCTCGGGCTATTCGCGCCCGACGCTGCCGACCACGGGAACCGCCAAGTTCGACGGCGGCGCCCGGGGTTCGTACGTCACCGGCGCGGGCGCGGTCTATTCGACGCTCAGCGACATGACCCTGACCGCCGATTTCGCCAAGGCCTCGGTCACCGGCGCGGCGTCGAACTTCTTCGTCACCGACGCGTCGGGCGCGGCGGCCTTCGCCCCGCGCGACCTGAATTTCAACATGACCGGCACGATCGCCATCGACCCCGTCTACGGCCCCCGCTTCGCCGGCGCGGCCAGCGGAACAAACATGACCGGGACCGTGGCCGGCGCGTTTTACGGCCAGCCGGGCCAGGCGCCCGCCGAGATCGGCCTGAACTACAAGCTGACCGACACCGGCGGCGGCGCGCTGATCGGCGTGGGCGGGCTCAAGCGCAACCCGTGATCCCGACGCTTCGGCGAGCGGGTCCGCCGCTGGCCGCGATACTGCTCGCGGCCAGCGCGGCCCAGGCCCGCCAGACCGACGACCTGTCCCTGGCGGGCGCGGCCAATCGCGCCTTCGCCCAGGCCCTGGTGCGCGACCTGCGCGACCAGGACCATGCCGCCGCCCTGGCCCTGATCGAGGCCCGCCCCGACATCGCCGCCACCCCGGCCGGCGTCCGCCTGCGCGCCGAACTGCTGGTCAAGCTGGGCCGCCGGGACGAAGCCATCGTGCTGCTCGAGCGCCATCTCACCCAGGACGACCAGGACGCCCTGGCCCGTTTCCAGCTCGGTGAGATCCACTTCGCCGCCCGCCGGGATCGCGCCGCGACCCTGTCCTATCGCCTGGCGCTGGCGGGCCAGCTGGATCCGACCCGCCGCGCGATCGCCACCGGCCGCCTATCCGCGATCGAGGCCCGCCGCGACCTGCGCCTGTCGTTCTCGGCCTCGATCACGCCCGACAGCAACATCAACGGCGCCACCAACGCCACGTCGGTGGAGCTGTTCGGCCTGCCGTTCACCCTGTCCGACGACGCCCGCCGCCGGGGCGGGGTGTCGGCCAGTGTCGGCGCCTCGGTCGAGCGCCGCTGGCGCCTGTCCGACCATCTGGCCCTGAGCGCCGGCGCCGCGACCTTCGTCATGGACGCCCCCGGACGCACCTTCGACCAGTCGCAATGGTCGCTCGAGGCCGGTCCGGAGCTGCGGGTGAACGACCGTCTGCGGCTGGAGCTGGCGGCAAGCTACCGAGACATCCGCTTCGGCGGCGCGGCGCTGGAGACCTGGACAGGCCTGCGCACGACGCTCGAGGCCTACCCGCGCCACGACCTGCGTTGGGACGGCGCGGCGCATCTGGATCATATCGACGGCCGGCGGGGTCCGGCCTTCGATGGCTGGAGCTATGGCGCGCAGGTCGGCCGGACACGGTTCCTGGGTCCCTCGGCCCTTTGGCGCGCCAGCCTGGCGATCGACACGCACGACCTGGCGGACGCCCAGCTCAGCTACGCCGAGGCGCGCCTGTCGGGGGGGCGGCTGTTCCCTCTGCCCCTGTCGGCCCTGGCCTATGTCGAGCCCTACGCCCAGACCCGCCGCTTCGGCGCGCGGTCGGCGCTGTTCGGCGTCCGCCGCCTCGACCGGGAATACGGCGTCTCGGCCAGGATTTCGCGCCGCGACTGGCGCGTGCTGGGCGCGTTCCCCTTCGTGCAGCTCAGCGCCTCGCGCGCGACGTCGAACGTCGCCCTTGGACGCTACGACCGCCAGCGCATCGAGTTCGGCTTCACCCGGGATTTCTAGGCCCCGTTCGTTCTCCCGCTCCCCCAAGGTCTAGCTCGCCCCTTGCGCATCCAGAACTGGGCGCCTATCCTCCCAGCCCCCGGTTGTGAGCGCCCGCGACCGGAAGAATTTCCTCCCAAGGCGTCCGAGCTAAAATCCGCAATGGAAAAAGTGCCGATGACCGTCGTGGGGTATCAGACCCTCGACGAAGAACTGAAGCGTTTGAAGACCGTCGAACGTCCGTCGGTGATCGCGGCGATCGCCGAGGCGCGCTCGCACGGCGACCTATCGGAAAACGCCGAGTACCATGCCGCCAAGGAGCGTCAGGGCTGGATCGAAGGCCAGATCGCCGAGATCGAGGACAAGATCGCCCGCGCTCAAGTGATCGACGTGTCGAAACTGTCGGGCAAGCAGATCAAGTTCGGGGCGACCGTGTCGGTGATCGACGAGGACACCGAGGACGAGGCCCGCTACCAGATCGTGGGCGAGCACGAGGCCGACGTGAAGTCGGGCCGCATCTCCGTGTCGTCGCCGCTGTCGCGCGCGATGATCGGCAAGGAAGTCGGCGAGGTGGTCGAGGTCAACACGCCCGGCGGCACCAAGGCCTACGAGATCACCAAGGTGGAGTGGCTGTAAGGCGGGTCACCGCCTCAGCTGCGCCATGAATACGGTTCAATGGAGCGAGGCCGCTCACGGGCCTGCCGTATGGCAGGCCCGAGTGCTATTAGTTGAGAGCGCAATAGCCGCCGAAACCGGCTACCACTTTCGGCTATTGCGCTCGCAAGCGGCCTTGTTTCCTTTGCGTATGCGGGGTCGATGACTTGGCCGAAGCTCCAAAACCGCCGCCGCCCAAGCCTCCACTGAAGGTGTGGGCCGTTTCCGACGGCCGCGCCGGGATCGAGGCCCAGGTCGTGGGCCTGTCGGACGCGATCGCCCGGCTGGTCCCCTGCCAGGTGAGCGTCAAGCGCGTGGGTTGGACCGGCCGCATCGGCCGCCTGCCCTGGTGGCTGAACCTCCTGCCCAAGCGCTGGCTGACGCCCGAGAGCGGCATCCCCACCGGCAAGGATCAGGAGTGGCCCGACGTCTGGGTCGCCGCCGGCCGCGCCACCCTGCCCCTCTCGATCCGCGCCAAGCGCTGGTCGGGCGGCAAGACCTATGTCGTCCAGATCCAGGACCCCCGCGTCCCGGCGCACATGTTCGACCTCGTCATCCCGCCCAAGCACGACCGCTTGACCGGCGACAACGTGCTGCCGATCAGCGGCTCGCCGCACCGGGTGACGCCCCAGCGGCTGGCCGCCGAGTACGAGGCCTTCAAGGACGTGATCGACGCCCTGCCCCGCCCGCGCGTGGCGGTGCTGGTCGGCGGCAAGTCCAAGGCGTTCGACCTGTCCAGCGAACGCGCCGCGCAGATCGCCCACTCGATCCAGATCCCGCTGGAGCAGGACGGCGGGTCCCTGCTGATGACCTTCTCGCGCCGCACGCCCGATCCGGCCCGCGCCCTGATGGCCGCGCGGCTGCGCCACCTGCCGGGCATGGTCTGGAACGGCGAAGGCCCCAACCCCTATTTCGCGTTCCTGGCGGCGGCCGACTACATCCTCGTCACCGAGGACTCGACCAACATGGCCACCGAGGCGGCCTCGACTGGCAAGCCGGTGTTCGTGCTGAAGCTGGACGGCCACAGCCTGAAGTTCCGCCTGTTCCACGAGGAGCTGGAGCGCATGGGCGCGGCGCGGCCCTATGGCGGCGCCTTCCACGGCTGGACCTACGACCCCGTCGACGAGACCGACCGCGCGGCCCGTGAGGTGCTGGCGCGGCTTGGGGTGGAGATCCCCCAGCCGATGGTCGAGACGCCGGTCGAGGAGGCTCCGAAGCCGAAGCGGAAACCTCGGGCGAAGACGGTTGAGACGGTCATGGAAGCGCCGGTCGAGACGCCCGCGCCGAAGCCGAGAAAGCCCCGCGCGGCCAAGCCAAAAGCCTGATTTTTCTGGTTGCGAGCGCGCAAATGTTCGCGTTATGTTCTCGCCATGATTGAGCGCCAAGTGAAAATGCCCCTCAGCAAAGCTGCTCGCAACGAGCGGCGGAAGGCATTTGCCACAACGTGCAACGCCCTCGCGGTTGCGGTCTTCATTTCAGCCATCGTTCAGCCCATCATAACGGGTCAGATGGACCTTGCACGAGCGCTCGGCGCCTTGGTTAGCTTCATTGTCCTGCAAGGCGTTCTCCACTACATTCTTGCGCAAGTGGAGGACTGAAATGGACCCTCTGATGTGGGTTAATCTGCTCGCACTTGTCTTCGCCGGAGCCGCCTACGTGGTGTTCTGGCTCTCGATGCGGAACGACCGCCGCTGATCCTCGCCATCCTCCAAGCCCGCATGAGTTCGACCCGCTTGCCGGGCAAGGTGCTCATGCCCATCGTGCGCCAGCCGATGATCGTGCGGCAGATCGAGCGCGTCGCCCGCGCGCGCCTGGTCGACAAGCTGGTCGTGGCCACCTCCGACCGCCCCGAGGACGACGCCATCGAGGCCGCCGTGCGGCGCGAAGGGATCGCGGTGTTCCGCGGCTCGCTGGACAATGTCCAGCAGCGGTTCATCGGGGCGCTGGACGCCCATCCGGCCGACCACGTGGTGCGCCTGACCGCCGACTGCCCGCTGGCCGATCCCGACCTGATCGACGCGACCATCCAGCTGTGCCTGTCCAAGGGCGTCGACTATGTCAGCAACACCCCCGACAGCCACGCCTATCCCAAGGGCACCGATGTCGAGGTGATGACCGCCGCCGCCCTGCGCCGGGCCGCCGCCGAGGCGACCACGCAGGAGGCCCGCGAGCACGTCACCTGGGACCTCTATCGCTCCGGCCGTTTCAATTGCGCCTGGCTGCCCTGCCACCCCGACCAGGGCGCGGTGCGCTGGACCGTCGACCGGCCCGACGACTACGCCTTCGTGGCGGCGGTCTATGACGCGCTCTACGAGAAGAACCGCGCCTTCACCTCGGACGACGTGCGGGCCTTCGTGAGGAGCCGCCCGGATCTGGCCGACTACGGCGGCGATCCCAGGGTATGAGCTGGATCCTGTTCGTCTGCGCGGCCGGCCCCAGCGTCGGCGGCGGGCACGTGATGCGATCCCTGACCCTGGCGAGAGCCCTCGAGGCCAAGGGCGCGACCTGCGCGTTCGCCGCGACACCAGAGGTCGCCGTCGTGCTGGACGCCTTCGCCCCGGACATGGCGCGGGCCGACACCGACGAAGGCTTCGACGCCCTGGTGTTCGACAGCTACGCCCTCACCGCCGAGGACCACCGCGCGGTGGCGCAGGGCCGCCCGACCCTGGTCATCGACGATCTGGCCGACCGGGCGTTAGCGGCGGACCTGGTGCTGGACGCTGGCCCCGCCCGGAAGGCAGGGGACTATGCCGGCCTGGTTCCGGAGGGCGCGCAGCTGCTGCTGGGCCCGAACTACGCCCCCGTGCGCCCGGCCTTCGCGGCGCTGCGGGGCGACGCCCTGGTCCGCCGAGCCGAGCGCGGGCCGGTGCGGCGGATCCTGGTCTCGCTGGGCCTGACCGATGTCGGCGGCGTCACCGGCCGCGTCGCACGCCTGCTGCAGCCGATCCTGGGCGAGGCCAGACTGGATCTCGTGGTCGGCGGCGGCGCGCCCAGCCTGCCGGCGCTGTGGGCCCTGGCGGGCGACGACCCGCGCATCGAGCTGCATGTCGACACCCAGAACATGCCGCAACTGGTGTTCGACGCCGATCTCGCCATCGGGGCCGGCGGCTCGACCACCTGGGAGCGCTGCGTCCTGGCCCTGCCCGCCCTGACCCTGATCCTGGCCGACAACCAGGTCGCCGCCGCGCGGGCGCTGGAGGCGGCGGGCGTAACGCCGTGCCTGGAGGTCGGCGATCCCGGGTTCGAGGCGGCGTTCGTGCGGGAGGTCGAGGCGCTGTTGGCCAGCGAGGAGCGTCGGGCGGAACTGTCGGCGGCCAGCGCGACGGTGTGTGATGGCAAGGGCGCGGACCGGGTGGCGAAGGCGTTTCTGGCGCTCTAGAGCGCCCCCTCCGTCTCGCTGCGTATCCGCAGCGATCCACCTCCCCCGCAAGCGGGGCAGGAAGGAGCTCTCTTCTCCTCCCTCGTGAAACGGGGGAGGTGGCGCGGCGCGAATACGCGCCGTGACGGAGGGGGCGCTCCATCAGCCCCGCCTGCGACAACTTGGCCGCCAATCGATAATCATCGTTAACAAGTTATTCGCTGCTTCGGCCCGACTCTCCTGGCCATCATGCGCGCCCTGCCCGACATCCGCGGTCTCAAGTATCCGGACGAGTTCGTCATCCGGCATTTCTTCAAGCGCGGCTTGCACCGCAGGACGGGCCGCGTGGTCGAGCTGGGCGGAGGCACGGGCAACAATCTGTCGCTGTATGCGACCTATGGCTGGGACCTGACCTGCGTCGACTATTCGGCCGCCGCCCTCGAGGACTGCCGCTGGAACCTGGGCGACGCGGTCACCCTGATCGAGGCCGACCTGTCCAAGGGCCTGCCGGACCTGGGGAGCGCGCCGATCGACGTGCTGCTGATCCCGAACCTCCTCTGCTACCTGACCAACGACGAGGCCCGCGCGGTGTTGACCGCCGCCCGCAAGCGGCTGGCCCCCAACGCCGAGGTCTTCGTCCGCACCCGCCTGACCGACGACTATCGTTGCGGCAAGGGCGTCGAGGAGGAACCGAACGGCTGGCGGCTGGCCACGCCCGAGACCGGCGAGGCGGGGCTGTTCAACCTGTTCTACACGGAAGCTGGCCTGGTCGACCGCCTGGTCGAGGAACTGGGCCTCACCGACATCACCGCCCTGAAGGTGGCGTTCGACAACATCCAGGACGGCGTCCGCGTCGCCCCCAACAGCGACCTGGTCGTGTGGGGAGCGGTGGCTTGAGCGAACGTATCCGCATCGTCGGCGGCGGCCTGACCGGCATCCTGGCGGCGTTCGAAGCCCACCGCCTGGGCTGGCGCGACATCACCATCCAGGAGCGCTTCGAGGCCCTGGGCGGCGTCGCGCGGCCCAGGATCGTGCACGGCGCCGAGATGCGCGACGGCTGCGTCTATTTCGGCGGCGCGGGCGACCCGATCGTCGAAACCCTGACCGCCCACGGCGCCAAGTTCGAGACCTTCGACAACCGCTTCGGCTCGCTCAGCACCGGAGCCGACGGCAAGCGGGTCTTCACCTGGGACTTCGGCGGCCCGGCCATCGACAGTCCCGCCGGCAAGGTCGCCAAGCCCGCCGACGACAGCCTGGCCGCGCGCCTGGCCGCCTATCCGCCGCGGATCGCCGCGACGCTGGAAGCTTACGTCCGCTGGCACCTGGACACCGATCCGGCCGTCATCCACGGCGAGGCGGCCATCCCGCTGGCGATCAACCGCGTCTTCCCGGCCGCCGCCGACCTTTCCGCACTCGCCGCCGCCAAGGCCGCCGATCCGTGGGCGGACGAGCTTTACGCCATCCCGCGCGGCTTGTCGGGCCGCACCGCCAATGTCACCGCGGCGCTGCCGACCGGCGGCTTCGCCAAGCTGTTCGACGGCCTGCACGGCGCGCTGACCAAGCTGGGCGTCAAGGTCGAGCTGAACGGCCTGGTCCCGCCGCGCCAGCTGATGGCCCAGCACGATCCTGAAGAGACCATCGTCTGGGCCGCCAACCCCACGCCCCTCTTCAAGCCGATGGGTCTGTCCACGCCCGCGCTCGTGAAGAAGAGCTTCTTCACCTGTCTACGCGGTCGAGGCCTTCGACGGCCCCTGCCCGGTCTATGTCCAGAACTTCACCGCCCAGGGCGCGACCTTCCGGGCGTACCTGTACGAGAGCGGCGGCCAAACCCTGGTCGTGGCCGAGTGCGTCCGCGAGGCCGACCTCAAGACCCTGCCGACCGAGCTGCGGACGCTGCTGTCGGGCTTTGGCGCCCTGAAGCTGGGGCCCATGGTCCACAGCGACGCCCAGCCACGCTGGATCTACCATTCGCGCGCCGCGATCGACGGCCTGGCCGCCCTGCGCGGCAAGCTGACCGAGCGCTTCGGCGGCCGGTTCATTCCCGGCGCCTGGGAGCCCTACGCCAAGAGCGCCAAGCTGGCCGAGGTCAACGCCGCGCTGGCCCTGGCGCGACAGACCGCGCCTCTGGCCAAGGCGGGATGAGCCCGCACCACCTGCTCCGGGCGGCGGCGATCATGCAGCCGACCTATCTGCCCTATCTGGGCTATTTCCAGCTGATGGCCGTCGCTTCCGTCTTCGTCTTCCTGGACGACGTGCAGTTCGCCCGCCGCTCGTGGCAGTCGCGCAACCGCATCCTGACGGCCCAGGGCGAGCTGATGCTGACCGTGCCGGTCAAGAAGCACGACCGCGACACGCCCATCCATCTGATCGAGATCGACGACAGCCAGCCCTGGCGCGACAAGCACCTGGCCGCCATCCGCCACGCCTATGGCAAGCGGCCGTTCTTCGCCGAGGGCTGGGCCTTCGTCTCCGAGCAGCTGGCCCGCGAGCGCGACGGCAAGCTGGCCGACCTGACCTGCGGCATGGTCCAGTTGGCCGCCAAGAAGCTCGAGATCCAGACCCGCTTCGTCCGCGCCTCGACCCTGGAAGCCGGCGGCGCGCGGTCCGAGCACCTCTTGAACCTGTGCCGCGCGGTCGAGGCGGAAGCATACGTCTCGCCGATGGGTTCGGCCGACTACATGGAAGAGGACGGCGTGTTCGCCGGCGCCGACTTTCCGGCCCGCTTCCAGCCCTTCCGGCTGGAGGAATATCCGCAAGGCAGCCAGCCCTTCACCCCGTACATGGGCTTCGTCGACGCCCTGATGAACGTCGGCTGGAACGGGATGAAGGCGCTGGTCCGCGCCTAGGCCAGCTTGAACTTCGGCGGCGGCAGGCTCAGCCGCGCGTCCGCCACCGCCTCGCCCGCGAAGAACTGCACCAGCATCCCCTGCACGTCGGGATGGGCCTCGAAGACGTTGTGGCCGGCGTTCTCGACCAGCACCCGCGACTTGCGCCGGAACTGGGCGGCCACCTCGTCCTGCTCGGCCAGCGGCGTGCGGCCGTCCAGCGAGCCGGCGACCAGCAGGGCGGGCTGCTCGATGCGCAGCGGCGTGCGGAAGGTCTCGCCCAGGTCGACGCCGGGGATCGCGCCCAGCAGCTGCGGCATCGGGAAGTTCAGCGCCGAGCCCACGACGGCGGTCTTGGCCTCGCGCCGCACCAGGGCCAGCTTGGCCGGCGAGATCCCGGACGCCAGGTCCATCGCCTCGGGCATGCCCCGGAAGCTCAGCAGGTCGGCGACATCGCCCAGGAACGGCGCCAGCACGTCGGTCTTGCCGGCGTCCAGCGCCAGGTACAGGGCCGGCAGCATGGCCAGGGTATGGGGATTGGCGATCAGCCCGCCCGCCAGCATCTGGACGCCGAACCCGCCCATCAGGATCTGGCCCGGCGCGCCGTTCAGCTTGACCTTGGTCGCGGCCGGCTGGGCCTCCAGCCGCTTGTGCACGCGGCGCATCATGGCGGGCAGGTCGGGGATCGCTGACCGGGCGGCCGGGTCCGCGCCCAGCAGGGCGTCGACCTGGCGCAAGAGCGCGTCGACCCGCGCCGGCCGCTTCACCGTCTGGTCCTGGCCTTCCAGGCTGGACAGGGCCACCCGGCTGACCCGGTCGCCATGGCGCTTCAGCACGCTCAGCGCCAGGTGCGAGCCATAGCTTGTGCCCCACAGGCTGATCTGCTCCGCGCCCAGGTGGCGGCGCAGGTCGTCGATGTCGTCGGCGTTCTGCTCGGTGTTGTAGCCGGTCATGGCCACGCCGGCCCGGGTCCAGTCGACCCAGGCGCTCTGGAACTCCGAGCGGACGTACGCGGTCAGCCCCGCCTCGGTGAACACCGGCGGCGGACGGGTCGAGGCCGGCCGCTCGGGGATGCTGGTCGACAGGCCCGTGCCGCGCTGGTCGAAGGCGATGACGTCGGCCACTGCGCGCAGGGCCATGAAAATCGGGAAGCGCGGCCCGGTCGCCGCGCCCGTCCCCTCGCCGCCCGGCCCGCCGGCCAGATAGACGATCGGCGGACCGGGCCTGGCCGCCGTCGAGGCGAACCGCACATAGCCCAGCCGAATCTTGCGCGAGCCGGGGATTTGGCGGTCCTCCGGGACCTCGAAGAACCCGCGCTCGGCGTCGACCTCCTGGCCTTTCCAACCTTTGAAGCGGAACGGACCGGCCACCTCCGGGGCCAACGGAAGCGCCCGGGCCAGGGCCAGGGTCGGAAGGGCGAGGCCGGCGGCGGCGAGCAGGGCGCGGCGATGAAGCGAGGTCTGGATCATACGGGCAGCTGAGCCGTGACCGACACCGTCCGCCATACAGCTTCGGTCAACGGCGCCGTTTGATCGGTGAATGGCGGCGCATCTCGGCGAGCGGCGCCATAAACTGAACGCCATGTGGCGAACCTTGCTTCTCGGCCTGCTCCTGGCCGCCTTCACGACCCTGGCTCGCGCCGAGGAAACCTCTTGGCGGGTCTGCCGGGGCGTGTCCGGCTCAACCGGTCCGGTGCTCAGCGACTGCCATTCGATCCGCGAGGACGCCATCGATCCGCAGGGTCGCGAGCTGTGGCTCCGCGCCACGATCGCCGCCCCAAAGGACACCGGACCGCACGCCCTCTACCTGGCGGGCGTCGCTTCATCGGAGACCTGGCTCAATGGCCAGCGCCTGGGCGTCAACGGCCGGCCCGGCGCGACGGCGCGGGACGAGGTCCCCGGCCGCTACCTGGCGACCTATCCGATCCGCGAGACCGCCTGGCGGACGGACGGGAACACGCTGGTGCTGCGCCTGTCGTCCTTCCATGGCGGCCTGCGGTTCGCCCGTCCGATGAACGCCATGGTCGTCCTGCCCTATCCCTATCCACAGCCCATCGCGCTGCTGGCTTTGACCTTCGTGGCGGCCGGGACCCTGCTGGCGGCGGCGTTCGGCTTCGGGGTCATCCACGCCATGCGTCGAACCGGCTCCAGCCTGGTCCTGGCCGCCATGGCCGGGGTCGCGGCCCTGCAGGCCATCGTCGAGAGCCTGCGGGTGGTTTTCCCCTATCCCTATCCGCTGCACGCTTGGCGGATGAGCGCCATCTGGGCGCTGGCGGCGACCTTCGCGGTCCTGCTCGCGGCCTATGCCACATCCCGGTTCCTGCCCAAGGCGCGCGGCCTGGTCATCGGCCTGGCCCTGGGCCTGGTCGGGGCCACGGCCCTGTTGCCGGGCTTCGACAACAAGACGGTCTGGGCGCTGATCCTGGGCGTGACCCTGGCCGCCGTCCCGGCCGCGGCGGGCGCGTACCGGCGTATCCCCGGCGCGCGGCCGACCCTGGCCTGGCTGGCGTTGTTCCTCGCCGTGGCGCTGGGTTTCCCCCAATGGCTGGCGGACCTGTCCTATTTCCTGCTGGCCGCCGCCCTGGTGCTGCCGCTGCTGATGGTCGAGGTGGTGCGCCTGTCCCGCGACGACCGGGGCCGCGAGGCCGCCCTGACCGCCGCCGCCAGCCAGCCCGACCGCCTGACCGTGGCCTCGGCGCGTGGCGTCGAGCTGGTCCCGATCGCCGACATCCTGGCCGTGGTCGGGGCCGACGACTATGCCGAGCTGCGGCTGGCCGGCGGTCGCAGCCTGCTGCACGCCGCCCGGCTGGACGCCCTGGCGGCCCAGCTGCCGGCCAGCTTCCTGCGCGTCCACCGCTCGGTGATCGCCAATCTGTCCCACGTCCAGCGCCTGGAGCGCGACGGCGACCGCTGGCGGCTGCACCTCGTCGAAGGCGCGCCCCTGCCCGTCAGCCGCTCGCGCCAGCCCGCCCTGCGCGAGGCGCTGGACACGCCCCTCTAGCGAACGCCGTTCAGTTAGCTCATCCTCCCCCGCCTAACGGGAGGGTTCACGCATGGCGCAGAAGAGATCCGTCGTCGTCACCGGCGTCTCCACCGGCATCGGCTGGGGCGCGGTCAAGGTGCTGGCCGGCAAGGGCTTCCACGTCTTCGGCAGCGTGCGCAAGGCCGCCGACGCCGAGCGGCTGAAGGCCGAGTTCGGCGACGCCTTCACGCCGCTGCTGTTCGATGTCACCGACGAGGCCGCCGTCCGCGAGGGCGCCAAACAGGTCGAGGCGGTGCTGGGCGGTGCGACCCTGGCGGGCCTCGTCAACAACGCCGGCATCGCCGTGGCCGGGCCGCTGCTGTACCTGTCGTTGGACGACTGGCGCCAGCAGCTGGAGGTCAACCTGACCGGCGTGGTCATCGCCACCCAGGCCTTCGCGCCGCTGCTCGGGGCCGGCGAGAGCCGGGTCGCCACGCCCGGCCGGATCGTCAACATCTCGTCGGTCGGCGGCCGCAACGCCAATCCGTTCATGGCCCCCTACTGCACCACCAAGTTCGGGCTGGAGGGCCTGTCGGAGTCGCTGCGCCGCGAGCTCTTGCCGTTCGGGGTCGACGTGGTGGTCGTCGCGCCGGGCGCGGTGGCGACGCCGATCTGGGACAAGGCCGACCAGATCGACACGACCCGCTACGCCAACACGCCCTACGCCACGGCGCTGGACCGGCTGCGCGCCTACATGCTGCAGATCGGCAAGGCCGGCCTGCCGCCCGAGGCGATCGGCGAGGCCATCGCCACCGCCCTGACGGCGGCCAAACCCAAGGTCCGCTACGTCGTCTCGCCCTCGCCGATGCAGGTGCTGATGACCGAGATCCTGCCCAAGCGCACCCTGGACCGGATCACCGGACAACGCCTGGGCCTGCTTCCCGAAGGCTAGATTTAGGCTTGTAGTTCTACCTTGGCGCGCCCAGCATCGTTGCGTGTGGGGCTGAGGGGAATCACATGCCCAAGGAGCGTATCGTCCTGCTGGACGCCTTACGGGGCCTGGCGATCCTGGGCATCCTGCTCTGCAACATCCCGCTGGCGTCCGAGCCGCACGCGGTGGCCACCAGCCTGACCGAATGGCCGCACGGCATGGCGCCGGCTTCGGTGGCCGTCTGGTGGGTCACCCAGGTGTTCTTCCAGCAGAAGTTCTACACCCTGTTCTCGATGCTGTTCGGCGCCTCGATCCTGCTGGTCGGAGGAGAAGGCAAGGACGGGCGGCTGCTCAAGCGCCTGCTCAGCCTGCTGGTCATCGGGGCGCTGCACGGGGCGCTGCTGTGGAACGGCGACGTGCTGACCTACTACGCCCTGATCGGCCTGGTCGTCGCCCCGGCGCGAAACTGGCCCGCCTGGCGGCTGCTGGCGGTCGGCGTCGCGCTGGACCTGTCGATGTCGCTGGCCACGGGCCGCAAGATCCTGGCCGAGGCGATCGACCCGCCCGTGCCCCGGCCGCCGGACCTGGCCGCCCAGGCCATCGCCGACGCGCGTTATGGCGGGACCTTCGCCCAGTCCCTGGCCCAGAATCTGGTCGACTATCGAGAGGTGCTCAGCCACGTCTGGCTGCAGTGGCCGTCGAACTGGCCGCTGACCGTGGCGGCCCTGATGCTGATGGGCATGGGCCTGTTCAAGCTGGGGGTGCTGAGCGGCCGGGTCTCGGCCGGCGTCTGGCGGGCCTTGGCCGCCGCGGGCCTCTTCTCGCTGCTGATCACCGCCCTGCCGTTCGCGCTGTACGTCGCCGCGCCGGACCATCCCGACACGCTGTCGGACCTGGCCCGCTGGATCCAGCGCGCCACCGCCCCGATCGTCGGCCTGGGTTATGCGGGCCTGCTGGTCCTGGCCGCCCGCTCGCAGGTCTGGAAGAGCATCCCCGCCGCCCTCGCCCCGGTCGGCCAGATGGCCTTCACCAACTACATCGCCCAGTCGGTGGTGATGACGGTGCTGTTCTACGGCGGCCGAGGCCCGGCCCTCTACGGCAAGCTGGACCGCCCGGCCCTGGCGGCGATCGTGGTCGCCACCTGGACGGCGCAGATCCTGTGGTCGCGCTGGTGGATGGCCCGGTTCGCGATGGGCCCGCTGGAGTGGCTGTGGCGTTGGGCGTACCGGGGCCGGACGACGCTGCGGCGGGCCGTGTCGTAGCGTGACACAAACTCTTGCAATTCGTGTCGCGACGCGATACGTTCCAGACTGGAGGCGTTTATGGCGATCCAGAGCTTCAAGGACAATCGCGTAGAGGCGATCTTTAACCGGGCCAATCCGGGAAAAGACTTTCCTCCCAATCTCATCCGCGCGGTTGGGCTCAAGCTGCGGATGCTGAAGGACGCGACCAGCTTGAATGACCTTCGCTTTCCACCCGGCAACCGCCTTGAAGCGTTGTCAGGTGATCGACAGGGTCAGCATTCGATCCGGGTAAACGATCAGTTCCGGCTGGTCTTTGTCTGGACCGATGCCGGCCCGGCGAATGTGGAGTTCGTGGATTATCACTGAGCGTTACCAGCGCTCCGAACCGAGAGGACGACGCGATGGCCGCCAACATCGCCGACGCCAGCGACCCTTTTGCTCCGATCCATCCGGGCGAGATCTTGCTGGAAGAATTCATGAAGCCCTATGGCCTCACCGCAGGCCGGGTTGCCGCTCGACTGCATATCGCTCGTCCGCGGATCGAGAAGCTGATCCGGGGTCAGACGCCGATCACGATCGATACGGCCTTGCGACTAGAGCGCTTGTTCGGCTCCAGCGCTCAGTTCTGGCTCAACTTGCAGAACAGCTATGACCTGGAAGTGGCCGAACTCGGCCTTGCGCCGGACATTGCCAGCATCGAGCCCTACGCCGCCTAGCCCACCATCGACCAGTCCAGCGGTTCGCCGCGCGTGATGTCGCGGGTGGCCGCCTTGCCCAGGACCTTGTCCAGCTCGCCGGGCGGCAGGCCGTTGCCGGGGCGGACCGAGCGGATGTTGGCGCGCGACAGCGGCTCGCCGGCCTTGATGTCGGCGGTGACGTACAGCGAGCGGCGGAAGAGCAAGCTGCCCTGCTCCGAGCCCAGCACGTCGTAGTGCGCTGCGCCCAGCGAAGCCCAGGCGTTCTTGGTGTCGTCGACCAGGGCCTTGAACTCGATGGGCTCCAGGCTGAAGGCCGCGTCCGGGCCGCCGTCGGCGCGGGCCAGAGTGAAGTGCTTCTCGACGCAGCAGGCGCCCAGCGACACCGCCGCCACGGAAGCCGCCGTGCCCGGCGTATGGTCCGACAGGCCGATCGGGCAGCCGAAGCGGGCGGCCATATCCGGCACGGTGCGGACATTGGCGTCGCCGAAGGTCGCCGGATAGCTCGACACGCAGTGCAGCAGCAGCACGCCCGGCGCGCCGGCGTCCAGGGCGGTGTCGAGGGCAGTCTGCATCTCGGCCAGGTTGGCCATGCCGGTCGAGATGATCAGCGGCTTGCCCTTGGCGGCGGCGTATTTGATCAGCGGCAGGTCGACGGCCTCGAACGAGGCGATCTTGAAGGCCGGGGCGCCCAGGCTGTCCAAGAGGTCGACCGCGGTCTCGTCGAACGGGCTGGAGAAGATGGTCACGCCGCGCTGGCGGGCGCGCTCGAAGATGGCCGCGTGCCATTCGAACGGGGTGTGGGCCTCTTCATAGAGTTCGTACAGCGTGCGGCCGTCCCACAGACCGCCATGGATCTTGAACTCGGGCCGGTCGACATCCAGCGTGATGGTGTCGGCGGTGTAGGTCTGGATCTTGATGGCGTCGCAGCCGGTGTCGGCGGCGGCGTCGACCATGGCCAGGCAGCGCTCGAGGCTGCCATTGTGATTGCCCGACAGCTCGCAGATCACATAGGGCGAGTGGTCTTGGCCGATCTTGCGGCCGGCGATTTCGATGTACGGCGCGGACATGACGGATCACCCGTGAACGTGGTTGCCGTCATCTTAACCCATCAAAGGTGGACGAGGCGTCAATCGCGAAGGCGCCAAGTCACAAGGCCGGACACGCCTGGAGCGATAGATCGTCGATCGAACAACTTTTGAGAGGCGCTGCATCCGTGCTCTTTTTGTCCACGGACGATCGGAGGATAGCCCTTGTCACAAGGCGAGAGGCTTTTCGCCGCAATGGCGCTCAATCCGAAGGCCGACTGGCGTATCAGCGACATCGAGACCGTCTGCCGGCGTTTTGAGATCACCTGCAAGCCACCGTCCGGCGGCGGCTCCCATTACTCGCTATCGCATCCGACAGCCGTTGAAATCCTTACGATTCCAGCCCGCCGCCCGATCAAGCCCGTGTACATCAGACAGCTCGTGGCCTACATTAAACGTGTGATGGGACCCGCGAACGATGCCTGAGAACGGCTACAGCATCGTCGTCAGACCGCTCGACGCCGAAGACGGCGGAGGGTTCTTGGCGACCGTTCCCGATCTTCCCGGCTGCATGTCCGACGGCGATACCGAGGCGGAGGCGCTGGAAAACGTCCGCAGCGCCATCCAGGACTGGATGGTCCATGCGCGCGCCGAAGGGCGCAGCATTCCCCCGCCAAAGACCTGTTCCCGCTACGGAGCCTAAGCAGCGGGATCGTGTGGTCCGCGAGTAGCGCCGGAGCGGAATCGCGCCTAGATATCCGCCATGTCCACGACCGCTCCCCGCCAGACCCGCTGCCTGATCATTGGTTCGGGCCCCGCCGGCTACACCGCCGCCATCTATGCCGCCCGCGCGCTGCTGAAACCCGTGCTGATCGCCGGCATCCAGCCGGGCGGACAGCTGACCATCACGACCGATGTCGAGAACTATCCGGGCTTCGCCGACGTCATCCAGGGTCCCTGGCTGATGGACCAGATGCGCGCCCAGGCCGAGCATGTCGGCACAGAATTCGTCAGCGACATCGTCACCAGCGTCGACCTGTCCAAGCGTCCGTTCACGGTCAAGACCGACAGCGGCCAGGACTGGATCGCCGAGACCATCATCATCGCCACCGGCGCCCAGGCCAAGTGGCTGGGCCTGGAGAGCGAAGCCAAGTTCCAGGGCTTTGGCGTCAGCGCCTGCGCCACCTGCGACGGCTTCTTCTATCGCAACAAGGACGTCATCGTGGTCGGCGGCGGCAACACCGCCGTCGAGGAAGCGCTGTTCCTGACCAGCTTCGCCAGCAAGGTGACCCTGGTTCACCGCAAGGACGAGCTGCGCGCCGAGAAGATCCTGCAGGAGCGCCTCTTGGCCCATCCCAAGATCGAGGTGATCTGGGACAGCGTCATCGACGAAGTCACCGGCCAGACCGACCCGATGGGTGTCACCGGCGCACGCCTGAAGAACATCAAGACCGGCGAGACGACCGATGTCGCCGCCGACGGCGTGTTCATCGCCATCGGCCACGCGCCCTCGTCAGAGCTGTTCGCCGGCCAGCTGGAGGTCGGTCCGGGCGGCTATCTGAAGGTCAAGCCCGGTACGGCCTCGACGGCGATCGAGGGCGTCTATGCGGCCGGCGACGTGACCGATGACGTCTATCGCCAGGCGGTGACCGCCGCCGGCATGGGCTGCATGGCGGCGCTGGAAGCCGTGCGGTTCCTGGCGGAAGAGGACCACAAGGCCGCGCACCATCCGATCAGCCATGCGGAAGCGAACAAGATCGGGGTTTGGTAGGGCACTGATCTCTCCTCCCCCTTTGGGGGAGGTGGCCAACAGGGCCGGAGGGGGCAGCTC
>CAIUMD010000015.1 GCA_903900155.1 uncultured Caulobacterales bacterium | reverse complement strand
GGCCACCTCCCCCAGAGGGGGAGGAGACGCTCGGCTTATCAGCCTTCGCTCGGATCCAGCAGCTTGTGCGCGTGGATGATGAAATACCGCGCGTGGGCGTTGTCGACGGTCGCCTGGGCCTTGGCCTTCCAGGCCTTGTGAGCCTCTTCGTAGCTGGGATAGGCGCCGACGAACTCGACCTTGCTCAGGTCGCGGAATTCGACACCAGCGACATCCGAAAGTTCGCCGCCGACCACGATATGAAGAAGCTGCTTATCGACCATTTGGAGCATGTTCCTGCGAGGAATTGTGTTTATGGCAGCTCGATATGCCCGACGCGTGACAGGATCAATGGCGCAAGCGCCCGATTAGCGCAAACCAGGCTCGGAACCAGCGGAACGGAGCGATTATAGGCGAAATCGCGACCTTTGTGATCGCTGACGGCGGCGCCGGCGCGGCGGCAGATCAGGTCGGCGGCGGCCAGGTCCCACTCGCTCTTGGGCGACAGGGCGATGGCGGCGTCGAAGGTTCCGGCCGCGACCAGGCACATGCGATAGGCGATCGAGTTGCGGCTTTCGATGCGCATCTCGGGCCAGGGCTCGCGCCAGGCGGGGTGGGCGAACATCTTGGCGTCGCCCAGCATGGCCGCGCCGAAGAGCTCCGCCGTGGCGCTGGACTTGATCGGCTTGCCGTTCAGGGTGGCGGGACCGTCGATCGTGGCGGCATAGGTCTCGTCCAGGGCCGGGGCATGGACGACGCCGGCGATGGGCTGGCCGTTCTCGACCACGGCGATCGAGACGGCGAACCACGGCTTGTTCTTCATGAAGGCTGCGGTGCCGTCGATCGGGTCGACCACGAACTGGCGGCGCGTGGTCAGGCGCGCCGGGTCGTCGGCGGTCTCTTCCGACAGCCAGCCATAGTCGGGACGCTCGGCGGTCAGCTCGGTCTTCAGCAGGGTGTCGACGGCCAGGTCGGCGTCGGTGACCGGCGAGCCGCCGTCCTTGGACCAGATCTTCAAACCTTCTTCGCGCGCAGCGAGCGCCAGCTCGCCGGCCTCCTTGGCGGCTTGAAGGATCAGGTCCAGGTCGTTCATTTGCCCGCAATCGCCAGGGCGTCGACCAGCAGCGACGGGCTGTTGCTGGCGCCGCGGTGCTCCAGGTCCGAACCGGGAACCAGGCGGGCATAGATATCGATCAGGTTGCCGGCCACGGTGATCTCGGTGACCGGACCCGTGCTCTCGCCATTCTCGAACCAGACGCCCGAACAGCCCACCGACCAGTCGCCGGTATTGCCGTTCAGTGAGGGACCGAACATCGAGGTGACCAGGAGGCCCGTGCCGGCGTCCTTCATCAGGCCCGCCAGGTCCTGGGCGCCCGGCTGGAGCGTCAGGTTGTGGGTCGAGACGCCCGAGGGACCCGCCAGGCCGCGCGAGGCGTGGCCGGTGGTGACGAGGCCCAGCTGCTTGGCCGAGCTGGTGTTGAGCAGCCAGGTGGTCAGCACGCCGTCGTCGATCAGGTTGCGCGCCTGCGTGGCCACGCCCTCGTCGTCGAACGGGGCCGAGCCCAGGCCGCGCACGCGGTGCGGATCCTCGGTCAGGTTGACGCCCTTGGCGAAGATCTGCTGGCCCAGCCTGTCCTTCAGGAACGACGTGCCGCGGGCGATCGAGGGGCCGGAGATCGCGCCCAGCAGCGGGCCGATCAGGCTCATGGCCAGGCGGTTCTCGAAGATCACCGGGGCGGTGGTCGAGGCGAGCTTGCGCGGGTTCAGGCGGGCGACCGCCTGGCGGCCGGCCTCCATGCCGATGTCGCCGGCGGCCGGCAGATCGCCGAAGTGGCGGGTCGAGCGGCCTTCGCCGCCGCGCTCCATGCCCGCGCCCTCGCCGGCGATGGCCGAGGCCGAGACCGAGTGACCGGTGGCCGCGTGGGTCCCGTGGAAGCCGGCGGTGGTGACCAGGGCCCACTTCGACGAGGACCAGGTGGCCGAGCCGCCGTCGGAATTGGTCACGCCCTTGACGTCGCGGGCGTGGGCCTCGGCGATGCGGGCCTGGGTCTCCAGGGTCTCGGCGTCGGGCTCGTAGGCGTCGATCAGGTCGAGCTCGGGATAGGGACCCTTGGCCAGGCGGTCGTGCTGCGCCAGGCTGGCATAGGGGTCTTCCGGGGCCAGGCGGGCCATGGCCACGGCGCGCTCGATCAGCTTGGCGCGGGCCTCGGCCGAGATGTCGGAGCCGGAGACCGTGGCGCTGCGGGCTCCGACGAAGACGCGCAGGCCCAGATCCCGGGCCTCCTCGCGCTCGACCTCCTCCAGTTCGCCCAGGCGGACCGAGACGGAAAGGGATTGGCGCTCGGCGAAGACAGCCTCGGCGGCGTCCGCCCCGGCCTTGCGCGCGGCGGCGACCACGTCATGCAGCAGATTATCGTCCATGCGGTCTTATGGACGAGGGGGCGCGGCGGGCGCAACTTTTGTTGTCATCCCGGGCGAAGACCCGGGACCGCCGGAAACGCCGGCGCTTGCCGCGGTCCCGGCTCGGCGCGCTTCGCGCTGGGCCGGGATGACAGCTTTTACGGCTATCCGATCGCCGACAGCAGCAGGGCCACGCCCGCGAAGATGTAGGCGAGCCAGGTGGCGACCATGCCGATCGAGCGGGCCACCGAGGCGCCGCCGCTGTTGGACAGGCCCACGGCGTGCACCACTCGGCCGGCGAACAGCACGAAGCCGACGACGTGGACGGTCAACGGCGAGGCGCCGGCCACGGCCAGCACGGCCAGCGAGGCCACGCCCGTCGGGACATATTCGGTGGCGTTGCCGAAGGCGCGGATGGCGCGGGCCAGCTCCGGGATGCCTTCGTCGCCCAGCGCCACCTTGTGTTTCTGGCGCAGGCGCACGACCAGCAACGACAGAATCAGCAGCAGGAAAAGGTGCAGGCCGGCCCAAAGCGCGGCCGCGTGACCCGAAGCAATCGTATCCATCAATCAGACCCTAGTACGCACACGCCCGCCCCCGAGCGTGATAGCCGACGAAAGCGGGATGCCGATTTCGTCGGCTATCACGCTCAGAATGTTAGATGCGGAGCCTGCTTGTCCGCGCCTCTGGCGCAGGCAGGCTCCGAGCGTGGCGCTATATGAGACTTTCCGCCCACGGTCGGCAAGCCGACCCGCCTATTGCGCGATTTCGCGGGCGATCGGGTACAGAAGGTAATGGTCGTCGTAGAAGGGCGTGCGTTCGTAGAACCAGGCCAGGCGGGCGTCGGGATCGGCGGCGAATCCGGGCTCGGCGGTCAGCTTGGCCTCGAACTCGGCCTTCAGCGCGGGATCGGCCGCCATCATCTTCTCGGCCAGCGGCGCGATGGCGTAGGGCTCGATATATTCGACCCGGCTCAGCACCTCGGGGACCATGCCCCACGCGAAGACGCTCTCGCTGGACTGCGGCTCCAGCAGCAGCACGACCAGATCGCCCAGCGGCTGGTCGGTCGGCACGCGGACCGAACCCTTGGGGAAGGTCCAGGCGCGGTTTTCGGTCGTGACGGTGTTGACGCTGATCTGGACGTGGCCTTCGTTGGCGCGGTCGGCCAGCTTGGGACCGACCAGGCGGATCATCTCGACCTCGACGGTCTTGTCGGCGGTGAGGGTTTCCAGCTTCACGCCGTGCAGCTTCAGCCGCTCGATCAGGTCGGCGCGGTAGCGGGGGACATAGTAGGCGGCCGGGCGCTTGAGGCTCAGCGAGGGCTTGGAGCCGTAGAACGGGACCTGCCATAGCTCCGGATCGGCTTCGCCCAGCCAGCGCACTTCCTTCCGCCCCGAGGCGGGGCTCTCATAGTATTCGTAGCGGATGCCCTTGAAGGCGCGGGTGTAGGCCGGCGTCGGGTCGCTGACGAAGTTGGCCAGCACCTCGGCGGGCCGCAGGGCGCTGTCGGCCGCGATGGCGTCGCGCAGGTCGCCGCCCTTGTCGGCCAGCAGCTTCAGGGCCGTCTCGATGAACACATAGGTCCCCAGCACGCGTTGCACGTGGGGTTTCAGGCTATGGTTCTCGATCAGGATGGTCGGGACGTGGGCCGCCGCGCCCCAGCCGTTCGAGAAACGCTCGCCCAGACCGCCGTCGTTGAAGCCGGCCTTGGGGTTCTGCTCGTCGACGCCGAACACCAGCTCGCCCGGGATGTGGCCCTCGGCCTCCAGGCTGGCGTTCATGGTCGGCTTGAGCACGTCGTCCAGCCACCGGGCGATGGCCGGCGAGCGGCACCAGACGCCGTTCTCGCCGTTGAAGCCGTAGGTGACGTCGTACTGGTAATCCAGGCCGTCGGTCACGTGGACGTCGACATATAGGTCGGCCTTGTACTTGGCCTGCAGGCGCTTGAGGGCCTGCATCTCCGGCTGGTCCAGCTTCATGAAGTCGCGATTGAGGTTCTGATTGGTCGCCGTGTTGCGCCAGCCCTGGATGCGCGGCCCGCGCTGGTTGGGGCGGGAATAGGGACCCGAGCGTTCGTGGCCGTCGACCGACAGGATCGGGATCAGGACCAGATTGACCTTGTCGAGCAGCTTGTCCTTGCCGTGAAACGCCATGTCCCGCAGCAGCATCATGCCGGCGTCCTTGCCGTCGATCTCGCCGGGATGGATGCCGGCCTGGACCAGCAGCAGCGGCTTCCTCGGATCCAGCGTGTCGCCATCCTTGCTGGCGATGACCGCGAAGATCGCCCGGCCCTGCGGCGAGACGCCGAAGTCCTCGACCCGGATCAGCGTGCTGGCCTTGTCCAGCCGATCGAACCAGGCGCGGGTGTCGACATAGGTCGGCGAGACGTCATGGGCCGGATCAGCCTCGAACGTCGTCACCCACGGATCGCTCTTGTCCCGGATCAACGCCTGGCTGGCGCCCTGCCAATGCGGCGCCGGCGGCAAGAAGGCATGGTCCCAGGGGGCTTTGGCGGGCGGAGTCTGGGACATGGCGGAGCTCGCAGAAAATAGAAGGATAGAGGCGGCGATCGAGCGGATGCTTCGCATTGGTTGTTCCTCGACCCTGCCAAGGCATGCGGCAAGGGGTCAGTCCGCGAACACCCGCCTCAGTATGTCAAGAAGCGTCGAAAGAACCGTGGGCTCCAGCGTTCCGACCTTGCGCAGCATTCGTTCCCGAGCGACCGCCTTGATCTGGTCAGGCAGGAGAAGGCCTCGGCGACCTCCGAACTCCACCATCGGTCGGAAAGGCGAGGGGCGGCTCCCCGTCGTCATCGGGACGATGATGTAGACCGGGAGATGGTTCAGGCCATCAGGCGACACGACCACGCAAGGGCGGGTCTTGCTGATTTCGCTGCCGACGGTCGGATCCAGCCGAACCAGCCAGATCTCGCCACGGGCTACCAAACCCAGTCCTCGTCATCCGTCAGGGGGGCGTCCAACCACTCCCGTTCTTCTTCGGTCAGTCCATGGGCGGCGATCTCCTTCGCCGCCTCTTCCCAACCTTCGCGCGGATCGGCGGTGACGGGTGACAGGTAGACGCGGCCGTCTTCGGCCACGAACTCGATGCGGTCGCCCAGCTTGGCGCCGAGCGTCTCAAGCACGGGCTTGGGCAGGATGACGCCCGCCGAGTTGCCGATCTTTCGGATAGCCGAGGACATGACCAACTCCGTTGCAACGGAGTAATAACACGCCTGACCTACTTCTTCCAGATCGGCGTCCCGTCGCCCGGCAGGCCCAGGCGCGACCACTTCTCGCTGACCGTGTCGATCACCGCCTGATCCATGCGGATTTCCTCGCCCCATTCGCGCTTGGTCTCGGGCGGCCACTTGTCGGTGGCGTCCAGGCCGATCTTCGATCCCAGGCCGCTTTCGGGGCTGGCGAAGTCGAGATAGTCGATGGGGGTGTGCTCGATCACCGTGATGTCCCGGGCGGGGTCCATCTTGGTGCTGATCGCCCACATCACGTCCTTCCAGTCGCGGGCGTTGATGTCGTGGTCCACGACGATCACCCACTTGGTGTACATGAACTGGCGCAGATAGCTCCACACGCCCAGCATCACGCGCTTGGCGTGGCCGGGATAGGCCTTCTTCATCGACACCACGGCGATGCGGTAGCTACAGCCCTCGGGCGGCAGCCAGAAGTCGACGATCTCGGGGAACTGCTGGCGGATCAGGGGAATGAACACCTCGTTCAGCGCCTCGCCCAGCACCGAGGGCTCGTCCGGCGGACGGCCGGTGAAGGTGGTCAGGTAGATCGGGTCCTTGCGCAGGGTGATCGCCGTCACCTGGAAGACCGGGAACTTCTCGACGCTGTTGTAGTAGCCGGTGTGGTCGCCGTAGGGGCCTTCGTCGGCGAACTCGTCCAGCAGCACGTGACCCTCGATGACGATCTCGGCGTGGGCCGGGACCATCAGCGGCACGGTCTTGGCCGGCACGAGATCGACCTTGGCCCCGCGCAGCAGGCCGGCGAACTGGTATTCGCTGAGGGTGTCGGGCACCGGCGTCACGGCGGCCAGGATGGTGCCGGGATCGGCCCCCAGCACGGCGCAGGCGGGCAGGGGGTCCTTGGCGCCCGCCTTCTTGTGGCGGGCGTAGTGCTGGGCCCCGCCGCGATGGGCCAGCCAGCGCATGACGCACTTGTCCTTCCCGAGGACCTGCATGCGGTAGATGCCGAGGTTGAAGTCGTCCTCGCGGTCCTTGCCCGGACCCTTGGTCACAACGAGGGGCCAGGTGATCAGCGGCGCGGGCTCGCCCGGCCAGCAGGTCTGGACCGGCAGTTTGGTGAGGTCGATCTGGTCGCCGGTCAGGACGACCTCTTGCACCGGGGCCTTCTTCACCGTCCCGGGGCGCATGCTCATGACCGTCTTGGCCAGGGGCAGCATGTCGATAGCGTCCTTCAGGCCCTTGGGCGGCTGGGGCTGGCGCAGGAAGGCCAAGAGCTCGCCGACCTCGCGCAGCTCGCCGGCCGTCTCGCGCGGTTCGCCGCCCAAGGTCACGCCCATGGCCACGCGCTTGACCGTGCCGAACAGGTTGGCCAGGGCCGGCATCTCCGAGCGCGTGCCGTCGGGCAGCAGCACGTGCTCGAACAGCACCGCGGGGCCGCCGGTCGCCAAGAGGCGCGTCTGGATCTCGGTCATCTCCAGCACGCTGGAGACGGGCTCCTTGACCCTGACCAGCTCGCCCTTGGCCTCCAGGACGTCGATGAATTCGCGCAGGGAACGGTAGGCCATGGGGGTGCTCGTCTAGTTCGCGACGGCCAGGTCGTCGGCGTGGATCATCGGGCCTTCGGTGAAGCCCAGCTCGGCCTCGATGGCGTCGGAGCGCAGGCCGGCGATGCGCTGGGCGTCGGCGCTGTCGTAGCGGACCAGGCCGCGAGCGACCTCCTGGCCGGTCTCGTCGCGCACCCGGACGGCGTCGCCCTTCTCGAACGGACCCTCAATGGCGCGCACGCCGGCGGCCAGCAGGCTTTTGCCGGTGGCCAGGGCCTTGGCCGCGCCGGCGTCGACCGTCACCCAGCCCTGCGGGGCCAGCGAGCCGGCGATCCAGGCCTTGTAGGCGGCGGCGGGACTGGCGCCGGCCTCGATCAGGGTGGCCTTCTCGCCGTCGGCGATGGCGGCCAGCGGGCGGGGGCGCGAGCCCAGGGTGATCAGGGTGGCGCAGCCGGCGGCGCGGGCGATGCGGGCGGCGGCGATCTTGGTGGCCATGCCGCCGGTGCCGACCCCCGCGGCGGCGTTGGCCCCCTCGGCCATGCCGGCGATCTCGGGCGTGATCTCGCTGACCAGCGGGATGTGCGCGGCGCTGGGGGTCTTGCGCGGGTCGGCGGTGTAGAGGCCGTCGATGTCCGACAGCAGCACCAGGAGGTCGGCGCCGGCCATCTGGGCCACGCGGGCGGCCAGGCGGTCGTTGTCGCCGTAGCGGATCTCCTCGGTGACGACCGTGTCGTTCTCGTTGACCACGGGCGCCACGCCCAGGCCCATCAGCGTCTCGATGGTGGCGCGGGCGTTCAGCCAGCGGCGGCGCATCTCGGTGTCGTCGCGGGTCAGCAGGATCTGGGCGACGCCGACGCCGTGGGGCTCGAAGGCCTCCTCCCAGGCGCGCATCAGCAACGACTGACCGGCGGCCGCGGCGGCCTGCTTTTCCGGCAGGGTGGTCTTGCGGCCGGTCAGGCCCAGGCGGCGGCGGCCCAAGGCCACGGCCCCCGACGAGACCACCAGCACCTGCTTGCCGGCGGCGCGCAGGAGCGCGGCGTCGGCGCAGAAGGCTTCCAGCCAGGCGCGGTTGGCGCGGCCCGTTTCAGCGTCGACCAGCAAGGCCGAGCCGACCTTGAAGACGATACGGCGGGCGCTGGCGAACGCGCCGGAAGCCTGGCTCACGGCGTCCAGCCCCCGGGGGTCTCGTCGATATGGTCCTCGTCCTCGGCGATCTCGTCCTCGAGGTCGCCGCGACGGATGCGCACCTGGCGATAGGCCGCGCGCAGCAGTTCGGTGACGCCCTGGCCCGAGACGCCCGACACCAGGCGCGGCTTGACGCCGGCCACGGCTTCCAGCTCGGCGATCTTCTCGGCCAGGGTCTCTTCGTCCAGGGCGTCGATCTTGTTCAGCGCCAGGATCTCGGACTTGTCGGCCAGCTCGTCGCCATAGGCTTCCAACTCGCCCCGGATCGTCGTCCAGGCGCCGGCGATATCCTCCTGTGTGGCGTCGACCAGGTGGATCAGCACCGCCGAGCGCTCGACGTGGCCCAGGAAACGGGTGCCCAGCCCCGCGCCTTCCGACGCGCCCTCGATCAGGCCGGGGATGTCGGCCAGCACGAAGCGCTCGCTGCTGGACAGGTCCACGACGCCCAGGTTCGGGGTCAGGGTGGTGAAGGGATAGTCGGCGATCTTGGGCTTGGCGGCGCTGGCGGCGGCCAGGAAGGTCGACTTGCCTGCGTTGGGCAGGCCGACCAGGCCGACGTCGGCGATCAGTTTCAGCCGCATCCAGATCCAGCGCTCTTCGCCTTCCTGGCCGGGATTGGCGTATTTCGGCGCCTGGTTCACCGGGCCCTTGAAGTGCAGGTTGCCCCAGCCGCCGTTGCCGCCCTTGGCCAGCAGCAGGCGCGCGCCGGCATGGTCCAGGTCGGCGATCAGGGTTTCCTTGTCCTCTTCCAGGATCTCGGTGCCCACCGGCACCTTCAGCAGCACGTCCTCGCCGGCGGCGCCGTGGCGCGCGCGGCCCATGCCGTGCACGCCCGTGCCGGCCTTGAAGTGCTGCTGGTAGCGATAGTCGATCAGAGTGTTAAGGCCCTCGACGGCCTCGATCCACACGTCCCCGCCCCGGCCGCCGTCGCCGCCGTCCGGGCCGCCGTACTCGATGTACTTCTCGCGGCGGAACGACACCGACCCGCCGCCGCCGTTGCCCGAGCGGATGTAGATCTTGCATTGGTCCAAGAATTTCATGGCGCTCTTTAGTCCCAAGGCGTCCCGCGCGTCGAGCCAAAACGGCCGCGCAGGCTTACGTTGCGGCAACCAAACCCATCCTTCGAACTGTGGCGCTTGGCCGCGTCAAAAAGCGTGACCGCTGTTCGTCGTCGTGACGAAATGTTAAAACACAGAGTGCGACAAAGTGTCTTGGCAGCGTAACCGTCGTTTCTCTCGACGGAGCAGGAGGCTGACCTTGGCTACGGCAGAAGACAGCAAGGCGATACTGGCGAAGGATCTGCGCGATTTATCGACGCAGGAGCTTCACCGTAAGTATAGCGCCGAGGCCTCGGTCCACCGCAACATGTTGATCGCGCGGGGCACCGGCATCGCGCCGCAATGGCGCGACTTCAAGGCGTTCGTCGCCGAGGTCGGGGTCAAGCCGTCCAGCGAGCACACGCTGGTCCTGCTGAATCGCTATGAGCGCACCTACGGTCCGGGCCGAGCCCGCTGGATGACCGCCGAGGAAGAGGCCGCTCACGAAATCGAATTCGATCGCCTGCGCGCCGAAAAGCAGCGTGAAGAACAACTGCTGATGCACCAGGCCGCCGCCCAGAAGCGGGCCAGCGCCCCGAACGCCCCGTCGTTCGGCCAGTTCACGCCGATGGCCGGCCGTCAGGTGGCCTTCACCGACGTCGCCAAGAAGCTGGCCATTCCGGTCGCGGCCCTGTCCAAGACCATGCCGGCCGGCACTTCGGCGGACGAGTTGGTCAAGCGCTCGGCCGTGGTCAACGACCTGATCAACGACCAGGCCACCTGGCTGCCGCCGGATCCGGCCAAGAAGGCGAGTTTCTTCGAAGCCTACCGCATCTGGCACCTGCAGGTGCAGCCGCAGTTCGGCCGCGCCGCCACCCCGACCTTCCTGTTCCTCTACATCGCCCTGCCGGTCATGAAGCAGTGCCGCGACGAGCTGATGGACCTGGACCTGTGGAATCCGCTGGGCCAGCGGGCCATGGCCGCCCGCGACAGCCACATCTCGTGGAAGAAATACACGGAGTTCATGCCGCGGGCCCAGGTGGCGCTGATGGAGATTCCGATCTACGCCACCTATTCGCTGCTGAGCGACCTGGACGCCCTGTGCGAACGGATCGTCGTCGCCGAAAAACGCTTCCGCGAAGGTCCGCAGAAGGTGATCCACACGCACCGGGCGGCGTAGAGCTGGCCAAGAATTCTCCTCCCCCGCTTGGGGAGGTGGCCCAGAGGGCCGGAGGGGGCAGCTCGGCGTAGGCCGGCGACGCCCCCTCAGTCGCTTCGCGACAGCTCCCCCAACGGGGAGCAGATTTTCAGCCTAAGCCAGCCAAACCATCATCCGCGTCGCGGCCGGTTCGCCGCGGGCGATCGACGGCTTGTGTTCGACGACGCCCGTGTACAGGAAGCCGGCCTTGACCAGCACCCGGCCCGAGGCGTCGTTGTCGGCGAAGTGGCCGGCCGTGACGTAGCGCTTCTTCCAGCGTCCCCGCGCCCAGTCCAGGGCGCCCTTGGTCGCCTCGGTGGCGTAGCCGCGACCCCAATAGGGGCGGCCGATCCAGTAGCCCAGTTCGACCCGGCCCTCGGCGGTGGTGAAGAGGCCGACGACCCCGATCAGGCCTTCGTCGGCCAGTTCGATGGCGAAGGTGTTGTCGCGCGAGCGGTCCTGCGCGCCGCAGCGGGCCACGAAGTCCTCGGCGTGGTCGCGGGTGTAGGGCGAGGGCATGCGCGTGGTCATGCGCGCCACGTCATGGTCGACGCAAAAGGCCGCCACGCGTTCGACGTCGGCCTGGGCCGGCACGCGCAGCGTCAGCCGCTGGGTGTCGATGACGGGTCTTTCTTCGATGACGCACATCGGCGCCTCCCAGAGTTTCCGGCTCCTCTTGCTCGGGAACCGTGACGCCGCCATGGCGAAGCTCGTTTCATTTGGCGGCGAGACAAAACAAAAGCGGGGAGCCCGGCGTTCCGGACTCCCCGCTAGAGATCGTCTGTCCGGATCGTCTTCTGGTTAAGAAGCACGACCCGAATGAACTCTGGTTCGTGCTTACTCGGCTGGTTGAGCGGCCGGGGTCACCGTCACGTACGTACGGTTATGCTTCTTGGTCACGAAACCCACGGCGCCTTGCACGAGCGCGAACAGGGTGTGGTCCTTGCCGATGCCGACATTGGCGCCCGGATAGAACTTGGTGCCGCGCTGACGCACGAGGATGTTGCCGGCGAGAACCTTCTCGCCGCCGAACTTCTTCACGCCAAGGCGCTTCGATTCTGAGTCGCGACCGTTGCTCGACGAGCCGCCAGATTTCTTGTGAGCCATTGTGCTCTCCTACCTTAGAAGGCGTCGCCCTTAGGCTTCGCCTTCCTCCGTGGTGGCGGCAGCCTTCTTAGGGGCGGCCTTCTTCTTCGGGGCGGCTTCAGCGGCCGGCTCGGCGGCGGCGTCAGCAGCCTTCGGAGCCTTGGCGGCCTTCTTCGGAGCCGGAGCGGCTTCGGTGGCGGCCGGGATGCTGAACGGCACGGCGGCGTCGCCGAGACCGCGAGCGCGGGCGTCCAGGATGACCTTCGGGGTCAGGTCGATCGAACCTTCCCACTTGGCTTCCTTGCCGGCGCCGGCGACCGACGTGACGCGCACGACGGTTTCCAGCTGACGGTGACCGCGGGTGCGGCGGTAGCCCTGACGGCGGATCTTCTTGAAGATCTTCACCTTCTCACCCTTGCGGGTTTCGATCAGGGCGCCCGTGACGACGGCGCCGTCGACGAGCGGAGCGCCGACCGTAACGGCCTCGCCTTCGCCAAGCATCAGGACTTCATTGAAGGCCACGGCAGCGCCGGGTTCACCTTCAAGCTTTTCGACCACCAGCAGGTCGCCGGCTTGAACCCGGTACTGCTTGCCGCCGGTTTTGATCACCGCGTACATAGGTTTAGCGCCTTAAAAACGTGCGTTCGCAAAATAGGGATCGCCCGCTCGGGAACCCGGCGGGCGAAGAGGGCGCGACTTATACAGCCGCAGGCTCGAGAGTCAACGCCGTCCCCGAGGATTCCACGGCCGTTGCGAAGGAAACACGACAAGATCGTCGGAACCCTCTGGGTTGTTACTTTATAACGCGCTATAGGCCGTGACGTGAACTCGACCTTCTTCACTTCCATCGCCGTCACGGGTTTCGCCGTGGCCTTCCTGCACGCGGCCCTGCCCACGCATTGGCTGCCGTTCGTGCTGGTCGGTCGCGCCCAGAAGTGGTCCATGGGCCGCACCCTGGGCGTCGCCCTGCTGGCGGGCCTGGGCCACGTAGGCCTGACCATCGCCCTGGGCCTGGCCCTGGTGATCGCCGGCCTGGCGCTGGAGCCCAAGCTGGGCGGCCTGTTCCACTGGGTGGTCGGCGGGCTGATGATCGCCGTCGGTCTCTTCTATATAGCGCGCGGGCGGCACAACCACGCGGTGCCGGAGGCTGGCCGGCGCAGCTACGCGTCCGACCGCGCCGCAATCATCGCCCTGGTCACCCTTCTGACCCTGTCGCCCTGCGAGGCGTTCCTGCCCTATTATCTGGCCGGCATGCGGCATGGCTGGCAGGCGTTCCTGGTGCTGAGCGGCGTGCTGATGGCCGCCACGGCCGCCGGCATGCTGATCTTCACCAGCTTGTCGCTGGCCGGCTTCAAGCGCCTGGGCCTGCAGTGGGTCGAGCGCTACGAGGAGACCATCCTGGGCGTGGCCCTGGTCATGGTCGGCCTGGCGGTCGCTTTCTTGAAGACTTAGGCGCTTTCACTCCGCGTCGCGGCCTCCTAAATAGCGGCCATGACCCAAGCTTCCTCGAAGATCCCCGTCACCGTGCTCACCGGCTATCTCGGCGCCGGCAAGACCACGCTGCTCAACCGCATCCTCACCGAGGAGCACGGCAAGCGCTACGCCGTGATCGTCAACGAGTTCGGCGAGGTCGGCATCGACAACGACCTGGTGGTCGGCGCGGACGAGGAAGTGTTCGAGATGAACAACGGCTGCGTCTGCTGCACGGTGCGCGGCGACCTGATCCGCGTCCTGCAGGGCCTGATGAAGAGGAAGGGCGGCTTCGACGCCATCATCGTCGAGACGACCGGCCTGGCCGACCCCGGCCCGGTGGCCCAGACCTTCTTCGTCGATGACGACGTCAAGGCCCGTACGGCGCTCGATTCGGTCACCGCCGTGGTCGACGCCAAGCACATCATGCTGCGCCTCTCCGACAGCAAGGAAGCTGTCGAGCAGATCGCCTTTGCCGACCAGATCGTGCTGAACAAGACCGACCTGGTCTCGGAAGACGACCTGCGCCACGTCGAGAGCCGCATCCGCCGCATCAACCCGCTGGCCCCGATCCATCGCGCCCAGCGCTCGAACGTTCCGCTGGACGCCATCCTGGGCAAGCACAGCTTCGACCTGGAGCGGATCACCGACCTGGAGCCGGACTTCCTGAACCCCGCCCACGGCGAGCCGGGCCACGTGCACGACGAGCACTGCGGCCACGACCACCATCATCACCACCACGATCATGACCATGTGCACGACGAACACTGCGGTCATGATCATCACGGCCATGCCAGCGCGATCCACGACGACGGCGTGAAGGGCGTCTCCCTGACCCTGGACAAGCCCGTCGACGGCCAGAAGATCACCGCCTGGCTCAACGAGCTGCTGGCTAAGCGCGGCCCCGACATCCTGCGCGCCAAGGGCATCATCGACGTGAAGGGCGAGAACAAGCGTCTCGTCTTCCAGGCCGTGCACATGATCCTGGAAGGCGACTTCCAGCGCGAATGGACCGACAAGGACAAGCGCTACAGCCGCATGGTCTTCATCGGTCGCGACCTGAATGAGGCCGAGCTGAAGGCCGGCTTCGAGGCGACGGCGGCTTAGTGAGCCGTTTCCCTCTCCCCTTGTGGGAGAGGGTGGCCCGCATAGCGGGTCGGGTGAGGGGTTGACGAAAAAACCCGCCGCGACAGCTTAGCCGCCGTCGCGGCGGTTTTCGTTTGCGCGACCCCTCATCCGTCGCCTCTGGCGACACCTTCTCCCGCAAGGGGAGAAGGACATACGAAAAAGCCCCGGAACTTTCGTTCCGGGGCTTTTGTGTTCTTGGCGATCGCCGAAGCGGCTTAGTGCAGGTCTTCGTTGATCAGGCCGACCTTGAACCAGCCAGCGGTCTGCAGTTGGTTCAGCACGCCCATGAAGTCGGCGTACAGCACGTCGGCGTCGGCGCGGATCATGACGCGCTGATCGTCCTTCGGGCCGGCTTGGCCGGTCGCGGCGAACTTGGCGTTCAGGTCAGCTTCCAGGCCGTCGAGGCTGGTTTGCTTGTCGGCGATGAAGATCGCGCCCGACTTCTGGATCGAGATGAAGACCGGTTCCTTCGGCTTCTCGTTCGTTTGGTTCGGGACCGCCGGCGGCAGGTCGATCTTGATCGAGGTCACGGCCATCGGCACGGCGACCATGAAGATGATCAGCAGAACCAGCAGAATGTCCACGAAGGGCGTGACGTTGATTTCGGAATTCTGGCCCAGCGAATAACGGCCACCGCCGCCGCCAGCAAGTTTAGCCGCCATAGCCTGACTGTCTCCCAGAAGGCCGCGCCGCTTGGGGCGCGCCTGAAATGTCGTTACCTCGCCACGTCTGGCGCAGACGGGCGCGGAAGTAAAGCCCGACGACGCATCGCAATAGCAACCCCCTTTTCGACTCTTTTTGGTCGAACGCTGTTCGAACGTGCAGCTTGTCGGGTCTGATTTCGCCTGAGGCGCGAAATGAGCCTCGCGAGCAGGCTTTCTGAAAGAGTCTGGTCGTCGCCGCTCTCCTGTCCTATCTGCCGCGCATGATCTTTTCCTTCGACGCCTTCGTCACCGACGCCCTGTTCGACCGCTCCGGTCGCGCCATGTTCGCCCTGGGCGACGGCACCGTCCGCCTCCAGACGCCGGAGGGATTCGTCACGGTCGAGGCCCATGGCGGCCCCCAAGTAGGCGCTTTTGGGGGCGGGGCTGTCCTGGCCTCGGCGGTCCATCCCAGCGGCAATGGCGTCGTCACCGGCGGCGACGACGGCAAGGTGGTCTGGAGCCGAATCGAGGGCGGTGAGGTCGTCGCGACCCTGATCGCCGAGGTGAAGAACAAGTGGATCGAGCATGTGGCGACCAGCGCCGCCTCGGGACTGATCGCCTTCACCGCCGGCAAGGAGGTCCATGTCCGCGACGTCGCCGACGCGGCCTTCACGCGCACATTCACGCACGAGAAGACGGTGTCGGGCCTGGCCTTCGAGCCCAAGGGCCGCCGCCTGGCCAGCGCCACCTATGGCGGCGCCTATCTGTGGTACGCCCGCATCGCCGACCAGAAGCCGGCTCTCCTGAAGTGGGCCGGCAGCCACATCGCCGTGGAATTCAGCCCGGACGGCAAGTTCCTGATCTCGTCGATGCAGGAAAACCAGCTGCACGGCTGGCGCCTGTCGGACGGCAAGGACATGCGGATGGGCGGCTACCCGTCCAAGATCAAGAGCGTGGCCTTCTTCGACAAGGGCAACCTCTTGACCACGGCCGGCGCCTCGGGCGCGGTCATCTGGCCGTTCGCCGGCGCCAACGGCCCGATGGGCAAGGAAGCCGCCGAGATCGGCTTCTCGCGTGATTCGATGGTCGTCCGGGTGGCCGGCGTCGACGTTCAGCCGGTCTGCGTCGCCGCCCAGGACAACGGCAAGATCTGGATCGCCCACATGCGCAACGGCCGCATCGAGACGGTGAAGGCCGAGAAGGGCGCGTCGATCAGCGCGCTCTCGACCAGCGCCGACGGCAAGTGGCTGGCCTGGGGCGACGAAAGCGGCGAGGCCGGCGTCGTCGCGATCCCCGACATCAGCGGCCCGCGCGAGTTCGCGGGCTAGAAGCCCTTCAGCTCGCCCCACTCCTCGAACGGGGCGCGCTGGGAGCGGAAGTTGTTCACCGGCGCGGCCTCGTCGCGATAGCCCAGGGCCATGCCGGAGAACAGCATGTGGCCCTCGGGCAGGCCGACATGGTCGTCGACGATCTTGTTGTAGTGCGACCAGAACTCCTGCGGGCAGGTGTCCAGGCCGCGCTCGACGGCCAGCAGCATGAAGGTCTGCATCAGCATGCCGACATCGCTCCACTGCGGCGGGCCGCAGCGGCGGTCGATCGAGAAGAACAGCTGCACGGGCGCCCCGAAGCCCTGGCCGTTGGTCGAGAACCACTGCAGGCGCTGCAGCTTGTCCTCGCGCGGGATGCCCAGCGCCCCGTACATGTCCTCGCCGACCTGGAAGCGGCGGCTGCGCAGCGGCTCCCACAGGTTGGCCGGATAGACGTCGTATTCGGTGGGATCGGGCGCGGCGACGCGGGCCAGCATGGTCGCCTTCAGCTTTTCCAGCGGGTCGCCCGCGACGACCTGCACCCGCCAGGGCTGGAGATTGCCGCCGGACGGGGCGCGGGCGGCCGCTTCCAAGAGTTCGCGGACCAGCGCGCCGTCGACCGGATCGGGCTTGAAGGCGCGCACCGACATGCGGCGGTTGACGGCGTCGATCACGTCCATCGAAGGCTCCCTTAATCCCGTGTATCTATCTATCGCGACAGCGACGGTTCCACTGGCTAGCATCCGTCCGTCGGGTAAAGACAAGTAGGACTTCGGGGACTTCTCGTGCGGCGGCTTTTGCGGAATATCGCGCTGGCTCTGTTCATCGTGCTGGTGGCCGGGCCGGTGGTGACGGTCATCCTGTATCGCTTCATCCCGCCGCCGGTGACGCCGCTGATGGTGATCCGCGCGGTCGAGGGGCGCGGACTGGACCATCGCTGGCGCGGGATCGACAAGGTCGCTCCGGCCCTGCCGCGCGCCCTGATCGCGGCCGAGGACGCCCGGTTCTGCGAGCACCACGGCTTCGACTTCAACGCCCTGCAGAAGGCCTACGCCAACAACGAGGCCGGCAAGAAGATTCGCGGCGGCTCGACCATCAGCCAGCAGACGGCCAAGAACGTCTTCCTGTGGCCGGGTCGCAGCTACATCCGCAAGGGCCTGGAGGCCTGGTTCACGGTGCTGATCGAGGTGCTGTGGGGCAAGCAGCGGATCATGGAGGTCTATCTGAACTCGATCGAGTTCGGCTCGGGCATCTATGGCGCCCAGGCCGCCGCCCAGCGCTATTTCGGCGTCGACGCCGACCAGCTGACCCAGGCCCAGGCCTCGCGCCTGGCGGCCATCCTGCCCAGCCCGCTGAAGTGGAAGGTGATCAAGCCGGGCAAGTACGTCGCTCGGCGCACCCAGAAGATCGGCAAGGCCTCGGGCGCGGTGCGCCGCACCGGCCTAGCCGAGTGCGTGGGCTAGGCGCATGGCGGTCGCGCCCGGACCCACGCTCGAGACCGAACGGCTGATCCTGCGGCCGCCGGCCGATGTCGACCTGGACGCCTGGGCCGCGCTGATGGCCGATCCCGTGGCGGCGCGCTTCATCGGCGGCGTCCAGCCGCGCGCCCTGGTCTGGCGCGGCATGGCCGCGATGGCCGGATCGTGGGCCCTGCACGGCTTTGGCATGTTCTCGGTGATCGAGAAGGCCAGCGGCGCCTGGATCGGCCGGATCGGGCCCTGGCGGCCGGACGGCTGGCCCGGCGACGAGGTTGGCTGGGGCCTGCTGCCGTCGGCGCAGGGCAAGGGCTATGCGGTCGAGGCCGCCACGGCGACGATGGACTGGGCGTTCGACCACTTAGGCTGGACCGATATCATCCACTGCATCGACCCGGAAAACGTCCCGTCGCAGCAGGTCGCCATCCGCCTGGGCGCGACCAATCGCGGGCCGGGCCAACTGCCGCCGCCGCACGAAGCCAGCAAGGTCGAGCTGTGGGGGCAGACGGCCGCCCAGTGGCGAGCCCGCCGCCGCTAGCCGCGCATGCCCGAGAACGCAAAGTAGGCGCCCTGCAGGTCCTTGGCGTTGACCGCGAAGGCGCCGCCGGGGACCTGGATCGGGCCCGACCCCCAGGACCGCCGGGCCCGTGTGCTCAGCCTGACCGACGCAGGGCGGGCGGTGCTGGCCCGGGCCGTGCCGATCTGGACGCGCGAGCACGGGGCGATGATGGCCGAGTGGAGCGACCAGGAGCTGAAGGACCCGGCGCGCCTGCTGCGCAAGTTCGTCGACGGCGCGAACGCGGCGCTGAAGGCCTAGTTCATCCCCGCCCGCACCTGGGCCCGCAGCACATCGATGGGCGCCAGGCCCGCGTCGGTCTTGAAGTGCCAGTAGGTCCAGCCGTTGCAGGCCGGGGCCGACTGGACCAGGGCGCCGATCTTGTGGATCGAGCCCGACAGGTCGCCGACCGTGATCGAGCCGTCCGGACGCACCTTGGCGGCGTGATTGCCCTTGCTGCAGTAGAGCGTGTCGCCCGGCGACAGCAGGCCGCTCTCGACGATCGTGCCGAAGGGCACGCGCGGCTCGGCGCGCTTGGAGCCCATGACCTCGAGGTCTTCCGGGGCGATCGGCACGACCTTGGCGATGCGGGCCTTGGCGTGTTCCAGATATTCGGCCTCGCGCTCGATGCCGATGAACTTGCGGCCCAGGCGCTTGGCGGCCGCGCCGGTGGTGCCGACGCCGAAGAACGGATCCAGGATCACGTCGCCCGGCTTGGTCGTCGACAGGATGACGCGATAGAGCAGCGCTTCCGGCTTCTGGGTCGGGTGGGCCTTCTGGCCGTCGGCGCCCTTGATGCGCTCCTCGCCGGTGCACAGCGGGATGGTCCAGTCCGAGCGCATCTGCACCTCGTCATTGGCCATCTTCAGGGCGTCGTAGTTGAAGGTGTAGCGCTTGGCGTTTTGGCTCTTGGACGCCCAGATCAGGGTCTCGTGGGCGTTGGCGAAGCGGGTGCCCTTGAAGTTGGGCATCGGGTTGGACTTGCGCCAGACGATGTCGTTCAGGATCCAGAAGCCCAGGTCCTGCACGGCCACGCCGACGCGGAAGATGTTGTGATAGCTGCCGATCACCCAGATCGCCCCATCATCCTTGAGAACACGGCGGGCGGCCTTCAGCCACGCGCGGGTGAACTGGTCGTAGGCGGCGAAGCTTTCGAACTGGTCCCAGTGGTCGTCGACCGCGTCGACCTTGGAATTGTCGGGACGCAGCAGGTCGCCGCCCAGCTGAAGATTGTAGGGCGGATCGGCGAAGATCAGGTCGACCGACTTCTCCGGCAGGGCGTTCATCTGCTCGATGCAGTCGCCCAGGATGATGGTTTCCGGCCCGAACTTCATGGTCCCGTTCCTCAAGAAAGAGAGCGGAATCATGAGTCTCTTTGGTAAAGTCGGTCTTTATACTTATAGTTAATTTTTTTAACGATCGCCCTGAAGGATTTCCGAGACGCGTCCAGGGTTGAGGTTCAATTTGACGGCGATCTCTGCATTATGGAGGGAGGTGGTATCAGCGAGTTTGAGCACCCGCTTCTTCAACCGAGGCGTCACTGCAGCTGACTTTCTGGGCATTCGACGGGCAGGCGCTCGCCGATACATGCACTCCTCAACCACCGCACGGATATCCGTTGCTTCGGCGACGAGCCCTTTGCTCTCGATTTCCTCGGCCACGTGCAGCAGTCGGCTGCGAGCCGAACCGATATCACTCATCTCTGCCTCCCCATCAAGTTGGCGATAATGGGGAAATGGCGCCTGCATTTCAGCATTCAAGTAAGTGAAGTGCAGATTTTGAGGTTATATCGACCCGATTCTTGAGTCTATTCAGACTCAATCGAGTTGAAATCAAATTCGAGATTGCGCAGCGGAGCCCACCCGAGACGATGGATAGGAGAAGGGCCCAGCTTTCGCAGCGCTTCAACATGAACTGGGGCGTGATAGCCCTTGTGGCCAGCGAAACCGTAGCCGGGATAGACGGCGTCCATCTCGACCATGATCCGGTCGCGGGCTTCCTTGGCCAGGATCGAGGCCGCCGCGATCGAGCACGACAGGCTGTCGCCCTTGACCACGGTCTTGACCTCGCAGGGCAGGGGGAAGCGGTAGTTGCCGTCGACCAGGGCGAAGACCGGGGTCACGTGCAGGCCCTCGACCGCCCGGCGCATGGCCAGGCCCGCGGCGTGCAGGATGTTGAGCTGCGCGATCTCCTCGATCGAGGCCATGCCCACGCACCAGGCGATGGCGACTTCTTTGATCTCCGCCTCCAGGGCCGCGCGGGCCTTGGCCGAGAGTTTCTTGGAGTCGTTCAGGCCCTTGGGGATGCGGTCGGGATCCAGGATCACCGCGCCGGCGCTGACCGGCCCGGCCCAGGGACCGCGCCCGGCCTCGTCCACCCCGCAGACAGGGCCCTGTCCGCAGGCCAGTTCCAGCATCATGTCGGGTCCGGTGCGCATGGGCTGGTGTTTAGGCCGGTTCGGGAGGGCGGGAAAGAAGTTTACGGGCGTAATAACTTCTCTTGACGACGAGGCGTGGCGCTGCTCACCGTGATTACGACTGTAGTTTCGGGGGCGAGCATGGGTCTGGAGTATCGGCGTGACATCGACGGGCTGCGGGCCGTGGCGGTGGGGGCCATCGTCATCCATCACGCCTTTCCCAACCTGCTGCCGGGCGGCTTTGTCGGGGTGGACGTGTTTTTCGTCATCTCGGGCTATCTGATCACCCGGCTGATCGTCGAGGCGCGGGATGGCGACAGCTTCTCGTGGGGCGGCTTCTACCTGCGGCGGGCGCGGCGGATCGCGCCGGCCTATCTGCTGGTGGTGCTGGTCACGGCGGCGCTGGCGGCGTGGGTCGAGATGCCGCGCCTGCTGGCCATGACCGGCGCGGCGACGGCGGCCTCGGGCCTGTTCGCCGCCAACATCCTGTTCGCCCAGACCGCCGGCTATTTCGCGCCGGGCGTCCAGCAGAACCCGCTGCTGCACCTGTGGTCGCTGGGCGTGGAGGAGCAATTCTACCTGCTCTGGCCGGCCCTGATCGCGCTGCTGTCGCTCAAGCCGTTGCGGGGCATGCGCGCCAGCCTGGCGCTGGCGCTGCTGATCGGTTCGCTGGTCCTGGCCCAGGCGATGGTCGCCAGCAACTGGGCGTTCTTCGGCCTGCCGATGCGGGCCTGGGAGTTCCTGGCCGGCGGGGCGCCAGCCCTGGGCCTGGTCAAGCCGCCGCAGGATCGGACCACGGCCAAGCTGGCGGGGATACTGGGCGGGCTGGCGATCGCCGGCAGCCTCATCTGGCTGAACGAGGCCAGCGCCTTTCCGGGGCTTTCGGCGGTTCCGGTCTGCCTTGGGACGGCGCTGCTGGTCTGGAGCGGGTCGGGCGCGGCGCCGGGTCTCTTCGTGTTACGCCTACCGCCGGTGGTCGGGTTGGGGAAGATCTCGTATTCGCTCTATCTGTGGCACTGGCCGCTGCTGGTCCTGGCCGCCGACGTCGCTCAGCAGCCGCTCAGCGTGGGCCAGCGTCTGGGCCTGGTCGGGCTGGCGCTCGTTCTGGCGATATTGAGCTGGCGCTTCGTTGAGCAGCCCTTCCGGCGTGGTCCGACCGACTGCCACTGGCGGCGCCTGGGCCTGATGCTGCTGCCGCTGCTGGTCCCGATCGCCGTCGGTGCGCTGCTGTTCTTCACCCACGGCTTGCCAGGCCGTCTGTCGCCCACCGCCAAGGCCCTGGCCGACCTGGAGGAGACCGACGTCAATCCGGCCCGCAAGGCCTGTTTCGACAACGCCCGCAAGGCCAAGCCCGCGGACTGCCGCTTCGGCGCGGCGCCCGGCTTGGAGGGCGACGACGTCCTGGTCTGGGGCGACTCCCATGCCGACGCCGTGATCCCCGGCGTCGTGGACTGGGCCATGGCGCGCGGCTGGAGCGTGCGCGAAGTCGCCCGCGGCGGCTGCCCGCCGCTGGTCGGCGTCAGTGTCCGGACGATGTACCGCTTCAAGCTGGAGTGCGAGGCGGGCGCCGACCAGGTCCTGGAGCGGATCGCGGCGGACAAGCGGCTGAAGCTGGTGGTGCTGGCGGCCCGCTGGCCGCTCTATCGCGACGCGCCGCCGTTCTACGACGTCAACTCGCCGCGCGTGACGATGTTGGCGGGCGGCAAGCGGACGGGCCTGGCGGGACCGCTGGGCCGCACGCTGCGGGCCCTCGTCCGGCGCCGTCCCGACCTGCGGGTGCTGATCATCGGTCCGGTCCCGGAGCTGACCCTGGGCGCGCCCGAATGCCTGGGGCAGTCCGCCCAGCTGGGATTGAAGCCGGGACGTTGCGCCAGCGTCGACGCCGAACTGCCCCTCTCGCGCGCCGGCCCGGCCGAGGACGCCATTCGCGCGGCCATCCAGGACCGACGCGGGACGACGGCGGTGTTCCCGTCGCAGACCCTGTGCGTCAACGGTCGCTGCCTGGCGATGATGGACGGCGAGCCGATCTATTTCGACGACGACCACCTCAGCGCCTCGGGCGCGCGGCGGCTGGTCCCGACATGGCTTGACGCGGGCTGGTCGGCGCTTGAGCATCCGGTGTCATGAGCTTCAAGTCGATCGTCGCCGCCCTGGCCCTGTTGTCCGCCGCCACGCCGGCCCCCGCCCCCGTTTACGCTCAAGATGCGGGGTGGAAACTGGTCTGGTCCGACGAGTTCGACGGCGACCGCCTGGATCCGGCCAAGTGGACCCGGGCCGCCGATTGCGGCGGCGGCGGCAACGACGAGCGCCAGTGCTACGACGTCAGTCCCGACACCGTGTCGGTCAAGGACGGCCTGCTGCGGTTGACCACGGTCAAGCGCAAGACCCGGGGCCTGGCCAATCCGTGGGCCGGTCCGACCGGGCCGATGAAGACCGGCGACTATGCCTCGGGCAAGATCCTGACCCAGGGCCTGGCCAGCTGGCGCTACGGCCGGTTCGAGGCGCGGGCGCGGGTCCCGGGCGGCCAGGGCGTATGGCCGGCCATCTGGATGATGCCGGAGCTTTCGACCTATGGCGGCTGGCCCAAGTCCGGCGAGATCGACATCCTGGAGACCGTCAACCTGGGCGCGTCCTGTCCGCAGATGGGCGTCGGCTGCGAGGGGGGGCGCGAGAACCGGATCTTCGGCACGATCCACTTCGCCGGCGATGCATCGGGGGCGCACAAGCAGGTCAGCACCAGCACGCCGATGCCGGCGTCCCCGGATGGCTTCCATGTCTATGCGGTGGAGTGGACGCCGGAGGCGATCACCTGGTTCGTGGACGGACAACAATATGCTCGCGCCCCGGCGGAGCAGTGGAAGCGTGATGACCAGGCGGTCAGCGCCGCGCCGTTCGACCAGCCCTTCCACCTGATCCTGAACCTGGCTTTCGGCGGTCGCTGGCCCGAGGGCGCCAACGCCAAGGGCGTCGACGAGGCGGCCCTGCCGGCGACCATGGAGGTCGACTGGGTGCGGGTCAGCCAGCGGCCCTAGAGCATTTTCGCTCTAGGAACGGAGCCGGGGATCTTTCATGACGCTGCTGACCTACGCCGCGCCGCTGCTGTGGCTGATCGCTTCGGCGGGGGCGTTCTTCCTGGTGTTCAAGCCGCAGCCGCGCTGGCCGGTGGTCGGCACGCCGGCGCGCGCTCTGGTCGCCTTCATCGGGGTGTTCCTGGCCGGCGGCGCCCTGACCGCCGTGACCCGGCCCGACGACACGCCGGCTCCCAAGCTCGTGATCCCGGCGCGGCCGGCGGGTTTGCCCGAACCGGCCCTGGTTCGCGCCCATCCCGAGGCCTATCTGACCCTGGGCAAGGTGACGTTCATCCGTGGCAAGACGGGATCGCTGCTGGCGACCGGACGGGCCGACAACGTCTCGGGCCTGCTGTTGACGGATCCCACGGTCAGCTGCCGGATGCGGAGCGGCGACGTCGCGGCGGGCACGGTTTCGGCCACGATCCGCCAGGCCGTGCCGGCCGGCGGCAGCCTGATTTTCGCGGCGGTCGACATGGGGCGGGTCGACGGTCCCTGGGATCGCTGGGACTGCGACGTCACCAAGGCGCGGGTCGTCGGTTAGGCGCGGCGAGCGCCTTGCGATGGCCACAACCGCCAGTATGGTGTCGCTTCCGGTCTTGGGAGCAGCCGATGCGTAGTGTGAAGATCGCGGTCGCCGCGTTGATGGCTCTGGCCCTGGCGGCCTGCGGCCAGCCGAAAGCCTATCAGGCGCTGCCGGACGACATGGAGATGGGCGCCAAGGACGCCAAGATCACGGTCGTCGAATACGCCTCGGTCGGCTGCCCGGTCTGCGCGAAATGGCAGGCCGAGGTCTGGCCGGCCTTCAAGGCCAAGTATGTCGACACCGGCAAGGCGCACTACGTGTTCCGCGAGATGCTGGTTGGTGGGACCGAGGAGGTGACCGTGGCCGCCGGCGGCTTCCTGCTGGCGCGCTGCGCCGGCAAGGACAAGTACTTCGCCGTCAACGACGCGATCTTCGCCGCCCAGCCAGGGATCTTCTACTCGCCGCGCGAGACCCTGTCGGACATCGCCAAGTCGGTGGGCATGAGCCAGGACCAGTTCGAGAAGTGCGTCAGCGACGAAGCCCAGATGACGGCCCTGAACACCCGCGTGCAGAACAACGCCAAGGCCCACGACATCAACGCCACCCCGACCTTCGAGATCAACGGCCGCAAGATGGAGCCGGGCTACCACACCCTGGCCGAGATCGACGCGGCGATCCAGAACGCGGGGAAGTAGGGGGCTGGAGCTCCTCAATGACGATGACCCATCGCCCTGCACTCGTCATGGCGGAAGCACGTCACCAGGTGGTCGTTGACCAGGCCGGTGGCCTCCATGAAGGCGTAGACGATCACCGGGCCGCAGAACTTGAAGCCCTTGGCCTTCAGGGCCTTGGACATCTCGACGGCCAGCGGCGTCTGGGTCGGGACCTGGCCCACTTGCCACTGGTTCTGGATCGGCGCGCCGCCGACCATGTCCCACAGGAACTGGCCGAAGTCCTCGCCGCGCTCGCGCATGTCCAGATAGATCCGCGCGCCCGAGATGGCCGCGTCGATCTTGCCGTTTGAGCGGATGATGCCGGCGTCGGCCATCAGCCGGGCGCGGTCGGTCTCGTCGAAGCGGGCGACCTTTTCCGGATCGAAGCCGGCGAAGGCGGCGCGGAAGGCCTCGCGCTTGCGCAGGATGGTGATCCACGACAGCCCGGCCTGGAAGCCGTCCAGGACGAGCTTCTCCCACAGCGCGCGGCTGTCCCGCTCGGGCACGCCCCATTCGTGGTCGTGATAGGCCTCGTAGAACGGATCGCCGTTCATGCCCTTCCAGGTGCAGCGCGTGGGCTGGGTCATGCGGCGAAGCTAGCAGAAGATCATCGGCTGGCCAGAACTTTTCGGGAACATCGTTTCACGAGCGACTGAATTGTCCGTCTCGCGCGTTGGAAGGGTCAGAGGGATCGAACCAACGGAGGAAAGACGCTGATGAAGCGCCTCAAGACCTTGGCCATGCTGGCCCTGGCGACGACGGCCATGACGGCGACGCCCGTCCTGGCCCAGCACCGCGACCGCGACAACAATCCGCCCGGCCCGCGCGGCGGCCCCGGAACCAACTGGGAGAATCCGCCCGGCTGGCGCGGCGGTCCCGGCGCCTCGCCCGACCGCCGCTTCTATCGCTGGAAAGGCCAGCGGGTCGAGTTCCGCTATCGCGACGGCTACTACTACAACCGCGCCTACGGCTATTATCATCCGCGTTACGGCTGGTGGAATCCGCGCGCCAAATGCTGGTTCGACAACGACAACAACCCGCCCGGTCCGCGTGGCGGCCCCGGCACCAACTGGGAGAATCCGCCCGGCTGGCGCGGGGGTCCGGGCGCTTCGCCCGATCGCTACGGCAGCTGCCGGTAGGTCAGGTTAGCCAGGAGGGCCGGTCGACCTTCAACGGCCGGCCCTCCGCGGTCAGGTCCGCGTCCTCGATGCGGTCCAAACGCAGGATGGCCATGGCCCGGCCATCGGCGCCGCTCAGCACCTCGCCGGCCCGCAGACTGCCGTTCGCCAGCACCTCGGTCCCGAAGGCGGGGGCGGGGCCGTCGAAGGTGATCGGCAGCATGCGGTTCTTGATCACACCGCGCCGCTTCATGCGGCTGGTCGTCTCCTGGCCGACGAAGCAACCCTTCTTGAAGTCGATGCCGGCCAAGAGGTCGAAGTCCGCCTCGATCGGATAGTTCGCCTCGCTGCCCCAGTCGGCGGGGCCCGGCACGCCCAGCGACAGGCGCCAGGCCTCGTAGTCGGCCTCGGCGCTTTCAGCCTCGCAATGGCCGTAGGCGCGCGCGCCCAAGGCCGGCAGGCGCGGGTCGGCGAAACCGCCGTCCATCGGCTCGCCGAACGCGGCGATGACTTTGTAGTCGCTGGGCTCCAGCGTCACCTTGGCCCGCAGGCGGTACATGGAGAGGCGCGTCAGGATCGCGTCGCGGTGCTCGGCCGCCACGTCCAGCAGGGCGCCGTCGCCCATCTCTTCGGGGTTGGCCGCCACGAACAGGTCGTACAGCAGCTTGCCTTGCGGGGTCAGCAGGGCCGCGAAGCGCAGCTCGCCCGGCTGGATGGTCTCGACGTCCTGGGTCAGCAGGCCCTGCAGGAAGCTCTTCCAGTCCGGGCCGGACACGGCGATGACGGCGCGGGACGCCAGATGGGCGGTGCGAAGCGAGCTCATATCCGCGATATAGGCCTGCGCTCGCCAGACCGCCAATCGTGTCGCGCGACGTTCGGTCGCAGGAAGTCAAAAGCTTAACCGCTATAGCGGGATGCGCCGACTCACCGAGCGATCTATAGATAGGCGGATGACACAGCGGGCCTTCCCGATTCTTTTCATCACGGCCACACGCATCGGCGATGCGGTGCTTTCGTCCGGCCTGATCAAACTTCTCTCTGATCAAATTCCCAACGCCCGCTTCACCATCGTCGCCGGCCCGTTGGCCGCGCCGCTGTTCGCCCATGTGCCGGGCCTGGACCGCGTGATCGTGATGGAGAAGGGCAAGGGCAAGGGTCACTGGTTCAAGCTCTGGAACCAGGTGCGCCACAGGAAGTGGAGCCTGGTCGTCGACCTGCGTGGCTCGGCCACGGCCCTGTTCCTGCGCCGCGACAAGCGGGCGATCTGGAAGAAGCTGCCCGGCGATATCGAGCACAAGGTGGTCGACGCCGCCCGCACCCTGAAGCTGGAGGGCGATCCGCCCGCGCCCCATCTCTACATCTCGCCCGAGGTCCAGGCCCTGGCCGACGAACTGCTGGGCTTGGAAGGAGGCAAGGGGGACGGCCCGATCCTGGCCATGGGCCCGGCCTCGAACTGGATCGGCAAGGTCTGGCCGATCGAGCGCTTCACCCAGACGGCGGCCCAGCTCTTGGACAAGGACGGCCCGATGGCCGGCGGGCGCCTCTTGATCCTGGGCGGGCCGGAAGACACCCGCATGGTCGAGGAACTGCGCATGGCCTCGGCCCGCGGCCGCACCATCGACCTGACCGGCAAGGTGGACTTGCTGACCGCCTATGCCTGTCTCAAGCGCGCGCGGCTGTTCATCGGCAACGACTCGGGCCTGATGCACATCGCCGCCGCCGCCGGCGCGCCGACTATCGGCCTGTTCGGCCCCTCTGACGAGCGTCGCTACGGCCCGTGGGGCGACAAGGCCGTGGCGGTGCGCGGCCCGCGCAGCTTCGAGCAGTTCCTGGCCGTCGACCCGGACCTCTCCCAGGCTATCCGGCACATGAGCGACCTGCCGGTGGCCACCGTGGTCCGCGAGGCCAAGGCCTTGCTGGCCCGCACGGAACCCGAGGCCGAGCTCTCGCCGCAGGAAGCGGTGATCGAAGAGGCGATCGCGGAAGAGGTTGCCGAGGCTGAAGCCGTGTCGGAGCCGGTCGTCGAAGAAACGGCTGACGATCGCGAACTCGAGGCCGTCGCCGCCTCTGCCGACCATCCCCGCGAAAGCGGGGACCCAAGCTGAGCAAGACGGGAGGGCGCGGCTAGGTCGCCCATTCCGCAGGGGTCCCCGCTTTCGCGGGGATGAGCGGATATTTGTTGCTTGGGAACAGAGGCGGACCTAGACCCGCTGAAATCCATTCGCAGGAGCCGTCCCCATGACCCAGACCTTCGACCTGATCGTGCGGGGGGGCGAGGTGGTGAATCACGCGGGGCGCGGGATCACCGACATCGGCGTGCGGAACGGCAAGATCGTCGCCATCGGCGACCTCTCCCAGGCCTCGGCCGGTGAAGTGTTCGACGCCGCGGGCCTGACCGTGTTGCCCGGCGTGATCGACAGCCAGGTGCACTTCCGCGAGCCGGGCCTGGAGTGGAAGGAAGATCTCGAGAGCGGCTCGCGCGGCGCGGCCCTGGGCGGCGTGGTCGCCGTCTTCGAGATGCCCAACACCGAGCCGACCACCACCGACCCGGACGCCCTGGCCGACAAGCTGTCGCGCGCCAAGAACCGCATGCACACCGACCACGCCTTCTATGTCGGCGGCACGCATGAGAACGCCCCGTTCCTGGGCGAGCTGGAGCGCCTCCCGGGCTGCTGCGGCGTCAAGGTGTTCATGGGCGCCTCGACCGGCAGCTTGCTGGTGCAGGACGACGAGGGCGTCGAGAACGTGCTGCGGCATGTGAACCGCCGCGCCGCTTTCCACTCCGAGGACGAATACCGCCTGGCCGACCGCCGCAGCCTGGCCCGTCCCGGCGACTGGACCAGCCACCCCGAGGTGCGCGACGCCCAGGCCGCCCTGCAGTCGACCCACCGCCTGGTCCGCATCGCCAAGGGCCTGGGCAAGCGCATCCACGTGCTGCACGTCACGACCAAGGAAGAGATCGACTTCCTGGCCCAGAACAAGGACGTCGCCAGCGTCGAGGTCACGCCCCAGCACCTGACCCTGGTCGCGCCCGAGGCCTATGAGCGCCTGAAGGGCTTTGCTCAGATGAACCCGCCGATCCGCACCGCCGACCACGTGGCCGGCGTCTGGCGCGGCATTGAGGCCGGCATCGCCGACGTGCTGGGCAGCGATCACGCGCCCCACACCCGCGAGGAGAAGGCCCGTCCCTATCCCGCCTCGCCCTCGGGCATGCCGGGCGTCCAGACCCTGGTGCCGGTGATGCTGACCCACGTGGTCGACGGCAAGCTGAGCCTCGAGCGCTTCGTCGACCTGACCAGCCACGGCGTCAACCGCGTGTTCGGCCTGGCCGACAAGGGCCGACTGGCCGAAGGCTTCGACGCCGACTTCACCATCGTCGACATGAAGGCCCGCAAGGTCATCACCCACGCGCAGATGGCCAACCGCGCCGGCTGGACCCCGTTCGACGGCTTCGAGGCCAAGGCCTGGCCGGTGGCGACCATCGTGCGCGGCGTCGTGGTCATGCGTGACGACGAGATCGTCGCCGAAGGCCGCGGCGAGCCTGTCCGGTTCCTGGAGACGTTGGCTCGATAAAAACTGTCATCCCGGCCAAGCGCGTAGCGCGCCGAGCCGGGACCGCCGGAAGCTTTGCGTTTCTGGCGGTCCCGGGTCTTCGCTTCGCTACGCCCGGGATGACAAGTTTAAGTGACCTCGTTCCGCCTTCTGACTAACCACAGCCGCTCCGCCGGCCCCGGCGCCAGATCGATCGCCCGCTGATAAACGGCCAGCGCCTCGTCGCGCCGGCCCAGTCGCGCCAGAAGATCGGCCCGCACCGCGTGGAACGGCTGGAAGTCCGCCAGCCGGTCGGCGTCCAGCGCCTCGATCTCGACCAGCGCCACGGCCGGTCCGGCGACCTGCGCCAGGGCCACGGCGCGGTTGATCCGCACGAACGGATCGTCCCGCTCGGCCAGGTCATAGAGCGCCAGCACCGCCGACCACGGCGGCGGCTCCGCCAGCGAGCGGCGCACGCACCACACGCCATGCAGGGCCGCCCGCAGTTGGCGCGGTCCGGGCCGGTTCAGCCGGGCGGCGCGGCGTAGCAGGGCGTCGGCCTCGTGGATCAGCGACCGGTTCCACAGCGCCGGATCCTGCTCCGACAGCGGGATCATCGCCCCGTGGGCGTCCAGCCGCGCCGGTCGCCGGGCCTCGGCGAACCGCACCGTGGCGGCGAAGGCCAGGCACTCGGGCTCGTCCGGCAGCAGCTCGGCCAGGACGGCGGTCAGGCCCAGCATCTCGCGGGCATAACCGGCATGCTGCCCGGCCCCGGCGGCGTCCTCATGGGCGCGGGCATAGGCCACTTCCAGGGTCGAGAACACCGCCGCCAAGCGCTCGGGCCAGGCCTGCGGGCCGGGGACCTCGAAGGACACCCCGGCCTGGGCGATCTTCTTCTTGGCGCGGGTCAGGCGCTGGAACATGGCGGGCTCGGCGACCAGGAAGGCGCGGGCGATCTCCTGCACGGTCAGGCCGCAGACCAGCCGCAGAGTCAGGGCCGCGCGAGCCTCGGGCGCGACGGCCGGGTGGCAGCAGACGAAGATCAGCCGCAGCCGCTCGTCGGGGATCAGGCGGGCGTCGGAGGCCATGATCTCCTCGGCGGAAGCCTGTGGTTCCGGCGTGTCGGGCGTCAGGCGGCTGCGGACTTTCCGTTTGCGGATCATGTCGAGAACGCACCGCCGCGCCGTGGCGTAGAGCCAGGCCGCCGGATCCAGGGGCGGCGCCGCGGGCCAGACGGCGGCGGCCCGCGCGCAGGCCTCGGCATAGGCCTCCTCGGCCAAGTCGAGGTCGCGGAAGGCCGTCGCCAGGGCGGCGACGATCCGCCCTCCGGCCTCCCGCGCAGTCTGGTCGAGGGTGATCACCCTTCCTCGATCATCGGACGGACCTCGACGGCGCCGTCGCCCGCCAGCGGGATGCGCTTGGCGATGGCCAGGGCGGCGTCCAGGTCCGAGACCTCGATCAGGTAGAAGCCGCCCAACTGCTCGCGGGCCTCGGCATAGGGACCGTCGTGCAGGGCGTGCTGGCCGTCCGACTTGCGCACCGTGGTGGCGGTGTCGGCGGTCTTCAGACCTTGGCCGCCGAGCAGGATGCCTTGCTGCGCCAGCTCGCCGGCCAGGGCGCGATGGGCGGTGATGATCTCGTCCATCGAGCGGCCGGCGTCGGTGCGATAGAGGTCCTCGTTCTCATAGATCAGCAGGGCGTATTGCATCGTCTTGTCTCCCAATGAGCGCGCGGCCATCGCGACGCTTCGACCTGAGAGACGCGCCGGCGCAGGCGGATTCGACAGGTCTTGGAAAAAATGTCGAGGGGGGCGCATAACGGAGGTCATGGACGGATCGACCTTCACCAGCGCCCCCTTCCGCGACGCCCGCTACGCGCCCCGCGCGCTGGAGGTCGAGCGGGTTCAGGGCCATGGGGGCGAGACGCTGATCCTGCGCAATCCCATGCCCTATTCGGACGCGGTGCGGACCACGACGCAGCCCCTGGCGCGCTGGGCCGTCGAGGCGGCGGATCGGGTCTGGCTGGCCGAGCGGGACGGCGACGGCTGGCGGACGGTGACCTACGCTGAGGCCAAGCAGCAGGTCGAGGCCCTGGCGGGCGGGCTCGCGGCGCTGGGCCTGTCGCGCGGCCGGCCGCTGCTGATCCTGGCCCGCAACGGCGTCGACCACGCCCTGATCGCCTACGCCGCCATGAGCCTGGGCGCGCCGGCCGCGCCGGTCTCGCCGCAGTACGGGCTGAAGGGGGCTGACCTGACGCGCCTGCAGCACGCCGTCGAACGGCTGAAGCCGGCCGCCGTCTATGCCGACGACGCCGAGGCCTTTGGCGACGCCCTGGCCGCGCCGTTCCTGGCCGGCCTGCCGGTCGTTGTGAGTCGCAACGCGCGGCCGGGCGACGCCGCCTTCGACGACCTGCTGAAGAGCGAGCCGGTCGAACCGGTCGCTCGTCCGGACGATGTCGCCAAGCTGCTGCTGACCTCGGGCTCGACGGGCCGTCCCAAGGCGGTGGTCTGCACCCACGCCAACATCGCGCTGAACGCGGCGCAGATCCAAGCCTGCTATGCCGATCCCGAGCCGCCAGTGCTGGTCAATTCCGCGCCCTGGAGCCACAGCCTGGGGGCCAACGCCATCCTGCACATGGTGCTGCACCGGGGCGGGACATTGTACATCGACGCCGGCCAGCCGCTGGCTGGCAGGTTCGGCGAGACGGTGCGCAACCTCTCCGAGGTGGCGACGACCTATCACAACATGGTCCCGGCCGGCTGGGCGATGTTCGTCGGCGAGCTGGAGCGCAACCAGGCCCTGGCGGCGAAGTTCTTCGAGACCGTGCGGGTGATCCAGTACGGCGGGGCCTCGATGGCCCAGTCGATCCTCGACCGGGTCCAGGCCGTGGCGGTGCGTACGGTCGGCGAGCGGATCACCTTCGCGGCCGGCTATGGCGCCACCGAGACCGGCCCGACGGCCTGCAACATCCACTGGCTGAACGCCCGCTCGGGCATGGTCGGCCTGCCGACGCCCGGGACTTCGGTGAAACTCGTGCCGGCCGGCGACGGCGGCAAGTTCGAGATCCGGGTGAAGGGGCCGCAGGTCTCGCCGGGCTATCTGGACCAGCCGGAAGCCACCGCCCAGGCCTTCGACGAGGACGGTTTCTACCGCCTGGGCGACGCCGCGCGCCTGGCCGACCCGGAGGATCCGGCCGCCGGCCTCGTGTTCGACGGGCGGCTGGTCGAGAACTTCAAGCTGGCCAGCGGGACCTTCGTGGCGGCCGGGGCGCTGCGGGTGGCGGCGGTGTCGGCGATCGGCGGCGTGGTCTCGGACGCGGTGGTCTGCGGCGAGGGGCGGGAGGGCGTGGGCCTGATGCTGTTCCTGGACGCCAAGGCCTGTGACCGGTTGGGTGATGCGGAGGCCGTCCGCGCCCAGATCGTCGAGGGCCTCTCGCGCATGAACGCGGCGGCCAAGGGCGGCGGCGGCAAGATCGCCCGCGCCCTGATCCTGGACGGCGCGCCCGACGCGGCCAGCGGCGAGCTGACCGACAAGGGCTATATCAACCAGGCCCTGGCGCGCGATCGGCGCCCGAAGGAGCTCGAACGCCTCTTTGCCGAGGCCCCCGACGCCGGGGTCATGCGGTTCTAGGGCGCAGGGTGTTGGCGACGCCGACGCAGATCAGCATCTGGCCGAAATAGTACAGACCCCACACCGCCAGCCCGGTCGCCAGATTGTCCGGCAACGGTCCCAGGCGCGCGAAGATCAACAGGTCCGACAGCACGAACATCAGCGCCCCGCGCCCGACGGTCTTGTACGGGAAATGGCTGCCCAGGGCGGTGGCGGCCATGGTCGACAGGAAGACGCTGTACAGGGCGACGCCTGGGGCTGCGGCGCGATCGGCGGGCAGCATCCAGGCGATGGCCGTGACCGCCGGGATCAGCACCAGCGGCGCCAGCGAGGCGCTGCGCCGGTGGCGCAGATAGAGGCCGCCGGCGACGACGTGGCCCAGCAGGAAGGCGATGGCGCCGACCGTCAGGCCGTGGGTCTCCAACAGCACGTCGCCCGCCGCGCCCAGGGCCATGACCGCGACCAGCAGCCAGCCGTCCAGGCTTCTGGCCCTGACCGCCGCATGCAGCGCCAGCAAGGCGACGCCGGCCCCCTTCCAGGCGGTCTCGACCAGCGGCGGCAGCTCGACGACCCAGGTCGCGACATAGCTGACGCCGGCGATGACGGACGCGACCAGCGTCCAGCGCGGGGCCGGGCTCATGGCCTTCATGGCAAGTTTTCCCCCTATTTTGTCGGCCACACTGCAATGGTTGCCATCGGGAGCGCAACCGGGTTGGCGGGCTTGCCGAAATGTCGGAGACAGGGGGCATAAAGCGGAGGACAGCATGAACGGCGCGGACGCCCTGATCACCACCCTGGCCGACAACGGGGTCGTCGCCTGCTTCGCCAATCCGGGCACCAGCGAGATGCAGTTCGTCTCGGCCCTGGACCGCGAGCCGCGCATGCGCTCGGTGCTGTGCCTGTTCGAGGGCGTGGCGACCGGCGCGGCCGATGGTTATGGCCGCATGGCCGGCAAGCCCGCCTGCACCCTGTTGCACCTGGGTCCCGGCTACGCCAACGGCGCGGCCAACCTGCACAACGCCCGGAGGGCGCACACCCCCATCGTCAATGTCATCGGCGACCACGCCACCTATCATCGCGGCTTCGACGCGCCGCTGGACAGCGACATCGCCGCCCTGGCCGCGCCCAATTCGCTGTGGGTCAAGTCGGCCGAGAGCGCCGACAGCGTCGGGCCGCTGACCGCCGAGGCCATCGTCGCCAGCTACGGGACGCCCGGCGGCAACGCCTGCCTCGTCCTGCCCGCCGACGCCGCCTGGAACCCGGCGACCGTGAAGGGACCGGTGGTGACCCCGCCAAGCTTCGCCAAGCCCGACACGGCCGCCGTCGACGGCGTGGCCAAGGCGCTGGGCTTCGCCAAGAAGCCGGTGCTGCTGCTGGGCTCGGGCGCCTGCGGGGAGACAGCCCTGGCCGCCGCCGGCCGGTTGGCGGCGCATGGCGTGCGCGTGCTGACCGACACCTTCACGGCCCGCCAGACGCGGGGCGAGGGCCGGTTCCGTCCCGACAAGCTGCCCTATTTCGCCGAGCAGGCCCTGAAGGACCTGGACGGCGTCGACCTGATGATCCTGGTCTCGACCGCTCGCCCGGTGGCCTTCTTCGCCTATCCCGACCGGCCCAGCGTGCTTGTGCCTGAGGGCTGCTCGGTCGAGGCCCTGTGCGGGCGCGAGGTCGACGCGGCGGCGGCGCTGAACGCCCTGGCCGACGCCGTCGGCGCGCCGGCCTCGGGGCCGGTCGAGACCTATGCCGCGCCCGAGGCGCCGGCCGGGCGCTTCGACGCCTGGGCCATCGGCGCTTCGATCGCCAAGCACATGCCGACGGATACGGTGATCTCGGACGATGCGGTGACCGCCGGCCTGCCGATCTTCACCCAGACCAAGGCCGCGCGCGCCCACGACTGGCTGTCGCTGACGGGCGGCGCGATCGGCCAGGGCGTCCCGCTGGCCATCGGCGCGGCCGTCGCCTGTCCCGACCGCAAGGTCCTGGCCCTGACCGGCGACGGGGCGGGCATGTACACGGTGCAGGGCCTCTGGACGATCGTCCGCGAGCAGCTGGACGTCACGGTCGTGGTCTTCGCCAACCACGCCTATCGGATCCTGGGGATCGAGCTGGGTCGCACGGGCGCCGGCAATCCGGGCCCGGCGGCGTCCAGGCTGCTGGACCTGGGCGATCCCCGCATCGACTGGGTGCAGATGGCCCAGGGCATGGGCATGGCCGCCGAGCGGGCCTCGACCGCCGAAGCCTTCGACGACGCCTTCGCCCGCGCCATGGCCACGCCGGGGCCGCGCCTGATCGAAGCCGCGCTCTAAACGGGACGGCGTCCGATAGCCCGAGGCCTGACCAGGCCTTCCACCCAAAAGAAAGCCCGCCCGGATCGTTCCGGGCGGGCTGACTTGTTCAAGCTCTAGGCTGGGATCAGCCCTTGACCTTGTTGGTCGGCAGCTTGCAGCCGCCGCCGATGCCCTTGGCCTGGACGCAGGAGAGGAACTCCTTGGCGGCCGGCTTGGCGACGCCGGTCGGATAGCCCAGCACCCAGCCCGGCAGGCCGTCCGAGCAGGCGACCTCGACGAAGCCTTCCGTGTCGGTCGAGCCGATCACGCGGGCGTCCGAGACCTTGCACGAGGCCTTGTTGAAGCCGACCAGGTCCTGGCTCAGGCGAGCATACTGGTTGTCCTTCTTGGTGAAGCTGCAGCGATAGCCGTTGAACTCGGCCGTGAGGCAGTCGAACACCGTGCCGCCGGTGGCGGTGAACACGGCGATGCCGCCGACGTCGTTGCCCTTGCACTTCAGCTCGACGACTTCCTTCTTCGGGTCGGCGCTCGGCAGCATGCCGTACTTCTCGACGTCGCAGGGGAAACCGGCCTTGGTCGCCAGCTTGCTGTAGAAGCCGGCCTGTTCGGTCTGCGCTGCGACCGCGTCGGTCATGGTGCAGCCGCCGCCGACGAAGCCGGCCTGGGCGCAGGGGATGGCCCGGGCGAAGGCGCCGTTGGCCGCCGTCTGCTGGTACATGTAGCCCTTGCCGTCCTGGCACGAGACTTCGAAATAGTTGTCGGTCTTGGTGCTGAGGACGTAGCGCTTGTCCTTGATGGCGCAGGCGGTGCCCGCGGCCGCCGCGCCGGTGTTCAGGGTGTCGACGACGCCCAGCTGGGTCTGACGGTTGGTCAGCTTGCAGCTGACATTGCCGCCTTCTTCGTACAGCAGGCAGCTGTTGACCACGACGTCGCCGTTGATGTTCATCGGGGCGGTCGTCTGGACGATGTAGCCGGCGCCGCCCTTACAGGCGACTTCGAAATACGCGTTCTTGGCGCCCGAGCCGATGGCGCGGGTGTTTTCGATATCGCAGGTCGCGCCGCCCTTCTTGACGTAGGCCGACAGGCCCGCGCCGGGGTTGGCGTTGCCCGGCAGGATGCAGGCCAGGCCGCCCTTCTTGCCGTCCGCCGCCGGTTGGCTCGATTCCAGGCAGGTGTAGACCTGAGGCGCGACGTCCTTCTTGGCGATCAGCGCGAAGCCCATGCCTTCGTTACAGGCGACTTCGTAGTATTTGGAGCCGGCCTTCTTGTCCTCGCCGATGAAGCGGGCGTCCGAAACCGTGCAGCCCGCGCCGCTGGCCTGGATCAAGGCCGGGGCGTCCTTCATACCCGCTTCGCGCGCCTTGGCGTCGACAGCGGCGGGCTTGCCCTTCTCTTCCTTCTGCGCCGAAATGACGACAGCGGGGGTCAGAACGGCGACCGCGAGGGCGGCCGCCAGGCCGATCGCGAAACGCTTCATGGGAAATGTCTCCTGGGTGGATTCCTCGCGCGGACATAAGCGCGTGCTTGTATCAGGGGTCAAGATACCGTCCGACATGGGCGTGATCATGACTGCCCTGACGGGCAAAAAATGGGTTGGATCAAGGACAAGCGCCGGTTGAACGGCGCGCGGGAGAACGGAATGCGCGACGGATTCGAAGACGAAGCAGCAGAAGAGACTCAGGAGCCGAAGAAAACCGGCCGCCTGGTCTATCCGTTCGAAACCGCGCCGGAGCAGGGCTCGGGCCAGGCGGTCGAGGTCGCGCCGGGCGTTCTGTGGCTGCGCATGCCGCTGGGCGGCTCGCTGCAGTTCATCAATGTCTGGGCCATCGCCGACGGAGACGGCTGGGCGGTGGTCGACACCGGCGTCCAGACCAAGGAGACCAGCCAGGCCTGGCGCAGCGCCTTCGCGGGCGCCCTGGGCGGCAAGCCGGTCACCCGGGTGATCGTCACCCACCTGCACCCCGACCATATCGGCCTGGCCGGCTGGATGACCCGCAAGTTCGACTGCCGGCTGTGGATGACCCGCCTGGAGTATTTCCAGTGCCGGATGCTGGTGGCCGACACTGGCCGCGAAGCGCCCGAGGACGGGGTGAAGTTCTTCCACGCCGCCGGCTGGGACGAGGACGCCATCGAGAACTACAAGGCCCGCTTCGGCGGCTTCGGCAAGGCGATCTACGCCCTGCCCGACAGCTATCGCCGGCTGTCGGATGGCGAGGATTTCGACATCGGCGGCAAGACCTGGCGGGTGGTGACGGGGCAGGGGCATTCACCCGACCACGCCTGCCTGTGGCAGCCGGACCTGAATGTCTTCATTTCAGGCGACCAGGTGCTGCCGCGCATCTCGTCCAACGTCTCGGTGTTTCCGACCGAGCCCGACGCCGATCCCTTGAGCGACTGGCTGCGCTCGCTGGCCAAGGTCAAGGCCGCCGTGCCCGACGAGGTGATCGTGCTGCCGGCCCACAACGATCCGTTCGAGGGGCTGCACACCCGCATCGACGGGCTGATCTCGGGCCACGAGCGGGGCCTGGCCCGCCTGGAGAAGAAGCTGGCCGAGCCCAAGCGGGTGGTCGACACCTTCGGCGCCCTGTTCGCGCGGCCGATCGGGCCGGACCTCTTGGGCATGGCGACGGGCGAGGCGCTGGCGCACCTGAACTGCCTGGTCGGCCGGGGGCGCATCCAGCGCACCGTCGATGCGGATGGGGTCGCTTGGTACTCGGCGATTTCTAACGCTGCCTAAAAACGACCGTTTGACACTTCGCGTGCGAAATATAAACTGGCCGTCATGCCCGTGCCCGCCGACCGCCGCCTGATCTTCCTGCTCAACGCCGGCCATCGGCGCGTGCAGCGCTGGATCGAGGGCAAGATGGCGGCCAAGGGCGGCCTGACGGCGGCCCAGTCGGGGGTGTTGTTCTTCCTCGGCGAGCAGGATGGGGCGCTGATCGGCGAGGCCGCCGACGCCCTGGACCTGGCCCCCTCGGCCATGACTGGCCTGATCGACCGCATGACCAAGGCCGATCTGGTCGAGCGCCGCGCCGACCCCAAGGACGGCCGCGCCATGCGCTTGTACCTGACCCCGACCGGGCGCGAGGCCCGGGAGCGCGCCAAGGCCGGGCTCGACGGCATCAACGCCCACCTGACCGAAGGCTTCACGGACGAGGAGATCGGCGTCGTCGCGCGCTGGCTCTCCAGTCTCCAGACCAAGTTCCCCAAGGGAGACTCCCAATGACCGATCATGTGAAGGTCGAGATCGACGCCGGCGTGATGACGCTGACCCTGGCGCGTCCGGAAAAGAAGAACGCGCTCTCCAACGCCATGTACGGCGTGCTGGCCGACAGCCTGGAGGCCGCTGAGAAGGACCCGGCCGTGCGCGTCGTGGTCTTCCAGGCCGACGGCGACAGCTTCACCGCCGGCAACGACCTGCAGGATTTCGCCGCCCAGGCCACGGGCGCGGCTACGGGCGAGCGGCATGTGATCCGCTTCCTCAAAGCGCTGGCCAACGCCACCCGGCCGCTGGTCGCCGCCGTCCACGGCCAGGCGGTGGGCGTGGGCACGACCATGCTGCTGCACTGTGACCTCGTCTATGTCACGCCCGACGCGCGCCTGACCGTGCCGTTCGTCAACCTGGCGTTGGTGCCCGAGGCGGCGTCCAGCTGGCTGCTGCCGGCCCGCATCGGCCATGCTCGCGCCTACGCCATGTTCGCCCTGGGCGAGGCGATCGACGGCGGCACCGCCGTGGCCTGGGGCATCGCCAACGGCGCGGCCGAGCTCTCCGACCTGCGGGCTCGCGCCCGCGCCGCCGCCGACCAGCTGGCGACGCGGCCGCTGGGCGCCCTGACCACGACCAAGCGCCTGATGCGCGACGCCGAGAAGATCGCCGAACTGATGGACACCGAGGGCGCGCTGTTTGGCGAACGCCTCAAGACCGCCGAAGCCCGCGAGGCCTTCATGGCCTTCATGGAGCGCCGGCCGCCGGATTTCAGTAAGGTCAGCTAACAACGAAAACGATCTGGGAGGATCGACATGGCGGAGCGGATCACCTCGCCCTTCGGGGCGAAATCGACGGCGCGCGAGGTGGTCGCGGGTCATGACCTGTCGGGGCGGACGGCCATCGTCACCGGCGCGGCCACCGGCATCGGGGTCGAGACGGCGCGAGCCCTGGCCCTGGCCGGCGCGGAGGTGATCATCGCCGCCCGCAAGCCGGATCTGGCCGAAGAGGTCGCCAACGCCATCAACGAAGAGGCTGGCCTCAAGCGCGCCAGCTTCGGCATGGTCGACCTGGCCAGCCTGGAGTCGATCCGCCACTTCGCCCATGTCTGGGGCGACCGGCCCATCGACCTCTTGATCAACAACGCCGGCGTCATGGCCAGTCCGCTGATGCGCACGGCCGACGGGTTCGAGATGCAGTTCGGGACCAATCACCTGGGCCACTTCCTGCTGTCGGTGCTGCTGGCCCCGAACCTGGTCGCGGCGGCCGAGGCGTCCGGAAAGCGCTCGCGGCTGGTGTCGCTGTCGTCGATCGGCCACCGCCGGGCGGGGATGAATTTCGAGGACCCGAACTACCAGCATCGCGACTACGACAAGTGGGGGGCCTACGGCCAGGCCAAGACCGCCAACAGCCTGTTCGCGGTCGGTTTCGACAAGCGGTTCAAGGACCAGGGCGTCAACGCCAACGCCGTCATGCCGGGCGGCATCATGACCCCGCTGCAGCGGCACATGTCGATCGAGGAGCAGCGGGCCATGGGCTGGCTGGACGACAACGACCAGCCGCGCGAGGGCTTCAAGACCACCGAGCAGGGCGCGGCGACCAGCGTCTGGGCCGCCGTGGGCGACGAACTGGACGGCGTCGGCGGCCTCTATCTCGAGGACTGCAGCCAGGCCGTCCCGTGGAGCCAGGAGCGTCCCTGGAACGGCGTCATGCCCCATGCCCTGGATCCCGAGGCGGCCGATCGGCTGTGGGACCTCTCCGTAAAGACCGTCGGAGCCGGGGCCTGATGCAGCAGCGTACCGTCCTGCGCCTGGCCGGCGTCGCCACGATCGTCGGCGCGGCCATCGATGTCGTCGCGCCGTTCCTGATCTATCCGCGCCTGGTCGAGCCGCAACCGCATCTCGTCTACGTCACCATCGACCTGTTGCTGATGATCGGCATGCTGGGCGTGTGGTCGGCCAGCCGGCGCTCGGCCGGCGTCCTCGCTTTGGTCGGCTTCGTGCTGGGCCTGCTGGGCGTGATGCTGGTGCGGACCTCGTCGGCCAAGATCTTCGGCGAGGCGTCGTACAGGATCGCCTCCAGCGTCTGGTCGATCGGCATGGTGCTGTGGGCCGTCGACCTGTTGCGGGCCAAGGTGTTTCGGGCGCCCGCCGCGCTTTGGATCGCCGCCCTCGTCATCGGCCTTGCGGGCCTGGCCCTGAAGGATCACGGTCCCGTCGCGTACGTGGCCAAGATGAGCTTCATCGTCGGCTTCATCGTCGCTGGCATCGACCTCGTCCGAACTCGGGAAGCACGCTCATGAGCCTGCCAAATACCTTGCGAGACAAGACCCTCTTCATCACCGGCGCCTCGCGCGGCATCGGCCTGGCCATCGCCCTGCGCGCGGCGCGGGACGGGGCCAATATCGTCATCGCCGCCAAGACGGCCGAGGCGCACCCCAAGCTGCCGGGCACCATCTACACCGCCGCCAAGGAGATCGAGGCGGCCGGCGGCCAGGCCCTGCCGCTGGTGGTCGACGTCCGTGACGAGGCCAACGTCCAGGAGGCCGTCGACAAAGCCGCCGCTCAGTTCGGCGGCATCGACATCTGTGTCAACAACGCCTCGGCCATCTCGCTGACCGGCACGCTGTCGACGGACATGAAGCGCTATGACCTGATGCACCAGATCAATACGCGCGGCACGTTCCTGACGACCAAGACCTGCATCCCCTACCTGAAGAAATCAGCCAATCCGCACGTGCTGATGCTGTCGCCGCCGCTGGACATGTCGCCGCGCTGGTTCGGCCCGCACGTGGCCTACACCATGGCCAAGTTCGGCATGTCGATGTGCGTGCTGGGCATGGCCGAGGAGTTCAAGAGCGACGGGATCGCTTTCAACGCCCTGTGGCCGCGCACCGGCATCGCCACCGCCGCCATCCAGTTCGCCCTGACCGGCGAGGAGGGTCTCAAGCACTGCCGCACGGTCGAGATCATGGCCGACGCCGCCTATGCGATCTTCAACAAGCCCTCGCGCGAGCTGACCGGCCAGTTCCTGATCGACGACACGTTCCTGTACGGCGAGGGCGTGCGGGATTTCGATCAGTACAAGGTCGACCCGGCCGCGACGTTGATGCCGGACTTCTTCGTGCCGGAGAGCAGTGAGCCGCCGCCGGGGGTGAAGATCGGCTAGCGCTTCTTGCTGGCCTTCTTCGCCGCCACTTCCAGCGATTTCCGCGACCATTCCAGCAGGACCTCCGGGTCGTCCAGGGCCTCGGCCGGGGCGGTCCAGTAGTTCAGGGTCCTGCCATCGCCGAATGGGTCGAAGATCTGCGAGCCGGCCGCCTCGAATTCAGGCCTCAGGTCTTCGTCGCCCTTGAGGTAGAGGACGTCGTCGTCGATCAGGGCGAAGAACAGGCCGTTCGCATAGACGCCGACTCCGCCGAACATGCGGCGCGAGGTGACGTGGCCCAGCGGGGCCAGCTGCTCGAGAACGAAGTCCCGATAGTCCGAAGAGACCGCCATGCCCGTCACTGTCCGTACCGCTGCGCCCGCCGATGCGGCGCTCATCCACCAGTTCATCCTCGATCTGGCGGACTATGAAAAGCTGCTCGATACGGTGACGGCGACGGAAGGCGACACCGCCGCGGCCCTGTTCGGCGAAAACCCCCGCGCCTTCGCCGACATCGCCGAGCTGAACGGGCAGCCGGTCGGGTTCTCGTTGTGGTTCTACAACTACTCGACCTTCGTCGGCCGGCACGGGATCTGGCTGGAGGACCTGTTCGTGCGGCCTTCGGCGCGCGGCTCCGGGGCGGGCAAGGCGCTGCTGGTCAACCTGGCGCGGCGCTGCGTCGACGAGGGGCTGGGGCGCTTCGAGTGGTCGGTGCTGGACTGGAACGCGCCGTCGATCGCCTTCTATGACAGCCTGGGGGCGGCCACGATGGACGAGTGGCTGATCCGCCGCCTGACGGGCGACGGGATCCGCAAGCTGGCGGGCGGCTAGCCGCTACTCCAGCCGGTCAGCCTTGCGCAGGTCGGGGAACAGCCACGCCCAGGCGGCCGTGACCGCCATGGCCCCGACCCCGCCGAACACCGCGGCGCCGATGGGCCCGAGCAGCCAGGCCGCCGCGCCGCTCTCGACCTCGCCCAGCTCGTTGGAGGCGCTGATGAACACGCCCGAGACGGCGGCGACGCGGCCGCGCATGGCGTCGGGGGTGACGATCTGGACCAGGGTCTGGCGGACATAGACGCTGAGCATGTCGGCCCCGCCCAGCACGGCCAGGGCGGCCACCGACAGCCACACCAGCTTGGACAGGCCAAACACCACCGTCGCCAGGCCGAAGACCGCGACGCCCGCGAACATGATCCGGCCGGCATGGCGACGGATCGGCTGACTGGCCAGATAGACCCCGACCAGCGAGGCGCCGATCGCGGGCGCGGCGCGCAGCAGGCCAAAGCCGCCCGGGCCGATATGCAGCACGTCTTTGGCGAACACGGGCAAGAGGGCCGTGGCCCCGCCCAGGATCACCGCGAACAAATCGAGCGAGATCGAGCCGAAGACGATCTTGTTGTTCCACACATAAGCCAGACCCTCCTTGATCAGCTCGACGCGCGAGCCGGGTTGGGCCTCGGGCTTGGTGTTCTTGGCGATCGACAGGGCGAGCAGGGCGGCGGTCAGGTAGAGCGCCAGCGAGACGCCGAAGGCCAGGGCCGGCGAGTGGGCCAGCAGCAGGCCGCCCAGAGCCGGGCCGATGATCGAGCCGCTCTGCCAGGACAGCGAGTTCCAGGCGATGGCGCGCGGCAGCAGCGGGCGCGGCGCCAGCATCGGTCCCATGGCGCTGCTGGCCGGCGACAGGAAGGCGCGGCTGGCCCCGAACAGCACCGAGATGGCGAAGATCGGCCACAACTGGTGCGAGCCTGTCAGGGCCAGGATCATCAGCACGGCGGCGCTGATGGCGTCCAGGCACAGGGTCGTCGCCACGATCAGCTTGCGGGTTCGGCGGTCGGCGGTCTCGCCGGCGATCAGGGTCAGCAGGAACAGCGGCGCGAACTGCGCCAGGCCGATCATCGAGACCATGAAGGCCGACTCGCCGACCGAGTGGGTCAGGCGGGCGATGGCGTAGACCTGCCAGCCCAGGGCCACCGACTGGATCTGCACGCCCAGGGTGGAGACGAAACGCGCCACCCAGAACAGGAGGAAGTCACGCTCCCGCAACAGGGCGCGGGTAGACGTGTCGGCGGCGGGTTCGGCTGGGTCGGACATCGGCCCGCACCATAGGGCGAAGCTCTCGCACCGCAACGTTATTGACCTGAGAAAGCCTTGGCCCTACAGCGCGCGCATTATTTGGAGCCTCGGAGCGTGGCGAAGTCACGATCCGCAGCATTGAGGAATGCCGGGCATGCGACGCCTGCGACGAATTCAGCGCGAACGCGCCACGATCTGACGCCCCCCCGGTCGCGCCTTCGCGTCGGGAGCCCCCGACGCCCTTTCGCATTTTCCGAAGGCCGATGACCTCCGTTCAAAAGACTCTTGTCCCTGCTCCGTATCCGCCGCTGGTCCATGAGACCCCGGAGATGGAAGCCGCCGTCACCCACCTGATCGACCGGGTGTTCGGCCCCGGCCGTTTCGCCAAGTCGTCCGAGCGCCTGCGCGAGGGCAACATGCTGCTCTCCGACTGCTCGTTCGTGGCCTTCCGCGACGGTCAGCCCGTCGGCTGCTGCCGCATGTGGCCGGTGACGATCGGCGGCGCGCCGGTCGCCTTCCTGGGACCGCTAGCCGTCGATCCCGACGAGCGCAGCGCCGGCCTGGGCCAGGCCCTGGTCGAGAGCGCCGTCGAGGCCGCGCGCGCCGCCGGCTGGCGCGCCGTGCTGCTGGTCGGCGATGGTCCCTATTTCGGCCGGGTCGGCTTCACCAACGCCCACGCCGCCGGCGTCGTCATGCCCGGTCCCGTGGACCAGCGCCGCGTGCTGCTGTTGCCGCTGCGGCAAGGCGGCGACGAGGGTCTGTCGGGTCTCGTTTCGATCGATCCTCGCGCTTGAGTAGCGGGCCGGTACGGCCTAACTGATCAGCGATGACCGACACATCGAAGCCTGGCTTGGAAGGCGTCGCCCAGGCCGCCAAGGCTGCGGGCGCGCGCGGCCTGCCGCCGGTGCATCTGTGGAACCCGCCCCACTGCGGCGAGATCGACATCCGCATCCGCAAGGACGGGGTCTGGTTCCACGAGGGCGCGCCGATCGGCCGCGAGGCCCTGGTGCGGCTGTTCTCGACCGTGCTGCGCCTGGACCCGGACGGCTATCACCTGGTCACGCCGGTCGAGAAGATGAAGATCACGGTCGAGGACGCGCCGTTCATCGCCACGCGCGTCGACCGAGTCGGCGAGGCCCTGGTCTTCCAGACCAATGTCGGCGACGAGGTCGAGGCGGGCCCGGAGAACGTCATCCGTGTCGAGATCGACCCCGCGACCGGCGAGCCGCGTCCCTACGTCCACGTCCGGCGGGGCCTGGAAGCCCTGATTGCTCGCCCCGTATTCTACGAGCTGGCCGAGATGGCGGTCCTTGAGGGCGACACCTGGAGCGTCACCTCGAACGGCGCCGTCTTCCCGATCGCCCCGCCCGGAGCCGCGCCGGCATGACTCGAGAAGAGCGCCGCGCCTGGATCACGAGCCGCCTGCATCCGATCGCGGACTATGACCCCAGCCTGGCCAATCCCCAGCGGTCCGACGACGATCTCAATCCGGGCCTGAAGGTCGACAATCCGCACGCCCTGCGCCCCGCCGCCGTGCTGGTGGGCCTGGTCGAGCACGAGGACGGCCTGACCGTCCTCTTGACCCGCCGCGCCGACACCCTGCGCAGCCATACCGGCCAGATCGCCTTCCCCGGCGGCCGTTGCGATCCGGGCGAGCTGCCTTGGGAGACGGCCCTGCGCGAGGCCCAGGAAGAGGTGGCGCTGGACCCGGCGCGCGTGACCCTGGCCGGCCTGCTGCACGGCTACCAGACGGTGACCGGCTTCTATGTCACGCCGGTGGTGGGTTTCGTCGATCCGCAGGCGACGTTCACGGCCAGTCCGGAAGAAGTGGCCGACGTCTTCGAGACGCCGTTCGCGTTCCTGATGGATCCCGTCAACCACCAGCGCCAGTCGCGGGAGGCGCCGGACGGCGCGCGCCGCCACTTTTACGCCATGCCTTGGAATGATCGGTTCATCTGGGGCGCGACAGCGGGCATGCTTCGGTCGCTGTACGAGGCGCTTTACGACGAAAGCGGTTGTCACCCTCTTTGAACAGGGTGTTTGACGGCTGGTGAACATAGGGCCTGCTGGCCTAACAATGTCGCCCCTCAAGAGGGCGCAACGCATGAGTGGGAACAGGCGTGAGCATTGAGATGATCGGCCCGGCGCCGTGGATGACGTCGCCGGAGACGAAGGCGGTGATCGCCGCTCTGGAGGCGCGCGGCTATCTGGGCTGCGCGCGGTTCGTCGGCGGCTGCGTGCGCAACACGATCATGGGCAAGCCGGTCGACGATATCGATATCGCCACCACCCTGACGCCCGATCTCGTCATCGACGCCCTGGAGCAGGCCGGTCTGCGCGCCATCCCGACCGGCGTCGACCACGGCACGATCACGGCGCTGTCGGGCGGCCAGCCCTATGAGATCACCACCCTGCGCAAGGACGTCTCGACCGACGGCCGCCGGGCGGTGGTGGCCTTCACCCAGGACTGGAGCCAGGACGCCGAGCGCCGCGACTTCCGCTTCAACGCCATCTATGCCGACGTCGAGGGGCATCTGTACGACCCGACCGGCCACGGCATCGCCGACGCGCGCGAGGGGCGGGTGGTGTTCGTCGGCGACCCGATGACCCGCATCCGCGAGGACTATCTGCGCATCCTGCGCTTCTTCCGGTTCCAGGCCTGGTACGGCAAGGGTGAGGCCGACCAGAAAGCCCTGGCCGCCTGCAAGGCGCTGAAGGGCATGGTCTCGGGCCGCGCGGCCGAGCGCACCCAGAAGGAGCTGATGAAGATGCTGGCCGCGGAGGACCCGCGTCCGTCCTTCCGCCTGATGGCCGCCACGGCGGTGCTGGGCTCGATCCTGCCGTCGGTGAAGTCGTTGGCCCGCTTCGAGGCCCTGGTCGCCATCGAGACCGAGCAGCTGTTCGAGAACGATCCCGATTTGCGCCTGGCCGCCCTGATCCCCGACGACGCCAAGGTCGCCGAGCAGCTGGCCGAGCGCCTGCGCCTGCCCAACAATGTCCGCGACCGCATCGTCGACGCCGTGGGCAAGAGCCCGCGCGTCGTCTCGTGGATGAGCCCGCGAGAGGCCCGGCGCGCCGTCTATGGCCTGGGCGCGCGCGCCTTCTGCGACCGGATCAAGCTGGCCTGGGCCGGCTCGGGCCGCGACTCCACCGCGCCGCAGTGGCGGGCCCTGCTGGCCCTGGCCGAGACCTGGGCCCCGCCGGCCTTCCCGCTGTCGGGCGACGAGATCATGATGGCCGGCGTGCCCAAGGGTCCGATGGTCGGCGAGGTGATGCGCGAGATCGAGATCTGGTGGATCGACCAGGACTTCATCGAAGACAAGTTCAGCGCCATCGAGCGGCTGAAGGCCGTGGCTCAGGGTATGGTGTACTAGGGGATGGTCTACTGACATGAAGATCGGCCTGCTTCAGACCGGCCATCCGCCCGGCGACCTGGCGGAGACCTACGGCAGCTATTCGGCGATGTTCGAGGCGCTGCTGGGCGATGGGCATATCTACCGGGTCTACGACGTCGAGGCGGGTGAGCTGCCCGCCGATCCGGCCGAGAACGACGCCTATGTCATCACCGGCTCGGCGGCGGGCGTCTACGACCCGCTGCCGTGGATCGAGCCCCTGAAGGCCTTCCTGCGCCGGGCCAAGGGCGAGCAGCCGCTGGTCGGGGTGTGTTTTGGCCACCAGATCATGGCCGAGGCGTTCGGCGGCAAGGCCGAGAAGTCCGACAAGGGCTGGGGCGTGGGCCTGCAGGCCTATGAGGTCTCGGCGCACGAACCGTGGATGGACGACGCGGCCCATGTCGCCGTGCCCGGCTCGCACCAGGACCAGGTGACCGCCCTGCCGCCCGGCGCGCGGGTGCTGGGCGGCAGCGCCTTCACGCCCTACGGCATCCTGGCCTATGACGACGCCAAGGCGATCTCGATGCAGTTCCACCCGGAGTTCACGCCGGCCTATGCCAAGGCGCTGATCGAGGCCCGACGCGGGACCCGCTTCACCGACGAGCAGGCCGACGCGGCGATCGCCAGCCTGGGCGCGGATAACGACGGCGCGCGGATGGCCGCGTGGATCGGCGGGTTCCTGGCCCGGGAAACCCGAGGCTAAGCTGGAGCGTTCGAGTCCGGACCTTCCGGAGGAACGCTCATGCGCGCTGCTACCGTCGTGATGCTTGCCGGGGCCGTGGCGCTCGCCGGCGCCGTCGTCGCCAGTGTCCAGGCCGCGCCCGAGACAGCCGCCAAACCCGCGCCGGTCGCGCTGAAGACCGTCGCCAGCTTCCAGTCGATCAAGGATCCGGGTGCGCGTTCGCTCGCCCTGTTCCAGGAAGCCGGCAAGGTGATCCAGAGCCCGCGTTGCCTGAACTGCCATCCGGTCGAGCGCGCCCCGACCCAGGGCGATGATCTGCATCCGCACAATCCGCCGATGGTCGCCGGCGACAGCGGTCGCGGTCCGGCCGGCATGCCGTGCTTCTCGTGCCATACGCAGGCCAATGTCCCGACCTGGGGCCAGGACATCAAGAGCATACCCGGCGATCCCAAATGGGCCCTGGCCCCGGCCGAGATGGCCTGGCAGGGCAAGTCGCTGGCGGCCATCTGCGCCCAGATCAAGGACCCCGCCCGCAACGGCGGCAAGACGATGGCGCAACTGCACGACCACATGGCCCGGGATCACCTGGTCGGCTGGGCCTGGAACCCCGGCGCGGGCCGCGTCCCGGCCCCCGGCACGCAGGCTCAGTTCGGCGAGCTGATCAAGGCGTGGATCGACACGGGCGCGAAGTGCCCGAAGGGGGGTTGAAGCTCCAAACCCCTCTCTCTAAGAGAGAGGGGGCTTTATGGGGATTGGGCGGACTCCGTGCTCGGCGTTCGCGAGATCGAACCCAGCAAAATCAACGCCTTGTCGATTTTACGCAGACCTGAATGATCCGCGCTCAAAACCACCCCCATACTCTTCCTCACCTGACAGCGCGAAAGGGACGTCCGGCCGGCGATCGTGACGGCTGTCAGGGGTGGTCGAGCGGGTAGCGCTCGTCAGTGCGGGGGAAGCTCCGCAACCGCGTCCTTCCCCGAGGTAGTCGACCCTGGAACACAGAAACGACGTCGGGCGCGGGCTGGCAGGGGCAACAGGCCCGGGCTGAAATCGCCCGGGCGGTCCGGAAGGATGGCCAATCCTTCCGCCCGTCGAAGGCGCGTTCGGGAGCGGATTAACACCCCGCCGCCCCGGAGGCTTTCGCATAACGGCTACGCGGAGCGCTCTGGCTTCGTCGAAACGGTATTCACTATCCAACCCTCCGGGCGTCGCCCGGGCGCTCCGCTTCCCTTTCCATCCCCTCGCAGCCACAGGGCGCGAGGATGTCGAAGCGCGTCCCCGTCTAAGGCCACTTCACCGTCGGCGGCATCGAGCTGAGGATCGACTCGACATTGCCGCCGGTCTTCAGCCCGAACATGGTGCCGCGGTCGTAGAGCAGGTTGAACTCGACATAACGACCGCGCTGGACGAGCTGCTGCTCGCGCTCGTCCGCCGTCCAGGCCTCGCCCATGCGGCGACGGACCAGTTCGGGATAGATCTCGAGGAAGGCCCGGCCGACATCCTGCGTGAAGGCGAAGTCGCGCGCCCAGTCGCCGCTGTCGTGGTGGTCGTAGAAGATGCCGCCGATGCCGCGCGGTTCGTTGCGGTGGGGCAGGAAGAAGTACGCGTCGCACCAGGCCTTGTACTTGGCGTACCAGTCCGGATCGTACTTGTCGCAGGCCCGCTGATAGGCGGCGTGGAAGTCGATGGCGTCCGGGAAATCCTGCTGGCGCTGGTAGCCCAGCAGGGGCGTCAGGTCGCCGCCGCCGCCGAACCAGCTTTTGGTCGTGGCGATGAAGCGGGTGTTCATGTGCACGGCCGGCACGCGCGGATTGGTCATGTGCGCGATCAGGCTGATGCCGGTGGCGTGGAAGCGGGGATCCTCGGCCGCGCCGGGGATGGTCTTGGCCATCTCGGGGGTGAAGGTCCCGTGCACGGTCGAGACGTGGACGCCGACCTTCTCGAACAGGCGCCCGTGCATCATGCCCATGACGCCGCCGCCGCCGGCCGGACGATCCCAGGGCTTCTTCGTAAAGCGCCCCGGCGCGTCGGGATAGAGGTCGGCGGGGGCCTCGTCCTCCAGCTGTTCGAAGGCCGCGCAGATCTGGTCGCGCAGGCTTTCGAACCACGCCTTGGCGCGGGCCTTCTTGGCGTCGAGATCCAGGGCGTCGAGGTCTTGATCGGTGCTCATGCCGTCGGATTAAGCCGCCCGGCGTCGCCGCGCAAATAGGGCGCCGCGCCTAAGGGGCGGTCCGGAGCCGAAACTTGCGGCAAGTCATGGCGAAATTCGACAAGAAGCCGAACGCGATCCCATATAGGGCCAAGGTTTCCGCCGCCTTCGGAGTTCGCCATGCCCGCCGCCAAGTCCGCCTCGAATGTCTGGATCGCCCAGGGCGTCCGCACGCCCTTCGCCAAGGTCGACGGGGCGTTGTCCTCGTACGACGCGATCGAGCTGTCCGTGCCGGTCGTGAAGGCGATGCTAGCCAAGGGCGCTAGGCCCGACTTCGCGGTCTGGGGCACGGTCATTCCGAACCTGACCTGGAGCAACCTGGCGCGCGAAGTGCTGCTGGACGCCGGCGGGGATCCGACCATTCCGGCCTTCTCGACGATCATGGCCTGCTCGACCAGCATGATCGGCGCGATCGAGGCCGCGGGCATGGTCGACGGACGCGGCCGGGACCTGGCTTTGGTCGGCGGCGTCGAGAGCATGAGCCGGGTGCAGATCGGCCTGTCGGTCGCCCTGTCGGACTGGATCCGCAAGTTCCAGGGCGCCAAGACTAGCCAGCAGCGCCTGGCCGCCCTGGGCGCGCTGAACCTCAAGGACGTCAAGCTCTTCATCCCCAAGGTCGCCAACCGGGTCACCGGCCTGTCGATGGGCGAGCACACCGAGATCACCGCCAAGGAGTGGGGTCTGGCCCGCGCGGACCAGGACGCCATCGCCTTCGCCAGTCACCAGGGCGCGGTGAAGGGCTGGGAGGAGGGCTTCTTCGACGACCTGGTCATCGAGATCGGCGGCGGCAAGCGCGACACCATCCCGCGCAAGGATTCGACTCTGGAGAAGCTGGCCAAGCTGGGGCCCGCCTTCGACAAGACCAGCGGCAAGGGCACGCTGACGGCCGGCAATTCCTCGCCCCTCACGGATGGCGCGGCGGCGATCTGGGTGGGCTCGGAGGCCGGCATGGCCCGCCTGCCGGGCGAGACGGCCAAGGTGAAGCTCGTCGATTACGAGGTCACCTCGATCGACCTGCGCCACGAGGGCCTGTTGATGGCGCCGGCCTATGGCGTGCCGCGCATGCTGGCCCGCAACGGCATGACCTATGCCGATGTCGGTCTGTGGGAGATCCACGAGGCCTTCGCCGCCCAGGTGCTGTCGCACATCGCCGCCTGGGAGAGCGCCAAGTTCCTGTCGGAGAAGGCGGGCGTCACCGCGCCGATGGGCGCGTTCCCACGCGAACGGATGAACCCGTACGGCGGGTCGCTGGCGCTGGGTCACCCGTTCGGGGCCACCGGGGCGCGGATCCTGAGCCAGGCGGTGAAGGCGCTGGCCGCCCGTCCCAAGGGCGAGCGGGCCGTCGTCAGCATCTGCGCCGACGGCGGGCAAGGGACGATGATGCTGCTGGAGTCGGCCTGAAGCGCCGATGGACCGAAACCTCGTCCTTCGACAGGCTCAGGGTGAGGTTTCTACTGAAGCGGCGTCAAAAGTAGCCCTCATCCTGAGCTTGTCGAAGGACGAGGGCGGCCCCTCAGGTCAGGGCCGTGAAGATCAGGGCCACGACGGCGACGTCGAAGATGCGGATGGCGACGGACAGCATGGCGGGCTCGCGGCGTTGATATCGTCAACGTCCAAGCAAGTTCCGCGCCAGCCCGGCGGTTCCTGTTTCGGGACCGGTATGGGCGCTAGATGTTGGTCTTCTTCAGCAGCCCTGCCTGGGGGCGGCGATCGGCCGGGCCGGAATATTCCGTCCCGAGATAGGTCGATCTGGCCGTATCGAGCACTTCCTGCCCACCGCGCAGGCCGCGCTTCTGACCCGATTGGCCCATGACATGGGCGGCAAAGGCGGCGAAGCCTTCGCGACGCGGTGGGTCCTGGCGCGGTGGGGGGGCGTCTTCCTCCACGACGAAGACGGCCTCTTGCTCGTCCTCATGACGTCGGTCGTCGCGCGGCGCCGGCAGGGCGCGGCGCGCGGGACCAGGACGTCGAAGGGGATCGATCGGGCCGCTCATACCCGAATTCGTAGAGCCGAGACGGTTAAGATCGGCTGGACCGACTTGGTTAAGAAAGGTGTGAGGTTAAGACTTGTTGGCCAGCTTGGCGAGCTGCTCCTGCATCGCTTCCATCTGGCGTTTCAGCTCGGCCAGGGAATCATCGCCGGCCGGCGCGGCGGCGGGCGCCGGAGCAGCTTCGGCCGGGGCGGCGCCCGCGTCCTCGGGCCGAACATAGGCGAACGGCGAGAACATCTTCATGGCCCGGTCGAACAGGGCCATGTTCTGGCGGATCTGTTCCTCATAGACGCCCATGCCGGGGATCTTGCCGGGCGCCAGCCCTGCGAACTGGCCGCGCATGCGCTCCTGTTGCTTGGCGAAGCTTTCGAGCGACATCTCCAGGTACGACGGCAGGAAGGCCTGCATGGAGTTGCCGTAGAAACCGATCAGCTGGCGGAGGAACTGGATCGGCAGCAGGTTCTGGCCGCCGCCGCGGTTTTCCTCTTCAAAGATGATCTGGGTCAGGACCGAACGGGTGATGTCGTCATTGGTCTTGGCGTCATAGACGACGAAGTCCACGCCTTCCTTCACCATGTCGGACAGGTGTTCGAGGGTCACGTAGGACGAGGACGCCGTGTTGTAGAGGCGACGGTTGGCGTATTTCTTGATGATCACGCGCTGGGCGGCGGACTTTTCGCTGCCAGAAGCCGCTTCGCCTTTTTCGGGGTTCTCGGACATTTCGTTCCCTAGTCCAGAGGTTACATCCTCTTTCGCATCGCACTATCGCTAATGCAAAGGCATGGCGCCAGTGGTCTGATGACTTGGAGCTGTCGCGAAGGCATGAAAATGTGCCCGTGACGCACGCGGCTGGATGTGCACTTTTGGCGCTGCAATGCAAAAACGGTGGCGTCGCAACCGCGAAGGCGTCACGTCAGAACGTCACGGGAGCTATCCAATGAGCGACATCGTCATCGTCTCCGCCGCCCGCACCCCGGTCGGCTCGTTCAATGGGGCGCTCGCCAGCCTGCCCGCCTCCGACCTGGGCAAGATCGCCATCGAGGCGGCGGTTTCTCGCGCCGGACTGGCTCCGTCGGACGTCGATGAAGTCATCCTGGGCCAGGTGCTGCAGGCCGCCGCCGGCCAGGGCCCGGCCCGCCAGGCCTCGGTCAAGGCCGGCGTCCCGGTCGAGAGCCCGGCCTGGAGCCTGAACCAGCTGTGCGGCTCGGGCCTGCGTGCTGTTGCTCTTGGCGCTCAGCAGATCGCCGACGGCTCGGCCAAGATCGTCGTCGCCGGCGGCCAGGAAAGCATGAGCCAGGCGCCGCACGCCCAGAACCTGCGGGGCGGGCAGAAGATGGGCGACCTCAGCTTCGTCGACACCATGATCAAGGACGGCCTGTGGGACGCCTTCCACGGCTATCACATGGGCCAGACGGCCGAGAACATCGCCAGCCGCTGGCAGATCACCCGCGAGGACCAGGACAGGTTCGCCGTCGCCTCGCAGAACAAGGCCGAGGCCGCGCAGAAGGGCGGCAAGTTCGACGAGGAAATCGTCCCGGTCACCATCAAGGGCCGCAAGGGCGACACCGTCGTCGACAAGGACGAGTTCATCCGCCACGGCGCGACGCTGGAAAGCGTCCAGGGCCTCAAGCCCGTGTTCAACAAGGAAGGCTCGGTCACCGCCGCCAACGCCTCGGGCCTCAATGACGGCGCCGCCGCGCTCGTCCTGATGAGCGCCGACGAAGCCGCCAAGCGTGGCCTCAAGCCCTTGGCCCGCATCGCCTCGTGGGCCAATGCCGGCGTCGAGCCCGAGATCATGGGCGCCGGTCCGATCCCGGCTTCGAAGAAGGCTCTGGAAAAGGCCGGCTGGTCGATCGGCGACCTGGACCTGGTCGAGAGCAACGAAGCCTTCGCCGCCCAGTCGCTGTGCGTGGTCCGCGAACTGGGCCTCGACCCGGCCAAGGTCAATGTGAATGGCGGCGCCATCGCCATCGGCCACCCGATCGGCGCCTCGGGCGCGCGGATCCTGACGACGCTGGTCCACGAGATGAAGCGTTCGGGCGCCAAGAAGGGCCTGGCCACCCTGTGCGTCGGCGGCGGCATGGGCGTCGCCATGTGCGTCGAAGCGGTCTGACATACTCCGTCACGCAACCTTAGCCGTGGCCGCGCGCTCTCGTCCGAGGGTGGGAGCGCGCGAACCGGCGCAACCATAAAAATATCCGGGAGACAAATATGACGAGAGTTGCGTTCGTGACCGGGGGCACCCGCGGCATCGGTCGGGCGATCTGCGAGCGACTGATCGCCGACGGCCACAAGGTGGCGGCGGGCTATTCCGGGAACGAAGAAGCGGCCGCCGCCTGCGCCAAGGAGCTGGGCGTGATGGTCGTGAAGGGCAATGTCGGTCACTTCGACGACTGCCAGGCGGCCGTGAAGAAGGTCGAGGCGGAGCTTGGTCCGATCGACATCCTGGTCAACAACGCCGGCATCACCCGTGACGGCATGCTGCACAAGATGAGCTATGAGCAGTGGTCCGAAGTGATCCGGGTCAACATGGACTCGGCCTTCAACATGACCCGCCCGGTGATCGAGGGGATGCGCGATCGTGGCTGGGGCCGGATCGTCAATATCAGTTCGATCAACGGCCAGAAGGGCCAGATGGGCCAGACCAACTATTCGGCCGCCAAGGCCGGCCTGATCGGCTTCACCAAGGCCCTGGCCCTGGAGAACGCCAAGAAGGGCGTGACGGTCAATGTGATCTGCCCCGGCTATATCGACACCGAGATGGTGGCGGCGGTGCCGGAAAACGTGCTGGCCCAGATCGTCGCCGGCATCCCGGTCGGCCGCCTGGGCAAGGGCGAGGAGATCGCCGACATGGTCTCGTTCCTGGCGGGCGAGCGGGCCGGTTTCGTGACCGGCGCGACGCTGAGCCTGAACGGCGGCCAATACATGGCCTAGTAGATCCTGGCGACCTGCCCCGGAGCCTGGACTTGACGCCTGCTGTTGCAGTTTGGCCTCATGCGCGTGGCTTCGGGGTTTGGACGTTAACGCGTCCAAGATTCGCCCCAGTCGGCGGGCAGTACGGATCGCATGAAATTTCGTAAGGCGGAGCTTGGCGATTGGGGTGCGCGCGCATCCCTGACCATCGCGGCTCTGATGGTCATGGCGGCGTCCGCGAACGCCCAGCAGCTGCCGCACTCGCTGCGGGACGCTCTGCTCGGCCACAAGGGTCCGGCCGAGACCCGCCGAGTCGCAGCTCCGCCCGTGGCCCGCTATGTCTCGGAAGCCGGCGGCGGCTTCATCTTCGACCAGGCCGCGCCCCGTCCCTTGATGAAGTTCGACAACAGCGCCGAGGTCTGGGTGCTGTCGCCGCAAGCCGCCTCGCGCGGCGACGTCATCTATCGCAACGACCTGGGCGAGCCCGTACTGCGGGTGACCAAGCTGGGCGGGATGATCCTGTTCACCGACGACGCCCCGATGGGCGCGGCGGCCGCCTTGTCGGGCCGGGCCACCTCGATCCAGCCGCCGTCGATCCTGTCGTTCAGCGTCTTCATCCAGCGCGTTCGTATCGCCACCGCCCGCGCCAGCCGCGCGGCCCAGCGCGACATCGAGTTTTCGACCGTCGAGGATGTGCGGCCCGAGACCTCCGTCCTGGCCGCCGATTCCGCCACCGTGGTGGCCGAGGCCTTCGAGCGCATGGCGCGCAAGGGCGACCGCTCGCTGATCTCGCGCATCGCCCGCGTCCTGCTGGCCGAGGGCCACAAGCCGGCCGCCAGCCTGAAGGACGGTTCGCTGACCATCACCTATTCGCCCGACCAGGGTGTGGCTGGTCGCCCGTCCTCCAAACGGATCATCAAGGTACTCAACCGTTGACAGAGCGCGTCAGGCGAAGTGTGAGCGGTTCGCCGTCCGGACGCACTCCCGCGAGAAGCGTATCGCTTTGCAAATCTTGCAAGCGTAACCATAAGCGCTCAGTCGTCGTTTACCGGCCTCGGATAGCAGTGTTCGCTGTTCACGGCCTCCTGGCGCCGCTGCGCGCGCACAACCGCGCGTAATGCGACGCCAGCGAGGCTTTTCGCGCGTACGCAAGGTTCTATTGTCTCTCCATGGATAGCCCCGATATCGCCGAGGCGCCCGAACGTGGCCGCCTGAAGATGGCCGACATCGCTCGCATGGCCGGCGTGTCGATCTCGACGGTGTCCCGCGCCCTGGCCGGCAATCCGCTGATCCCCAAGACTCTGCGCGACCAGATCGTCGAGATCGCCCAGACCCACGGCTATGTCGTCAACCAGTCGGCGCGCAGCTTGCGCCTGCGCAAGACCGACACGATCGGCGTCGTCATCCCCCTGGCCCACGAGACCGGGCAACTGATCTCAGACCCGTTCTTCCTGGAGATGCTGGGCCGGCTGGCCGACGAGATCACCCGCCGCAACTATTCCGTCCTGCTGAACAAGGTCATCGTCACCGAGACGGGCTGGCTGGACCGCATCATCCAGTCGCATCGCGCCGACGGCCTCGTTTTGATCGGCCAGAGCACCCAGCACGATGCCCTGAACGCCGTCGCCGACAACTACAAGCCGATGGTGGTGTGGGGCGCCCAACTGCCGGGCCAGCGCTACTGCGCAGTGGGCAGCGACAATGTCGAGGGCGGTCGTCTGGCCGTCGCTCACCTCGCCGCCAATGGCCGCAAGCGCATCGCCTTCTTCGGCGCCGTGGACGCGCCCGAGGCCGCCCAGCGGTTCAAAGGTTACAAGAAGGGCCTGGCCGAGGCCGGCCTGCCGTTCGATCCGGCCCTGGTGGTCTCGACGCCCTACACTTTGGAAGAGGCGCAGGAGGCCGCGAGCGCCTTCCTGGCGACGGGCGTGCCGTTCGACGGGATCTTCGCCTTCTCGGACGTCATCGCCCTGGCCGCCGTCGGCGCGCTGCACGCGGCCGGCAAGACCGTGCCGGGCGATGTCGGCGTGGTCGGCTTCGACGACATCGTCCTGGCGCGCCACAGCAACCCGCCCCTGACCACCGTGCGCCAGGACCTGGCGTTCGGGGCGCGGGCGATGGTCGACCTGCTGTTCCGCCGCATGGCGGGTGAGGACGCCCGCTCCACCCTGGCGCCGGTCGAGTTGGTGGTGCGCGGCAGCAGCGTCTAGGCGCGGTCTTTCGCGGCGTTGCAGACCAGCGCGCCGGCCAGGGCCAGCGCCATGCCGGTCGCCAGCCCGAACCCCGCGCGCGGACCGCCGAAGGCGTCGCTGACCGCGCCGATCGCCAGCGGCGACAGAACGGCCGACAGGCACGTCACGAACAGGATGAAGCCCGCCGCCGCTCCGTGGCGCTCGGCCGGAAAGCCGCTGATCGCCCGCGAGTTCAGGGTCGGATAGAGCACCGACATGAAGAGGCCCGAAAGCGGCAGCAGCATCGCCGCCGCCTCACGTCCGCCGGCCAGGGCGCTGGCGAAGCAGGCCAGCACCGCGACGCCGCAGGCTGCCAGGGTCCGGGCCCAGCCCAAGCGCTCCAGCGTCCAGGCGCCGACAAAGCGCCCCGCGGCGCGCAGCACGAAGAAGGTCGACAGCGCCCAGGCGCCCGGCAGCAGGGCCTTGGCGCCCTCGGACGCCAGCAAGGCGGGCATCCAGACATAGACGGCCGTCTCGACGCCGACATAGAGGAAAATGCAGGCGCCATAGCCCACAGCGCGACGGTCACGAGCGATGGCCAGGGTGGCGATCATGCCGGCCTGCTCGGCCGTCGGTCGGGCAGGCGGGAAGCGCACGACCAGGGCCAGCAGCAGCAGGCCCAGGGTCAGGGCGCCGGCCAGGCCGTAGAGCGCCGTCCAGGGCAGGCCTGCGGCCAGCAGTCGCGCCACGATCGGCGGGCCGGCAACGGCGCCGAGGGCGAAGAAACCCTCGACGATGTTCATCTCGCGCGTGTGCTCAGCCGGCGTGTGGGCCAGGTCGCCGATCAGGGCGATCGCCCCGGTCTTGAACACGCCGATGGCCAGGCCGCTGGCGAACAGCAGGACCAGCAACGGCGACAGGGCGCGGTTGAAGGCGATCAGGATGCTGGCCAGGGCGAAGAGAGCCAAGCCCAGGATTACCGTCGCCCGGCGCCCGCGCCGGTCGGCCATGCCCCCCAGAAACAGGCCGGCCAGGGCGATGCCGGCCATGGTGGCGTACTGCAGGCCGCCGGCCTCTGTCAGGTTCAGGCCGTAGGCCCTGGCGACTTCCGGGATCAGCACGCCCACGACGTTGGTCGTCATGGCCGTGACCAGGAACATCAGCCAGGCAAGGCCCCGCAGGGCGCGGTCGGCGGCCGGCATGAGGGAGCCTTAAGCCGCCTCGACGCCGATCGTCTTCAGTTCCTTGAGGAAGCGGGTCAGGCTGACGTGCGAACGCTTCAGGCCCTGCACGACTTCGGGACGGGCGAGGGCCGAGGACGGGACGATGAAACCCTCGCGGCCGACGCGTTGCGCCATGCCCTTTTCCAGCATCTCGACGAAGCGGCGACGCACGGTCTCGTAGGGCAGGCCCAGCGAGTCGGCGACCTGGCGCACGGTCAGCGGACGGCGCTCGTGATCGGGCGGAATGTCGTCGACCTCGGCATAGACCCCGCCCCGGATGTGCGAGCAATTGCCCGCCCACAGGGTGGTGAAGACGAGGGCGTACAGCAGGTCGGACCCGTGCACCTCATTGGCGATTTCGACCCAGCGCAGGATGTAATCCGTCGCGTAGCGGGTGGCCGCGCGAGCGTTCATGTACTCTTCGGACATCTGTTACTTGGTTCCCCTAGGCCAACGTATTAACGCGACCAGAAAAGGATTGCATGGCTCAGATATCGACGCCATGCGACCAAGTTACCCACTATGGGGACCCTGTTTGGGGACCCGCGACAGGTTGACGCGGGCCTGGGGGGAACGTTTTTGGGGGACTCACCCCTTCGACGGGCTCCAGTCGGGGGCGGCCATCTCGAAGCCCTCGAAGCGGAATCCGGGCGCGACGGTGCAGCCGACCAGGGTCCAGGCGCCCAGGCTGACGGCGGTCTGCCACCAGTCCTTGGGCACGATCACCTGGGGGCGGCAGCCCGCCCGCAGGTCGGGGCCCAGCACATAGGCCGTGACGCCCTTGGCATTGGGCGGCGACAGGCTGATCGAGATCGGCGCGCCGGCGTACCAGTGCCAGGTTTCGACCGCGTCGACCCGATGCCAGACCGACACCTGCTCGGCCTCCAGCAGAAAATAGATGCAGGTCGACTTGGCGCGGCCGTCGGGACCGGCCTCGTCTTCGAAGGTCCGCTTGTACCAGCCGCCTTCGGGGTGCGGCGCCAGGTCCAGCATCCGGATGATTTCCTTGGCGCCCAGGTCGCCGGATATGGCCTTCTCGGTCACGCTGTTACTCATCCCTTGAAGCTGTCCTTGGCGGCGCGGATTTCGGCGAAGGCCTCCGCCGGTGAGGCGGCGTTCGGCCGCAGCAGCGGGGCGCGCAGGAACGGATTGGTGGCCTTCTCGGCCGCGATGGTGGTCGGCACCGTCGGCTCGCCGCGTTCGCGGGCGGCGAAGATCTGGTCGGCCCGCGCTTTCAGGGCCGGATCGTCGTCGACCGACAGGGCGAAGCGTGCGTTCGAGGCGGTGTATTCATGGGCGCAATAGACGGTGGTCGCGTCGGGCAGGCTGGCGACGCGCGAGAGCGAGTCCCACATCTGCTCGGCCGTGCCCTCGAACAGCCGGCCGCAGCCCAGGGCGAACAGCGTGTCGCCCACGAAGGCGACGCCGCCTTTCGCATCGTGATAGGCGATGTGGCCCAGGGTGTGGCCGCCGCTGTCGATCACGTCGAGTCGGGTCTCGCCGAGCAGGATCGAATCGCCGCCGCGCAGCACGCGATCCAGCGGCGCGATGCGAGTCACTTCGGCCGGGCCGGCGATGGTCGCGCCGGTGGCCTTCTTCAGCGCTTCGTTGCCGCCGGCGTGGTCGGGGTGCCAGTGGGTGTTGAGGATCAGGTCCAGGGTCCAGCCCAGCTTGTCGAGCTCGGCCTGGATAGCGTCGGCGTCCGGCGTGTCGATCGTCGCGACCTTCCCGGTCGCCTCGTCGCGGATCAGGAAGCCGTAGTTGTCGGACAGGCAGGGGAACTGATGAACGTTCAGGGGCATGGCGCGCTTGCTCTATCGCGCCGAAGCCGGCGCGAATACAAGGATGGCCTCGGATCCTGGGAGACTCAATGCGCCGCGACGTGCTGGACCTGCGCGCTTTCTACGCCGCCCCCCTGGGGCGCGCGGCGCGGACCATGCTCACCCGCAAGGTCGAGGAGGCCTGGGGCGACACGCGCGATCTCGACATTCTGGGCGTGGGCTACGCCACCCCGTTCCTGGACGCCGCCCGCGCTCGGGCGCGCCGTGTGGTCGCCGCCATGCCCGCCCAGCAGGGCGTCGAGGTCTGGCCCAGCGGCGGCCGCAACCAGGCTTGCCTAGTCGAAGAGACCGCCCTGCCGCTGCCCAACGCCATGTTCGACCGCGTCCTGGCCGTCCACGCCCTGGAGGAGGCCGACGATCCGGCCGCCCTGCTGGCCGAGATCGGCCGGGTCATGGCCCCCACGGGGCGGCTGATCGTGGCGGCATCGTCGCGCGACGGCGTCTGGACGGGGGCCGAGACCACGCCCTTCGGCCATGGCCGTCCCTACAGCCGCAGCCAGCTGGAGAGCCTGATCCGCGAGGCGGGCCTGGAGCCGGCCGGCTGGACCCGCGCCCTCTATGTCCCGCCGTTCGGGGCCATGTCCGGCTGGGCCGAGGGGTTCGAACAGGTGGGCGCGCGCCTGTGGCCGCGGTTCGCCGGGGTGATCCTGATGGAGGCGATCAAGCAGACCTTTGCGGTCAAGCCGAGGGGGCATCGAGCCAGAGCGAGGGTTTTCGCGCCCGGCGTCCTGCTGCCCAGTCCGGCCGGACCGACGCCCGCGCGCCACACCGAAGGGCGCCCTGTTTCTGCGGCAAAGGCGCCTGTTCATCAGGCATCGAGTTCCAGTGAAGTCTGATCTTACTTGGAGCGAAGCGTTCGGACGCCTAGCTTGGAGTCGTAACAACCGTTCGCTCCCGGGAGCCGCGCCATGAAGATGATCGTCGCCGTGATTAAGCCGAGCCGCCTGGACGCGGTGCTCGAAGCGGTCACCGAGGCGGGGGCGTCGGGGCTGACGGTCACCGAGGTGCGTGGCTATGGCCGGCAGAAGGGCAAGACCGAGGTCTATCGCGGCGCCGAGTACGAGGTGAAGCTGCTGCCCAAGGTGAAGCTGGAGATCGCCGTGCCGACCGACGTGCTCGAGCCCGTCATCGAGGCCCTGCAGCGCACGGCCAACACCGGCAAGATCGGCGACGGCAAGGTCTTCGTCATGGACCTGGAACAGGCCCTGCGCATCCGCACCGGCGAACGCGACGCGGCCGCCATCGCCGGCTGATCCTACGGAGAGTTCACAAGACGCGACGTCCAAGCGGAGCCATAAAGACGCCTGCGCGTTCTCGTAGCTCACGGCGTTTGGGGCGACATGGATCCGGGTTCTTCCGTCTTCCAACCGGGATACAACTGCTGGCGGGTAGAGCCCGCCGATCGCGTGGCCCTGTTCATAGACAACGACGAGGCGTTCGACGCTCTGAAGCCGTTGATCCTGTCCGCGCGCAAGTCGATCTGGATCCTGGCCTGGGTGTTCGACCCGCTGACGCGCCTGGATCCCGACCGCGTCCGTAAGAGCCGCGATCCCACCCATGCCGACCGCATCGGCCTGATCCTGCGGCGGCAGGCGGCGCTGAACCCGGCGCTGGATGTGCGGGTGCTGACCTGGGACATGCCCTTTCCCATTGCGGCTTCGCAGCTTTTCGGGCCCCACCGCGGCGCGGCCTTCTTCGCCGGCTCGCGGGTGAAGTACCGCCTGGACGCCACCCTGCCGGCCAGCGCCTGCCATCACCAGAAGGCGGTGATCGTCGACGGCGTCACGGCTCTGATCAGCGGCGGCGACATCAGCGTTGACCGCTGGGACGACGGCCGGCACCTGGACAACAACCCGCTGCGCCGCCTGCCCACGGGGCGCCACTATCCGGCCCGCCATGAGGTCTCGATGCTGGTCGACGGCCGGGCGGGCGAGGCGATGGCCGATCTCTTCATGGACCGCTGGAAGGCCTCCGGCGGCGACCATGTCGAGCGTCCCGAACGTCCGGACGAGACGCCTTGGCCCGAGAACCTGCTTCCCGATCTACGCCGCCTGCCGATCGCCGTGGCCCGCACCTCGGCCGCCTGGCAAGGCCGGCCCGAGGTGATCGAAAGTCTGTTGCTGCACCTGTCGGCGATCCGGCGGGCGCGGCGGTTGATCTACCTGGAGAACCAGTACCTGACCTCGCCGATCATCGTCGAAGCCCTGGCCGAGCGCCTGGCAGAGCCGGACGGCCCCGAGGTGGTGACGATCGGCCCGGCCCGCAGTCCCAGCTATTTCGACCAGATGACCATGGACAGCGCCCGCACGGCGGCGATCAACCGCCTGCGCGAGGTCGACGTCCACAAGCGCTTCTCGGCCTTCTCGGCCCATACGCCCAAGGGCGGCCCGATTATCGTCCACTCCAAGGTGGCGATCATGGACGACTGGATGCTGCGGATCGGCAGCGCCAACCTCAACAACCGCTCGATCGGCCTCGACAGCGAATGCGACCTGGCCTTCGAGGCCAAGAGCGACATCGAGCGCGAGACGGTCCGGGCCTTCCTGGGCCGGCTGGTCGGCCACTTCATCGACCGCGACACCGAGACCGTGCTGGAGACGATGGAGCGGGAAGGCGGCCTGGGCGCGGCGATCAATGCGCTGGACGTGAAGGGCGGCCCGCCGCGCCGACTGCAGCCCGTGCCGACGCGGAAGCTGACCGGGGTCCAGAAGTTCATCGCCGACTGGAGCCTGGGCGACGCCATCGCGCCCGACGACGCCTGGCGGCCCTGGGGCCGGCGCAAGCGGCTGAAACGCGACATCGCCCGGCTTACCGAGCCGCCGCCGCTGCCTCCGGGCCATCTTCAGCCGTGATCTCCAGCTCGACCACCAGCGGCAGGTGGTCGGAGGCCACGCGGGCCATCGGGCTGAACGGCGAGCTGACGCCGCGCGTCTCCAGGCCCTTGGTGAGGAACACGTGGTCGATGCGCATGAACGGAAAGCTGGACGGGAAGGTCGCCGTGGCCGGGCGCGGCCAGGTCGGCGTCGGCGCCTGGGCGTCGCGCAGGGCCGTCCGCAGCATCCGGTAGGTGGCCGAATAGGGCGTGGCGTTGAAGTCGCCCAGCACCACGCCGGGGGCCAGCCACTTGTCATCGCCCATCCAGTCGGGACCCAGCAGGGCGGCCGCCTGGCGCTTCTGCTCCTGGGGGACCAGGCCCAGGTGGGTGTTGATGATCTGGACCTTGGTCCCGCCGACCTCGACCTCGACCCACAGGGCGCCGCGCGGCTCCAAACCCGGCACCCGGCGATAGAGCGGCAGGCCCTTGGCCTTGATCCGGCGCTCGGGCAGGGCGGTCAGGATGGCGTCGCCGTAGAGCTCCTCTTCCACGGTCATGGCCGGATGGAAGTGGAAGCTCATCTTCAGCAGTTCGGCCAAACGGTGGGCCTGGTCGACGCCCTTGGTGCGGGCGCGCAGGACGTCCAGCTCCTGCAGGGCGACGACGTCGGGCTTTTCAGCCGCGATCACCTCCGCCACACGCTCGACGTCGAGCTTGCGGTCCGTGCCCACGCAACGGTGGACATTGTAGGTCATGAGACGAAGCGTCTTCATCCGTCGAAGAGATCGCCCGAAGCGGGCGGAGGTTCCCCACTCGCAAGTTTTTGGGTTGGGGCTGCGCCGTTGCGGCTGAGCATGAAGAGGCAGGTTTCGGTCCGCCAGTTCTCGACGGCGCTGACCGGGTTCATCGGCCGGGCCGCGCCCTGGCCGGCAAAGGCGGCGCTGGCGTCGATCCGCAGGTTGAGGTCCTCGGTCAGGGCCATGAAGTCGGCCAGGGTGCACAGGTGGATATTGGGCGTCGACCACCACGGCATCGGCAGGGCCTTGGTCTCGGGCATGCGGCCGCGGCTCAAGAGCGACCAGCGCACCCGCCAGTGGCCGAAGTTCGGGAACGAGACGATGGCCCGGTCGGCGATGCGCAGCAGCTCGTCCAGCACGTGGCGCGGATTGCGGGTGGCCTGCAGGGTCTGGGACAGCACGGCGTAGTCGAACGAGCGGTCGGGGAAGTGGTCCAGGTCCTGGTCGGCGTCGCCCTGCACCACCGACAGGCCGCGCGCCATGCAGGCCGCCACGCCGCTGGCGCTGATCTCCAGCCCCCGGCCGTCGACCTGCTTCTCCTGAGTCAACAGGTCCAGCAGCGCGCCCTCGCCGCAGCCGACGTCCAGCACGCGCGAGCCGGGTCGCACCAGGCGCAGGATTTCGCGGAAGTCCTCTCGGATAGTGGTCAAGTCAGCCCCCGGTCGCGTTCGGCCGAGCTTAGGAAACCGGCCAGGGCCGCGTCCATCACCGGTTCGTCCAGCAGGAAGGCGTCGTGGCCCTTGTCGCTTTCAATCTCCGCGAAGGCGGCGCGCGCCCCCGCAGCGGTCAGGGCGCGCACCAGGTGGCGGCTTTCGGCGGTGGGGTACAGCCAGTCGCTGGTGAAGCTGAGCACGCAGAATCGCACGTCGCGGGCGGCGGTGAACGCCTTGGCCAGCACGCCGCCATGGCCGGCGGCGATGTCGAAATAGTCGGTGGCCCGGGTGATGTAGAGGTAGCTGTTGGCGTCGAACCGGTCGACGAAGCTGGCTCCCTGGTGGCGCAGATAGCTCTCGACCTGGAAGTCGGCGTCGAAGCCCCAGGACAGGCCGTCGCGCTTCAGTTCGCGGCCGAACTTCCGCTGCAGGGCGGGTTCGGAGAGATAGGTGATGTGGGCGGCCATCCGGGCGACGGCCAGACCCTTCTCCGGCCGTACGCCCTGGTCGGCATACGCCCCGCCGCGCCAGTCGGGATCGGCCATGATCGCCTGGCGGCCCACCTCGTGGAAGGCGATGTTCTGGGCCGAGTGCCTGGAAGCGGAAGCCAGCACCAGGACGCTGAACACCCGCTCGGGATAGTCCACCGCCCACTGCTGGGCCTGCATGCCGCCCATCGAGCCGCCGATGACGGAGAACAAGGTCTCGACCCCTAAGGCCTTCACCAGCATGGCCTGGGCGCGGACCATGTCGCCGATGGTGATGACCGGGAAGGTCAGGCCGTAGGGCTTGCCGGTGGCGGGGTTGGTCGAGGCCGGGCCCGTCGAGCCCATGCAGCCGCCGATCACGTTGGAGCAGATGACGAAATGGCGCGCCGGATCCAGCGGCTTGCCGGGACCGATCAGCCGGGTCCACCAGCCGGGCTTGCCGGTCACCGGATGGGGCGAGGCCACGTGCTGGTCGCCGGTCAGGGCGTGGCAGATCAGGACGGCGTTGGACTTGTCGGCATTGAGCTGGCCGTAGGTCTGGTAGCCGATCTCCAGGCCTTCCAGCACCGCGCCCGAATCGAGCCGCAGCGGTTCGTCGGCGGGAAACCGCCAGGTTCCTCCCCCATTGGGCGGGGCGGCGGGCGTGACCAGATCCAGCGCAGTCATGTCGCCTTGGACCGCTAGACGAAGAAGGTGTCAACCGCGCGCTTCCTGCCGAGGCGACGGACGGCTATGGAGGACCCATGGAGCGACTGATCCTGATGCGCCACGGCAAGGCCGAGCGGCACGCCCAGAGCGGCGGCGACTTCGAGCGCGCCCTGGCGCCCAGCGGGCGCGAGGACGCCGCGCGCATGGGCCACGTGCTGGCCGGGCTGGCCTATGCGCCGCAGCTGCTGTTGGTCTCGTCGGCCCGCCGCACGCGCGAGACCGCCCAGCAGGTCGCCGCGAGTTTCCCGTCGGCGAAGGTCGAACACCTGCGCGACCTCTATCACGCCGACCCCGAAGAGATCGTCCAGGCGCTGGAGGATCACGGCGACGCGGTCGGCACGGTGATGGTCGTCGGCCACAATCCCGGCATGCACGAGCTGGCCCTGCGCCTGGCCCTGACAGGCGGGGCCTCGCCGATCCAGACCAACAAGCTGCGCAGCCGCTTCCCGACCTCGACGGTCGTGGTTTTCAACTGGGGCGGCGGTGGTCCGCCGGTCCTGGAACACGTGCTCTTCGCGAGCGAGAACGGCGGGGCCGGCGGCGAATGACCCTGATCTACAAGATCCTGTCCCGCGCCGAGTGGGACGCCGCCAAGGCCGTCGGCCGGTTCGAGGGCTCGGCCGTCGACCACCAGGACGGCTTTATCCATCTGTCCGGCGCCGACCAGGCCCAGACGACCGCCGCGCTCTATTTCAAGGGCCAGCCCGATCTGGTGCTGCTGGGCGTCGAGGCCGAGGCGCTGGGTGACGCGCTGAAGTGGGAAGCCTCGCGCGGCGGGGCCCTGTTTCCGCACCTCTTCCGCCCGCTGCTGATCAGCGAAGTGGTGACCGAGGCTGACCTGCAACTCGACGCCGACGGCGTGCCGCAATTGGGCGATCATCTCGCATGAGCTTTCACGACATCGTCGCCCGCGCGCTGCACGTCTTTGATCCCGAGGACGCGCATGGCTGGGCCATCCGGGGCCTGAAGTGGGGCCTGGGGCCGCGCGAGGGCGGGCCTGACGATCCGATCCTGTCCGTCACCCTGGCGGGCCTGGACCTGCCCAACTGCGTGGGCCTGGCCGCCGGCTTCGACAAGAACGCCGAGGTCCCGGACGCCATGCTGGCCGCCGGCTTCGGCTTCGTGGAGGCGGGCACCGTCACGCCGCTGGCCCAGGCGGGCAATCCGCGCCCGCGCCTGTTTCGCCTGACCGAGGACCAGGCGGTGATCAACCGCATGGGCTTCAACAATGGCGGCCTCGAGCCCTTCGTCCAGCGCCTCAAGGCGCGCAAGAGCAAGGGCGGTGTGGTCGGCGCGAACATCGGGGCCAACAAGGACGCCGCTGATCGCATCCAGGACTACGTCACCGGCCTGACCCGCCTGTGGGGCCTGTCGGACTACTTCACCGCCAATATCTCCTCGCCCAACACGCCGGGCCTGCGCGCCCTGCAGACCAAGGCGGCGCTTGAGGAGCTGCTGGGCCGCCTGTCGGAGACCCGCGAGGCGCTGAAGGTCGCCTCCGGCGCCGACTATCCGATCTTCCTGAAGGTCGCGCCCGATCTCGAGGACGGCGAGGTCGAGGCCATTGTCGAGACCGTGGTCGGCGCGGCCCTGGACGCCATCATCGTCAGCAACACCACCATCGCCCGCCCCGACACCCTGAAGTCGACCTTCGCGGGCGAGAGCGGCGGCCTGTCGGGCGCGCCGCTGTTGGCGGCCTCGACGCAGGTGGTCAAGCGCTTCCATGCCGCTGCGGCTGGTCGCGTGGCCCTGATCGGCGCGGGCGGCATCGCCAGCGGCGCGGACGCCTATGCCAAGATCCGGGCCGGGGCGCGGGCCGTACAGCTCTATTCGGCCCTGGTCTATGGCGGGCCGGGTCTCGTCACCCGCATCAAGCGCGACCTGGCCGCCCGCCTGCGCGCCGACGGCTTCACGGCGGTCGAGGACGCGGTCGGCGCCGCATGACGGGGGAACGGGCGCTGACTTTACTGCGCCGTTTCGGGCCGCTCGCGGCCATCGTGATCCTGTCCGTGGCCGCCTTTGTCAGCGGCCTGGCCGGACACCTTTCGCTGGAGGAGCTGCGTCTGCGCGGGACCGAACTGCAGACCTTCGCCAGCGAGCGGCCGGTGCTGTGCGCGGCGATCTATCTGGCGATCTATGTCTGCTCGGTGGCCGTTTCGCTGCCCGGGGCGCTGATCCTGTCGCTGACCAGCGGCTTCCTGTTCGGCCCGCTGGGCGGGGCCCTGGCGGTCAGCGGCGCCACCGGTGGTTCGACGGTCACCTATCTGGTCTTCCGCACCGCCTTTGGCGACATGCTGCGGGGCAAGCCCGACGCCTTCCTGGCGCGCATGGCCGAGGGGCTGCGCCGCGACGCCTTCAACTATCTGCTGACCCTGCGGCTGATTCCGGCGTTTCCGCTGCTGGCGGTCAATGTCGCGGCGGGCGTGGCCAACATTCCGGTCCGCACCTTCGTCCTGGCCTCTATCCTGGGCATGATCCCAAGCTCGTTTGTCTATGCCGGCATTGGCGCGGGACTTGGCCATCTCTTCGCGCGCGGGGGGGCTGTGACGATCGAAACCCTCTTGTCGCCACGGATCTATCTTCCAATCATCGGCATGGGTGTTCTGGCCTTTCTTCCGCCGTTGTGGCGCCATTGGCGCAAGGGGCGCGGAGCCGCGCCGCTGCCAGAACCTTTGGACGAGAAGTAGCCGCCCCGGATGGTCGAAACGGTTTCGCCTTCGGAAACTGAGACCGCCCCGCCCCGGAAGCGTTTTCCGTGGCCCGGCGGCCTGTCGGCGCGCCTGCTGCTGTTCACCGCCATCGTGGTGGCCTTGGGCGGCCTCTTGATCGTGCCGCCGACCCTGGCGGCCTATGAGGAGCAGTGGCTGCTGGATCGCGTGCGGGCCGGCGAACTGGCCTCGACCATCGCCGAGTCCGATCCCGAGCTGCGGGTCAGCGACGCGGTCGCCAACCAGATGTTCGACCAGGCCGGAGCCGTCACTGTCGCCGTCCAAGCCGAAGGCGCGCGGCGTCTCGTCCTGCCGCCCAAGGAGCCGTTCAAGACGCCCTACCTCGTGGACCTGCGTCGCCAGAACCCCGGCTCGTGGCTGGCTGCGCCGTTCTTCACCCTGACCAGCCCCAAGGGCAGCATGGTCCGGGTGATGGCCGAGCCGCGCTTCCGCAAGGCCGAGTTCGTCGAGGTGGTGGTGCCCGACGCGCCGCTGAAGGCCGCGCTGGTCGAGTATTTCTGGCGCCTGGCCGGGGTGACGATCTTCATCGCCGCCCTGGCGGGCTTGTTCGTCTACGCCTTCCTGAACATCTTCCTGGTCCGCCCCATGCAGCGCATCACCCGCGCCATGGAAGCCTTCCGCGGCGATCCCGACGATCCGGCCGCCCGTATCGCCGTTTCCAAGCGTCGCGACGAGATCGGCCGCGCCGAGGCGGAACTCGACCGCATGCAGGCCGACCTGCTGGCCGCCCTGGCCTCCAAGGCCCGCCTGGCGGCCCTGGGCGAGGCGGTGGCCAAGATCAATCACGACCTGCGCAACATGCTGACCAGCGCCCAGATGGCTTCCGACCGCCTGGCCGCCCTGGGAGACCCGAAGGTCGCGCAGGCGCTTCCTCGCCTTGAGAGAGCCCTGGATCGCGCCATCACCCTGGCTTCCGACGTCATGGCCTATGGCAAGTCCAAGGAGCCGGAACCGGTCACCCGGATCATCCCGCTGCGCCCGGCCCTTGAGATGGCGGCCGAGGACGCCGGTCTCACCGCCCAGGGCGTGGGCCTGGAGACCGTGATCGGCCCGCGCGAACAGGTGCTGGCCGACCCCGACCAGCTGCACCGCATCCTGACCAACCTTTTCCGCAACGCCCGCGAGGCCATCGAGGGCGCGCCGGACCGGGGCGGCAAGGGCAAGGTCTTCGTCGAGCTGCGCCGCGCCGAGGGCGCGAGCATCCTGCGCCTGTCGGACGACGGCCCCGGCGTGCCCGAGCGGGCCCGCGCCAACCTGTTCCAGCCCTTCGTCGGCTCGGTGCGGCGCGGCGGCACGGGCCTTGGCCTGGCCATCGCCCGCGAACTGGCCCAGGGTCATCATGGCGACCTGGCCCTGGTCGAGACGGGGCCCGGCGGTTCGGTGTTCGACCTGACCCTGGCCGGTGTCCCCGACCCGCTGCCCGAGCCTGATGACAAGGCCGCCGACGCTTCGGCGACTTAGCGGGGCGACCTAGGAGGACGTCAGATGACCACCTGGACCATCGCGGTGAAGCTGGGCGCGTCTCCGGGGCTGGCGCCGATCCACGAGATCACCGTCGAGGCTCCCGACGCCCCGACCGCGCTCCGTCGTGTCGCCGCGATGGTCGCCGTGCAGGAGGCCTCCGACGCCCAGCTGCTGCTGGACGGCCAGGAAGAGGTCTTCTCCCGCGCCGAGGTCGAGGCGGGCCTGGAAGAGCACCAGGCACAAACCTGAGGCTGGCTTACAGGCCCTTGGCGACGCCTTCGCGGCGGGGATCCGCGCCGCCTTCCAGGACGCCATTCGGACGCACGATCACGCCGTGCAGGCCCGAGGTCTCCAGCTGGCCGACCTTGACGTTGACGCCGCGCGCATTCAGCGCCGCCAGCATCTCCGGCCCGAACAAATCAGCGTCGCCCGAGAAGCTGTCACCGCGCGCCACCACGTTCGGCAGCGACACGGCCTGCTGCATGTTCAGGCCCCAGTAGAACAGCCCGACCATGGCCTTCAGATTATAGGACAGGATGGCGTTGCCGCCCGGCGAGCCCAGGGCCGCGACCAGCTTGCCCTTCTTGTCCAGCACGATCAGCGGCGCCATCGACGAACGCGGACGCTTGCCCGGCGCGATGGCGTTGGCGGCCGGCGCGCCGTCCTTCTCCTTGGGCGAGAACGAGAAGTCGGTCAGCTGGTTGTTCAGGAAGAAGCCGCCGACCATGCGGCCGTTGCCGAAGATGCTCTCGACCGTGGTGGTCATCGAGACGACGTTGCCGGCGGTGTCGACGACGACCAGGTGGGTGGTGCCGCCCGGCTCCTTGGTCATGTCGATCCCGACCTTGGGCGCACCCTTGGGGTGGCCGAAGGGCGGGGCCTCGCCGGCCGTGGGCGTCACCAGCTTGGCGCGCTGCGCGACATATTTCGGATCCAGCAGGCCGTCGACCGGCACGGTCACGAACGCGGGGTCGCCGACATAACGGTCGCGGTCGGCGTACATGACCCGCTCGGCCTGGGCCAGCAGGGTCCAGGCGACCGGATCGGTCGGACCGCGCTTGCCGATGTCGGTGTGCTCCAGCATCTGCAGCGCCTGGATCACCGCCAGGCCCGAGGACTGTGGATTGGGCGCGCAGACGCTGTAGACCTTCCACGGGCGGCACAGGGCCGGGGCCGAGCGCGGCTGGTAGGTCTTGAGGTCTTCCAGGGTGATGCTGCTGGACAGGTCACCCTCGTGCAGGCGATCGACGATGGCCTGGGCCAGTGGGCCGTCCAGCAGGGCGGCCGGGCCTTCGGCGGCGATCTTGCGCACCGTCTGCGCATAGGCCGGGTTCTTCAGGATGTCGCCGGCCTGGTAGCGGGTCCCGTCGGGCTTGGTGAAATACTTCACCGGGTCCGGCTGGCTGGCCTGCGGAGCGCGGCTGACGATCATGCCGGCCAGGCGCGGGCTGACCACGAAGCCGTCGTCGGCCAGTGTCTCGGCGTCCTTGAACAGGGTGTTCCAGGCGGCCTTGCCGTGCTCCTTCTGGGCCAGGGACAGCATCGCGATCGCGCCCGGCACGCCGGACGAACGGCCCGACAGCAGCGCCTTGACGAAGGGCAGGGGCTTGCCGTCCGGGCCCAAGAACATGTCCGGCGTCGCGCCGGCCGGGGCCTTCTCGCGGCCGTCATAGGCCGTCACCTTGCCGGTCTTGGCGTCGTAGAACACCAGGAACGCGCCGCCGCCCAGGCCCGAGCTCTGCGGCTCCACGAGGCCCAGCACCGCCTGGATGGCCACAGCGGCGTCCACGGCCGAGCCGCCGTCGCGCAGCACCCGCAGGCCCGCCTCGACCGCCAGCGGATTGGCGGCGGCGACCATGCCCTTGGCGGTGGTCGAGGTCGTGACCGGCTTGGGCGCGGGCATGCCCAGCGGGATCGACTCGGCGCAAGCGGCGATCGGAGCCAGGCTCAGCGAAATGGCCGAGGAAAGGGCGAGCAGGGTTGCGAGACGACGCATACGAATCCTCAGGCGACTTAAGAAAGGGCCGGCCTGCCCGTCGCCCTCGGAAGCGTCCATGGACACCAATAGAGCGGCGCTGTCACGCCAGATCATCTGGCGCCGGTCTTAATCGCCGCGCGAAAACCCAAGCCGCACAAGGCTTCACCGCTGGCCGAACGCTGGTGCGCCAAACTTTTCGACATTATCCGTCAAACCGGGCTTGCGTCCCCGGAAAGCCTGGGCTATCTCCCCCGCCTCGCCGCAAGGCAGTGCGCGCCCGTAGCTCAGCTGGATAGAGCATCAGACTACGAATCTGAGGGTCGGACGTTCGAATCGTTCCGGGCGCGCCATTCTTCTCCCCTTGTAATCATTGGGGTTTCAGCCTTTCCGATTGGTGTTGGAGATCGGCGCGGTGGCGCTGGTTTGCAGCCGGTTTGCAAATTCCGTTTCCTTGGCGTTCTCGAACTGCGCAATCGCCTGGTTGGCGAGGTGCTTGGTCGGCGAGAGATAGACTTCCAAAATTCGAGTCGCGGTCGCCAGCGAGTGCTGGGTGATGGCGACGATCTGCGCGACGCTGCAGCCGGCTTCCGCCAACATGGTCACGGCCGTGCCGCGTAGGTCGTGGAAGTGGAGCGGTGATGTCTCCATACCGGCCGCGACCATCGCCTTCTCCCACTGATGGCCGAAATATCGAGCCGTGAAGGGGCGACCTTCCTTTGTCGTCAGGATCACCGCCGCGCGTCGCTCCATGCCGTCCAGCATGCTTCTGAGCGCCCGTGTGCAGGGGATGTGAACCAGGGGGCCTTGGACGCCTCCGCGCTGGTTCTTGCCGATCCTCAGCGTCAGGTGCGTTCCGTCGTAGTTGTTCCAACACAGCTTTCGGAGGTCACCCTGTCGGAGGCCGGTATGCAGAGCTAGGATAAGGGCCTGCTGCATTTCCACGGGCGCGGCGGACATGAAGGCTTCGATATTCTCGGGAAGCCAGATGACCTCCGCGCGGTTCGAGCGATAGAGCCGCTTGAAGCCCTTGAGGTGATTTGTCTCGATCACGCCGTTGTCGACGGCCCAGCGCAGCATCGCGGATATGACCGAGAGCCGGTAATCAGCCTCACGCGCGCCGGAGGTTTCGGCGACCTTGGCGCGCCAGGCCATCAAGGGCGCTTTCACGCGGGGATTGTTCAGTGCCGCGATGGGAAGATCCGCGAACTCGGCTTCAGCGAAGGCGAGCTTTCGCGCGTATTCGCGCCTGGTGCTATCGGCGAGCTGGGTGCGGAACTCAGGTGACCGCATGTAGTCGCGAGACAGAGACGCGAACACGCCTGTCGCGTGGCGATTTCGTACAAGCTGCTCGGCTCTGGAGTAGGAGGCGATGAACTCCGGAGAGTTTGGCTCCCCTTCGAGCCGGACACCGGTCTCGCGGTGATAGTAGTACCGCACGACGCGTCCGCTGCTGAGGCGCTTGCGAACGGTGTTGATGCCTCTAAGTGCTACGCGCATTGCGGCGGCTCTCCCAGGCTGCGAGCGGGTCGGTCACCTCTCGCTCAGTGAGGATCCCGCTGAGACGGTCCATAGCTTGTTCCAGCAGCACGCGATCCACACGGCCGCCCGGGAGTGTTGGGTTCGGATACTCACCGCGCGCGCGTGCGGCAGCGAAACTGGCTTCTCCGAGGCCGGCAAGTGCGGCCGCTTGGGCGATCGTGAGGCCCCGGGGTGCTAGGGACGGTGGCAGATCGGCTCGGGCCTTCCTCATGCGTCGATGCCGCCGTTATCGCGCGATAGTTCGGCTTGACCGCCACGCAAACAGGAGACGACGCCATGTGCCACCTCGGGCAGGAGCGTTATCGAAGAGTGCTTCCCACGGCTCTCTCTCGCTAGTGCGCCTTTTTCCAGATCTACGATCCAATGCTCGCCGTTTGGGCTGAAAGTTAGCTTCAGCAGTTCGCCCCCGCGGACCCGAAGTTTTAGATGGGCGCGCAGCCCATAGGTGTTTCGTGCGATCTCAAGCTCGACGGAGCTTGGCCACGTGTCGCCTCTGAACTTGAACGGCGTCATGTCGAATGAGCGTCTTCCGGACGGAGCGGTTTTCGACGGTTCAATTCGCGGTGCGGCTGCCTCTGGAGGATCGATAAGGCGTTCAAGGAGCAAGGTTAGGCAATTATGCAGGGTCTCGCCCGGCCTCAGTCCGAGCTCATTCTCGTAGTCCTCCAGGAAGATGCCTACGCCATTCGGCAGCTCGGCACCTCGCTCAAGCCTCAGAGGACTGGCGATGCGGACGGTTTCGGCGGCTTTGGTGCTTTCGCCCGGGGTGCAAACGCCGAGCAAAAGGCTCGCCGCATCGCTGGCAGACATCTTGGCACCACTACGTCCTCGGCCGCCCGTAGCGATGAAACCAGCTTCACGCAGCGCGCGAGCTATCACGGTGACGGTCGATTCTGGATCGCCAGTCGTCTCAGCGGTAACGCGGACGAGATCTGAGAGCATTGCCATACGTCATCTGTAACATTCGCAGATGACGGCCTCAAGCCCATCTGTGATAAATACAAATGGCGAAACTGGCTGGGCTGCTCATGCGGAATCGGACGACAAAAAGTGGTGGGGTGGTGCAGGAGGGTATCCTCCTGCCGAGGGTTAGGGGCGAGGAGCCCCTAGCCGCGAAGCGGCCGGGGACCAGGGGCTATGCCCCGGCGAGCGACCTTTGCGACAGCAAAGGTGTAGTGAGTACACCTTTGCTGCGCTCAGGCTGGTGGTGACCCCATGGCCTACGCAATCCTCCGCACGGCCAAGCTCAAGAGCTTCGGTGAAATCGGCGGCTCGCTGGCCCACACGTTCAGGGAGCGTGAGACTCACAACGCCGACCCGGCGCTCAAGCTGGCGAACGAGCATTGGGGTGCCGAGACCGGAGCCGGCGCGCTGGCGGCAATCCGGGCGGCGCTTCCGGCCAAGTACCGCTCCGACGCTGTGCTGTGCATCGAGTACTTCGTCGGCCACAGCCCGGAATGGCGAGGCGACGACGCCGCATATTTCCGAGGATCGCTGCACTGGCTATGCGACCGGCACGGCGCGGAGAACGTCATAAGCGCCCATGTTCACCGCGACGAGAAGACGCCGCACCTGGTCGCCTACGTCGTGCCCCGGGATGGCGACAAGTTGAACGCCAAGAAGTGGCTGGGGGGAAAGAAGACCCTCTCGGAAATGCAGACCGACTTCTGGCAACGGGTCGGCCGCGAACATGGCCTGGAGCGCGGCATAGAGGGCAGCGTCGCCAGGCACCAGACCGTCAAGGAGTACTACTCGACGATCTCGCGGGCTGCGGACCTAGGTCGCGACGTCACCTACCCCAAAGAGCGCCAGGCGCTGGAAAGGGGCATCCTGACGACGATCTGGGAGAATGATGAGGCCTTTGCGGGCCGAGTGGCTGGCGCTGTCGTTGAGCAACTGAAACCGGCAGTTCAAAAGGGCGTCGAGACGATGCACTTGGCCCGCCGCGAGCGCGATCAAGCGCGGGAGGTCGGGCGCCTAACCAAGGAGCTGGATGACGCGCATGAACGCCTGGACGTCTTCGAACGTGTGTTCGATGGGCTAAGCTCTAGTCAGATCAAGGAGCTGTTCCAGGCCCTACAGCGTGCCGCTGGGCGCATGAGGGAAACGGCTCGTGAGGTGGTGGGCTGGTTCAAGGGGCTGGCGCAGAGCCGATCCGACGGGGAGTGGAAAATAACCCTGGAAGAGCGCGGCTCGGGCAAGATCGTGACGTTCCAGTCCGACAAGGCGGCGATCGCGCTGGATAGGGCAGAGGTTCGGCCCGGTGACCTGGTGAGGGTGTCGCGGGCCGGGGCTGAGATCTTGGAGCGGCAACGCGGGTACGATTTGGAGCGGTGAGCGGGCGCGTGATGGCCGCGTCGTCTGCTCCTTGCGCAGGGTTTGGTATTGGGTAGCTTAAGTCGTCCGAAGGCTTTTTGCCCCCGGGTATTTAGACGGGAAGTGGGCGAGGCAGCGCGATGCGTCTTGCTCACTTCTTGCCCGCGTGTAACGGGCTACGTCAGTTGCCAATAGGCGTGGCGCGCCGGCAGATTGGCACCCGATGCCAAAATTTGGATGATGCTTTAGAAGCGCGATGCGTGATCCGCGGTGCGGATCGGCCATACACCTGGGAAATTGCAGCGTTCTTCCTCGACGGAGCCGAGATGCTTCGCTAGCGTTGAACTGCTCTGGCACAATTGCGGTTGTGGGCGTCTGAAAGTGTGCGCTATCAGCCACGCTTTTAAGGGGAGTCGGCGTGACCGAATTCAAAGACGAGGATTACGTCGATCCCGCGCTGCTCCAGTTCGACCTTCAGAACCCGCGCGCCGGGAGTGACACGTTCGCCGATGAAGGCGAAGCGATTAGTCATCTGATAGCATCGGCGGATATCGACGAGATTGTCAGCTCGGTACTATCTGCCGGCTGGATTGACTATGAACCGCTCATTGTTGAGCGGGGCAGCAACACCGTGCTCGAGGGTAACCGGCGCCTGGCGGCCCTTAGAATGATCGGCAACACGGCTGCCCGCCAGAAGGCAGAGTATAGACTGCCTGCGGTGAGCGATCCAAAGCCGCTGCCGGAAAAGGTGCGCGTCCGCTGGGTCAGCAACCGCCAGGAAGCCCGCTCCTTCATCGCCTTCAAGCACATCAATGGCCCCGCGAAATGGGACGCTTTCGCCAAGGCGCGATATGCGAAGGATTGGCTGGATGAAGGCGCGTCGATCGCGGATGTGTCCAAGGCGGTTGGCGACAACCACAATACGGTCCTGCGCCTCGTGAATGGCCTTATCGTGCTGGATCAAGCCGTCGCGGAAGGCTTCGACAAGTCAGATATCACGGCGGCGAAGTTCAACTTCTCGCACCTTTATACTGCGCTTACCCGTCCTAGCGTCCGGAAGTACGTCGGTCTCACTGACGAGGTGAGCGCAATCCTGCCGAAGGACCCAGTTCCGAAAGCGCAAATCGGTGAACTTCAAACCGTGATGGGGTGGCTGTATGGCCAATCCAGGCAGGGTCGGGAACATGTAATTCGGAGTCAGAATCCCGACCTAAACCAGTTTGTAAAAGTGCTGACGGAGCCGCGCGCCATCGCGGTCTTGGAAAAGACCAAGACGCTCCGCTTGGCCTTTGAGGAGGTCGAGCCGCCGTCATTCAGATTTGAAGAGGCTTTGAAGGACACTGCACTTTCCGCCGAGCGGACCTTGGGTCTCATGTCCCATTTCGATGCCGGGACCCAAGGTCTCTTGCTTGAAACGGTCCAGAAACTCGCGACATCGGTGCGGATTCTACGCGATGAAATGCGGTCTAAGATGCAGCCGGACGACGATCTGTGATCAATAGTCCAGATTTACATGCCAGTCGCTCGTTGCTTGCCGATTGGATCGAGCTACTAGCTTTGCTTCGGGAGCGGCCAGCGGGCGTGGGCGATCTCGATAGCCTGTACCGGTTGAATTCTGACGGAGATCGCCAGCGTCGCGTTTTGGGTGATGGCTTGGCGGAAGAAGAGATTATCGAAACCGAGCGGGAAGATCTCTCTGGGCGCGTCGCGGAGGAAATCGCCTTCCGGGCTAAGGCGCTGGGAGAGGGCTACCCGTTTGAAGTTCGGGCGGCTCCCTTCCAGATCAGCACCAAATCCGACGTCAGCACACCTGCGCGGTCGGCATACGTCTTCATGCTCTTGATGAGCGGCTACACCTTTGGCCTCTTCAACAAGAACGGCACCGTAAATGCGGCGATCGACGCAGGCCGGCGCCTGTTTCACCTGTGCGCCAGCTTCGGCGTCGCGGGGTTACTGCGCCATGGACGTACGCATTGGTTCGGCTTTCCACGGCCTGACAAGTCCAATTTCGCCGCCGCTCTCGACGCCCTGGCCAAGGAGATTGGCTATGCGGCCGCGCACGTGCCCGCGCCGGCCGGCCTTCCGGAAAAAGCCAAGGACGACCAAGTAGACGTCCTCGGCTGGCGTGAATTTGGCGACCGGCGGATCGGCACCATGTTTGTTGTCTGCCAGGCGGCTACGGGTGCGGACTGGGACTCCAAGTCCGTCTTGAACCATCTGGACGCTTTCCTGGACTGGTTCGAACGCGCTCCCTATCGGGTCGCTATGCCGTCTCTAGCGGTTCCGTTCCTCGGACATCATGAGGTCACCGAACCCGGCAGCGATGCGCCGTTTGAAACTGCGACCTTCAACGCCCTACGCCGCCTTCATGGGCGCCATGGCGTTATCCTCGATCGTCTCAGGATAACCGAATCCATTCCGGCGTTGATGGAGGACGCGGGCGCGGCAGGGCGGGTTGCCGGTCACGCTGATGTCGGCAATCTACATGCCTGGGTGCAGACTTTCAGGCCCATGATTCTCGCGACTGCTTAATGGCGCAACGTCATCCTCTTCATTCGATCTGCCCCTACTTCGCGATGTTCCCCGAGGAATTCGCGGAGCGTAACATCCTTGCCTATTCATCGGTGGGCGATGTCGTCTACGATCCATTTTCCGGCCGCGGCACCACCGTGTTTCAAAGCCTGCTGATGGGCCGCAAAGCCGCTGGCACCGACATCAATCCGGTGGCCGCGTGCATTTCCGGCGCAAAGGCCGATGCTCCATCGTTGCTCCAGGTACTGCGCCGCATCACCGAACTCGAAGGGCAGATTCCCGAAAATCGCCCGCCATCGCCCACGCCGTTCTTCGACCATTGTTTTCATGAGAAGACGCTCGGTCAGATTCTCTATTTGCGCGAAGCGCTCGATTGGCGCGCCAACCGCATCGATCGCTTCATTGCCGCTATGATGCTAGGCGCCTTGCACGGGGAGAGCCATCGCTCAAAGCTGTGCCTGTCGAACAGAATGCCGCGAACGATTTCGACTAAGCCGGAGTATTCCATTCGCTGGTGGACCGAGCGTGGACTAGAGCCGCCCGAGCGAAACGCTTTCGAAGTGTTGCGGGAGCTCGCTAAGTTTCGCCTTAAAATTGGCAAGCCCGACTTAACCGGCAAAGTCGTCCTTGCGGACGCGAGAGACGGAGCTGACGTTCACAAAGGTCTTCGTCGTTCGGTGAAGCTGATTGTCACTTCACCGCCGTATCTGGACGTGACGGACTACGGCGAAGATCAGTGGCTACGATTGTGGTTCCTGGGCGGCGGTAGCGCCCCGCAGGCGAAGCTTTACGCAGATGATCGGCACACGGGTCAGGATCTCTACTGGCGTTTCCTCGCCGAGGTTTGGGCAGGCATTGCTCCGCTTGCGGCCGAAAACGCGACGATCGTAATACGTATCGGAGGCGCGCTGGAGCGCGACGTGATCACCGAGAACCTTACGAAGTCTTTGGAGGTCGGCTTCAAGAAGTACACGGTAAGCCTTCTAGGTGATGTTCAGACGACGTCATTGCGCAAACGTCAAACTAATGCTTTCCGTCCCGGCACAAAAGCTGGTGTTGAGCATGACTATACGTTTGCACTTTCGAAAACGATTTCGTCGAAGTCCTCGTCTCGTGCGATCGCTGTTGAGACCGCGTGAGGCCGGCGCCCCGTCGTAAATTACCTCAGGAAGCCGGCGCGCATCACGACCTACGAAGCCGAATGAACTAGGCGGAGGGGGCGTCTTCTGATCTCGCCGTGCAACGCGGGAGCGTGGAAGACTTGGATGCCCATGTCGTCCAGTACAGCCCCCGCCTTTTCGTTCAACCGCTGAGCCGTGACGTGACCCCCTGAAACTCCTCCAGGAATAATTAGAGTCCGCGCACCAAAAGGACGGACGAATGAAGCGGTCACGGTTCACGGAAGAGCAGATTATTGGGATCCTGCGCGAGCAGGAAGCGGGCGTGCCGGTGGCGG